>CAVXDS010000001.1:0-75657 GCA_963760665.1 uncultured Actinomycetes bacterium
CGGAAGTCGCCCGTCTCGCGGAAGTGCTCGCAACCGCGCCGGACGAAATCGACGTTCTCCTGCGACATCACCTACTCCCGCAGCCCGGCGGCGCAGGAGGGCTTCACTTCGTTCCCCAAAGGCCCTCGAACTAACGCAAGCGGCCCCCGGAAGCTCCGAGGGCCGCTGTGCGCCAGTCTCAGCTTGGCGCCGCTTGGACGCCAGCTTGTCGGGCTAATGGATCACTTGTGTGCGGTCCAGTTAGAAGCCTTTCCGAGCGATCTTTACGTTCTCCTGCGACATCGCCCGCGCAGTATCTCGCGCCGCAAGGGACCCGGTGAGGCGTTCGCCTTGCAGTGGGACGACATAAAGACGACGAAGTCACGATTCGGAGGTCTTTGGACCCGGCTGGTCAGCTTAAGTTGCCGAAGAACGGCAAGCCCCGCACAGTTCTGCTGCTGCCCATTGTGAGGAGCGCGCTTGCCGACGCACCGACGCGCATCACAAGGGAGGCGCCCGTTCGATCGGATGCTGCGAAACCTTCGCCGTCGCCGAGGCGCATCCCCTGGGTCTTCACCACAAAGCGCGGAAATCGTTTCAGTAAGGCGTCTCTGAGCTACTACTTCAATCCCGTCCGAGCTGCTGCGAAACGACCGAGGCTCCAGCCCTACGAGCTCCGTCACGCGTGCGCGACGATGCTGATGGAGAAAGGACTCGATCCTGCTGACGTTGCCCAGCAACTAGGTCATTCAGATCACGGCAGGCTGGTCCGGGACGCTCTACGGGCATCCCAGTGACAGGCGAGCACGAGAGCGGATTCGCCGGGCCTTCGGCGCCAACGTGCACCCGCTCAAGTCGGTCGATGACGACGAGGTGGCCGATGGCTCTAAGTAGCAGCGCTGTAGCACGATGCGTGCGGATGGCTTGGCTATGCGATGTTCGTAGCAAGTCTGTCCGACCCTCTCCGCTGGACCCAGACTGCGCAGAACGGCGAACCCGCTGGGATACGATCGCCTCGATGTTAGGCGGTGGTCAACGTCGCGTGGTCCTGGTGGCGAGCTCGGCGCTCCTGATCGCCGGGCTCCTCGCCGCCCCGGCCACAACCGCGGCGTCGCCACCGTACGGGCAGGTGAGCTTCACAGTGCGAAGCCTCTCCCCGAAGTTCGCGCCCAACGTCCACGACTACGTCGTCCGCTGCAACAACCGGCCTGTGAGGATCAACGCCCACGCCTCCGCAGGGTGGGAGGCGACGATCGCCAACCATCCGTTCCGCGGCGGCAAGTTCAGCGACGTGGTGCCACTGGGTGCCGGGCACGCCTTCACGATCACGGTACGACGGGTGGGACACCCGGAGCTTTCTATCTACCACGTGCGCTGCCTTCCCAAAGACTTCCCCGACTACACCTTCACCCGCCAGCGGCCGGTGTCCCCGGAGTTCTTCTCGGTGGACAAGCAATATTTTTCGCGCTACGCGATCATCTTCGACAACCACGGCGCGCCGGTCTGGTGGTACCGCGCTGCGGCCCACGCCACTAGGGTGCTCACGAACGGCACCGTCCTGTGGTTCGATCGCTCTTTAAAGCAATGGGTGATTCACCGCCTGGACGGCGGCCTCGTCCGCACCCTCCATCCGGTCGGCGAACCGGCCAACCCCCACGACCTGCAGCTACTGGGTAACGGTGACTACCTGGTCGGCAGTTACGTCACCCAGGGCCACGTCAACACGAGGCCATACGGCGGTTCCAGCAACGCCAACGTCGCCAACGCGGAGCTACAGGAGGTGAGCTCCGACGGCCAACTGGTCTGGGACTGGAAGAGCCAGGACCACATCTCGCTGGCCGAAACCGGGCGTCACTGGCGGCCGGTCCTCGGCCACCCCATCCCCGGGCTCGGCTATGACATCGTCCATTGGAACTCGATCGAGCCGGACGGCAGGTCGGTGATCGCCTCCTTCCGGAACCTCGACGCCGTCTACAAGATCGACAAGCGCACCGGCGACATCGTCTGGAAGCTGGGTGGCAGACCGACGCGAAAGAGCTTGACCGTGAAGCAGGATCCCCTCAACTACACCCTTGGCGCCCAGCACGACGCGCGGCTGCTCAGCGATGGGACCCTGACCCTGTTCGACAATCGCAGCAAACTGGGCCACAGGCCGCCGCGGGCAGTGCGCTACCGAATCAACCAAAAGAGGGGAACGGCGACGCTCCTGAGGTCGATCACCGACCCCGACGTCCGCAACTCCAACTGCTGCGGCTCGGCCCGGCGCCTACCGAATCGAGACTGGCTGATCTCCTGGGGGAAGCATGAGCCGATCGGCGGTTATCAGCCCGACGGCAAAAGAACCTTCCTGTTGACGTTCCCCTCCAACTTCAGCTATCGCGCGGAGCCGGTCCCGGCGGACGCGCTCTCGGCGCCGGATCTGCGCGCCGGCATGAGGGCGATGGCGCGCGCACCTCGCTGACACTCAGTCGCCGTTGCACGGCGGTCGATGGCCGCCGGCCATGGCCTGGGTCGAGCAGGGAAGGAGGAGCAGCAAGGGTCCGGCGCCAAGGACGTCGCCGGGGCTGTCCGCAACAGCTCCAAGGCCGCGCCGAAGGCGGCCCGCCGGGCGATGGCCGATCTATCAGGGGCGGTGGTCGAGATTCAAGATCGACTCAACCATGGGCCCAAAGCGAAAGGCCGCGGCAAAGAAGGCCGCCCGACACGGAAGCAAAAGGCAAAGCGCCGCAGCCAGAGCGCAAGAAGGCGGCTCGAACACGCGCCAAAGCCTGACGGGCCTGTAGCGTCAAGGATTAGGGGGGCGATTCCGCGTCCCGTGGGTTATCAAACGGGACTCTCCGCTTGATCGCCCCCTTGGGTCAGAACGCTTTGGTTCCTCAAAAGTTGCTGGAACGCCGGCAATCGGGCGCTACGCAGGCACGCGGTCCAAGGCGTGGTTGAGCCCACCCTGGCGAGCACGCCGCCGAACGGGTCTGATCCAAGGCGGCCATCCGTTGCTCGGCGCGCCAGGATTAGCGTCGCCCCAACCGGGTAGCTTGCAGGGCCGACAACAGAAGCACACCTGCCTAATCCCTCCATCTGCCGGAGGGAACGGGGGAACCACAGGGTCCGCGGTGGACCCAGGGGCTAATCGGAGGAGGACTCCGTGGCGCGGCTCTTTCAGCGCTAGCCCGACAGCTAACCCCGTCGGCATGAGAAAGAGAGGTATCGACGATGACGGACCGCCTGCTCCACCTGATCGAGCCAGACGATCTCGGCAGCGGCGCGCGGCTCCTGGGCTGGCTCGCAGGGGGCTTGATCGGGGCGATCGTGGCCACGACGACCCTGGTCCTGCTCTTGGGCACGCACTTCTCGTAGCGCGGCCCGCGGCCGCTCAGGGCTAGTAGAAGCGGTCCGCGTCGGCCGGCTTCCTCCCCCTGGTGGCGAGCTGGAACGGGATCCCGCCGAACCAGACGACGACCGCGAGGGTGGTGCTCACGAACGCCACCGGCACCGAGGCCAGGAAGAAGACGACGGGCGAGATCGACTGCATGACACCCCAGCGGTAGACGTCCTCGGGCATCGCCTCGCGCAAGAGGCCGCCGCGATACGCGTGGCGAAACAACACCACCTCGAGGCCGCTGATGATCGCCACCATCACCGCGTACATGGCCACCGAGAGAGGATTCTCGAAGTAGTTGCCGAGCAGCGCGGTTGGAAACGGGAGGAAGGCGATGAAGGCGAGATAGACGAGGTTGATCGCGACCAGTCCGCGATCGACTCGCGCCAGCCCCGCGCAGAACTGATGGTGGGCGGCCCAGTAGCGCCCGATCACCGCGAAGCTGATGAAGAAGCTGACGAAGCTCGGGACGAGGTCGTTGAGCGCGTCGGCGAGCTCGCCGACGTCGCCGTGATCGGCGAATGTGGGTACGGCGATCCCGACCACCAGCAGGGTCATGGCGATCGCGAACACGGCGTCGCTGAAGGCGAGCACGCGGGAGAACTCATCGGTGCCGCGCTCATAGGCGGCGAAACCAGGCTGCGCGTCTGAGCCGTCCACCGCCAGCAGGCTAACCGCGAGGCAGGCCGGATCCGAGCCGAATCCGGTCGGGCGCATAGCCTTCGGCGCGATGACCGAGGCAACTCCAGGTCCAGCGCCGAACCCAGACGATCCGGGGCTGCTGAGCCCACCCGAGGTCGCGCTGTTGATCGACCAGTACGAGCTGACGATGTCAGCCAGCTACCTCAGCCAGGGGATGAACGAGCCGGCGATCTTCGAGTTGTTCGTTCGCCGGCTTCCTTCCGACCGGGAATGGCTGCTGGCCGCGGGGCTCGGGCCGACGCTGGAGCTGATCCGCGAGCTTCGCTTCGGCGAGCGCGAGCTGGACTATCTGCGGTCGCTCGAGCTGTTCGCCGACGACTTCATCGACTACCTGGCGGCCTTCCGCTTCTCGGGCGACCTGGACGCGATGCCGGAGGGCACGGTGTGCTTCGCGAAGCGAGCCGCTGCTCAGGGTCACGGCGCCGCGGATCGAGGCGCAGCTCCTGGAGACGCTGCTCCTCAACCAGATCAACTTCCAGACGATGATCGCCACCAAGGCCGCCCGCATCGTGCTCGCGGCCGGCGGCGGCAAACCGGGGGCGGGCGAGCGCGTGGTGGACTTCTCCCCCCGACGCGACCACGGCGCCGACGCGGCGATGAAGGTCGCCCGCTCGGCCGCGGTGGCGGGGTGCGGCGGCACCTCGAACGTCGGGGCGGCGATGCGCTACGGGCTGCGCCCCGTGGGGACCATGGCCCACTCGTACGTGCTCTCGTTCGACGACGAGGAGGCCGCGTTTCGGGCGTTCATCGAGGATTTCCCCGACAGCCCCGTCCTGCTCGTGGACACGTACGACACGCTCGAGGGGGTACGGCGCGCCATCTCGGCCTCACGGGAGGCCGAGATCCCGCTGGCGGGGGTGCGACTCGACTCGGGGGACCTGCGGGAGCTGTCCGTGGCGGCTCGGCGGCTGCTCGACGAAGCCGGGATGAGCCAGACGCGGATCGCGGCCAGCGGCGACCTCGAGGAGCGCCGGATCGCCGAGCTGGTCGCCGCGGGTGCGCCGGTGGACCTGTGGGGGGTCGGCACCGACCTTGGCACCAGCCGCGACTCGCCGGTGGTCAACGGCGTCTACAAGCTGGTCGCCGACAGGCGTGGGGAGAGCTGGCGCGGAGTCTGGAAGCACTCTCCGGACAAGGAAACGGTGCCCGGCGCCAAGCAGGTGTTCCGCCGTTACGACGGGGACGCGATGAGCTCCGACGTGATCGCGGCGATCGACGAGAACCTGGAGGGCGAGCCGCTGCTGGTGCCCGCGATGCGCGAGGGCGAGCCGGTGCGCCACGAGTCGCTCCCACAGATCCGCGAGCGCTCCGCGGCCCAGCTCGCGGCCCTGCCCGAGGGGCTGCGACGCCTGGGCGGAAGCGAGGCGATAGACCCCTATCCGGTCAGCTACTCGAAGCGACTGAGCGCGTCTATCGCCGAGCGCTGAAGAAGGCGTTCAAAAGGGCAGCCGACTCCTCGGCCAGCAGGCCGCCGTCCACCTGGGGGCGGTGATTGAGGCGGGGCTCGCCGAGAATGTCGACCACGCTCCCGGCGGCGCCCGCCTTCGGATCGGGCGCGCCATAGACGACGCGGGGAACGCGAGCGAGCACGATCGCGCCGGCGCACATCGGGCACGGCTCGAGAGTCACGTACAGGACCGCGTCGGGAATCCGCCAGCCGCCGATCCTCTTTGAGGCCTCGCGGATCGCGAGCACCTCGGCATGCGCGGTCGGATCGGCCCGCAGCTCGCGCTCGTTTCCCGCCGCACCGAGCACCTCGCCCTTGCGGACGACGAGCGCCCCGATCGGCACGTCGTCGTGCTCGGCGGCTCGCTCCGCCTCGCCAAGAGCCAGCCGCATGAACGCTGATCGCGCTCCGAGAAGCGTTCCTCGGCCATCGCGGAAGTATCGGGCCTGCTCGGACGCGGGGGCGCGGCTACGCGTGCGGCGCCCGGCGATCGGCGCCCGGGGCTGCTCTCAGGTCGTGCGGACGATGTAGACGCTGCAGGGAGCGTGGTGCGAGACCTTGTTCGGCACGCTCCCCAGCAGGAAGCGCTTGGCGCCCGTCATTCCCTTGTTGCCCACCACCACCAGGTCGGCGCCGATCTCCTCGGCGACGTCCAGGATCGCGTCGGCGGGATCGCCCTCGCGCGGGTACGGCGTCGCCTCGACCCCATGTTGCTTCGCCAGGCCGATCGCGCCGTCGAGGGTCACGTTGACGTCCTCACGCGGGACCGACCGCGTATGCGACGTCGCCGGGCGCCTCACCCCTCTCCTCGCGCTGGCGGCTCTGCGGAACCGGCTCGAAGGCGGCCACCACGTCGAGCTGCCCGCCCGCCATCTTGGCGAGCTCGATCGCCTGGCGAACCGCCTCGGTCGCCGTGTCGGAGCCGTCTGTGCCAACCACTATGCGCTCAAGCACGGGCCCATCCTATCCCTAGTGCTCGCCCAAGCGCGACGGAACTTACGACGGAGAGCACTTAGAACAGCTTCACGAGGGCGATCACCATCGAGGCGAGCAGGCAGGCGACGAGGATCGTCATCGTGATCACCCAGCTGCGAGGCATCGTCAGAGGCTACCCACGGCCGGCGGCGTGTGCGTGGGCCGGCTCATAGACTACGGTCGCGCCTCATGGCCACCGTCGAGACGGTCACCGGCAGGATCGACGCCGACCAGCTCGGAACTACGCTGGTCCACGAGCACCTGATCTATCGCGACGAGGCCGTGGCGCTCTGGTGGCCGCACGTCGGGTCGGTGGTTCCCGCCGAGCCGCCCCGAGCGTGCGGGCCGGCGGAGCTGCACGAGGTCGCGGTTCAGAGCGCGCGTGCCGTGATCGAGCGGGGTGGGGCGACGATCTGCGAGCCGACCGGGATGTTCGGCGGGCGCGACATCCAGTTCTCGCGAAGGGTGTCGGAGGAGACCGGGCTGCAGGTCGTGCCCTGCACCGGGATCTACACCTACGACTACCTGCCGATGTTCTTCGTGGCTCGGGACGCCGACGCGATGGCCGACCTGTTCGTCCACGACATCGAGCAGGGGATCCAGGGCAGCGAGGTGAAGGCCGCGTTTTTGAAGTGCGCGGCCGACGCGCCGGGAGTGACGGACAACATCGAGAAGGTCCACCGCGCGGTCGCCCGGGCAAGCGCCCGTACCGGGGTGCCCATCATGGCCCACTCAAGGCCGGCCAGCCAGACCGCCCACCGGCAGATCGAGATCTTCGAAGAGGAGGGCGCCGACCTGTCGCGGGTGCAGATCGCGCACATGGGCGACACCGACGACCTCGACTACATCGAGGGGGTGCTCGACAAGGGCGTCTACATCGGCATGGACCGATACGGACTGGAGATCTTCCTGCCGATCGAGAAGCGAAACGCCACCGTCACCGCGCTGCTCGAGCGGGGCTACGCCGAGCGCATGTTCCTCTCCCAGGACTACTGCGCCACCCTCGACTGGTATCCGGTCGAAGTGGAGGAGCAACTGCTGGCCACCGGGGCCGCCAAGGGCTGGAGCATGACCCTGGTCTTCGACCAGGTGATCCCCACCCTGCGCGAGGCCGGAATGACCGACGACCAGCTCGAGACGATGATGGTCGAGAACCCGAAGCGCTGGCTGGCCGGTTGAGCGTCTTACAACTTCCTACGGGACGACTGCGAGGCTTCGGGGCGCGATCAGGCAGCGAGGAGGGCCACATTTCACACCCTGCCCACGGCCCCCTCGAGGTGCTGCGCGCGCCAGACTGGGCCGAATTTCATGGCCTATGGACAAGAAATTCGGCCCACCTGGGTTGTTTCCCGCCTGCGGCAGCTAGCAGTCCGGCCGGTTGAGCGTCTTGGGCCCGAGCGGCTGGAGGCCCTGCTGTCCGGCGTAGCCCAGGTAGGGAAGGCTCCAATTGCGCTCGATCGAGCGCAGCAGCGAGTAGTGGTTGTAGGGGGTCGTGTCCACGGTTCCGGGCCTGATGCACGGGGAGACCAGGACGGCGCCGACCCGGCCGCCGCCGGGCCCGGGCGTCCAGGGCCCCCGGAGTGTCGGGAGGAATCAGGTTGGGCCCCGGCTGCTCGTTGCAGCAGGCACTCGAATCGGCGTCGGCGCCGTCGCCCTCCGCCTCGTCGAAGGTGACGATGCAGAAGCCCCCGGTGCCCGAACGCGGGCGAGCGAAGGATCCGGGGCACGTTCTGCTGAAGCCGACGTGTTCGCCGTCGCGAGGCCGCCGGGCTCGCCGCTGACGCACGGCGAGTCGTGGCCGTCGTGGCAGAGGTTCGGCGTGATGAACGAGTAGTCGGGGGTCGTCTGCTCCGAACGCAGGTCAGGGCTCAGGTGCGCGTAGCCGACGTCGTGCGCGGCGCAGGTGGGTGAGTCGATGATCGAATGGAAGTACACGAACGGGTTGTGGCGAGCCGCGTACTGGTCGCCGACCTCGGCGTGTCGCGGGTGTCGTCATGGGAGTTGAGCGCGGGATGACGGCAGCGGATGTCCGCGCCCGGCGGCGCCTTCCCGTTGATGCCGTCCATGTAGCCCTTCCAGGTGTGGCCCGAGCTCTGCAGCTGGTTGGCGACGGTGGCCACCGGCGCCGGGTACACGCACCCGGAGCCGCGGTACTGACCGTTTGAGGTCGGCGTCCCGGGCTTGAAGTTCGTATAGACCTGGCAATCGGCCTGGGTCTGCGTGTTGGGCGCCTGACCGCTGACCATGGCGATGTAGTTGTCGAGGCTCTCGTGCCCGATCGCGTAGTAGTTGGGGAGGAAGGCGCCCTGGCCCGGAGTTGGCGAGCGAGATAGGGCGCGGCCGTGTGCTTCCCAAAGGTCGAGTCCGCGTTCTCGTTCTCGAGCACGATGATGAACACGTGGTTCACGTGAGGCACCGCTGGGGCGCTCGGGCGGGGCGCGTCCCCGGCCGGGCTGGCGAGGCCCACAGCCGCGCCGGCCACCAGCGCGATCGCGCCGATCACGGCCAGGGCGAGGACCAATCCCTGGCTTCTCTCCCTCATCGTCCGGGGCAGCATATGTCCCGGGCCGCCGCGGCGCGCCACTTCCCGGTTAACCTCGACGGCGCGTGAGTGAAACGGACGTCGACACGATCCGCCGTTCCTATGAAGCCCTCAACGAGGGCGACGTCGCCGCGGCGCTCGAGGCACTCGATGCTGACGCCGTGTGGCGCGAGAGCCCCGAGCTGCCCGGCGGCGACGAGTTCCGCGGCCGTGAGGCCCTGCGGGGGTTCCTGCGGGACTTCCTGGCCGAGTGGCGAGAGTTTCACCAACAGATCGACGACCTGGTCGTGGCGGGCGACCGCGTCGCCGTGCTGATCCACCTGACGGCGGTCGGGCGCGTCAGCGGGATCGAGGCCGACACCCGCTACGCACACGTGTGGACGATGCGCGACGGGAAGGGGATCAGGGTCGAGGGATACCGCGATCAGGAGGCCGGCCTGCGGAGCCTCGATTCGTGACCGCGCCGTAGAGGCCGAGGGCGAGCACGGAGGCGCAGAACACGACGTAGGCGGCCACCCCGGCGGCCGGCGACGTGAAGTCGCCGCCGTGCAGCGCCGCCGCGACCAGCTCGAGGGCGCCGAGGGTCGCGTAGGCGAGGGCCGCGCCATGGAGGCGACCGAGGTCGTTGTCGGCCGCCGCGAAGGCCGCCGCCGCACCGAAGCCGACCAGGAATGCCCCGACCGCGCGTCCCGTGAGGGGGGTCAGGTCCCAGAGCCATAGCGACGAGGCGCCGACCGGGGCCACGAACAACGCCGCGCCCAGCGCCAGCATGACCAGCGCCTGGAAGCAGAGGACGGCCCGCAGCCAACCCGCGAGGGGGCGATCCCCGCGCCGAACCGGTCCCGCCTGGCGCACCTGGCTCCACACCAGGTAGACGAGGAGCGGCACCACGATCACATACACGGCCTCCCAGAAGCGACCGAACAAATCGTGGTGGAAGCGGTCGAGGTGGATCACGGTCGCGACCAAGAGCAGGACCGCGATCGTGAACACGGCCGGGAGCGCCGTGCGGGCCCGCGCCCAGCTTCGCTGACGCGCGGCCCAGGCCAGGAGCACCATCGCCGCCCAGTAGGCGGCCCCCATGAAGGCCGCGGTCAGCGGCGGGTCGATGGTCCAGGAGAAAAAGCGGTCCGTGTCGCTCGCTCCCGCGAACAGCTCAGCTCCGGCGATCGCGGCGAGGACGGCCGAGACGCCGAAGAACCAGCGCAGGCCGCGGCTGGGGGCCGCCTCATCTGGAGCGCTCACTCCGCGAGTCTAAGAGCCCCGCCGATTGACGCCCTGTTGGCGGATAGGGCCGTGTGGCCGATCTGGATCAGGAGGCGGTACCGACGACCTCGATCTCGCCGGTGCGCTCGACGTGCTGCCACCGCAGCCCGACGCCACGGACCGCGCTGATCGTCGCTTGGGCGACGACCAGGTACATGAGCTGGCGATAGACGAACTGCGGCAAGGCAGCGCCCAGAGCGGCCGGAGACGCTCGCCGTCGAGGCGGAACGCATAGGCGCCGAGAAGCAGCTGGAGGAGGTTGAACGCGGCCCAGTAGGCGAGGATCGGCAGCGGGCTGAGGAAGACGACGCCGTAGAGAGCGGAGAGATCAATCAGCGGCGCCAGGAGGGGAAGGGCGATCTGGAACAGGACCAGATAAGGCAGGCCCCGGCGACCGACCTTGCCCGGCTCACGCCGCCACAGGGCGGACCGGTGCTTCCATACCGCCTGCATCGTGCCGTAGGACCAGCGATAACGCTGGCGCCAGAGGCCGGACAGCGTGGCCGGCGCCTCGGTCCAGGCGCGCGCGTCCTCGACGTAGACGACGCTCCAGCCGGCACGCCCGATCGCGATCGTCAGGTCGGTGTCCTCGGCGCCAGAGTGGCGCTCGAGAAGCCACCCGCGGCGTCGATCGCTTGGCGCCGGAACGCCCCGACCGCGCCCGGGACGGTCGGCATGCAGCGGAACACGTCATAGAGACGGCGGTCGAGGTTGAATCCGGTGACGTAGTCGATGTGTTGCCAGAGCCCGAGCAGGCCACGCCGGTTGCCGACCTTGGTATTCCCGGCGGCCGCGCCGACGGCGGGGTCGGCGAATGGCTGGACGACGCGGCGCAGGGTCAGGTCCTCGAAGACCGTGTCGGCGTCGACAGTGACGATGACCTCTCCCGAGGCGACGGCGACTCCGGCGCTGAGCGCCGCTGCCTTGCCCGCGTTGGGCTGACGTAGGACGCGCACGCGGGGCAGGTGGAGGCTCTCGACGATCTCGGCGGTGCCGTCGGTGGAGCCGTCGTCGACGACCACCACTTCGTGCGCCGGGTGATCGCCCCGCGCCAGCGACTCGACGGCGCGCGCAATGCCCGCCGCCTCGTTGAAGGCGGGGACGATCACCGAAACCGACGGCGTGAACGGACGCGAGGGCTGGCGCCGCCACTTGCGGGCGTGGTGGCGAGCAAAGACGGCGACGGCCAGCGCCCGGAGAACCGCCAGGGCGGCGATCGGGATCAGCAGCGCGACCAGGAGCCCGGTGATCCAGCGGGCCACCGCGAGGGCACCGATCAGGAGCTGGCCCTGTAGGCGCTCCGACCCCGAGGCAGGCGGCTGGACCTCGCGCGGCGGCGCTCCGGCCAGGCTGGAGAGCGAGACAAAGCGGAAGCCGTCCCGCTCAAGGCGCGGCACCAGGCGCCGGAGAGCGGCGACCGTCTGCGAGCGATCGCCACCCCCGTCATGGAAGAGGAGGACGCCCCCCCGGCGCCCAGAAGGTGTCGCGTTGCGCACGATCTTCGAGACACCGGGCCGGCGCCAATCCTCCGAGTCGTAGTTGGAGAGCACGATCAGGTGGCCGGGATCGACTGTCGAGGCCAGCGCCGCCGCCTCGCCGTGGCTGATCGATTGCGGACCTCCCGAATACGGCGGCCGGAAGAAGCGCGGGCGCACTCCGGCCGCCCCGGCGATCGCCGTGTCGGTCATCGACACCTGAAGGTGGCGCTCCCAGCCGGGGATCGTGGTCAGGTCCACGTGGTTGAAGGTGTGGTCGCCGAGCTCGAAGCCGTCGCTCTGCAGCGTCGCGACCAGGCTGGGGTAGCGGATGACGTGCTCACCGACCACGAAGAAGGTGGCCGGGACCCCCAGGCGCCGTAGCAGGCCCGCGATCCGGGGCGTCCAGCGCGGGTCAGGCCCGTCGTCGAAGGTGAGGGCGACACGGCGCCCCACCGGCGCCTCGCTTGGGACCAACCGCTCGCCCTCGATTCGCCAGACCGCCGCCGAACCGTGCAGCGCGGGGTCGCCCGCACCCGTTGTCGCCGTGGCGCTGCGACCGGTGGTCGCAGTAGACAGGCCCTGCGCCGCGAGCAGCAAGAGCAGGCTGCCGAGCAGGAGCGCCAGCAGGGACCAATGCGCCGGCGGGCGCTCGATGCGGCGCCCCACCCGGCGGGCCGCCTCGCTTCTGCGCCGGATCACGGGCGACATGGCCGATCGATCCGCCTGGGCGGTCTCGCCCGGGCGGCTTCAGCCCGAATGTGGGCGCGTTGCCTTGCCCGGCGGATCGGCGGAGACCGTCCTTCCCGGCGCGTTGGCGGAGTTGCCGCGCGGCGGGGACGCACTTTTCTCACCGCTGGCCGGCGGCGCGAACGACGGTGGGTTCCCGGGGCTCGCGTGCGCCGGGGTTCCGGGGGTGGGCGCGGTGGGCTGCGGTTGAGCGCTGCCGCCCCCGGTGTCCGGCGAGGTCGACGATGTGCCGCCCTCGACGGTTCCGCCGCCGGACCCGTCGGCGCCGGACCCTCCGCCTCCGGTCCCGCCGCCGGAGGCGTCCGGCGAGGCACTGGTTGGCGCCCTGCTCGCCTCGCTGTGGCCGGAGGACGCCGGGACCTGAGCGATCGGAGATGCGTTGACGTTGGCGTCGCGCTTCGCAGCTGGCTGGACGCCCGATCCGCCGGCGCCGTTCGGGCGGGGCCCGTGCCGGGGAGCGCCAGCTCGGGGAAGGGGGGAAAAGCCGATCAGGCCACCCGCGAGCGCGCCCAGCCAGCCGGCGAGCAGGATCCCGAGGATCGCCGCGGCACCCGCACGGCTTGCGCACGGCGGCGCCCGCCCGAAACGAACACGGGCGCGTGATCTTTGGAGGAATGTTCGAGCGTCGCTGCTGGCATCGGGTGTTAACTCGTGCCGGAGCGGTCAAGGCCCCGCCTTGCTCTCGTTCCTTATAGCAAGCTAGAGTGGCGGGCGCAATGTCCAAGGCGACCCTCCACACGAGCGCCGGGCCGGTGACGGTCGAGCTCCATGACGAGGCGGCTCCGAAGACGGTCGCCAACTTCCGCAAGCTGGCCTCGGACGGTTTCTACGACGGGCTCACCTTTCACCGCGTGATCCCGGAGTTCATGATCCAGGGTGGCTGTCCCGAGGGAACCGGGACCGGCGGTCCCGGCTACACCTTCGAGGACGAGATCAACGAGCACAAGGTGGTTCGCGGGGCCCTCGCGATGGCGAACGCGGGGCCGGACACGAATGGCTCCCAGTTCTTCATCGTCACCACCGAGGCGGCACCCTGGCTGGACGACAAGCACACCGTGTTCGGCCGGGTCACCGAGGGGATGGAGGCGGTCGACGGGATCGAGGCGGCGCCCACAGGCGCCGGCGACCGTCCGCTGGAGCCCCAGGTGATCGAGCGAATCGAGTTGGCCGACTAGAGCCGTCTGCCCGTCTGCCGGGCTGGCGAGAAGAGCGGTCTGTCGACGCGAACCGGCGTTCGGGATGGGCGCCGGCTAGCCTGTGGCGATGGGCCTCCGATCGAGGCTGACCGGGATCGGCCGCGCGCTCGGGGGCGAGCCGCACGCCGACGGCGAGGCGGAGCTTCACGTCGGCGACCCGCGATTCGACGGCTGGGAGGTGCTCCGCGACTTCGGCGAGCTCGAGGCGGCGCGTGCCTGGCGCCAGTACCTCAGCGAGCGCGGGGTCGATTCGGTGCTGACCGCCGATTATCCACTCGACGAGTTCGGCCACGGTGACATCGCGCTGCGAGTACCGCCGGGCCGCTGGAGCGATGCCGAGGAGCTGCTCGATGACGACTAGCGCCATCTGCTAGATTTCGCCTTCCTTCTCTAGTAAATCGGTCGACAAACTACGGTAAAGGAGGAAGGCGTGAGCCCAGTGTGGATGTTCGAGGGCGCGAGGAAGCTCGACCCCGTCGGCGAGCGAAACCTCGTCGAGCGCCGCCTCGCCGCGCTTGCGGCCGCCGTCAACGAGCACGAAGTGCGGGTGCGCAAGCAGCTTTCCGGCCTACGTCCATGCGACGCCGCGCTCTACCGGCGGATGCGGCAGATCGCCTCGGCGGAGCCGGCGGTCGTGCCGGAGCCAGAGGCCTGGGGCGGAAGCGCCCACCGGTGAGCCACCTCCGCTGCCCGGGATGCCGGGTGACGATCGCGGATCGAGACGGCCACCAGGCCGGCAGGCCGTGCCCGCGGTGCCTGGTGCGCAGGGGCGTCGTGGTGGCGATGGAGCCCCGGCCGCTGGAGCGGCGCTACCGGACCCACTACCAGTTCCGCGGCTCCTAGCCCGAGCGGTAGGCAGATCGCATCCGGTGAACAGCGGGAATCGTGACCGCTTTCACCGTTCGGGGGCGCCGGCGCCGCGGGCGACTGGCAGGGGTCGGGCGGGGCTACCATGGCCCCGCGCGATGAAGCTGGTGATCCAGATTCCGTGCCTGAACGAGGAGGCCACCCTGCCCCACGTCCTGGTCGAGCTCCCCCGGGCGGTGGACGGCTTCGACGAGGTGGAGTGGCTGATAATCGACGACGGCTCTAGCGACCGGACGGTCGAGGTGGCACGCGCGGCCGGGGTCGACCACATAGTCAGGCTGACGAACAACAAGGGCCTTGCCGCCGCCTTCCAGGCGGGCATCGACGCCGCCCTGAAGCTGGGCGCGGACGTAATCGTCAACACGGACGCCGACCATCAGTACCGGGCCGCCGACATCCCGACCCTGGTCGCGCCGATCCTGGCCGGGCGCGCCGACATGGTGGTGGGCGACAGGCAGGTCAAGGACGTGGAGCACTTCTCCACCTCGAAGAAGGCGCTCCAGCGGCTGGGAAGCTGGGTGGTGCGCCGCGCCTCGGGAACCCGCGTCCCCGACACGACGTCCGGCTTTCGCGCCTACAACAGGGAGGCGGCGCTGCAACTGCAGGTCGTCTCCAACTACACCTACACGCTGGAGAGCCTGATCCAGGCCGGGAAGATGCTGGTGGCCCTCGAGCACGTCCCGATCGGCACCAACCCCGAGACTCGTGAGTCGCGCCTCGTCGACTCCACGCCCGCCTACGTGCGCCGCAACGCGCTGGCTGTCTTTCGCGCCTACGTCCTGTACGAGCCGCTGCGGGTGTTCACGATCGTGGCCTGCGTGTTCGGCGTGGCCGCGCTGCTCGCCTTCACCCCGTTCATGCTCGACTGGATCCTCCACGGCGACAGAAGCGGCCACGTGCAGTCGCTGATCCTCGGCGCGGTCCTCGCCCTGATCGCGGTCCAGATGTTCGGGCTCGGGGTGGTCGGCGACGCGATCGCCGGCCAGCGCGTGATCGCTCAGCGAACCTTCGAGCGAGTCAGGCGGCTGGAGCTCGAAGCGGGCATCGAGCCATCGCATTACGAGGCCGCCGGGCAGACAGCCCCAGCCCCCTCGGGGGACGGGCACGGCCGCCTCGATCACCCCCGGGACCGAAGCGAGGTCGGCGGCTGACTGCCGCCCTGGCGACGTCGCCGCCGATCGCGGGCGGCAACGTCTACGACAAGTACGGGTCGCGCAATCCGGTGGAGCGCCGGCTGGTTAGCGGATTCTTGAACGAGCTCGAGCGACTGGCGGTCGGCACCGGGGCTCAGGAGGTGCACGAGGTGGGCTGCGGCGAGGGGGAGCTCCTGTTGCGGCTGGCAAGACGCGGCATCCGGGCTCGCGGCTCCGACATCTCCGAGGACGTGATCGACGAGGCGCGCAGGCGAGCGAGTGCCGCGCGGCTCGAGGTCGCGTTCAGGGTGGCGCCGATCGAGGCGCTTGACCCCCGGAAAGACTCCGCCGAGCTGATCCTTTGCTGCGAGGTGATGGAGCACGTGGGCGACGCGCGCGCCGCGCTCGAGGTCGTCGCTGGGCTGGCCAGGCCCTGGGCGATCGTCAGCGTGCCGCGCGAGCCGCTGTGGCGGGCCTTGAACCTGGGGCGCCTGAAGTACGTTCGTGAGCTCGGAAACACGCCGGGCCACCGCCAGCATTGGTCGCGGTCCTCGTTCGTGCGCTTCCTCGAGCAGCGTTTCGAGGTCGTCGCCGTCCGCAGCCCGATGCCATGGACCATGGCCCTATGCCGAACGGGGTGAGCGCAAGGGCGCGCGCCGGCCTGCTCGCGATCGTCTCGCTCGGCATCGCGTGGGGTCTCGTCATGCACGCGATGGGCTGGGCGCAGCTGTCCAGCTACGCCCAGGTCCGCGCGCTCGCCGCCGGACGCTCGGAGATCGACCGCTGGCAATGGGAGACGAGGGACAAGGCCTGGGTCGGCGGCCACTTTTACTCGGTGAAGGCACCCGGGCTGGCGGCCCTCACGCTTCCGGCCTATCTGGCGCTGGACGCCGCCGGCGCCAAGACGGTCGCCCGCGATGCCGCCGCGAACGCCCGGCTGGCAGACCGCCCGCGGTGGGATCCGCCCGAGCAGCCCGACCTCAGCCAGTACGCGTACAGCGCCGCTCGTGCCCACCGGGTCGAGATCCGGATCGAGCACGAGACGCCGATCGTGTGGGCGCTGACCCTGGTGGGCGCGGTGATCCCCGCGATCGCGCTCCTGCTGCTCGTCCGCTGGGTCGCGGATCGGATCGAGCCGGGCTACGGCACCGCGGCGGCGATCACGCTGGGGCTGGGGACGATCATCTTCACCTTCGCAGCCGAGTACTTCTCTCACGTGATCGCCGCCACGCTCGGGTTCGCGGCGTTCGCGCTCCTGTTTCGCGAGCGCGAGGGCCCGGCGAGGACCGGGCTGGTCTGGGCCGCGGGTTTTTTGGCCGGCCTGGCCATCTGCTTCGAGTACCCACTCGGGCTGGTGGCGGCGATCCTGTTCGCCTACGCGCTGGCCCGCCCCCGCCGCCCCCGCCGCGCCGCCGCCTACGCCGCCGGCGCCGCGATCGGGGCCGCCCCAGCGCTCGCCTTCAACTGGTGGGCCCTCGGCTCTCCGCTGCGCTTCGCCTACTCGCACGCGGTCGCCGTCCAGGGACTCACCGGGCATGCCGTTCTGGGCCTCAACTCGAGCGGCTTCTTCGGGATCGACCTGCCGCAACCAGGCGCGGCGCTCGACCTGCTGGTGGCCAGCCGCGGCCTCCTCACCCTGACGCCCGTGCTCGTCATGGCGGTGGTCGGGGCGGTGAGCCTGCGCAAGCGCGGCCGCGCCGCGGAGGCGGCGGTGATTGGCGCGGTGGGGATCACCTACTTCCTCTACAACACCGGCTATTGGCTGCCCTTCGGTGGCGGATCGCCAGGTCCGCGCTTCCTGATCCCGGCGCTGCCATTTCTCGCCATCGGGCTTGGGTCGGCCTACCGGCGCCTCCCCGCTGTGACCCTCGCCCTGGCGATTCCCTCGGTCATCTTCATGGTCGCGGGGGCGCTCACCTACCCGCTGATCGGCGACAACGGCACCGGCATCTGGGCAAATCAGCTCGCCGATGGAACGCTCGAGCACACCCTGCTCACGGTGCTGGGGGTCCAAAACGGCTGGCTGGCGGTCGCCCCGGTGCTCGCCGCGGTTGCCACGGCCATCGTGTTCGCGGCGCTCGCGACACCACGTACCCGCCTGGGGAACGTCCGGCCCGCGCTCGCCACCGTGCTCGGCTGGGCGGTGGTCTCGATCACCGGGCCGAGTGTGGCCGGCGACCCGGTAACCCCTCTGGGCGACGGGCCCGGAGCACTGAGCCTGATCGCGGTCGCCGTGGTGGCATCGCTCACCGCCCTGCTGGCGCTGCGCTACCGCGAGCGCCGCGCGGAGCGCGCTCCCGACGGCCTCGCAGTACAAACGCCGGCCCCGTAGCGGGCGATCCCCGAATGCGCGACGGCGGTGGGGGAAGCAGGCCAGCGAGGTGGGCCAGCGGCCAGGTGGGCAGGGCGAGGTGGGCCGAATAATCCCGCCTATACGGGGTTTATTCGGCCCAGCGGCGGGGGAGCGGCGAGGTGGGCCGAATAATCCCGCCTATACGGGGGTTATTCGGCCCAGCGGCGGGCACCCTGGAGAAGGGCCCGGCGGGGGCGGGACGATCGGCGCGGGCGGCCGGCGGGGGCGGAGCGATCGGGGCGGGCGGGCGGCGCTAGCGAAGCTCGTAGACGACCAGGGGGCCCTGGCGCGTGCGCGAAAGCGGAAGCCCGGCGATCGGGCGCCTTGCGGCGCCCCGCCACGGGGTTCCATGGACCCTGTTCGTGTGCAAGACCACGCTCCTCACCCCGAGCCGGGAAAGGAGCGCCACCGTCCGCCGGTCCGGGAACGGCTCCATGCGCCGGATCAAATGCTGGGTGAACGCCGGGTTGAGGCTCGAGCGCCCGTTTATGAGCGCGGGGAAGCCGTCGGTGGACCAGAGGATGTAGCGACGGTTGTCGGCCGCCCGCTCGGCGGGCAAATGCAGCTGCGGGGCCGGCACCGACGCGGTCGACGGAGGGATCGCGGGCACCCGCGGCTGGGCCTGGTTGTCGAACGGGTCGAAGGGAAGCCCCCTGCCCTCGATCACGATCGCCAGCACGCAGACGGCGGCGATCGCGGTCCCACCTCCCCACCGGGACACTCTGCGCGCCGCGCCGCCCAGCATCACTCGCTGGGCGCCCGCCCCGGCGAGCAGGGCCAGTCCCAGCGACGACAGGGCCACGAGTCTGCCCGGGACCCTGATCGCCTGCCATCCAGGCAGGACGTCGTAGACGATCCGGTACGGCCACAGCAACCCGCCGCCCGCCCGGAATCCGAGGGCAAGGATGGACACCACCACCACCCCCGCTCCGAGCCCTCGACGCAACCAGCGCGGAAACACGGATTCCGAAAGCCCGGCGATCGCCAGGGCGAGGATGACAAGGCCCGGAAACAGAGTCTTTTCGGGGACGTTCTCGAGGCCGTCGCGAAGCGGCGCGGTCGCGCCGCCCCAGATCAGGTTCTCGTCGGGCGCCACGAGGAAGATCCGCAGCGGCCCCGAGTAGGCCTCCACCGTGGCCGGCGTGCGGCGCGCCGCCGGGTGGGCATCCGCCACCCGCAGATAGGGACGACTGAGCGCGAACCCGACCGCGGCGATCAGCACCGCGCCCGCGACGGTGGCGAGCACGAGCCCGCGGTCGAGGCGCGGCCGCCCGCGCCGAAGCCAGACGATCGCCCCGATCGCCGCGATGGCAGCAAGCAGATAGGCGAACGGGAGGCCCAGCGTGAAGCCGATCGAGAGCTGCCAGGCGGTGACCGCCGAACCGGCGATCACCCAGCCCGGCCGCCGCAGCCGGTAGCCCCGGACACCGAGGGCCAGCGCCAGGGGGATTCCGCCGCTCGAGATCACCTGCATGTGGCCGTCCTGCTCGAGGCGGAAGGGCGCAAACGCGAACGCCGCTCCGGCAACCGCCGCCGCGCCGGACCCGAGCCCGAGCTCCCGCGCCAGCAGATAGGCGCCGGCAAAGGCCAGCGCGTAGGCGAACAGGAACAACCCGTCGTAGCGGAACACCGCCGCGTGCGGGCCCGACCCGAACAGACCCGCCGGCGCGTACCCGACCAGCGCGTCGGAGAACGCCAGGGTGTCGTCAAGCGGCCAGAACTGGTTCGACTGGAAGAAATGGAGCGGCTGATGCGCCAGGGCGTGGCCGCCCCAGGCCGCCTGCCACGACTCGGCGAGGGGGTCGCCCAAGTCCTTGGGGATGTCGGCGCCCATGTGCAGGACCAGCGGCCAGTGCATGACCACGCTGATCAGGCAGGCTCCAGCGGCGAGCACAAGCAGCTCGCGCGCCGTGACCCGCTCACCGGCCCTGGGCATTCGCGGGATGCTTGCAGCTAGATGATTGGCGCGGCCGAGGCGGCGAAGGAGTCCGCGGCGGCCAGGTCGAAGTCGCCGTGGTCCGAGCCCAGCCCCTGGGCGACGAGGGCAGCCGCGGCGCAGCCGAGCAGCGCGGCGTCGCGCCTGCGGCGACCGAGCGCCAGGCCGCGCAGGAAGCCGGCCGAGAAGGAGTCGCCACACCCGGTCGTGTCGACCACCTCGACCACGAAGGCGGGGACCTCCTCGAACCCGTCCGCGTCGACGATCACGGCGCCATCGGCCCCGCGGGTGGCGGCGATGCACCCGACGCCGCGCTCGACCAGGGCCCGGCAGCCGGAAACCAGGTCGTCGGCGCCCGTGAAGCCGAGCACCTGCTCGTCGTTGGGCAGCAGGTAGTCCAGGTGCGCAAGGGCCGGGCCGATCCACTCGAGCAGTCCAGGATCGCCCGGGGCGAGCAGGTCGGCTGAGGTGACGACTCCCTGGGCGCGCGCATGCTCGAGGATCCGGGCCGCGGCCTCGCCACCCATGAACTCCGGCCCGCCCAGATGCAGGTGAGTGGCCGCGGCGATCTCGTCAAACGGGGCATCGTCGGGCCCGTAGCTCTGATTGGCGCCGATCACGTGGAAGGCCGGCCGGTCGCCGTTCGGCCGGATCGGCAACACGCTGGCCGAGGTCTGCAGCTCCTCCCGCCGGACCAGAAGCGAGGTGTCGACGCCGTCGCCCTCGAGCAACTGGATCAGCATGTCTCCGACCGCATCGGTGCCGATCGCGCCGGCGCTCCGGACCCTGGCGCCGAGCTTCGCGAGGGTGATCGCGGTGCCGCCAGCGGAGCCCGCCGCCGTGACGCGGATCTCCTCCACGAGCTGGCCGCCCTGGCCCTCCGGGATCGTCTCGACCGGTCGCACCAGCACGTCAAGGACGTGCACGCCCATCGCGATCGCGGTCATCTCAGCGTTCATCGATCCTCCTCGCGGGGCTTTCGTCCTGTGGTCTGGACGGGCTTGGTCGTCCCGTAGCCGCGGTCGAGGGCCGCGGCGATGACGGCGTCCCGCTGGTCGGAATCGAGAGCACGCGGAGTGCCGATCGCCGCCGCGTGCCAGTAGACGGCGCATGCCCATTCGAGCAGCAACGAGAGCTCGACCGCCTGGTCGGGATCGGCCGCGTGCGCGATCGCGCCGTGATTTGCCATCAGCGCCGCCGTCCGGCCCTCGAGCGCGCTGACGACCGACTCGGCGAGCTCGGGCGTGCCAAAGGTCGCATACGGCGCCACCCGGACCGAGCCGCCGAGCAAGAGCATCTGGTAGTGGACGCAGGGGAGCTCGTCGAGGACGCACGAGAGCGCGGTGGCCATCGGCGCGTGGGTGTGGACCACGGCCCCGGCACCATGGTGGCGGTAGACGCCGAGGTGAAGGTCGAGCTCCGAGGTGGGCTCCAGATCCCCCGCCACCACGCGGCCTTCGAGGTCCACGATCGTCACCTGTTCCGGCGTCAGGTCCCCCAGCACGGCACCGGTGGGACTGATCGCGACCGCCTGGTCGGCTCGGGCGCTGACGTTCCCGGCCGTCCCGATCACGAGCCCCTCGGCGGCGAGACGCCGGCACGCCGCGGCGACCTGGTCACGTTCGCGTTCGAGCATCGGAGCGCACGATGCTAGACGCCCGGCTTTCCGATCACCGCCAGCCTCGAGAACCTCGGCGATGCCGTCACCGAACAGCCAGAGGGCGGGCGGTCACGAATCGCGCCCGCCCGCCCTCAACCAAAGGAGCGATCAGCCCTTGTAGCCCAGATCCGCGGTGTAGGTGGCCGCCGCGGCGCCCGCGTTTGAGGGGCTTCCCCAGACCAGCCCAATGCCGATCTGCCTGAGCCTGCGGTCGAGCAGGATGTGGCGATGCTCGGAGCTGTGCATCCAGGCGTCCACGATCGCATGTGGCGTCCCCTCGCCCTTGTCACCCCATGCCAGAGTCTCCCCGAGGCGCCAGGTGCAGTTGCAGGGGAGGTAGCTCGTGTGCGCGACCCTGGCCACGAGGTCCGGTTCCCCGGCGCATTGGTGGGCGAAGCAGTGATGGCGCTCCATGTACTTCGAGTGCCGCCTGCCCGCCTTTCTGAGCGAGTGCTTGGTGTTCAGGCCGTGCAGGCCGTGCTTGCGCCGCTGCTTGTTGATCGCGCACACCAGAGCGTGGCGCGCGTGCTTTCGCGACACGTGGCGAGGGTGGCTGTGCCCCCACCTGCATGAGGAGGCCTTGGCCGGCGCCACGCCGACTCGGGCAACCGAACTTGCGACCAGCATCAGCACGCCGAGCAGTAACGCAGCCGCACTGATTGCAGCCGCCCTGCGCAGCATCCGCCGGATCGCCGACTTGCCCGCCACGAAACCAGTGCCTCGCAGTTGGGCGTTCGGGTCCGCCTGATAACGGAGGATGCGTCCTTCCATTGGATCCTCTCTTCTGCTTACGGGGTTAGCTGACGGGCTCGCGCCGAAAGGCTGTAGCGCTACGCGGGATGGCCCGCGATTCGCCCCAACAAAGGGATTTGGGTCCCCCGATCCCCGCGGATATGTGGCGGGAATTCAGCGGGAAGGTGGCGCCATACTAACACGACGCTAGGAAGACATTGGCTGATTGGACATACGACGCTAACATCCGGTACCACGGGCAATGGGGATATCCCGTACTTCGGTCGATCGATCGACCGGCTCAACGCGAGATCGGCGAGCGTGCAGGGCCCGCGGTGAAACCGCCACCTCAGGGCCCGGCGATCCGGACATGCCAAGAGCCGTTCACGGCGGCGGCCCGCTCCGCACCCCGCCGGGGACTCGCTCGATGGGGAGACTTCTGCTATTTGAGACAGGCGAGCGGGCGCAGCTGCTCCGCGCTCGGGAGGTGTCTCAGTCCGGCCCTGACCAGTCGAAGGCCATGTGCTTGCTCGAGCGGCCGGTTCGGCTCCACTTGAAGCCGAACGCATCGACCTCGTCGGCGGTCACCGTGCCATAGGTCGCGACGGTTCCGGGCCCGACCTCGGACCCCGGCGGGTCATGAACCTGCGTGCGCTTGCCGGGCACCGATGTGGGGCCCTCGAGTGCCTCGGCCGACGCCTTGAACCTTCCCGGGCTCTCGGCACGCCAGCTGGCGAGGTCGTCGGCGATCTCGAACTCGATCTGCGCCGGCTCCATGCCGAGCATGTCTCCGAGCTTGTCGGCGAAGCTGGCCGGCCAGCCGCCCGCCTGACCGCTGAAGATCGCCTGCATCGCTTCCTGCTGGCGCTCGTCCGCACGTGCGTCGAGGAGGAAGCCCATGTTCGCCTTGGTGTCCTCGTCCCAGATGTTCCCCTCGAACCAGGCCACAGCGGCGAAGTTGAGCCCGTCGAGGCTCACGTCACCGAAGCTGCCCTCGTTGATGTGCCAGACGAGGACGCCGTCGCAATCGCCCTCGGTGGGCGCCTGGGCGAATGTGCATGGGCACGGAATCGAGCACTTACAGACATCGAACCAATCCCCGGCCAGATGCCAGCTTGGGATCTCGGCCATTGAGCTCACCTCCGTTGGCGATCAATCACTTCGGCCGCAAAGATCGTCTCACCCGCCGGCCGGCGCGTCAAGCGGCCCTTCCGGCCGATGCCGAACCGGCATCGACCTGCGAGCCGGGGCAGGGCGCAGGGATTTCCAGACCCTCGTTTTCAGGTATCGAATCGAAGGTTTTCAGGTATCGACTTCGCTCCATAACCGGCTAGACTCCCGCTCCCATCATTGTTCGACGGACGGAGACGGACGGACCCCTGAACGGACGCTGACCCGGCTGACCAGTACGGCAGACCCCGCTGGCTGGTAGGGCAGGTCAGGCAAGCACGCTCCTGGCAGGCCTCCGCCCATTCCGCGCGAAAGGTTTGTATGAGGGCTATAGAGCTCGGGCGCTTGGCGTCTGGCTGGCGTCGAGGGACGGCCACCGAACCGGCGGCGGTGCCGCCCGAGCTCATGCCACCAGAGCTCCAGGACCGGATGCACACCGTCTTCCAGCGGGTCCGGGCCGGGCAGATCGAGGTGCAGATCCCAGGGGAGCGGGTCGCGGAGGAGGCCGATCCCTGGATCCGCGCCAACAGCGCCGCGTTCCTGATCCTCGAGCGTGAACGCCGGGCCGCGGCGGCACGCCTCGGCCGCCACTACTGGCGGCGCGGCGATCGCTACCGCGACCTGGCCCTGGTCACGAGGCTGACCCACCTCGAGTACGAGCACCTGGCCGGGCGGGTCAGCCGCAAGGCCGGCGGGCCATCGCCGGCCGCCGGGCGGCCTGCTCTGAACGGGGACATGCCCGCAGACTGGGCCCGGCCATGGGGCACCAGGCCGATGCTCGAGATGCGCGTCATGTTGATCCACTACCAGGGCCAGGGCAACCGACTCGCCAGAAGGCTGCCGGCAAGGACCGTGGCAAGAGCCACCGCCGACGCGGAGCGCTACCGTGACCGCGTTTGCAGCCGGTTCGAGAGGGCCATGGGCGAGTGGAGCCTCGAGCTCGAGCGTGAACTCGCCTGGGCTCCGGAGCCCCGGCGGCCGGCCGGCAAGCCCCGAGCGACGCTGGCTGCGAGGGCCCGGGAGAGGCTGGAAGCGTGGGGCTGGACGAGCCTGGCAAAGGTGGCCTGGACGAGCCTGGCGGCCAAGCCCTGGGGAAGCCTCAGGGTGAGGGCCGCGGCAGTCGCCGCGGTGGCGGTTGCCGCCGTGGGGATCGGGATCACGGTGACCCGTGGGCCCTCGGCCTCCTCGAGCTCCAACAGCCACGCCGCCGTTGCGAGCGTCCCCCAGCTCCCGCTGGCCGCCCTGAGCAAGAAGATCCCGGGGGAATCGCATCCGGCGCGAGACCAGAGTGGCGGGCAGCATGCGCGCCACCGGTCAACGGCCCCCGAGCAGACTCCCACCGAACCGGTCGCGCCCCCGAGCGCCGCCCCGCGGGGGGGAGGCCGGACCGCGGTAGCCGCTCCGCCCATAGCGCCCCCCGCGCCTGCACCCGCGACGGCGGTCGCTCCGAGCCCCGCACCCGCTCCGAGTCCCGCTACCCGCTCCCAGCCCGCAACCGGCTCCGAAGCCAAGTCCCGACCCGGTCCAGTCGCTGCCCGCCCCGGTCCACTCGCTGCCCAACCCCGGAAGCGGTTCCGGCGGCGCAGGGGGCTGAGGTGGGCTTATGCGGTAAGGCTCGCCTGGTCATCTGTCTCGGGGTCGCAAGCCTCGGGCTGGCGGTCGCTCCGGAGGCGTTGGCGGACCCAATCCCGGTAGCGCCAATCGCGGGCGCGACGTTTACGGCGCGCGTTGGTCAGATCACCTTCCAGGCGCAGGCGGCCCCCATCCCAAGCCCGGGCCGCATGGACTTCTACGTGTCCAGGGACACGGACGTCAGCGCAGACGGAAAGCTCGTTAACTTCATCGACTCTTTCACGCCGGTCCCGTTGGCGCGCCTCCCGCCCTCTACACGGCAACCCCAGGCTCGGACGCGAACTGGCCCAACAAGCCCGGCACCTACTACTGGCAGGCGGCCTACCACGACTGCACCCGGGCCGACCCCAACTGCTACGGCCCGATTCAATCGCTGACCAATCAACGCCCTGCCGCCGCCAACGCAGAGCCTGCCGACGGACGGCGCGACGATCCCCTTCGGGGGCCAGATGACCTTCGCCGTCCAGGATGAGCCCTCCTATTCGCACGACGGTGCGCAACTGAACATCGAGTTCTCAAGGAGGGCCGACCTGGCACCCGATGGGACCTTTGCCCACCCCTGGTTCATCGTGCCGAGGCGCGGGTCGCCCACAGGGGGTCTCTACCACTACCACTTCACCAGGCCGTTTACGAATAACCCGGGCACTTACTACTGGATCGTCGAGCGCTTCGACTGCGCCGCCGAGCCGGACTGCTACGTGGCCAATGGCGAGGTCCGATCGTTCACGGTCGCGCCCCCGGTCGTGGGGAGCCCGCCGGACACCCACCTCACCCGCCATCCGGCGCGCCGAACGCACAGGCGCAAGATCGTCTTCCGTTTCGCTTCCAGCTTCCCCGGCGCCTCCTTCGAGTGCTTCTACACCGGGGGCTGGACCCCCTGCCAATCGCCGCAGAAATTCCGGCACCTAAAGCCGGGCCGCTACAGGTTCAGGGTTCGAGCCGTCGCCAACGGCAAGCGGGATCCAACCCCGGCCAAGTTCCTGTTCAAGGTCGTCCACCGGCACAAGCGACACTGAGCAGGGTCCGCCGGAACGGCTGGTCACGGCGAGGGTGAGGATGCGGGCTCCGCGCTGCGCTCGCGAGCCCGCCTGACTCGCTCCAGCCACGGCTCTGCTCGCAACTCGGCGAACGTCGCGCCGGCCTCCGAAAGCAACCGCTCGGCCTCCTCCATGCGGCCGGCGTCGACCAGCGTTTCGCCATGCTCGAGCAGGACCTGGCCCAGCTCGAACGGGTAGCGGAGCTCGCGGAGGCAGTCGGCCGCCCGTCGAAGCCGCTTGGCACCCAGCCTCTGGTCGCCGCGCCGCGCCGCCAAGAGACCCGCAAAACGGTCCGCCTGGGCGCGCATCGAGGGGGCCGCGCCGCCCGGCGGCAGGCCCTCGACATAGGCGATCAGCTCGACGAGCTCGGCCTCGTCGTCCAGCCGCCAGGCCGCGAGACAAGCTTCTGCGTACGCGTATCTGCGCGAGCCCGGATCTTCACCGCCGATCACCGGCCGCGCCAGCTCCAAAGCTTCCGCCGGGTCACCGAGCGCCTGCACCGCGATCGCCTTCGCCGTCGCGCAGCTCGAGCGCACCTGCGTGTCGGTGCTCTCCAGACCCAGCGCTATCACCTCCATCGTCCTCTCGAGCGACGCGTTGTCGGCCCGCGCGACCTGTATCCGGGCAATCCCGACCAACGCGTCGCTGAGGTAGAAGATGCTCCGCTTGTCCGCGCTCTCCACTCCGAGCGTGCGGGCCAGGGCCTCAGCCTCGTCCCAGCGGCCGAGCGCTGCCAGCGAGGAGATCTTCGAGCCCATCAGCTGCGGCTCCATGACCCGATCGCCGCGCGCCCGGGTGATCGCCAATGCCTGATCGCAGTGGTCGAGGGACTCCTCGATCCGGTCACCGGCCCAGGCGACCGAGCCAAGGTTGTTGTGAGCGCGGATCGCCATCAGCGGCAGGTCGTGGCGCAGCGCCAGCTCGAGCCCGCGCGACATCAGCGCGTCCCCCTCCTCGGTTCGGCCCCGCCAGTGCTGGACCGTCCCACGGGTGATCAGCGCGTCGGCGATCGTCTCCCAGGCCCGGGCCGGCTCGGCCACCGCCAGCGCCTCGTCGGTCGCCTCGATCGCCCGCTCGAGATCGGTCCGGAACATGTGGAGCCTCGCCAGCTGGGCGGCGACCGCGGCACGCTCGGGCCCCGGAGCCAGATCCTCGTATGCCCGCTCGGCCAGCGGCAACGCCTCGTCGAGTCGATCCGTCATCGCCAGCACGTCGGCGACGGTCGCGGTGGCCCGTGCTGCCGCGTCGGTGCGCCCACCGGCATCGAACAGCTCGATCGCGGCGCCCAGTCGCTCCCACGCCGCATCCGCATCTCCGGCAAGCCAGGCGGCCTTCCCCGACTGCTCCAGGAGGTCGGCACGAGTCGCATCGTCCTCGGCCAGCTCGGTTGCCCGGTCGAAGATTCGCTGAGCCTCCTCACCGAGAGCGAGAGATGCGGCCCGCCGGCCCGCTTCGGCGAGCGTCTTGAGCGCCGACTCCTGGATCGTCGGCGCGTCGGTCGCATCGGGCTCGGCGCGCGCGGCATCGAGATAGTGGGTGGCGAGCACCTCGGCGATCTCGCCTGCCTCGCTCCCCCAGGCCTGCTCCAGGTGGCGGGCGGCTGCCAGGTGGCGGACCTTGCGGTCGCGACGCGAGAGGGTGCCATACGCGATCGTCCGCAGGAGCGCCTGCAGGAACGAGTACTGCCCCCGCTCGGCCGACAGCTCGCTGTCGTTGAAGGCGACGACCTGCTTGGCGACCAGCCGCCCGAGCAACCGCTCGGCCTCGTCGATGGAGCGCTCGCCGAGGGCGGACAGCCCGGCGGCGGTGAACGACTGCCCGAGGACCGCGGCGTCTTGGATCAGCGCCCGCTCGCCCGGCTCGAGGCCGTCGAGCCTGGCAGCCAGTAGCGCCTGAAGGGTCTCGGGGACGGCGAGCTCTTCGACCTCGCCGGTGACCACGTAGCGAGCCCCGTCCTGCGCGAGCAGGCCGCGGTCGAGGAGCATTCGCACCGTCTCGACGGCGTAGAGCGGAACTCCCTCCGCGCGTTCGATGATCCGGCCGGCGAGATCGTCCGGGAGCCCCGGAACGAGGCCGGCCAAGAGCTCTCGCATCGCGTCGCTCGGCAGCGGGTCGAGGACCAGCGAGGGGCCGCCGGGCCGCGCCGCGGCCGGCTCCGGGCGCCCGAGCGTGAGGATGAAGATCGGGAAGTCGGACGACCACTCGAGCAGGTATTCGATGAAGTCGAGCAGGCCCGAGTCGGCCCATTGAAAGTCCTCGAAGACGAGCACCACGGGGCGCTGCGCCGCGAGGCGCTCGAGGAACAGCCTCCAGCCGGAGAACAGGTCGGCGCGGTCGGGCGCCACCCTGTCCTCAAGTCCCAGCAGGAGCGCCAGGCGGGGCTCGACCAGCCGGCGCTCGCGCTCATCGGGCACGTGCTCGCGGACCGCGGCGTGGAGCTTCTCCCGGGCGCGGTCGGGATCCTCCTCCTCCACGATCCCGATCCGCGGACGGATCATCTCCGCAAGCGCCCAGAAGGCCACCCCCTCGCCGTAGGAGAGAGAGCGCCCCTGGTGCCAGAGCACCACTCGCTCGAGCCCGTCCATGTACTTCGAGAACTCCCACAGAAGGCGCGACTTGCCCATTCCGGCCTCGCCGACCACCGAGACCAGGCGGGCCCGATCCTCGGCGGCCGTGGCCTCCCAGGCGGCGATGATGTGCTCGAGCTGGCGCTCGCGTCCTGTGAACGGCGCCTCGAGCCCGACCAGGCGCCCGGCGCCCCGTCGTTCGGCCACCACCCGCAGGGCGCGCCAGGCGCGAATTGGCCGCTCGCGTCCTTTGACCTGCTGCTCGCCGGTGTCCTCGTAGGCGATCGCCGCCTCGCTGGCGCGTCGGGTGACGTCGTCGACAAGCACGTCGCCCGGAGCGGCGAGGCTCTGCAGCCGCGAAGCCGTGTTGACCGTGTCCCCCAGGACCATTCCCTCCGACTCCGTCCCGACCTCGACCGCGGCCGAGCCGGTGACGACGCCGCCACGGACCAAGAGCCCCGGCATCCCGACCTCCTCGCCGAGCGCCGCGACCGCCTGGGTGAGCGCGAGCGCCGCGCGCACCGCCCGTTCCGCATCGTCCTCGCGAGCCACCGGCGTGCCCCAGACAGCCATCACCGCGTCGCCGATGAACTTCTCGACCGTGCCGCCCAGCCCCTCGATCAGCGAGCGGCAGCGCTCGAAGTACTGACTGAGGAGCTCGCGGACGTCCTCGGGGTCACGGTGTTCGGACAGGGTCGTGAAGCCGACCAGGTCGGCGAACAGCACCGAGACGAGCCGTCGCTCGGAGACCGCGGGCGGGGTTGCCGGCGGCTGCGGCTCCCCGGCGTCAGCGACCAGCGCGGCGCCACATGAGCCACAGAAGCGATCGTCCGGCTCGTTCTGGGCGCCGCAGCTCGGGCAGGCGGACTCGAGCGGGGCGCCGCACTGGGCGCAGAATCGCCGCCCCCCGCGGTTCTCGACTCCGCAGGCGGGGCACCTCATCGGCTTGCCTGTCCCAGGCGCTCGCCCCCGGGAGGCCTCAGGCCATGTCGTCGAGGAGGACCTCCCATTGGTCTCCGGCGATCTCTCCCTTCGCGCCCCCGGTCGCGTGGATCTGCTCGGCGGCCGCCGTACCGAGCTCGTTGCTGGCTGCGATGTCCGATTCGTCCTCCCAGTAGGAGATCCCGGTCACCATGCCGGTGGCGCGATTACCGAGCAGCGTGAAGCCCTTGTATCCCTTCTGGTTTCGGAACTTGTCGAGGTGGTCGTCCTTGAACTGGCTGACGGCGTCATCCACCTTGTCCGGGGTGAGCTCGAACGACTTTGATCGTGCATGCATTTGAGCCTCCTGACCCTCGGCCTCGGGCCCACGCACACCCCCCACGACGGGTGCGCGGGCCAAGGCGTGACTTCTCCTCGCACCCTACGCCGCGACGGACGGCCGGTCAAGCCACCCGCCGGTTGGGACTCGCGCCTGCTTGGGCAGGTCGGGCGACGGAGTTCCTGAAGATGCGCCTGTAGCGGGCCGAACTCGTTCTGATCTGCCGCAATTTGGTGCCGGGGCGGCCCCTAGGCTTGGCGGATGGCCCAGCCCGAGCAAGCGCAGGCAACCCTTTCGCTGCAGGGGCTCGAGGGATTCGACGGGCCAAGGGCTGAAACGCGCGACTACCTGGGGCCGCCAAACCCGGAGGCGCTCTTGGCGCACCTGGGCCACGAGGCCTTCCGGCCCGGCCAGCGCGAGGCGGTCCAGGCGGCGCTCGACGGCCGCGACGCGCTGATCGTCATGCCGACGGGCGGAGGAAAGAGCCTTTGCTACCAGCTCCCGGGCCTCGCCTCCCCGCAGCTGAGCGTGGTGGTCAGCCCGTTGATCGCGCTGATGGCCGACCAGTGCCTTCGGATGACCGCGGCGGGTCATCCGGTCGTCATGATCGCCTCGGGCCTGGCCGCGGCGGCGAACCGCGAGGCGCTCGCCCGGGTTCGCGACGGCCGAGCGCGAATCGTCTACTGCTCGCCGGAACGCTTCGGCTCCAGCAGCTTTCTCGACGCCGTGGCCAGCCGGGACGTCGACCTGCTGGCCGTCGACGAGGCCCACTGCGTCTCGGAATGGGGACACGACTTCCGGCCCGACTACCTGCGGCTGCCAAAGGCGATCCAGCGACTCGGTCGCCCGACGGTGATCGCCTGCACCGCGACCGCAACGCCGGAGGTGGCCGTGGAGATCGAGGGCCGTCTCGGTTTGCGCGAGCCGCTGGTCGTGCGCTCGGGATTCGACCGCCCCAACATCTCCTTCGACACCATCGCCCTCGAGGGCAAGGGATCGAAGGCCCGCAAGCTCGCGCTGCTGGAGCACGGCCTGCGGGAGGGCGAGAATCGGCCGGCGATCGTCTACTGCGGAACGCGCCGCGACAGCGAGTCGGTGGCGGAGTCGCTGCGAGCGGCGGGGGTGCCGGCCGCCGCCTATCACGCCGGCATGGCCCCTGACGAGCGCGCCTCCGCGCAACATCGCTTCATGTCTGGGGACGCGGAGGTGATCGTCGCCACCAACGCCTTCGGCATGGGCATCGACAAGGCCGACGTGCGCTCGGTTTGGCATTGGGCGATCCCGACCAGCGTCGAGGCCTACTACCAGGAAGCCGGGCGAGCGGGGCGCGACGGCAAGCCGGCGCGAGCGGTGCTGCTCGCCGGGCGCTCCGACCTGGGGCGCTTGGTGAGCTTCAACCAGCGGCGCAGCGTCGACCCGGAGGCGGTCGCCGCCTACGTCGAGCAGCTGGAGCGCGTTGCCGATTCCGATGGCGCCCTGGTGATCGAAAATCCCCGCTCAGACGAGGAGCGGATCCGCCTGGCGATCGCCGAGCGCGCCGGAGCCTGCACGGTCGAGCCCGCTCCCGGCGCGCGGCTTCTCGTCCGCCTGAGCGGCGCCCTGGACCGCGGGCGGGCCGTCGCGGCCTGCCGGGTGGCGAGGGACCGCGGCTGGCGGGCCTACCGGGCGGTCGAGGCCTTCAGCTTCTCGACCACCTGCCGCCGCCGCAGCCTGCTCGATCACTTCGGCGACCGCCAGCGCGGCCGGCCCGAGGGCCGCTGTTGCGACGTCTGCGACCCGGACGGCTGGCTGCCCTCTCCGGAGACGATCGAGATCCGGCCGGCGCGGGGGCGCCGGCCTGCCGCCCCGGCCCCCGAGCTCTCAGCCGCAGACGCCGGCCTGTTGGCGGCCCTCAAGGCATGGCGCCTCGAGGCGGCGGCCGGCAAGCCCGCCTACACCGTGGCGCACAACCGCACCCTCGAGGCGATTGCGGCCTCGCGCCCGGACGGAGTCGAGGCCCTGACTGAGATCCACGGTGTCGGGCCCGCGTTCGTGTCTCGACATGCCGGCGAGGTGCTGCGGATCGTCGCCGACCAGGCGGCTGCCGGCCCTCGGTTGGCCCTCGGCCCGTAGACGAGTGACTCCACGGCTTCCCGTCGGGCTCCTCAGCGCGGCGACAGCTCCGGGATGTGGCGCTCCACGTGCGCGGCGGTCGTCTCGCGAACCCAGCGCTGGGTCTCGGCGTCGGCCATCCGGTAGCGGCCCAGCAGCATCGCCTGCTCGGTGATCGGCAGGCCGGCGATCTCCCAGCGGACCGCAAGGCGCTCGAAGAGCATCTCGGCTCGCCGCCGCCAGGCGTCGTCGAGCGAGGAGGCCGCCCCGGCCGGCGCCTCGCCGATCTTGGCGATCGTTGCGGGGCTCAGCGACTGTCGGAGGCTGAGCACGTTGCCTTCGGCGTCGGCGTAGTCCGAAGTCGCCACAGGTTGCCTGCCTCGATGCTGCTGCCTTCGCTTCGCCATTGGCGCTCAATTCTGGCGTTTCTGCAGAATTTGCGGCGGACCCGACCATGGCGCTCGGCTTCATGCGCGGCCGTACCCGGACTAGAGGCTTACGCAGCGGCTTCCGAGAGGTTCGGCATCACCTGGCTGTAGCGCACCAGCAGGACGCGGGTCAGCGTTCGAGGAGCCGCTTGATCGCCTCAAGCTGACCGCGCACATCGCGGCGCACGCCGCGCTCAAACGTCCTATGAAGCGGCCGCGGAAGCTTCTTCCACTCGAACTCGCTGATCTGCGTGAAGCGCGTGCCCGTTTCGCTCGGCTCGAGCCGATACTCGACATGGAAGATCGAGGCCGCATCCTCCTCGCGAAGGCTCAGCCGGCTCGGCGGTTGGACATCCAGCTGTTGGAGCGTCAGCTCCATCGCAGGTCGGAGCGGGACCGGCTTGTGGGTGACAGTCCAGCGACGCTCTCCCGCTGCTTCGACCGATTTGACCTTGCGGCACCAGCGGGGGTCATTTCGTGGGTCGGCGACCACGGCCCACACGGCCTCGGGCGGACGTGCGATCTCGATTGATTCCTCGATCCGGATCAGGGAAGCCTAGATCGGTGATGGGCCCGCCATTGTTCCTCTGCCGGCAGCTCGCGGCGGCACGCAGGTGTGGGCGGCGAGTTTTCGCCCTATTCGAGGCCGAGCGTGGACGCGAGCTCGTCGAGCTGGCGCTCGGTCTCGCCGGCGTCCGCGGGCTCGATGTAGAAGGTGCAGCGGTGAACGCCGGCCTCCTCGCCGCGCTCGATCAGCTGGCGATCCGGCTTCGCGCCTGACAGGGTGACGGGGATCGGACCGCGCCCTGCGTCCGCGGCGAGCCGGTTGAGCTCCTCGATTCGCTCCCCCAGCCCGGGGGCGCGGTTCGGCATCCACTCGTCGCCGAAGGCGACCACTCGGTCGAGCACCCGCTCGCCGTTTCCGCCTACGAGCACAGGAGGGTGAGGCTCCTGGATCGGCTTCGGCCAGGACCAGACGGGGTCGAAATCGACCTGCTCGCCGTGGTAGGAGGCCTCATCTTCGGTCCAGATCGCCTTCATCGCCTCGATCCGCTCGCGCATCAACGAAAAGCGCCGGCGCGGGTCGGTCCCGTGGTTCTCCATCTCCTCGATGTTCCACCCGGCGCCGACGCCGAACAGAAACCGCCCGCCGGAGAGGCGATCGACGGAGGCGACCTCCTTCGCGGTGACGATCGGGTCGCGCTCGATCACGAGGCAGATTCCGGTGGCGAGCAGGAGCTCCTGCGTCGAAGCGGCGGCCGCAGTCAGCGCCACGAATGGGTCATAGGTGCGGCTGTATTCGCGGGGCAGCTCGCCGCCGGGCGGGTAGGGAGTTCGGCGGCTCACCGGGATGTGGGTGTGCTCGGGAAAGAACAGCGATTCGAAGCGTCGCTCCTCGACCAGCCGCCCGATCGTCGCGGGATCGGCCGCGTAGTCGGCGGGGAAGACCGCTATCCCGAAGCGCATGGCGAGCATCCTACGGCGCTAGGGTGCGGGGCATGGAAGGTGCGGAGCATCGCGAGGAGACGGTTCTGGTCACCGGGGGCTCGGGCTTTCTAGGTGGGTGGTGCCTGGTCGAGCTTCTGCGCCGCGGCTTTCGGGTCCGGACCACCGTGCGGGACCCCTCCCGGGAGGCCGAGGTCCGCGCCAACCTTGCCTCCGAGGTGGACGCCGGCGATCGGCTCTCGGTGTTCACCGCGGACCTCAGCGCGGATGCAGGCTGGCAGGAGGCGACGCGCGGATGCGAGTACGTCCTCCACGTCGCCTCGCCATTTCCCCCGGCGCAGCCCAAGGACCCCAACGAGCTGATCACTCCCGCCCGCGATGGCACCCTGCGGGTGCTGCGAGCCGGCCTTGAGTCCGGCGTCAGGCGCGTCGTGCTCACGTCCTCCACGGCCGCGGTCCGAAGCAGCGGCGAGACACGGTCGCCCGAACCTCTCACCGAGGAGGACTGGACCGACCCGGACAGTCCCCACCTCACGCCATACGTTCGCTCGAAGACGATGGCAGAGCGGGCGGCCTGGGATCTGGTGCGCGAGGACGGCAACGTCGGCCGCCTCACGGTGGTCAATCCGAGCGCGATTCTGGGCCCGGTGCTGAGCGGCGATCTGTCCTACTCCCTTCAGGTGATCACGCGGATGCTGAACGGGATGCCCGGCGTGCCGCGACTCGGATTCAGCTTCGTCGACGTGCGGGACGTCGCCGACCTTCAAATCCGCGCGATGATGGCTCCAGAGGCCGCCGGCGAGCGCTTTCTGGCCGCGGGCCCGTTCCTGTGGCTCTCGGAGGTCGCCGAGATCCTGCGCGATCATCTCGGCCCCGCGGCCGCCAAGGTTCCCCGGCGCACGGTGCCAAACCCGATCGTCCGTGTCATGGCGAGGTTCGATCCGGGGCTGCGCTCGGTGGCCGGCGAGCTGGGTCACAAGGTGACCTACTCGTCTCAGAAGGCCGGAACCCGCCTCGGCTGGTCCCCGCGTCCGATCGAGGAGACGATCGTCGACTGCGCGCAGAGCCTCGTGCGAGGTGGGGTGGTAGGCGAACAGGCCGCTTAGTCCTGGCCCGCCCCAGGCGTGAAACGACGCAGGGCCGGGAGCGAAAATAACCAGGGGGGCGATTCCGTCCCGTTTGAGAATCGCCCCCCTGCCTCCTCAACCGTTCAGGTGGCGAAAAGTTGCGAAGAGTTCCCCAAAAGCACGGGAAGACCAAATATCCCGCCCGGCTGTGGATTGGCCGACCGCTCCGTCCGGAATACTCGCCGCCGTGGCGCAACCGGTTCGAGCGGGCAGCCGCGAGGCACTCATGGTCGCTCGCGGAACCACCCCGACGCACGAGCGCCTGCGCTCGAGGGTCGCATTTCTGTTCGTGGCGACGGTCGCCCTGGACGCGGTCGCAAGCGTGCTCGTCTTCATGTTCGAGCGGCACGCGAACGGCACCGAGATCACGACGCTCGGAGACTCCCTCTTTTGGACGAGCACCCAGCTCCTGACCGTTTCATCCCAGCTACCAAATCCGATCTCGACACCTGCGCGGGTGCTCGACGTCTTTTTGCAGGCGTATGCGATCTCTGCCGTCGCGATACTGGCGGGCTCCTTCGGCGCGTTTTTCCACCGGCGCGGCATGGAGAGCGACCCGCCCCGGATTCGCGGAAGCGCCCAAGCCGGGGCGGGCGTGGACGACTCCTAGCCGTCCACCAGTTGCCCGCCCAGAGATCGTCCCTCTCTAGCGGTCGGACTCCATCTCCTCTGCCCGCTCGGTCCGCTCGCGCGCCGAGACCAGCTGAAGACAGGACTTGGTTCGGGTGGATGCGAAACCTCGCATGACAACCGGGGCCACGAATGGAGATGCCGATGTCGATGCTGACGTGGCGCGACGATTGTCGCCGTGCCGCTGGTCCGCAGCCCAGTCGCGCCAGTCACGCCGCGCTTGGTGGGCTGCTGGTCGCCGGCTGCGCCCTGGCCATATTCGCAGTCGCTCGCTGGTTGCGAGATCGTCGACTGGGTTCGCCGAATCCGGAGGCTCTCCAAGCATCGCGAATGGGCGCTGGACCTGCGCCTCTCGCTGCTGGTGCTCTTCGCCTTGGCCTGGATCGCCCAAAAAAGCGGAACCAGCGTGCTGATCGCGGGATTTGGCGCGGGCCTCATGGTGGCCGCGATCGGTGGGCCCGAGCGTTTGCTCGACCCAGGTGCGCGGGATCGCCGAAGGCTTCTTCGTACGCGCTGTTCTTCGTCGTCCTCGGCGCCCGGTTGGACCTCACGGCACTGGCCGACCACCCCCGACTGTTGGCCCTGTCTGGGGGGCTGATCGGCCTCAGCATCGTGATCCACGTCATCGCCCGCATCATGACCAGACAACCACCAGGGAGCGGCCTGATTGCCACGGCTCAGCTCGGTGTACCAGCTGCTGTAGTTCAGATCGGCTTACTCGAGCAGGTGATCACGGCCGCCGAAGGAGCAGCGATCATTGTCGCCGCCTTGGCCAGCCTGGTCGCCTGCGCCGTGGGAGTCTCAATTCTGGCCGGCAGGATTTCCCGCGCCGAGACCAGCTGAAGACAGGACTTGGTGGTGGATGCGAAACCTCGTATGACAACCGGGGCCAGGAAAGGAGATGCCGATGTCGATACGGACCAAGATCGCCTCGCTCGCCGACCAGATCACCGCAAAGCTCGAGCGCCAGTACCGCGAGGACGCTGAGCTACTGGTAGCCGGGGTGATCATCCGGGTCAGAAACCCGGCAGGCCCGGTGAGCACGCACTACCTCTTTGCGCCTACCTCGCCCAAGGAAGCCATCGAGCTGCTGGACGAAACGAGACGAGCGCTGATCGAAGAGACGTATTAGGGCGCGCGCACGGCAGGCGGTCCTCGGTGGACCGGCCCGCCGCTGCGCGTCCCATCCGACGACCTAGGCGCTCAGCGCTTCGGTGGCGGCGGGTACGACTCCGACGTTCCTCATGAACCGCAGGGTGTCCCACTGCCCCCAGGACTCGGCCACCCGGCCGTCCTCGAAGCGGTCGATCCCGATGCCCTCCACGGGCTCACCCTTCTCGCCCGTGGGCTCCTGGCCCATGAACGGGTTCTCGAACGTGCCCTCGGCTCGCCAGCGAACGACCACCTTGTCGTCGTCGGCGACAACGTCCTCGATCGTGAACGCGAGGTCGGGGAACGCCTCGCGGTAGCCCGCGATCGTCTGCTTGACGTCGTCGCGGCCCTGGTCGCCCAGCATCGGGTCATGATCGACGTACTGCTCGGTGCAGCACTCGTCGATCAGGTCGAGCTGTCCTTTGCCGAATGCGTCCTCGATCAGGCGTCGCGAGACGGCGATGTTGTCTGGGGATGTGGTGGCCATAGGCCACTTCCTTCCGTATTGGGGCACACCCAGGTGGAGCGGGTCGCTCCCAGCGGGTATCCCTTCAGGGTGGAGCGGAGGCCGCGCGGCACCGTGGCTTTCTGCTCAGCGGTCCAGCGGTCGCTCCACCAGACACCATAGTTCATCCGGCGTATTGTGCCGTTCGCCACAAATCGGGCCTGGAAGCTCGGCGGTTCCGTTCGTAACATCGGAAGACCGCACGCCAGTCGACAAGGACGGTGATGAGGAAGCTGATCTACTCGATGGGAGTGTCGCTCGACGGCTTCATCGCCGGGCCCGAAGGGAAGATCGACTGGTCGGCGCCGGACGAGGAGCTGCATCGATTCCACAACCAGCAGGCGCGGGAGGTGGGCGTCGAGCTGTACGGACGGCGGTTGTACGAGGTGATGCGCCCCTGGGAGACGGCCGACGAGACACCGTCGCTCCCAGAGCATGAGCTCGAGTTCGCCCGCATCTGGAAGGAGACGCCGAAGATCGTCTTCTCGAGAACGCTGCAGAAGGTGGAGGGCAATGCCACGCTGGCCAGCGACAGCGTTGCCGAAGAGGTCGCCAGGCTGAGGGAAGAGCCGGGAAAGGACCTGGCCGTCGGTGGCGCCGGCCTGGCCTCCACCTTGATCAAGCTGGGCCTGATCGACGAGTACCGGCTGTTCGTCAGTCCGGTCGTCCTGGGCGCCGGCACGCCCTACTTTCCGGAGTTGGACGAGAGGATCAACCTGCAGCTCGTCGAAACGCGGACGTTTGGCTCTCGGGTCGTTTACGTTCGCTACCAGCGCCCGGAACAGGGCCTCGAATAGAGTCGCGCCCCCATGAAGGCAGCGGTGATCTACGAGAACGGCGGCCCGGACGTGCTGCGCTACGAGGACGTACCCGATCCCGAGTGCCCCGACGGCTGCGTGGTGATCGACGTCGAGGCGATCAGCATCGAGGGCGGCGACCTGCTGGCCCGCGCCGGGTCGCCGCCGCCGTCGGTCCCGCACATCGTGGGGTACCTCGCCGCGGGCACGGTCGTCGAGGTCGGCGCCGGCGTCGAGGACCGCGCGGTCGGCGACCGGGTCGTGACCCTGAACATGGCGGGCTCGCACGCCTCCAAGCGGGCCGTTCCCGCCATCTCCACCTGGCCGATCCCCGACGGGTTGGACGCGGCTCCCGCGGCGTGCGTCCCGGTCGCGTTCGGGACCGCCCAGGAGTGCCTGTTCACCGCCGGCAACCTCGAGGCCGGGCAGACGGCCCTGATCCAGGCGGGAGCGGGAGGCGTCGGGATGGCCGCGATCCAGCTCGCCAAGCAGGCCGGCGCGACCGTGATCTCGACCGCGTCCAGCGACGAGAAGCTCGAACGCCTGAGGGAGTTCGGGCTCGACCACGGGATCAACTACGCCACCGAGAGCTTCGTCGAGCGAACGCGCGAGCTGACCGACGGGCGCGGCGCTGACGTGATCCTCGACTCGGTTGGCGGCCAGACCCTGGTCGACGGCGTCGGCGCGCTCGCCTACCGCGGGACGCTCGTCAGCGTGGGGGTGGCGGGCCGCGCCGGCTCCAACGTCGAGGCGAGGGATCTATGGGCGCAGAACAACGCGCTGCGCGGCGTCTTTCTCGGCGGGGCGCTGATGACCGAGTACCCCCGGGTCCACGGGATGATCGCCGAGTTGCTCGAGCGGGTGGCGAGCGGTGGGCTGCGGGTCGCGATCGACCGGACGTTCCCGCTCGCCGAGGCGGCGGCCGCACACGCCTACATCGAGAGCCGCCAGGCCTTCGGCCGCGTCGTGATGACGCCGTAGGCCTCGCCTCGGGGTCGCCCGCTACGCTCCCGGCATGTGTCGCAACATCCACACCCTCCACAACTTCGAGCCGCCCGCCACCGAGGACGAGATCCGCGGGGCCGCGCTCCAATACGTCCGCAAGATCAGCGGCTCGACCAAGCCGTCGCGGGCCAACGCCGAGGCGTTCGATCGCGCCGTCGAGGAGGTGGCGCTGACGACCGCCAATCTGCTCGACGAGCTCGTCACCTCCGCGCCGCCCAGGGACCGCGAGGTCGAGGCGGCGAAGCGGCGAGCACGGGCTGTCGAGCGCTTCGCCGCCTGAGGCGCCGCTCCAGCGCGGCAGGTCGGCTAGGTTGCCCCTGATGGTCGGGCAAGGGGATGTCTACGCGAACCCGCGCAGCGGGACGCGGGTGGAGATCCGCGAGCTGTCGGCCCAGCGGCTCGTCTTCGAGCGGCGTTATCCGCCGGCGACGGGCAAGGCCGACGCTCATCTCCATCTCGACTTCACCCAGAGCTGGGAGGTCGTTGCGGGAACCGCCACGGCCGCAGTCGCGGGCCAGACGCGGCGGCTCGCGACGAGACAGAGCACCGAGATCCAGCCCGGAACCAAGCACCAGGACCCCTACAACGAGACCGGGGCAGAGCTGGCGGTCCGCTGGCAGATCGAGCCGGTGACCCAGTTCATCGAGGGCTTCATGAACGCCTACAGCCACCTGCTTGTCCGCGGCGAGCTCGACGACCAGGACGAGTTCCCGGCGCTGCAGCTGTTCGTAATCCTCAACGCCACCGAGGCGAAGAGCTACGCCGCGAATTTCCCGATAGCCCTGCAGAAGGCCACCCTGCCCCTGCTCGGCGCGATCGGCCGGATACGCGGCTACCGGCCGAGCTACAGCGACCGGCCCCGAGAGCCGGTCGACCTAGGAGGCCGGCTCGATGTTGTTGTTGACCCGGAAGAAGTTGGTCGGGTCGTACTCAGCCTTCACCTCGGCCAGGCGCTTCAGGTTGCGCCCGAACGCGGTGTCGACGCCGGCGTCCATCGCCTCATCCTCGCCGAGGCCGGTGAAGTTGAGGTAGACGTCGCCGGTGCCGTGCTCCTTGACGTCCTCCCACGCCGATCGCACCCACGCCACCCCCTCTTCGTCGCTTATCTCGTTGTTCGTCCACATGCCGTCGATCGAGACCATGTACGGGGCCTCGCGGGTCGCGAACGCGGTGTCCTCGGGGTCGACGTCGGCGATCGCGCCGCCCATGGCGAAGGTGTTGACCAGGATCAGCGGCGCCGGCCGGTCCGCGGCGTTGGACGTGATCGCCTCGATCGCGCCCTCACTGAGCTCGTCGAGGTACTGCGACTTCCAGTACGCGCTCAGCGTGTTGCGCGGGAACAGCGGATCGAACCCTGCCTGGACGGCCACATACGGCGTGGGGCCGGACATGTCGAACAGCGGCGTGCCGAGCTCGCGCAACGGCTTCGTCGCCTCCATACCCTCCTCGGCGTCGCCGGCGTAGACGCCGCCGACGATCGTGCACGGACGGTCGTGGACCGCCTCCGGCATCTCGGGATTGGCGGGGAAAGTCAGCGACACGCATACCGTCGTCACGTCGTTGGGCGCCTGCTCGACGTACGGACGCCAGCCGCGCAGGATGTCGGCGTATTCCTCAATCGGGTAGAAGGTCGCCGAGAACGCCACCTCGGGCCCTACCGGGTGAAGCTCGAAGGTGAACGAGGTGACGACGCCGAAGTTGCCCCCGCCGCCGCGGATCGCCCAGAACAGGTCCGGGTTGGAATCCTCGGAAGCCGTGCGGATCTGGCCATCGGCACACACGACCTGCGCCTCGAGAAGGGTGTCGATCGTGAGGCCGTACTTGCGCCGCAGCCAGCCGTAGCCGCCGCCCAGCGTCAGCCCGGCAACGCCCGTGTCGGAGACGACGCCACCCGGAGCGGCCAGGCCGAAGGCCTGGGTCTCGCGATCCACGTCGCCCCACAGCGCACCGCCCTGAACGTGCGCCAGCTTGCGTTCGGCGTCGACCTGGACGCTCCGCATCGCCGAGAGGTCGAGAAGCATGCCCCCGTCAATCGTGGAGAGGCCGGCGAGCGAATGGCCCCCGCCGCGGATCGCCATCACCAGGCCCTGCTGTCGCGCGAAATTGACCGCGTCGACCACGTCGGCCGTCCCCGACGCCTGCACGGTCAGCCCGGGCTGGGGATTGTGCATGGCGTTGAACACCTCACGGCCTGCCCCGTCGCCATTGGCGGACGCGGTGCCGCGAAGCTGGGCCTGGAGCCCCTCGAGGGCCTCGTCGGAGAGCGTCGTGGCGGTTCCCTCGAGCGTCGCAACGTCGGCGGTCATCTCTGCATCTCCTCGGTCGATCGGACGGTCGCCAAATAGCCTACCCCCGCGTTTCGGGTCGGGTCAAGGAGGCGTCACGAGCATCTGTCAAATCCCTCCCGATTGCAGTAGCCGTTTGGGCTAATGGCTTTCGCGATGTAGACGTTCCCGGACGATCTACTGGTGAATAACGGCGGGCCGACGTACGCAGCAGATCACGGCTGGGCGAGCGGCGCGAACGCCGCCGCGCGCGCGTAGAGCTTGTACAGCTGGAGGCTCTGGGCGAACTCCTCGCTGCACGAGTGCTCGAACAGCTCGTAGGCGCGCTCGTCGGAGAGCGAGGTGCCTGACTTCTCCTGACTCTGCGGCGTCAACGAGCTGCGGATGTCGGCGATGGTGGCCTGTTTCTCCGCCTCGGTGCCGGCGTTCCAGTCGCGGCACTGCGCCAAGGCGGCGACCGATCCTCCCACCGGCTCGCCGACTGCTTGCGCCGGGGGGTCCTGCCCTGCGGCGTCGCCACCGCAGCCGACGAGGGCTCCGGCGAGCAGCACCAGTGCGAACGCGGTCGCGGACGCCCTAGGGTCGGTCTTCAAATCCGGCGAAACCCGTCATCCGATCGAGCAGGTCGTGAGCCTGGTCGGTCTCCGCGTAGTTGCGGAAGGCTTGCTTGCGCTGCGCATTTTCGCTCCGGGCGGAGACGCTCGTCGGCCGCGGCGCCGGCCGCCACCAGTCGCAGTCGGTCGGTCCGGTGTCGTTGTCTGGGCCGTTCGAGCACTCGATCAGATACGCCTCCTTGGCGGGGTCGCCGCTGCCGACGCTGGTGTTGCAGTTCGAGGGCAGCGGGTCCGGCGGCGTGCCCGTCCCCGGCCCGGTGACGCTGCCCGCCGTCCCGTCGGCGCCGACGTTGTCGAACCAGCAGTTTCCGGTGTTGCCGACGAACTCGTCCCACCAGAAGTCGGTTCCGTTGGGATGGGGTCCGGGGCCGGACGAGTGGTCGTTTCCGAACATGCTCACCGCCCCCGGGAAATTGAACCTGGAGGGCGCCCGGCCCATGTGGTTGGTGTCGAACTGGTTCCCGCACGAGGTGGAGATGCCGTTGTCGGGTGCGCCCGGGCACGAGATCCCGGGGTTGATGTTGCCCTCGGCCCCACCGCCTGAGGTGACGGCGTCGGGGACGGCGAACAGCATCGACCCGTTGCGCCAGTTGTCGAAGATGTAGTTGTTGTTCACGCGGGCGTCGTTCATGCCCGCGTAGATGATCCCCGTGCCCAGCGGCACCGCCACCAGCGGCTCGACCGGCGGATTGTCGACGTAGAGATCGAGGTTGTTGGAGTAGATACGGTTGTGATCGATCCTGGAGTAGTCGGCGGGAAAGCCGGGGTGGCCGGCGGAGGAGAGCGTGTCGCTGGCGATGCCCGTGACGTTGCCGTAGATGTGGTTTTGCGTGATCCGCACGGCGTTGCCCATCGACCCCGAGTAGCCCAGCGCCGAACCGTGCAGGTCGCACCACCTGACGACGGTGTTGTACCGGGGCGCGTCGGGATAGAACGAGGTGTCGGCCTGCGAGCCGGTCTCGGGGGCGGCGCCCGGGTATACGACCGAGTCGCCGGACCCGAATCCCTCACAGTTGCGTATCTGGCCGTGGTCGGAGGTGAACGAGAGCTGCCCGTAGTCGGCATTCCAGAAGAACTTCGTGCGGGCGAGCACGTAGCCGTCGATCTCCTCGGTGTAGATCCCGAACTCGCGGCCGCCGCGGGTCAGCAGGTTTCTGGCGACGAAGCCGTCGGCGCGGTCGGCGCGCAGGACGACGTGCTTCGTGTAGCAGTCGTCCGGGTTGTCGCAGCCGCCGGTCCCACCCGGCTTCGCGCCGGGCGAGCTCGGGTTCACGTAGCCCTTGCCGGCGTCGAGGATCACGTCCTCGGGCCTGGGGCCCGAGCCCTCGATCTGGAAGTTGCAGCGCAAGCACGCGCCCAGCTCTGACGCCGGGATCCCCTGGCGGTTGTCGAGCGGGGGATCGGGCGGCGGGCCCGCGATCTTGCGGCCCTGGACGTAGATCAGGTTCTGGTCGTTCGGACAGGTCGCCTGATACTCGAAGCTCGGTGCCGAATCGCCGTTCGTCTGGGTTTGGTAGAGGCGGGGGGCGCAACGCGGGTCGTTGGTTGGCGCTTGGCGCGACGCCGGCTCCGTGTAGCGGCCCGGGCATGATCACGACCCGATCGTTGTTGCCGGAGGCATTGACCGCCGGCTGCACCGAGTGATATCCGCACTGCTTGGCCAGCGCCTTGTTGGTGCTCAGCAGATCTTCGGCCCGCTTGGCGCTGTAGACGATCTTCGGCTGGCTGGGACGTGGGCGGAAGCCGTCGGTCCGCGCTACGTGTAGCGACCCGCGGAGCCTGGCGAGGGATTCGCTCCCCTCGGAGCCCTTGCAGACGACGTTCACGTCGCCGGGCCCGTAGCCGGTCACCGCCGAGCCGAGCGAGCGGATAGTTGGCACCTTGCCGCCGGCCGGGGGGCTGACGGACCTGTCGGGTGCGGGGTCCGGCCAGTAGGAGGGCCGCTCGGGGTGGGCCAAGGCGAGCCCAGGCAGGGCCAAGAGGACCAGTGGCGCGAGCAACGCCGCACACCGCCGGCGGCTGGCCAAAGCCGCTTTTACGCCGGCCACACCCCTCTCCATGAACACTCCCTTCTCCCCTGAAGCCAAGCCGCCCCGACAGACTATCCGTTCCTGAGTGAGCCGGGTAGCTCCATAGCGACGGCCTCGATTGGCTTCGCGAGTCGTTGCCGGTATCAGGCTTCCGCAGACGTGCGGACGCGGGCCCGCTCCACCGACCGCAATACCGGGGGAGCGGGCGCTGAGCTGGTCAGGTCAACCCTTGTGGAAGGAGACGAGCCGCAGTACTTCGCGCGGACCCTTGACCGTGATCTCCTTGGCGGTGCCGACGCCGCGAACGTAGTACTTGTTGTCGATCACCCCGGGCTCGAGCGGCGTCCACTCCTTGGTCCGCAGGGAGTGGTGGGAGGACACAAAGGGCACCGAAACCGATGCGTTCAGGTCGAGAACCTTGAAGTGGTCCTCAGCTTGGCCCTTGAGAAACTCCTGACGGGCGGACTGCCCCACCTTCGGATGCCCTGAGATCAAGACCCCGGCGCGGGCGCCGTTCACACCAGCTTTGAAGGAGCCCTCGGTGCTGGTCGTGTTGCCGTGCCTGTCGAACTCCTTCGTCGCCTCGCCGAAGTACCAAACGTTGCGGTGACGATCCTGGGCGTAGAAGTCGTTCGTCACCTCCTCGCGCCTGCCATGCACTCGGACCACGTCGTGGACCACCGTCGTCTTGACGCCGAGGATCCTCTTGGCCCTGTGGGTCACCCTCATATCGTCAACCATCTTCGTGTGGCCCTTCGCGCCCTTGTAGTGCCACTTGCTTCCCGGCTTGAGCGGAAAGTAGGGATTGTCGACTCGGCGGACGAAATCGCTCGGACTGAGGGTCGCCGGCCATCCCGGCCCGGCGCCCGACTTGATCGGGCCGGGTGTCTGGGGAGCCGCCGGCGTCGTTGCGGCGGCGGTTGCGGATCCCCCTGTAATCAGCGCCGAGGCTATCCCCAGCGCCAGGATCACCCTCCCCCGGGTCGAGTGATTCCAGTTCACGCTGTCCTCCTTCGGGTAGGACGTTTTCCGCGACGGTAGGTGGGCGGGATGAAAGGGCGATGAACGGGCGAGCGAACCGGTGAGCTCTGGTTTCGTAGATTGACTGGGCGCAGTCGGAAACCGCCACTCGCCGAGCTCATTCCGGCGCACCCGAAGCGAGCGTTGTGGCTGCTCGCGGCTGCCTGGCTCATCTTCGGTCTCGCCGCGCTGCCCTTTCTCAACACCATGAGCGACCACGGAACCGGTGTGATCGAGCTGGAGCTGATGCGGACCACCGGCAAGGCGCAGGAGGTGCTGAGCGACTACGGAGCAGATGGCCGCTCGGCGGCGCGCACCTCGCTGTGGCTCGATTACCCCTACCTGGTTTCATACGCGCTCTTCCTTGCACTGGCGTGCGTCGCAATCTCTGAGCGCGCTGGCTGGCTGGAAAGGCAGCGCTGGGCTGCTGTCGGGATCGCGCTCGCTTGGGCCGGGCTACTAGCCGGCCTCTTCGACGCGGTCGAGAACGCTGCCCTGCTGCATGTCCTCGCCGGGCATCCGGAGCAGCCCTACCCGGCCCTCGCTTACTTCTGTGCGGTACCCAAGTTCGTGCTTTTCGCGGCGGCGCTCCTCTACTGCGTGACCTCTGTGGTTGCCTTGCGAGGATCTGGAGCGCCGCGAACGTCCGGTCAAGCTGAGGAGTAGCCGCCCCAATCGCCCGACGCGCGAATCGGCAGCTGGACGTCGGACGCAGCAGCCGGTGAGGATTGCGGGGTCAACTCAGCCGCCAGGGCGGATCCAGTCGGTTGACGCCGGCGTGGTAGAGAAACAGCCGGTGGCCATCGGGGTCGCGAAGCACCGCCTCGCGCCACAGGTAGGCCTGATCGGTGGGCTGCTGCTCGAACGCGATGCCCTTCGCCTCCAGCTCGCCGACGAGCTGGTCGAGCCGGTCGGACTCGAAGTGGATGCTGATCGCGCCTTGCTCGGCCCCCATAGGACCGCCGCGGCTCTCGAGTGACAGCGTGCTATCTCCGTCCGGGCAGACGAACCGCGCATATCCGTCGCTGGCGACGAGTTGGATCAGACCGAGCGACCTGTAGAACTCGACCGAGCGGTCGAGGTGGGCGACCCGCAAGGTGACGTGATTCAGCCGCACGCACGGCAGTTTCGCAGCGCGGCTGTTTCGGAACGCCACTGGCAAACCCGCCAACGACAGGCGGCTTCGCCGCCTGTCGGGCAGAGGCCGAACCGCAGTATGTGTCAGGCCCACTCCGTTAGTGCTCCTCCCCGGCGGACCCGTTCTGGGCGGCCAGCGAACCGACCGGTGGCCTCGGCCGGCGCTTGTAGCCCAGGCCGCTTCTGACGCTCGAGGGCCGCCACTCGGCCCCGCCCCTGACCGTCGGAACGCCCTCCTCGTTTAGCCGGTCGGCAATCGCCTGCAGGGTCATGCCTTGAGCGCGCATCTGGACGATCCGCTCCACCAGCTCGGGGTCATCGGCCAGCGCCGGGCGGCGGCGCGGACGCCCGTTCGGGGGCGCATGGCGCCCATTGCCGGTGGCATGGGTTCATTGCGGGTGTCAACGGCGGGCTTTCGGCCGTTGCCCGTGCCCTGGGGCGCCGAGACCGGCACCCGCTCGAGCGCCGAGGCGCCGTTGGAAGCGCTCGGCGCCATCGCCAAGCCCCCCTCGGGGCGCGATCCGCGGTCCGGGTGCTTGGTTTGCGGGGGCCGCGAGCGCGGCAGCTCTGAGACCAAAGACGCCGAGCCCCACCGACTGGGGGCGAAGCGGTGCGGTGAGTCAGCGCCTCGTCGATCTGAACACCCGCGTGGCGGCGCCTGGCGGGGCGCCCCCGGGCAAGCCCAGGGCGCCCTCTGTGCTTTTGGCGTGCGCCAGGGCGTCCGTGCCCTTGCTCTTGGCGAGCGCCAATGCGTCCTTGCCCCTCCCCTTGGCGTGCGCAAAGGCGCCCCTGCCCTTCCTTCTGGCGTGCGCAAAGGCGCCCCCGCGCCTCTTGGGGTGCGCAAAGGCGACCCCCGCGCCTCTTGGCGAGCGCCACCGCGCCCGCCAAGAGCAGCGCGAGGAGCGTCCCCCCGGCCAGTCCCGCGATCCAGCTTGGGAGCTCGTATCCGGAGTCATCCGGACTCGAGCTCGGTGTTGCCCGCTCGAGCGGCGCTGCTCGAGAGTCCTTGGTTGTCGTCGGCTTCGTGTTGGCGGGCTCGGGCCTTGCCGTTGGCCCCTCGGGCCGCGGGTTGGTCTGGGACGCTGGGGCGAGGAACCGTCGCGCCAAAACCGCGCCGGTCGCCGTCCCCACGATCCCGTCGACGGCCAGCCCCTGGCCGGCTTGAAAGCGCTCAACGGCGGCCTCGGTCAGGGGTCCAAAGCGCCCGTCGAGTGGCCCGGGGCGCTCGCCCGCCCGAACCAGTTGCTTTTGCAGTGAGCGAACCTGTTCGGAGCCGTTTGGCTGGCCGTAGCCGGCGCCGGGTGAGATCGCCACGTTTTGGCGTGTGAGCGCGGTCGCGGTCTGGCGACCGACGATCCCGTCGACGGCCAGGCCATGGCCGGCCTGAAAGCGCTCAACGGCGGCCTCGGTCAGGGGTCCAAAGCGCCCGTCGAGTGGTCCGGGGCGCTCGCCCGCCCGAACCAGCTGCTTTTGCAGTGCTCGAACCTGTTGAGAGCCGCTTGGCTCGCCGTAGCCGGCGCCGGGTGAGATCAGGCCGGCCTCGGCCTGGGCGCCGTTCGAGCTCGCCCTTGGCCTCGGCCGCCACCGGTGAGGCGAGGGCCAAGATCGCCCCGATCAGGGCTACCAGGACGCCGCGAACGGCTATGGCATCGATTGTCTTTTGCATCGTCTACTCCTTGTCTCGAGCGAATCCGCCGCTCGACACCGGGGGGTGCCGAACGTGCGATGGCTGGGCCCGAGGGCCCTAGCCAGGTCGCTCGAGAAGGGCGACGAGGGCCACCGACCGCCAGGCGGCGGGGGCCAGCACGAGGCGCTCAAACAAAAGGGCGGCGAGGCCCGCGAGCGCCATCAAGACAGCAAGCCAGCTAAGCGAAAAGCCACCGGACGGAGAGGGGCCAGAGCCCGATCCGCCGCCACCCGGCGCCCCGGGCACCTTCGGCAGCTCGCTTCCCCCCGGTGAGGGGCGAGAGAGCGAGCCCTCGGGCGGGGCGGCGGCGCGCCAGCCCTGGGTGGTGGGGCCGACCGCGGTGCCGGAAAGAAGAGGCGAGGGACCGAGGACGGTCCTTTGCAGGGCGCTCAGCATCCAGGCGGAGCCGAGGCCGGGGGAGGGGGCGTGGGTTGGGAGGGTCGTCGCCGTGGGGGCGGTGGGAGCCGCGGGGTCGGTGACGGTGGCCACGGGCGCGGTCACGGGCGGGGCCGTGACGGGCGGGACGTCGACCGGCGGGGTGTCGACGGGCGGGGTGACGGGGGGCGTGTCGACGGGTGGCGTGACGGGCGGGGTGTCGACCGGGGGGGTGACCGGCGGGGTGTCGACCGGGCGGGGTGACCGGCGGGGTGTCGACCGGGCGGCGTGACCGGCGGGGTGTCGACCGGCGGCGTGACCGGGGGCGGGGTGTCGACCGGCGGGACGTGACGGGCGGCGTGTCGACGGGCGGGGGCGGCGTGTCGACCGGAGGGATGTCGACGGGCGGAGTGTCGACGGGGGGGGCGGGGTGTCGACCGGCGGGATGTCGACCGGCGGGGTGTCGACGGGCGGGGGCGGCGTGTCGACCGGCGGGATGTCGACGGGCGGGGTGTCGACGGGGGCGGGATGTCGACCGGCGGCGTGTCGACGGGCGGGAGGCGGCGTGTCGACGGGCGGGATGTCGACCGGCGGCGTGTCGACGGGCGGGGGCGGCGGTGTCGACGGGCGGGATGTCGACCGGCGGGGTGTCCACCGGCGGGAGGCGGCGTGTCGACGGGCGGGATGTCGACCGGCGGGGTGTCGACCGGGGGAGGCGGGGTGTCGACGGGCGGGATGTCGACCGGCGGGGTGTCGACCGGGGGAGGCGGGGTGTCGACGGGCGGGATGTCGACCGGCGGCGTGTCGACCGGGCGGGGGCGGCGTGTCGACGGGCGGGATGTCGACCGGCGGGGTGTCCACCGGGGGAGGCGGCGTGTCGACGGGCGGGATGTCGACCGGCGGGGTGTCCACCGGGGGAGGCGGCGTGTCGACGGGCGGGATGTCGACCGGCGGGGTGTCGACGGGCGGGGGCGGCGTATCTACTGGCGGGATGTCGACCGGCGGGGTGTCGACGGGGGAGGCGGCGTGTCGACGGCGGGATGTCGACCGGCGGGGTGTCCACCGGGGGAGGCGGCGTGTCGACCGGCGGGATGTCGACCGGCGGGCGTGTCGACCGGGGGAGGCGGCGTGTCGACGGGCGGGATGTCGACGGGCGGAGTGTCGACCGGGCGGAGGCGGCGTGTCGACTGGCGGGATGTCGACCGGGGGCGTATCGACGGGCGGAGGCGGCGTGTCGACCGGTGGGATGTCGACCGGTGGGATGTCGACCGGTGGGATGTCGACCGGCGGGGGCGGCGTGTCGACCGGCGGGATGTCCACTGGCGGGACGTCCACCGGCGGCGTGTCCACCGGCGGGGGCGGCGTGTCGACCGGCGGGATGTCGACGGGCGGAGTGTCGACGGGCGGGGGCGGCGTGTCGACCGGCGGGATGTCGACGGGCGGGGCGTCGACCGGGCCCGGGAGGGGATCGGGAAGGCTGTCGACGGGGGCGGTGGATCCGTTGGCGTATCGACCGGGCCTGTCGCCGGGTCGGCCGGCGTGTCCACGGGCCCCGGCGGGTCCGTCGGCGTATCGACCGGACCCGTGACCGGGTCGGCCGGCGTGTCGACGGGGGCGGTGGATCCGTTGGCGTATCGACCGGGCCTGTCGCCGGGTCGGCCGGCGTGTCCACGGGCCCCGGCGGGTCCGTCGGCGTATCGACCAGGCCTGTCGCCGGGTCGGCCGGCGTGTCGACGGGTGCGGGTGGATCGGTCGGCGTGTCGACCAAGCCAGTCGCCGGGTCGCTCACGGCGTCGGACGCCCGGCTCACGGCGTCAGTGGTCCCCGGGGCCGACGTGACGGCGGGGGGACCCGGGGCGTTCGGGGCGGCGGGCAGGTGGGCGAAGGCGCTCGTGCAAAAGACGGCGAACAGGGCGCCGAGCGAAATCGCGATCGTGGCGAGCAGGGGACGTCTGGAGCGCTGGTCCAGCTCGGGGTTCGCGAATCTAGATCCTGGACCCTTCCAAAGGTGCACGGCGGGGGTGCCTCCATCTCGGCAGCTCGGGACTTGTGTCCCTCGCCATGCACGCACGCTACCTGCCCGGCGAGGATCCAACCAATCGGTCTTCCACGGTTCGGCGGGGACGGCCCGGTGCTGTGCGTAGCACCCGATTTACATTAAGAAAACCAGTACGCAGGCCGGGCACGATTACTACAAAGCCGGACCGTTGGTACTTCGGCAGGAAGAAGGGCGAGGGCAGACGAAATGGTCCATGGCAGGGCGCCCCGCTGCTCTTTTTGCACGGGCGGCACGGGGCGGTTTGGCGTGTCCGTCGCGGGCCCACAGTTCCGCGTATCGGGCGAAGGGAGGATGACGCTCCACTGCCGCCGAGCGCCCTCACGACGTTGACACTCGACGATGTCCGAGGAGGACGTCGATCGCGGCGAAGATGACGGCCGTCGGCCCAAAAACGCAGGCCCTCAACCCCCTGGATCCGGTGCACCGGGAGCTCCAGCGTGTTTCCCGCGTCGAGTTCGCGCTGGCCGAGACCGTCTAGCGCACTTGCCAGGATCTAGGGTCCGTCAAAAGACCCGTCGCACCAGATAGATCACGAGAAGCACCAAGATGATCACTATGAGGATTGTCACCACAGACATTTCTGTCCTTTCGCTGGAGTCTCCCGATCTTCTCCGGTCGCCCGCGGCCCGGCGCAGTAGCTGGGCTCGCTAGCAACAGCCGCGCCATGGCGCGGACCTCCATTTCGCGGCCCGTAGGCAGCCGGAACTGGTGAGAATGCGTGCATGACGGTCGACGTCTGGATGCAACACCCGACGCTGCGGTTCCTGCGACATGAGATGTTCGAGTCGCTTCGACGCTGGACGGGGCAGGAGGTCCCAGCAGAGGAGCTCTCGATCGATCTCACGATCGCCGCGATGGATGCGGCCGGGATCTCGTTCGGCCTGCTCAGCGCGTGGCACGCCCCAGACGGTCCGTTGATCGCCAACGACGAGGTCGCCGACCTGGTCGCGAAGCACCCGAATCGCTTCGCGGGCCTCGCGGCCGTGAACCTGGCCAAACCGATGGATGCCGTTCGAGAGCTACGGCGCTGCGTCGAGGAGCTCGGACTGATCGGGTTACGCGTCATTCCCTGGCTGTGGGAGGCACCGCCCACGGATCGCCGCTACTACCCGCTCTATGCGGCCTGCGTCGAGCTCGGGGTGCCGTTCTGCACTCAGGTGGGCCACACCGGCCCGATGCGTCCGTCAGAGACCGGCAGACCGATCCCCTACATCGACCAGGTGGCGCTCGACTTTCCCGAGCTGACGATCGTCTGCGGGCACATCGGCTATCCCTGGACCGAGGAGATGGTGGCGGTCGCCCGCAAGCACGAGAACGTCTTCATCGACACGTCGGCCTACACAGCCAAGCGCTATCCGCCGGAACTGGTGCGCTACATGACCAGCCGGGGCGGCAGGCGCAAGGTCATGTTCGGGAGCAACTATCCGATGATCGCGCCGGAAGCGGCGCTGGCGGATCTCGACGCGCTCCAGCTCGATGACGAGACACGCGAGCTCTTCTTGGCCGGCAACGCGCGCCGCGTGTTCGGTCTCGACCCACCCGCCCACTAGACGAACGGGAGCGGGCGGAGATGGCAAAGGTGCTGGTGACTGGGATGTCGGGCACAGGCAAGTCGTCGGCGCTCGTCGCACTTGGCCGAAGGGGCTATCGCGTCGTGGACACCGATGCCCCGGGGTGGACTGAGTGGGTCGCGTCCTCGGAGGAGCTTGGCGGAGGCGAATGGCTATGGGTGGAGGACCGGATAACGCAGCTCCTTCGCCTTGATGAGCCTCGCACCCTGTTCGTTCAGGGGTGCGTGCGAAATCAAGCGAACTTCTACGACCGCTTCGACGCGGTCGTCCTGCTCAGCGCCCCGGCACAGGTAATCCTCGAGCGCATCGCGGGCAGGACGACGAACAACTACGGCAAGGCTCCCGCGGAACAAGAACTGATCCTCCATCAGCTCGCGACGGTCGAGCCGCTGCTCCGGACGGGGTGCACGCACGAGCTCGACGCGAGCCGACCGCTCGACGAAGTCGTCGCGGACTTGATCGCGATCTCGGAAGCTTCCGCCTGAGGCGTGTGACGGGACGCAGCGGTAGTCGGGCGCGCTGTCAGCGGCCGGTGAACTTCGCTGGGCGACGCTCGATGAAGGACATCATGCCCTCGGCACCATCCTCGGTTCGCAGCAGCCCGACCATGTCGTCGTTGAACCGCGCGGCGGCGGCCTCGTGTCCTTCGGCGAGGGCGCGCTGGGCTGAGGCGAGGGTGGTCTTGACGCCCAGCGGCGCGGAGCGGGTGGCGATGCCCTCGGCCAGCTCGATGGCGCGGTCCAGATGCTTGCCCGGTTCGGTCACCTCCTGGACGAGGCCGATGCGGTGCGCCTCGGCGGCGTCGTACTCGTCCCCGGTGAGCAGCCAGCGCATTGCGTTGCCCCAGCCCGCCTCCCGCGGCAGTCGGATCGTCGCGCCACCGAAGGGGTAGATGCCGCGCTGGATCTCCAGTTGCGCGAAGCGCACGTCGCTGCTCGCCACCCGCACGTCGGCGGCCAGCAGCAGCTCGATGCCCAGCGTCATGCACCACCCCTGGGCCGCCGCGACCACCGGGGTCGTCCACGGCTTGCCGTCATTGCGCCAGGGATCGCGCGCGTCCTCGGGATAGCTGAGATTGCCTTCGGCGAGGGCTGGGCCTACCTCGGCGAGATCGAGCCCCCCGGTGAAGTGCTCGCCGTGCGCGAACAACACCCCGCAGCGCAGCTCGTCGTCCTGGTCCAACGTTTCGTAGGCTCGGCCCAGCTCGATCAGCAGCTCGACGTTGAACGCGTTGCGCTTCTCCGGGCGGTTGAGCCCCATCAGCAGCACATGGCCGCGCCGCTCCAGCGTCAGGACGCCGTGGTCGTTCGTCTCGCTCACGTCTTCACCTTTCGTTTTCCCGAATCAGGGCCGGGCTCCGTCAAGCCGACCCACGGCGCGTATGCCGACCAAGGGGTAGGGCATTCCGCGGCCGACGATGCTAAGTCGGCCTAGCGCAGAATCTTCAAGCGCACATGCTGAATGTTGCCCTGTCCGTTGACGGCGTCAAGGGTGGCGTCGCCACGAGCGGCGCGGAACTTGCCTGTACCGCCAACGATCGCGACCCGGTTGTGGGTGCTCTGGGGGCGGATGTTCCCCGCGATCTGCACTCCACCTCGGTGGCGCAAGACCAGCGTGGCGTGGCACTGGCCGCCGACCGGCGGAGTAAGAGTGCACCTGTGACCTTCGGTTTCGTAGACCGATGGCCCCGAGGCCCCAATCCCGCTTGTAGAGCCAGGTTAGGACCTCGCGCTGGTCAGTGCGCTGGCGGCTGCGCTGGAGTTTGGCCAGCGAACTCGGCTGTGAAGACGCGCGATTTTGTGGCCCCAGGGCGGCGAAGCGCCCGTTCGCAAAGGAGGCTCGCGGCACGAATCATGCTCCCTCCCGTTCCGGATGGCTGCTCGGAAGCCATCCGCTGCCCCAGGATCGCGGGAGCCGGCGATCGGAACCATGAGCGCGGCCCGGAAGTGACGTACGTTCGACCGTGCTGCTTGCCCAGCATCGGGCCACCGACGTCAAGACGATCGGCATCGCGCTCGACGTTGCTACCCCTGAGCTGCGGTCGATCGTGGACTCGATCGGACCAGCCTTTGGCTGGGCCAAGGTCACGGCCCCGGAGGAGTGGTGACAGACCACCTACGTGGGCCGCTGACGGCGCACGCCTCTACCGGCGCGCCCATGCAGTGCATGACTCGCGGCTGGGATCCCCTGCAACCCGACTTGCAGATCTGTGAGTAGACGCTCATAAAGCGGTCGTCCTAGTAGCGTGCCACCCACGATTTCGCCTAATCCGCGCATGGAAAGCGGAGCGGGGGACCCGAATTAGGGGCGAACGGCCGCTCGCAAGGCCAAGCGCTCGATCACGGGCGCGAGCCCGTCAGCTAACCCCGTCGGCGAGCGAGCGATGACGAAGCCGACAAGCCTAAGCCCGAAGCGCTGGCTAGCCGCAATAAGCGGCGCGGCGCTTTGCGCCGGCCTGCTGCTGATGTGGCTCCCTGCCCGGGCGCCGGCTCAAGACCTTCAGTCACACCTCTCCGCGAAGCGCAGCCAGCTAGCCCAGGCTCGCTCGAGACAGGCCGCGCTCAGCAGCACGCTCGAGGGCTACTCGAGCCAGATCGATCGGCTATCGACCGAGGTGTCAACGCTCCGTGACCGCCAGGCACGGGTCCAGCAGCAGCTCGCCGTGAAGCAGGCCGAGCTACGCCACGCCAGGGCAAAACTGCAAAGGCTCCGAACCCGTCTCCACGCCGCGACGACGGTCCTCAAGCAGCGCCTGATCGCGACCTATGAGTCCAATCAGCCGGATGTCCTGACGGTCATCCTCGAGTCGCACGGCTTCAACCAGCTGAGCGCACGCTACGAGTACCTGCAATCGATCGAAGAGCAGGACACCGCGCTCGTGACCAGGGTTCGCGGCCTGCGGAACGAGACCCGGGACACGGTGGACCGAATCCACGCGGCCACGATCCGACTGGCCGCCGAGCGGGACAAACTGGCACGTACCCAGAACCAGCTTCAGGCACGCAAGAGTGGGCTGGCCGCCGCGCAGGCTCGAAAGCAGCGCGTCTTCTCACAGTTGAGGTCGAACGGCCAGGAACTCCAGAGCGAGATCAGCAGCATCCAGGGGAGAATCGCGGCCGCTCAGGCCGCTCAGACCCCGGCGCCCTCAGCATCCGGGGCAACCGGAACTTCGGCGCCGCTCGCATCCCAGCTCGGCCCCGTGCCGGCCGGGCAGGCGATCTCTCCGTTCCCGGCCTCGGTACCGGTTACCTGGGGCCGCACGGACCAAGGGGTGGACGGCACTACGACCCCCGGCTCGGCGCTCCTCGCAATGGGCTCGGGGACCGTGACCATCGGGCACGACCCGGCAGGCTTCGGCGCCTCCTACCCGATCATCCACACCTCGTTCGGCGACTTCTACTACGGGCATTGCGTCCCCACGGTGGCCGATGGGGCCAGCGTGTCGATCGGACAGCCGATCGCGACCGCTCATTTCGGAACCTGGGGGAACTCCACCACTCCAGGGGGATTCGAGATCGGGGCCTGGCCGCCGGGGGACATGATGGCCGGTGCGGCGATCCGCGACTGGCTTATCGGCCTGCCGCGAAGATGAGTGCTTCGCCCCGGTCCCGCTGGCAAGGTTCCTGACGGTTCGTCTTCGCCCACGTCCCACCAAGGGCTGGGCGTAGACGCAGATTGTCCAGTACGCCGGCCGTCGGGCTCCTGAGGGCGCGACCCACACCGTCATAGTTTCGCCACACACCTTGAATCCGCTGACCCCTTCTTCGTTTGCGCTCTCGATTTCCTTCCTGAGCCTGTCTCAGGCCATCCTGATCGCGCTGCCGCGGCCATTTCCGACTGCGCTCCTGCCCAGGCTGCAAGGCCGATGGTGGGCGATTCTGCCTCCCGCCTCGATCGCCGTCACGATCGGCCTCGTTGCAGTCTCGCCCCGTTCCGCCGATGCCTTCACCTACCTCGCGCTCGTGGCCGTCCCGCTCCTGGCGTCGGTTGCCTTGGCCCGCCTGGTCCCCGCCGCCCAGCCCGCGCTGGCGCTCGCCGTCGTTCCGCTCTTCGCCGCCGCTTGGCTATTTGCCGGTGCACTCGCGGGCGATCTCGCGGCCCTCCTCCTATCGGCGCTCGCCTGCGTCACGTTGGGCACGCTGCTCGCCGCACACCTCCCGCACCATTGGCTGCGGTTGGGGCTCTACGCCATGGCCATCCTCGACGCTTGTCTGGTCGCCGCCGACCTCCTCCAGGGCCCGAACGCCGTTCTCAGCGCGGCCGCCCCAGCCGGCGGCTTGCCTCGCCTGCAGGCGGTTCACTTCGGGTCGGCGGCGATGGGCTTCGGTGATCTGTTCATCGCCGCGACGGCGGGTGCCCTGCTCGCTCGTCGCCCCCGTTCCCAGGTGGCCGCGGCGCTCTTCGCCGCCGCCTTTGGGCTCGGCTTCGATCTCGTCTTTCTGGTCGTCGATGAACTGCCGACCACGGTCCCCATTGCGGTGGCCCTGGCCGCGGTCCAGGTGCGCGACCGCCGTCGCACGCGGGCGGTTGGTGTGGTTGCGCCGACTCGTGGGTTGGGGCCACGCCGACCTTCAACGTGGGTTGACGGTTCGAGTGCGCTCCCGGGCCTCGGGCACAATCGACGAGCACGCCGTCACTGAGCTGTCAGTAGCCGCGAGCGTGGCGTACGACGAAGCCCTTCGGGTAGGGCAGGGCAGCGTGCCAGCGCGGTCCCGAGCCTCTCGCATCGCCCACCGTGTCCCACCGCAACCCGGCGATGACCGCATAGGCGTGAGTGCCATTCGCGTAGACCGTCAGCCAGCGTCCCGGGCCCGCCTTCCCCCAGGACTCCAGTTGGCTCGAGTTCAGCGGGGCGGCGAGGAACCCCGCCCCGGCGAGCGCGTAGCTGACTGCTCCGGAGCAGTCATACCCGCGCGAATACCAAGACCCGTGGCCACCCCCCCATACGTAAGGCTTATCCGCGATCGTGTTCGCGGCGCTGATCGCCGCCTGGATCGGTGTGGGGGCGTTCGGCGGGGCCAGAGCGATCCCGTTCAGCAGGATTGCAGACTGACTGGCCGGTCGGTCCGTGACATCCGTGATCGAACGCGGGGTCACGGTCTTTCGCTCGGACGCCGGCGGGGGGGCGAACGAGCCGTTGGTCCCCGCTGAGGCCGGTGGCATTGACTTTGGTGACTTTCTCTTTTCGGGCTTGGGCTTGGGCTTGGGCTTCGGCGCTGGCTGGTGCGACCGCTCCTGAGCGCGCGTGGCCACGTCGTACGGCGGTTGCGGGTGCGGAGGTCGCTCCGCCTGGATCCGATGATGCTGCGAGCCGGGCGGGCCGGCCTCAAGCGGCGGTGACCCCGCCTCCCCGCAGCCGAATAGCGCCAGCGCCGTCCAGCCGAGCGCGAGCGCCGTTGGCGATCGCCAGCTACCCACCCCTCCGCAGGGTGCCCCCCGGCGCTGGCTCGCCATGAACCACACCGCGCCGGCCACAGTCAGTGCGCAGGCGACGTACAGGTTGAGTCGCAAGCCGAGAATGTGATGGGCCGGGTCGACCCGCAGCGACTCCTCGAAGATTCGAAACGCCGAGTAGCCGGCCACATAGAGGGCAAATAGGCCGGGGGGTCTTATCCGGCGGCGGTGGCCGAGCCAGACGAGGAAGGCAGCCAGGCCGAGATCCCAGCTCAGCTCATAGAGGAAGGTTGGGTGGAAGGTGGTGAAGGCCGCATCTCCGGCGGGGCGATGGGCCGACGAGATCTGCAGGCCCCAGGGCAAGCTCGTCGGCCCGCCAAAGAGCTCCTGGTTGAAGTAGTTGCCGATCCGCCCGAGCGCTTGTCCGACCAGGAGTGCGGGCGCGGCTGCGTCCAAGAACGGTCCCGGCGAGACTCCTTGGCGGCGCAGGCGCCACAGCCCGACGACCGAGCCGAGGGCAATGCCGCCCCAGATTCCCAGGCCCCCGTCCCAAACGGCCAGTGGGCCCCACCAGTGATGGGGCGCTTCATTCCAGCTAGTCGCGAGGAAGTAGACCCGGCCCCCGATCAGACCAGCGGGAAAGGCCCAAATCGCCACTTCGTAGACAAGTTCTCGCGAGCCCCCCGCTGCCTCCCAGCGCCGCACCGTGATCAGGACCGCCGCCAGCAGCGCGACGATGTACATCAGCCCGTAGATGTGGACGTCGAAGGGGCCCACGTGAAAGCCGCTGGAAGTCGGGCTCGGTATCGAGGCGAGCACAGAGTCGGATTGTCCAGCATCGCCCGTCGCGGCTCGGTGATAGCCCAAGGTGCTGGGACGCATGGGGGGCCTCGCGCATATCCGATTCGGCGATATACGAGAACGAGTCTCATTATCGTGATAACCTCCCGATCGCCCCTCTTCGGAGTGACCGAACTGCACGAGGGCGACCTGCGAATGCCAAACCCACGCTCACTACCGATCCTGGCGGTCGCCCTCGTATCGGTCCTCGCCGGTTGCGGGCAGGGAGCCTCGCCCGTCAGCTCCGGCCGGCTTCGGGTGGTCGCGGCCGAGAACTTCTGGGGCAGCATCGCCCAGCAGCTCGGCGGAAATCGAGTCGAGGTGACAAGCATCATCACCAGCCCGGCGACCGACCCGCACGACTACGAGCCCACCAGCGATGACGCCCGGACGATGGCTGGCGCGCAGATGGCGATCGTCAATGGGATCGGATATGACAGCTGGGCGTCGAAGCTGCTCGCCGCAAATCCGACCCCGGACCGCTTCGTTCTCAACGTCGGCGATCTGCTCGGGCTGAAGACCGGCGACAACCCCCACCAGTGGTACTCGCCGCGTTCGGTCGACCGCGTGGTCGCCCAGATCACCGCCGACTACGAGCGGGCCGACTCGAAACACCGCGTCTACTTCGAGCACCGGGAGGTCGCCTTCAAGACCAGATCGCTTGCCCGCTACAAGCGGTTGGTCCGCCAGATCAAGGCTCGTTACTCGGGCGTCGCGGTGGGTGCCTCGGAGAGCATCTTCGCGCCGCTCGCCCCGGCACTCGGCTTGCGGCTTGTGACCCCATCGGGGTTCCTCGACGCGATCTCGGAGGGAACCGAGCCAACGCCGTCCGACAAGGCGACGACCGACCAGCAGATCACCCGCAACCAGATCAAGGTCTGGGTCTACGACAGCCAGAACGCCACCCCTGACGTCCAGCGCCTAAACGAAGAGGCAAAGGCCGCCGGGATCCCGATCACTACCGTCACCGAGACGCTCACCCCAGCCGGCGCCAGCTTCGAAGGCTGGCAGGCCCACGAGCTCGAAAGCCTGCGCGCCGCCCTTGCGACGGCGACCGGGCGATGACCCAAAGGCCCGCAGGCGCCGCTACCCCGCCCACGGGCGACCCGGCGCTGGAAGCCGGACGCGACCCCGGCGATGCCCTCGCCCTCGCCGGCGCCGAGGCCAGGCGGGGAGGGCAAGTGGTCTGGAGTGGGGTCGACCTTCGGATCGGGCGCGGAGAGTTCGTCGCCGTCCTCGGGCCAAACGGCGCCGGGAAGTCGACACTGCTCGATGTCATCCTCGGGCTTCAGCCCATAAGCGCCGGCTCGGCTAGCGTCTTCGGCCACCCGCCCGGTCGGATTCGCTCCGCGATCGGCTATCTGCCGCAGCGCCGCAGCTTCGATGCCTCAACTCGGATCCGCGGTCGCGACGTGGTGCGTCTGGGCTTCGACGGTGCCCAGTGGGGGTTTCCGACGCCCCATTGGCTGAGCCGGTCCGCGGCCCTGGCGCGCCGCCGCGTCGACGAGGCGGTCGAACTGGTCGGCGCGGACGCTTACGACGACCGGCCGATCGGCGAGCTATCGGGCGGAGAGCAACAACGCCTCCTGATCGCGCAGGCCCTGGTCCGCAGGCCGCAGATGCTGCTCCTCGACGAGCCGCTGGACAGCCTCGATCTCCCTAACCAAAGAGTTGTGGCGGCGCTGGTCGAGCGGATCTGTCGCACCGAGGGAGTCACGGTCCTGTTGGTCGCCCACGACGTCAACCCCATCCTTGGCTATCTCGATCGTGCCGTCTACCTCGCCGGCGGTCGCGGCATCGAAGGCTCGCCTCGCGAGGTGATCACGAGCGAGACCCTGAGTCGCCTCTACGGGTCGCCGATCGAGGTGCTCGACACCTCCGACGGGCGGCTCGTCGTCGTCGGAACGCCCGAGCCCCCAGCCATCCACAGCTCCCGCCATCCGCACTGAGATGGCCGGGTTCTCGCTTGACCCGATCGCCGACTGGAACCAGCTGACGACCTATCCGTTCATGGTCCAAGCGCTCGAGGCGGGGACGATCGTCGCGGTCATGGCGGGCGCGATCGGCTGGTTCATGGTGCTCCGCCGCCAGACCTTCGCCGGCCACACACTGGCCGTAGTGGCGTTTCCGGGCGCGGCGGCGGCAACCCTGGCCGGGCTCTCGGTCGCGATCGGCTACTACGGCTTCTGCGGTCTCGGAGCGCTTGCGCTTGCGGCCGTATCGGGCCCGAGCACGCGCGGGCAGAGCGGCGAGTCGGCGGCGATCGGCACCGTTCAGGCATTCGGGCTGGGGCTCGGCTTCCTGTTCGTGAGCCTCTACCGAGGCCAGCTCAGCGAGCTCGAGACGCTTCTCTTCGGGACCTTCCTCGGGATCACCGCCGCTCAGGTCGAGACCCTGCTTTGGATCGCCATCGCTGCGGTTGGGGCCCTGGCGCTCACCGCCCGCCCGCTCCTGTTCGCCTCGATCGACGCTGCGGTCGCCCGAGCTCGCGGCGTTCCCACCGCCGTCATCGACGTGGGCTTTCTGCTTCTCCTCGGCCTCGCGGTCGCCGCCACCGCCCAGATCACCGGCGCCCTTCTCGTCTTCGCCCTCTTGGTCACCCCTGCCGCGACCGCGCAGCAGCTAACGGCGCGCCCCGCCCCCGGCCTCGCCCTCTCGGTGGTGATCGCGCTGCTCGTCACCTGGATCGGCTTGAGCATCGCCTACTTCTCCCCCTATCCCGTCGGTTTTTGGGTCACCTCGCTGTCCTTCGGGCTCTACGTGACGGTTCGCGTCGCGGCCGGAATCCGCGGGCGCCCGATGCGGAGCGCCAGCGGCTGATGTTCGCCCACGAGTTCATGCGGAACGCCTTTCTCGCCGGCTCGTTGATCGCCCTCGCCTGCGGCCTTGTCGGCTACTTCGTCGTCCTTCGAACCCAGGTCTTCGCCGGCGACGCCTTCAGCCACGTCGCGTTCACCGGCGCCCTCGCCGCCGCCGCCGTCGGAATCGATGTCCGCCTCGGCCTGTTCGCCGCGACGATCCTGGCGGCGGTCGGACTGGGTCTGCTCGGCGAGCGCTCCCGCGCCGACGATGTCGTCATCGGCTCGCTCTTCTCCTGGATCCTCGGCCTCGGAGTCCTTTTCCTCTCGATCTTCACCGCCACGGCCAGCGCCTCGAACGGGACCGCGGCCGTGCGGGTCCTGTTTGGATCGATCTTCGGCCTCAGCATGACTGACGCTCGCATCGCCGCCGCGATCGCGGCGGCTGGCGTCCTCGGCCTGCTGGCGATCGCCCGCCCGCTTCTGTTCTCGTCCATCGACACTGAAGTCGCACGCGGCGTGGGGGTCCCGGTGCGGGGGCTCGGGATCGTCTTCTTGGTCTTGCTTGCGATCGTCGCTGCTGAGGCGACCCAAGCGATAGGGGCGCTCCTTTTGCTCGGCCTCCTCGCGGCCCCGGGGGGCGCTGCGCAGCTCATCACGAGCCACCCATGGAAGGGGGTGGCGCTGTCGGGGGCGCTCGCGGTCGGGGCGATGTGGGTTGGGCTGTCGCTCAGCTACAGCGTCCCCTCGCTCCCGCCGAGCTCGGCGGTGATTGCCGTCGCCGCAGTGGCATACCTTGTGGCTGTGATCACGCGCAAGGTCAACGAACGACGCGGCCTCCGTGTTCGCCGACTCTCCGCTGCGCCGAGCGGGCCCGCCGCTGGAAGTTCCGATGGCTAAGCGCGTGGCAATGACGGAACGCCGGACGCGTCACGAGGATTGGGTCGAGCACGCGTTGGCTGGCCTCTCCGAGGCGGGCTATAGAAAGGGCGCGGCCAGGGGCGCGGTGATCGAGTGCCTCGGACGCCACGCCTGCGCGCTCAGTGCCCAAGAGATCGAGGAGGAGCTTCGAGGCGCCGGAGCGGGGGTTGGCCGCGCCAGCATCTACCGCACTCTCGAGCAGCTCTGCGAGCTCGGCCTCGTCCACCGGCTCGACCTAGGCACCGGGATCGCGACCTACGAGCCCGCCGAGCCGAGTGGCGAGCACCACCACCACCTGCTCTGCGACCGATGCGGCCGAGTCGTTGCCTTCCACGACACCGACCTTGAGCTGGCGATCGCCAATCTCCCGCGCCGAAACGACTTCGACGTCTCGGCCCACGAGGTGACCCTTCACGGGCTCTGCCCGCGCTGCTCCTAGCGTCGGGCTAACCGCCGGCCGGAGAGGTCGGGCCGCTGACGAATAGGCCCGAGGCCAGGACGGCCAAGGCGAATAGCGCGATCGTGATCAGGCGCAGGCGCCCAGGCGTTAGAAACGACCCGGCGCGGTTGCCGAGCCAGATTCGCAAACCGCTGGCGGTGGAGACGCTCGCCGCCGCAGTCATCATGCATTGCACGCACACGGCGCGGAAACGATACGCCTTGCCGCGCCTCGGAGAGTCGGGCCCTTGGACCGAATTGGACCATGGTCCACTTGGACCTCCACCGTAAACATGAGCGCCGTGGCAACGCGTCAGGGCGGCCAACGACATCGAGCTTAGTGCCGAACCATTGGCGCGGCGTAGCAGTGGTCGAGTCGTTGCTTGACGAAGCACATCTGGCCGTGCTTCGATCGCAGCATGGAGAAGATGTGGACTTGGATTGTGGGCAAGTGACTGTGAGGCTGACACCTCCCCCGGGGCCTGACAGGCCGCCTACGAACGGTCGCCGAGTGGCAGCGGACGCAGGCTAAGAAGGGCGCGAGCGTGACACCGGGGCGCGCATCTCAAAGGCCCTCGACGGGCAAGGGGCGCGGCAGACCACAAGCCCCTGACGTCTGCGCTTCGCCTCGTCAGTCGCCCGCGCCCGAATCCGCCTCTCGCACAGGAGGGCCGATCAGGCAAGTCGCACTTGACTTTCATCCGTCGGGCAAAGCGACAGCAGCTGACCGAAACCGACCGGCTGGGCCCTTGACGAACCTCCGTGTCATATAGGCCCTCGAACTGCAACGCCGAAACCTCTGCGGAGTGGCTATCCCGGCACCGGCTGCGGCCCATGTGGGCCCCGCCGTTGTGCATCCTCCTCCAGCCGCCGGCGAAGCTCGGACCCACGCCCGGCTGCGGCGGCCCGGGCGGCCCGCCTCTCGCTGAGGGGCACCTGGAGGCGCTCGGCGAGATCAATCAGCTCCTGTCGCTCGGTGTCCTCGCGCGCCCACTGGATCAGGATCCAGAAGAAGACCGCCAGCATGATCACCCCGCCCTGGATCATCAGGATCGCTCCAGCGATGCTCTGGTCGGTGAGCGGGGAGATGTTGTGCGCGTGGTCGCTCTCGACGTAGATTGGGTAGAGCACCGTGCCCGACCACATCAGGATGTTCGCCATTCCCATGCTCGAGAAGTGGATGACCGCGGTGTAGCCGACTTTGGCGATGTGACCGAACCATTGCGGCTTCGGCAACGGTCCCAGTAGTGCGAGCCACATCACAAGCCCCGCGCCGAGGAAGGAGGCATGCTCGATCACGTGGAGCAGGTCGTGCTGGTCGGCGGCCTGGTAGAGCGCGGGGACGTGCCAGGCATAGATGACGACGATCCAGAGCACGATCGCCAAGACCGGGTGCATCAGCTTTCGCAGCTGGCGCAGCCCAGGCGCGCTAAGGATCGGTCGAAGAACGGGTCCGGTGAGCCCGATCGCGATCAGCAGCGCCGCCTCGTCGGTGAGGATCGTGTGCTGGATCATGTGGCCAAAGACGAACTCGTCGGCGAGCTCGTCCATCGGCCCCACGGTCGCGATCGCGACCAGCACGAGTCCGGCGGCGAAGCTCAGCTGCCGGAGGGTCGAGGGAGCCCTTCCGTGGCGGCGTAGGTGACCGACCCGTTTCGCGTAGGCAAGCCCCAACACCAGCGGCAGCAGCAGTTCCACAAGCGCGGCCATCGGCCAGGGAATGATGACGAGCCATGAACCGCGGCTCACCGTCAACGGTATTCTGGGGGGAGCCCAGACCACTCGTAGGTGCCCCGGCTGCTTGAGGATCAGGTTGCGCTTATCGGGGGTTTAGCTCGGTGTTCGACGATTCGACCGTGCGCACCACCCGGCTCTTCATGGCCGGAGCCCTGTTGGCCGTCGCCGTCGCCGCAGGAGTCGGCTGTGGCGGTTCGAATTCCGACCCGACTACCTCGACTGCCAGCTTCGCGGGTCTGGTCCAGAAGCAGCAGAAGCCAGTGCCGCCTCTGGCCCTGAACGACTCGCTCGGCCACCCGGTGAACATCGATCACTACCGCGGCAAGGCGGTGCTGGTCACATTCATCTACGACCATTGCCCCGACATCTGCCCGATCATCGTCGGCAACCTCCACACGGCCCAGAAGGAGCTCGGCTCCGAAGCCGGCAAGCTCCAGATCATCGCCGTCTCTGTCGACCCGAAGGGCGACACGCCGAACACGGTCAAGGCGTTCCTTGAGCAGCACCAGATGACCGGGAAGATGCAGTACCTGATCGGCTCACGGCCACAGCTTGAGAACGTCTGGAGCGACTGGGGGATCGCCGCCAAGGCCTCGCCCACCAGCAAGGACCCGGACGCCGTCGAGCACTCGGCCTTGATCTACGGGATCTCCGGTAGCGGCAAGATGACGACCGTCTATCCGGCGAACTTCAAGCCCTCAGAGATCGTCCACGACGTGCCGATGCTCGCTTCTTCCTAGGGGGTCCGAGCAGAAGTCCCAGCCCTTGACCCACCCCTTAAACAGGGGCTTTACGTTCGGCTAGATGTCCAGCCGCAAGGGACAAAAGGGGCAGCTTCGGGCCGAGCGCCTGAAGCGGGAGGTGGAGGAGCAGGTGAAGCTGCGGCGCCAGCGGCTGAAACAGTACGGAAGCGCAGCCGCGTTCCTGGCCATCTGCGTGGTTGCCGTGCTGATCATCGTCAGCCAGAGTGGCAGCGGCGCTTCGGGCGCCGGGGCGGGCGGCGCTGTCCAGGACGCGTCCCTGGTCCAGCGGCAGCTCAACGGCATCCCCCAGCAAGACATGGTGCTCGGAGATCGGAAGTCAAAGGTCACGGTGGTCGAGTTCGGCGACCTCCAGTGCCCTGTGTGCAAAGCGTTCTCGCTTCAGATCGCCCCCAGCCTGATCTCCGACGTCGTCCGAAAGGGAACCGCGAACTACCAGTTCCGCCAGTTCACGGTGATCAGCTCGCAATCGGTCGACGCCGCGAAGGCTGCCTACGCGGCGGGCGAACAGGGGCGCTACTGGAACTTCATCGAGCTCTTCTATCGAAATCAGGGCGAGGAGAGATCGGGCTACATCAGCAACGACTTCCTGACGAAGATCGCTAAGGGTGCCGGCGTACCGAACATCGCCAGATGGAATCAGGATCGCCAGAGCTCGATATGGGACGTCGAGCTCTCGCGAACTCACACTCAGGCACAGCAGCTCGGCTTCACCGGGACTCCGTCGATCCTCGTCAAGGGCCCCAGTGGCGAGAAGACGTTCCCCGTTATCCCAACGCTTAGCCAGATCGAGGGCGCGATCAAGTCGGTCCAGTAAGTTCGCCCGCGACCACCGGTCGAGATTGGGCCACTCCTCGGTGACGATCACCCTCGATCGCTACGGCCACCTGATGCCGGGCTCCGAGGACGAGGCCGCAGGGATGCTGGACGCGTACCTCGAACGGGCCAGTAACCACGCTAGGAGAGCCGCTGTCGCAGCGTGAGGGCCGGCCTCTGCGCTGGCGGCGCGCTGCAGTGCGCTGGCGTAATGGGCGGTTTTGAGCGGCTCTCAGCGGCAGGTCGGGCGCTACTCCGAAACGTCGGAACCCCGCTCATGGAGCGGGATTCCGCTTGCTAAAGCCAGCGCGCCCGACAGGATTCGAACCTGTGACCTTCGGTTTCGTAGACCGACGCTCTATCCAACTGAGCTACGGGCGCGGGATGGGACGCTGTCCCAGGCCGACGATTGTAAGAGGCGCGGGCAGCCCCGGGCCGATCGCTCGGACCTCCCAAGGAGTCGTGCCACGCCTACCAAGCCGACGGGGCGATCCTACGTTAGTTTGCCGCTCGGGAAACGGATGTCCGAAGCAAGCGCCCCGACAGCGATCTCAGTCGAGGACCTGCACATGAGCTACGGGCCGAACGAGGCCGTGCGCGGGATCAGCTTCGAGGTCGCGGCGCGGAGAGGTGTTCGGGTTCCTGGGGCCGAACGGCGCCGGCAAGACGACCACGATCGAGATCCTGGAGGGCTATCGCAAGCGCACCAAGGGCGAGGTCTCGGTGCTCGGCACAGACCCGGGACGGCCGACGCGGCAGTGGCGGACGCGGATCGGCCTGGTGCTGCAGGAGTGCGAGCTCGATCCGACGCTCACGGTGCGCGAGCTGGTCACGCTGTTTTCCAACTTCTACCCATCGCCGAGCTCGGTGGACGAGACGATCGAGCTGGTCGGGCTGGCCGAGAAGCGCGACGCCCGGGTCGGGACGCTCTCCGGCGGCCAGCGGCGCCGGGTTGACGTCGCGGTCGGGATCATCGGTGACCCGGAGCTCGTCTTCCTCGACGAGCCGACGACCGGCTTCGACCCCTCGGCGCGCCGCGACGCCTGGAACATGATCGCGGGGCTCAAGGATCTCGGCAAGACGGTCTTTTTGACCACCCACTACATGGACGAGGCCCAGCACCTCGCGGACCGGGTCGCCATCCTGCGTCACGGCGAGCTCGTCGCGATCGGCGACCTGGCGGAGATCGGCGCCGGCACTGGGGCGCACACCGTGATCCGATTCCGGGTTCCGGAGGGCGCATCGGCGGATGAGATCAGCGCGGCGGTCGGGGAGTCGCTGGAGCTCTCCGGGGACATCGCCACGATCAAGGTCGACAGGCCCCAGCGCCCCCTCTACAAGCTGACCGGCTGGGCCGAGCAGCGCGGCATCGTGCTCGAAGGGCTCGAGGCGGTGCATCCAACGCTCGAGGACATCTTCCTCGAGCTGACCGCAGGCGATGGCGCGACTACTCCAGAGGCCACCGATGGGTGACCTGGCCCTGGTCTTTCGGCAGACCTACTACGCGCTGAAGAGCACCAGCCGCAATCCGCGGGCGATCGTGTTCGCGCTGCTGTTCCCGGTCGTGTTTCTGCTGCTGTTCAACTCGATCTTCGCCAAGCAGGGAGACACGGTGAACGTCGATGGGACGAGCGTCCCGATCGAGTCGTACTTCACCGGCGGGCTGATGGCGTACGCGATCATGCTCAACTGCTTCAGCACGCTGGTCATCTCGCTCACCACCCAGCGCGAGAGCGGCCAACTGAAGCGCTACCGCGGCACCCCCGTGCCCTCGTGGACCTTCATCGCCTCCCTCGTCTTGCGCTCGATGGCGCTGGTGGCGGTGATGATGGTCGTCCTGCTCGCCCTCGGTGTGGCGGCCTACGACGTCAAGATCCACGGCGAGGCGCTCGTCGGCATCGTCGTCTACGCGGTCCTGGGCACGGCGACGATGTGCGCGCTCGGGGTCGCCGTCAGCGCCTTCGCGCCGAACGCGGATGCCGCCGGGGCGATCGGTCCGTTCAGCGCGGTGATCCTCTCGTTCATATCGAGCGTCTTCGTGCCGATCGACCAGCTGCCCGAGTGGCTGCAGCAGATCGGGCGCGTCTTCCCGCTCTTCCACCTGGCCGAAGGGCTGCAGAAGTCCTTGGGCGTCACGAGCGGCACCGGGCTGAGCGCCAACAACGTCGCCGTGCTCGCGGTGTGGGCGATCGGCAGCGCGATCGTCGCCACCCGCGCCTTCAAATGGGAGCCCCAGACCGCCCGCGCTTGACCGAGCGCCTCTCCGCCTCGGACATGTCCTCGCTGCTGGCCGAGCGGGGGCCGATTCACGTCCACGTCGGGGCGACGATCGTGCTGGAAGGAGACCCGCCGGGGCTCGAGGAGCTGCTCGACCACGTCGACCAGCGGCTCGGCCTGGTGCCGCGCTTTCGCCAGCGGGTCAGGCCGACTCCGCTGGGGCTGACCAACCCGGTGTGGGCGGATGATCCCCGCTTCGACCTCCGCTGGCACGTTCGCCACACGGCGCTGCCGAGGCCGGGAACGATGGCCCAGCTCCGCGAGCTGGTGGGACGGGTGATGTCGCAGCCGCTCGATCTCGAGCGTCCCCTGTGGCAGCTCTACCTGATCGAGGGGCTGGAGGGCGGGCGCCACGCCTACATCTCGAAGACGCACCACGCGTTGGTGGACGGCGTCTCGGCCGTCGACGTGGGAACGATCATGCTCGACCCGAATCCCGAGGGAACCGAGATCCCGATCGGCGAGGAGCGCTGGGACCCCGACGAGCCGAGCCCGGAGCTGCTCTTGGTTCGGGCCGCCTCGGACGGGATTCGCGTCCCGCTGCGCGCTGCCGGGAAGGCCGCGCGCAGCGCGCTCACCATGCCGCGCGGCACGGCGTCCGCCGTCATGCGCACCGCGGAGGGGTTCGCGAACCTGGCCGCCCGCGGACCGAGCGCCCCGCACACATTCCTCAACCAGGAGATCGGCCGCGACCGCCGGATCGGCTTCGTGAAAGCCGAGCTGGCGGCCCTGAAGCGCGCCCGCGGCAATGGCGAGGCAACCGTCAACGACGTGATCCTGTCGATCGCCGCCGGCGGGCTGCGGCGGCTGTTCGAGCGCCGCGGTGAGGAGCCCCCGGAGCAGCTCGTGGCCCTGGTGCCGATGAGCATCCGTCGCCCCGACGAGCACCTTGAGCTCGGCAACCGAATCGCCACCCTGATTGTCGCCCTGCCGCTGGGCCAGGCCAACCCGGTGCGCCGCCTCGAGCGCGTTCACGAGGAGACCACCCGGGTGAAGGAGTCCGAGCAGGCACGCGCCGCCTCACTGGTCATCGAGGCGAGCGGCTGGACGCCGCCGACGATCAATCGCGTGCTGGCCGACGTCCTCGCCCGCCCGCTGACCTGGAACCTGGTCGTCTCCAACGTCCCCGGCCCGCAGACGCCGTTCTATCTCCTGGGGCGGAAAATGGTCGAGGTCTACCCCTTCGTGCCCCTCTCACCGCAGGGACACGGGCTTTCCCTCGGCGTGCTCAGCTACGACGGCGGGGTGTTCTTCGGGCTGGCGGGCGATCGCGACCTGTTCGCCGACATCGACGAGGTGGCCGGCGACTTCGAGGCGGCGCTGACCGAGCAGCTCGAGGCGGCGGCATAGCCGAGCCGACTACTGCCGGATGACCACCGGTGACCCGAGCGGAACCCGGTTGATGAGCAGGTTCACGTTCTGGTTCGCGGCCCGCACGCAGCCGTGCGAGTCGGCGATCCCGAGCGGCCCGTAGGTGCCGTGGATGGCGATCCGGTCGCCGCCGAACCACCCGGAGGGCAGGTGCGGCTGGGTCGCGGTCGTGGCCAGGGCGCAACATCCGTAGGCGGGGCCGAGGTTGCCGCGAAAGGTGTCCGTGATCGCGAAGCGCCCAATCGGAGTGGTGCTGCCGGGCGCCCCCACCGTGACCGTGAACGAGCGCAGGACGCGGTTGCCGCGGCGAAGCTGCGCGGCCCGGCTCGAGAGGTCGACGTCGATCGTGTAGCGCGTCCATCCCGCACGCAGCCTGGAGGGATCGAGCTTCACCCAGCCCAGCCGGCCGTTGGGCAAAAGAGGCGAGGGCACGCCCGCCCACGCGCCGTGGTGGCGAAACACCGCCAGCACCGTCCGCGAGTCGAACGGCGTCCTCCAGGTGAGCGTCTTGACGATCTTTCCGCCCGGGGCGGTGCGGATCGGGATCCGAGCGCCGTGCCGCAGCCAGACGATCGGCTGGCCGCGACCCGAGAGCCGGAGCCGAGGCTTCGTGTGCGCCTGGCGATCCGAGAGCCCGAGCCGGGGCTTCTTGTGCGCCTGCGGCGGCGGCGCAGCCTGCGGGATCGACGCCTGGGTTGTCACAGTTGTCTCGTCGGAGCCGTTCCCCGAGGAAACGGCCCAGGCGACGACCGCCCCGATCAGGGCCAACAGGGCCACGGCCCCGATCGTCCTCGATGTCCTGCTCATGGGTGACTCGTCGCTGATCTGCCCGCAGGCGGAGAGGGAGGGATTCGAACCCTCGAGAGAGCTTGCGCCCCCTACTCGCTTAGCAGGCGAGTGCCTTCAGCCACTCGGCCACCTCTCCGGGGTCTGGGCATCGATTCTAGTGCCGCCCGCCGGGGCTCAGCGGCCGGCACTCGATACGCTCGCGCCGCGGTGAGTGCGACCAGCAGCAGTCCCCCTATGGCGGCTCCCACAGCCGACCGCGAGGCGCTCCACACGCGCTATGAGGCGATCTTCGACTCCGTCACCCCGCCGTTCGCCTTCGTCGATCTCGATGCCCTGCACGCCAACGCCCGGTTCATGCTCGCCCAGGCCGACGGCATGCCGATCCGGATCGCCTCGAAGTCGGTGCGCTCGGTCGCGGTCCTGCGACGCATCCTCGAGCTCGACCCCGGGTTCGAGGGCATCCTCTCGTACACGCTGCCCGAGGCGCTGTTCCTCGCCGGCCAAGGCTTCGAGAACATCGTCGTCGCCTACCCGACCGCCGATCGCCAGGCGCTCGCCGAGCTGGTCGAGCTGGCCGTCACCGAGCCATCGGGCGCACCGGTGCCGATGGTCGACAGCTCGCCGCACCTCGATCTGATCGAATCGGCGATCGGGGGCGGCCCGGCCCAGGTCCGCGTCTGCCTCGACCTGGACGTCGGCTGGTGGCCGCTGGGCGGCAAGCTGGCGCGGATCGGCCCCAAGCGCTCGCCGGTGCGAACTCCGGAGCGGGCGCGCCAGATCGCGGCCGAGATCGAGGAGCGCCCGGGCACGCGCCTGGCCGGCGTGATGGCCTACGAGGGCCACATCGCGGGGGTCGGCGACCGGATCCCCGGGCGTCCGCTTGCGAAGCGCGCTGATCCGTCGCATGCAGTCCGCCTCGGAGCGCGACATCCACCGTCGCCTGCCGCAGATCGTCGAAGCGGTTCGGGAGGTGACGGCGCTGGAGTTCGTCAACGGGGGCGGAACCGGCAGCCTGGCGCGCACCGCTGCGGCGGGCGTGGTCACCGAGCTCACCGCCGGCTCCGGGTTCTACGACCCGGTGCTGTTCGACCACTATCGCTCCCTCGCCCTGACGCCCGCCGCCCTCTTCGTGCTGCCGATCGTGCGCCGCCCGTCGCCGGGCGTGGTCACCGCCCTCGGCGGCGGCTACCTGGCCTCGGGCGGGCCGGGAGCCGATCGGCTGCCCCAGCCCTACCTGCCCGAGGGCCTTCAGCTCGACAAGCAGGAGGGCGCCGGCGAGGTGCAGACACCGCTCCTGGGGATGGCGGCGAGGCGCCTGCGGGTCGGCGACCGCGTCTACATGCGCCACGCCAAGGCCGGCGAGCTCTGCGAGCGCTTCGACTCGCTGTACCTGGTCGAGGGCGACCGGATCGTCGACCAGGTGCCGACCTACCGGGGCGACGGCAGGGCGTTCCTGTAGGGACGCGGCGGATCACGCCGAGCCGACCGGGCCCAGGACGCGATCCGTATAGGGATTGCGGAAACGCCCCTCGGGGTCGAGCCGGGCGCGGACCCGCTGGAAGTCGCGCCAGCGCGGATAGAGCTTCTCCAGCGTCGCCGCCGTTTGGAAGTGGCGCTTGCCCCAGTGCGGGCGGCCGTCGTACTCGGACATGATCCGCTCGACGGCGCGGAAGTAGGGCTCCCAGGCCGCCCCCTGGTACTGGTGAACGGCGACGTACGCGGTCTCGCGCTCGTGGGCCGGGCTGAGCAGCGCGTCGTCGGCGGCCACGAGCCGAAACTCGATCGGAAAGCCGACCGGCAGCCGGCGCTCGCGCACCAGGCTCAGCACCCGGCGCACCGCCTCGCGGCCCGTGCCGGCGCGGGATCGCGTACTCCATCTCGGTGAACCGAACCCGGCGCTCCGAGGCGAAGACCCGGTAGCTGCGGTCGGTCTTCTCGGTGTGCGAGAACTGGCGCGCGGCAAAGCCGACCAGCTGCGGGATCGCGGAGGGAAGCAGGCGCCCGACCCGCGACAGCGCGTCCATGGCGTAGTTCTCGAGCACGATCTCGTTCAGCGTAGGCGCTGACGGCGGCCGCGAGGGCGCGGCGGGGCGTCGGTGCGGTTGCGCTCGATCGTCAGCGCCGTGTCGGTGTAGGGGAAGACGAAGAACTCGAAGTGGTCGTTGCGCGCCGCCAGCTCGTCGAGGCTCGCCAGGGTCTCCTCGATCGGGCGCGGCGCGTCGACGCGATGCAAGGTGAAGGCGGGGACAGCGCGAAGCGTGACCGAGTAGATCACGCCGAGCGCCCCGAGGCCGACCCGGGCCGCCCGGTACGCGTCGCGGTCGGTCCGCTCGGAGATCTCGAGCACGCTGCCGTCGGCGAGCACCAGCTCGAGCGCCTCGACCTGGGCCGAGAGGTTTCGGAAGCCGGCGCCGGTGCCGTGGGTCGCGGTCGAGATCGCTCCGGCCAGCGTCTGGCGGTCGATGTCGCCGAGGTTCTCCATCGCCAGCCCCCGCGCCCACAGCGCGGCGCTGAGGTCGCGCAGGGTGATTCCGGCCTCGACCTTGACCAGGCCGGACTCGGTGTCGACGTCGAGGACCCGGTTGAGCGCCTCGATCTCGGAGCATCGCTCCGTCGGTGAGCGCGGCCTCGGTGAACGAGTGGCCCGAGCCGGCGGCGTGGACGGTGAGGCCGCGATCCGCCGCCCGTCTGACGGCCCCGATCAGCCCCTCGAGGGTGCGCGGCCGCTCGACCGCGGCGGGCGAGCAGCGCTGATCGCCGGTCCAGTTTCGCCACTCGCCGGGCATGCCGCACGAAGACTATTCGCGGGTAGGCTCAACGGAGGCCGCACCCCGGAGGGGTGGCAGAGTGGTTGAATGCGGCGGCCTTGAAAGCCGTTGACCGGTTCCGCCGGTCCGGGGGTTCGAATCCCTCCCCCTCCGCTCCATTGAGCCAGGAAACCGCGTTCCGACGCGGTCCACGTCTTCCCCTCTACTCCGAAAGCCCGGCGGCTTCGAGGGCCTCGTCGCGATCGAGGAAGACCCGCAGGCTTGCGATCAGGCCATCGCGGATGCGGTACACGCACGTGAGGTCGCGCGCGACCTCGGCGCCACTCTTGCGACCGACGCTGATCGATCGGTAGAAGCTCACCACGACCCCATCGCCTTCGACGATGCGCTCGACGTCCCAGTGGACCTCGGCCCAGGTCTCCCGCATCTCTGCAATCCAGCGTCCGACCGGGTCATCGCCCTCGAAGGTCCTGCCGAACTCCGTTATCGGTGTCTGGATCACTACGTCCTCGGTGTAGCAGTCGCGGATGGCCCGGAGGTCCAGCTCGTTCCAAGCGTCGAACGAGCGCCGCACGATCTCCACGTCCTCCTGCGACATCGCTTACTCCGACAGCCCGGCGGCTTCGAGGGCTCGCTGCCAGTTACGGAAGCCCTGGAATTGGACGATCCTTTCGCCGCGCACCAGGAAGTGGATGGCGAACTCTTGGTCGAGCTCAACGTGGCTCGCGTCGCCTCCCCTCAGGCGGGCGCGGCCCAGCCAGACAAGCGAGTCCCCCAGATCGCGAACCTCGCCCTCCTCCAGGGTGAATATCTCCCAGGTCTCCCACGTTGCAGCGAACCCACTGGAGACCTCGTCGCCGCCCCGGTAGACATCGCGTTCGACGGCCGCAGGACCGCCGGGCCTCCATTCGATCTGGGAATCGAACCTCTGGCTCATCGCTGCCAGGTCGCGGCCATTGAAGGCTTGAACGAAATGCCTCACCAGCTCGACGTTCTCCTCCGACATCGCCCACGCAGTATCTCGCGAAGTCCCCGCGAGCCTGATCCCACCTCGAGTGCGGGCGCTCCCAGTCTTGCGCGATGCTGTAGGTCCATCCCGTCCGCTCTCGACATCACCGTCTCGCCGCCCGCGCCAGCAGAGTTGCCGCGCGAGTTCCAGCCGCGCACGCTTCGCCGCCGGGCGCTCCAGGCGTTCGCTGCGATCGTCATCCTGATCGCCGTGCTTCTCGCGCCGGGCCTCGGCGAGGTGCGCGAGGTGCTGAGGACGCCACCCCCGGTGGATCGCGCTGGCCATCGCGCTCGAGGCGCTGTCGTGCGCCTCCTACGTGGTGATGTTCGAGCCGCTCTTCTGCCGCGGTCATGCCGTGGCGTACGAGCTGGGAGATCGGCTTCTCGGAGCTGGCGATGGGCTCGATCGTTCCCGCGAGCGGCGCCGGCGGGCTGGCGCTCGGCGCCTGGATCCTGCAGCGAGGGCGGTATGCCGGTGGAGCAGATCGCCCGTCGTTCGGTCGCCTTCTTCCTGATCAAGAGCTCGGTCAACTTCGTCGCCGTCGCGGTGATCGGCACGCTCATGGCCGTCGGGTTCGTCGGGCCCGATCGATCGCTGTGGCTGACCGCCGTCCCGGCGTGCCGTCGCCGCTGTGATCGCCGCCGTGATCGTCGATCCCGCGGATCGGGCCCGGTGAGCCCGCCCGCCGACGCAGCCGCGGGGTCGACGCGCTCGTCGCTCCGCGCGCCGGGCCCTGGTCGACGGGACCGCCGAGGCGGTCGCAATCGCTGCGCTCCGGCAATGCCCTGGTGATCGCGGGGGCGATCGGTTACTGGGCCTTCGACAACGCGGTTCTGTGGGCGACCTTCCACGCCGTTCGGCACTCCCCGGAGATCTCGATCGTCCTGATGGGCTACCTGATCGGCCAGCTCGGCGGCCTGCTCCCGATCCCGGGCGGCCTCGGTGGTATCGACGGCGGTCTGATCGGCACCCTGATCGTCTACGGCGCGCCCGCGGCCGCGACCGTGGCCGCGGTGCTCGCCTACCGCGCGATCCTCTTCTGGCTGCCGCTGATGGTCGGCGGTCTCGGGTTCAGCTGTCGCTCCGGCGCGACATGCCAAGCGGCGGTGAGCTCGCCACCTGCGCGCCGGCGATCGCCGCGCAGTCCACTTGAAAAGCGGTCGACCAAGGGCCTGCCACCTTGCCCGGGCGGCTTCGACGCGCGCGGCCCAGGTCCGCTCGTGCGGCTAGCCCAGCTCCAGCTCGTACTCGAGCCAGGCGTCGCCGGTGGCGCCGACGCGCTCGTAGACGGCCTGGGCCCGGTGGTTGTCGAGCGCCGTCTCCCAGATGAGGACGGGGGCACCATGCTCGCGGGCTCGGTCGGCGCACGCCCGGATCAGGGCGTCGGCGGCGCCTTGGCCGCGCGCCTCGGGGGCGACGTTCCAGGTCCTCCATCACGGCGATTCGCGCCGCCCGCAGGCTGGACCACTTCCAGCCGACGGTCGCGAAGGCGATCGGGGCGCCCTCGCCCCCGCGGGCCACCAGCAGCATGCCGTCGGCGTCCTGCGTGGCGGTCAGCGCCCGGACCATCGCGGTCAGGCCGTCGTCGGAGGGCGAGGCCCCGTAGAAGTCGCAATAGCCGCGCAGCAATGGCAGCAGCACGGGCAGGTCGCTCTCGGTTGCCGAGTCGATCTCCACTCCCGCAGTATGCAAACTGACGGTCGGTTGCGCTCTGCGGTTT
>CAVXDS010000002.1:0-43038 GCA_963760665.1 uncultured Actinomycetes bacterium
GCTTATTGCTGTGCAGGCGGGCCGTCCGTAGAATCAGACCTCGTCCGGGGGCGTAGCTCAGTTGGTTAGAGCGCCGGCCTGTCACGCCGGAGGCCGCGGGTTCGAGTCCCGTCGCTCCCGTCCTTCACGAACCGCCATGCAATGCGGGATCGGGCGTCTCCCTCGAACCGCTTGGAGGCCGCCGAAGGGGCTGACGCGCCGTTTGCGCCGCTTCCCGGGCCTCGAAGCAGGGCTCCGAGGCGATCATTGCGGCGTCGCGGCGGGTCTTGCCGTCGTTGGCCCCGAAGGCCATGGTGTCCTCGCGGTGTGGCCGATCTGGGTTGGGCGCCGCATCGAAGGCCGAATGTCGGTGTTACTACCGGCGATGGGCCACTGGGGCGGAACACACAAGAATGGGCGACTCGCCGTCCAGCGCACGGATGCGCCGCTTGGGCCACCTCAAAGACGATTTTGGCTGGGATCGTGCTTGTTGGCGTGCTGCTTGGCGCTTCTCCTCGCTCCGCGCGCCGAGGCTGCAGGCTCGCTTCTGCCAGACCTGAAGCCGCTCGGGGCGGGTCCCGCTCAACTGTGCCAGGAGAAGCCCACGGTCGTTTTAAGGCAGGACGCCTGCACCGGAACCGGGCACACGGTCATTCGCACCACCACCAAGACCGGCGACGCAGGCCGGGGCCCCCTCGAGCTGGTGGCGGTCCGCGAGCCCAGGACATTCCCGAGGATTGTCACGGTGACGGCGACGTGGACATCAATGGCGACGGGGTTCCCGACGACAACGACGTCCTGGTCCGGCAGCGCGTCTTCAACGACGCCAACGGCGACGGCGTCTTCGAGCGCTCGATCGACACGGTCGCGACCTCACATATCGTGGGTTGTCGCTACTACCACCCGATCCACCATCACTACCACCTCGAGGCCTTCGTGCACTTCATGGTGGAGAGCGCTCAGACGGGAAAGATCGTGGCCGGCAGCAACAAGGTCAGCTTCTGCCTCAGCGACAGCCAGGACTTCGACCTGTTGCTGCCGGGGGCGCCGCTAAGCGGCTACTACAGCTCCCTTCACTGCAAGCCTCGCAATTCGGTCCAGGGAGTGTCGATCGGCTGGGCCGACACCTACGGATGGCAGACACCCGGCCAGGAGATCAACATCACCGGGCTTCGAGAAGCCGACTATTGCGTGATCACCCAGACGGATCCCGACAACAAACTGGCGGAGTCCGACGAGACCAACAACGAGCGCCGGGTCCGCTACCACCTGGACGCCGCCACGGCACCCGTCAACTCCTCCATACAGCTCAATCAGGTGCCGGGGGGCTGCCCCGCGCCGATCTCCGACACCCACGCCCCCGGAACGACGATCACCAAGCATCCGAAGCAGAGGGTCAAGACGCACCGCAAGAAGGCGCGGGTCACGTTCAAGTTTCACTCCACCGAGGCCCGCTCGAGCTTTGAGTGTCAGCTCGACAGGGGAGGCCTCAAGAGCTGCTCCTCGCCGTTCAAGAGGAAGGTCAAGGCCGGGAGGAAGCACAAGGGTCGCAGGCACACCTTCCAGGTCCGCGCCACCGACCCGGCCGGCAACCCCGATCCGACCGCAGCGACGTTCCACTTCAGGGTGAAGCGACTGCGCTAAGGCCGGCGTTCACCGTCTGGGTGGCGAGCCCGGTGGTGACGATCGGAGCGCGCACCGCCGCCTGACCTCGGTCGACGCTGTACTTATGGGTGGTATGGGGTCGCAGCAGTCTGCCTCAGGCGGGCTCCGGGGCGGCTTGCACGTCGGCCACCTCGAGAGTGTCCGCGGGAGCGTTCTGTCGCCTGGAGAGGGCGAGGAACGGCAGCGCCAGGGCCGAGATCCCCGCTCCCATCAGGTAGGACGGCGCGTAGCCCCACACGTCGGCGGCCCGACCGAGCACCGGCTGGGCCCAGACGCCGCCGGTGGAGCCCATCATCGAGTCGAACGAGAGGATCGTCGCCCGCTGTCGCGACGGGATCAGGCCGTTGAGGTAGGTCTGGCGAATCGGCATCGTGGCCGCGAACAGCAGCCCCCAGACGACGATCAGGCCGATCACGGCCCAGAAGCTGTCGACGATCCCGATCAGGCCGAGCGTGATCACGCTGAGCCCCGCCGTCGCGATCAGCGCCGAGGTGCGGCGGCGAAAGAGCCGGCGGATCCGCGGCGCCGCCACCCCGCCGAGGATCTGCGCGCCGGCGACGATCGCCGCCACCAGGCCGGCGATCTGGTAGGCGTGCGGGTCGCCGTAGAGCTCGAGCAGGTACGGCTGCAGGGCGTAGAAGGCGTAGATGCCGACGCCGCCGGTGAACAGGGCCTCGACCATCAGCCACTTGACCGCGGGCACCCGCCAGCCGTATTCGATCGAGGCGGAGGCGATCTTTCGCATCTCGGCCAGCGGCCGCCCGCCCTTCTCGGGCGTGAACCCGATGTCGTGCATGAGCCTGAACGCGACCACGAACATCACGATCAGGACGAGGCCGCGGAGCACGAACGGCACGCCCAGGCTGGTCTGCTGGGCGATGAAGCCGCCCGCGACCGAGCCGGTGAGCATCGCCGCCCCGCTGACGATCTGGCCGCGCCCGAACACCGACTCCAGCTCGCCCGTGAAGCCGGTCGCGGTGAGCGCGTCGACCAGCCACGCCTCGACCGCGCCGGAGAAGAACGTGAACCCGAGACCGAGCAGCATCGACGCGACCGCCCACTGCCAGAACGGCGCCTCGATCTGCCAGAGCAGCACGTAGAGCAAGGTCGACGCGGTCAGCGTCACCGTGCCGAGCAGATACGAGGCGCGCCGCCCGACGGTGTCGGCGACGATCCCGGTCGGCACCTCGAACAGCACCATCCCGGCGGTGAAGAAGGCGTTGGCCGCGAACGCCTCCAGGTTCGACAGCCCGGCGTCGAGCAGGAAGATCGTGTTGATCCCCCAGATCAACGACGCGGCCAGCGTGTTCCCGAGCAGGAGCAGCAGGTAGGTGCGCTGGACCGACCGGGGCGTCATCGCCCCCACGGAGATCTACAGCGCGCCGCCGGCCGGCGGGGGGGCGGTGGGGTCGTTGCCCTCCTCGCCGAGGCCCTCGCGGGCGAGGTACTCCTCGACCAGGAGCGCGTTGTCCTCGGAGCGCTCGACCACGCTGAGCAGGTCGGTCATCGTCGAGACCTCCTCTACCTGCTCCTTGACGAACCACTGCATGAACTGCTCGGCCTGGTAGTCGCCGTTGTCGCGGGCGAGCTTGAACAGCGCGTTGATCTCGTCGGTGACCCGGTGCTCCTGGTCGAGCGCCATCTTTACCGGAGCGACGGCATCGTCGAAGCGGGTCAGCTTCGACTCGATGTCGGGGATCCGCACCTCCTGGTTGGCGTCGAGCAGGTACTGGACCATCATCATCGCGTGGTTGCGCTCCTCGACCGCCTGGCGGTAGAAGAAGGCGGCCAGGCGGGGCAGCGTCTCTGACTCGTAGTAGACGGCGGCGCCGATGTACTGCTGGTGGGCGCCGAACTCGTTGGCGATCTGCTCGTTGAGCGCGTCGGCGAAGGGCTTCTCTGGCATCGGATCTCCTCGTCTCGTTGGGGCGCAGGCTAACCGCGCAGCCGTTCGAAGGGCCGCCGGCCTAGCGGTCCGCCCACTCGCCCCAGCGAAACCCGGTCACCGACGGCGCCGGGTCGAGGGGGCTGGAGGGCAGGCCGTCGGGCACGGCCGGGTCGTTGTAGCCGGAGGGGGCGATGTCGTTGGGGGTGTCGGGGTGAAAGAGCGAGGCCAGGTACTGGATCTGGCCGCGTCCCGGCCCGACCTCTCCCTGGCCGCCCCCGTAGATCGCAATCCCCTGCTGCCGGCAGTGCTCGTAGACGCCGAACAGCTCACTCAGGGAGCCGAAGCGCGACGGCTTCGAGTTGATCGCCCGCGGCTGGCGCTCGAGCGCCTCGATGTCGGCGAGCGAGTGAAGCGGCGCGTCCCAGGTGATCCGGTCGCGCGTGCGGCTCGAGCACGGGCCGGGTCTCGTCGTTCAGGTCGGGGTCCTCGAGGTAGGCGTCGGGGAAGGCCTCGGCGACGGCGCGGTAGAGCTCGGGGTCGGTCTCGACGTCGACCGGCGTGCCGCGGTAGAGCCCCTTCAGATCGAGGACGTCCACCCCGGCGATCTCCGCCAGCTCCGCGATCAGCTCGGCGTCCCAGTCGTTCTCGGGGTCGAGCTTGAAGCGCAGCGTCGGGTACTTCTCGAGCCGCCGCCGGACCGGGTCGGTGTTCGAGTGGGAGTCCTCCTCGAAGCTGGAGAGGCGGGTGGAGCAGATGAAGTTGACGGGTCTGGGGTCGCGTCCCAGCGCCTCGTGCAGCGGGACGCCGTTCTGTCGCAGCGCCAGGTCCAGGGCCGCGCTCTCGTACGCCCAGCGACGGTAGTGGCGCGAGGCTTCGCGCACGGGCGCCGCGGCGGCGAACAGGTCGAGCTCGCCGAGCAGCTCGCAGAGCTCGCCCAGGGTCTTCGGCCCGCCGAGGTCGTGGACCGGCCCCGCGTCGCGATGGGCGATGTGGTCGAGCACGTCGTAGACGACGTCCTCGCCGATGCCCTCCTGCCCCATGCCCCGCAGCCTGACCACCGTGGAGCCGCGCGTGAACTGGGGCGAGTACTCGCGGTCGTGCCCCTCGAGCTCATACGACTCGACCTCGATCGACAGCCCGGCGACCTGCTCGAACGCGCTCACGGCTCCAAGGCTATTGATACGACGCGAAACGATCTGGCTGCCCGCGCGACTGCGGATATGTTGCGACCGCAACCGGTCGCCGGAGAGCTACAGGAAGGAGAGCAAGTGGCGGAGCTAGACGCGAACGCCGGCGCCGGCCTCAAGGCGCTTGGGCTCAACTGCACCCTGAAGAAGTCACCGGGGGTCTCGCACACGGAAGCTCTGATGGGCCGGGTGTTCAGCCTGCTGTCCGAGCACGGCACAGAGACGGAGATGCTCCGTCCGGTCGATTACGCGATCGCATTCGGGGTCACCTCCGACGAGGGCGACGGCGACGAGTGGCCGCAGATCCTCGACAAGATCAAGTCCGCCGACATCCTGTTGATGGGGATGTCGATCTGGTTCGGCCACCGCTCGTCCGTGGCCCAGCTGGTGATCGAGCGACTCGACGGCACCTACAACGAGCGCAACGAGGTCGGCCAGTACCCGCTCTACAACAAGGTGGCGGGCGTGGTGGTGACCGGCAACGAGGACGGCGCCCACGCCTGCGCCGAGTCGACCCTGTTCAACATGACCCACCTGGGCTGCGTGGTGCCGCCCAACGCCGACACCTACTGGGTCGGCGACGCCGGCCCCGGTCCGTCCTACCTCGACGCGGGCGGCCCCGAGCACGCGTATACCCAGCGGACGAGCTCCTGGTGCGCGCACAACCTCCTGCACATGGCGCGGATCCTTCGCGACAGCCCGATTCCCCCGATCGGCAACACGCTGGAGGAGCACGGCGGCGACGCGGTGCATGGCGGGTAGCCATCCCGTGTGACCCCGACGATCGCACTGCTTGGGGACGTGATGCTGGGGCGCGCCGTCGGCAAGCGGCTCGCCCAGGCGCCGCCGGAGGAGGTCTGGGCCCCCGAGGTCCGCGAGCTTTGCCGCTCCTGCGATCTGGTGGTCTGCAACCTCGAGTGCTGCATCTCCTCGCGCGGTGAGCCGACGTCGCGCGTCCGGGGAAAGCCCTTCTTCTTCCGCGGGCCGCCCCAAGCCGTGCGCTCGCTCCAGGCGATCGGCGTTCGCGCGGTTGGCCTCGCCAACAACCACGCGCTCGACTACGAGACCGAGGCGCTGATCGAGACGCTCGAGCTGCTTCGCGAGGCCGGCATCGCCGTCGCCGGGTCCGGACGCGGCGAATCCGAGGCGCGGCGCGGAGCGATCGTCGAGGCCGGGGGCCTGCGGCTGGGGCTGGTGGCCGTCTCCGATCATCCGCGCGAGTTCGCGGCCGATCGGGACTCTCCCGGGATCGCGTATGGCGACCTGGGGCGCGGGATCCCGGCCTGGCTGACTGACGAGTTGGGCCGTCTCGAAAGGGAATGCGACCAGGTGGTGGCGTTTCCCCACTGGGGTCCCAACATGACCACCGACCCGGCGAGCTGGCAGCGCCGGGCGGCCGAGCAGCTACAGGACGCGGGCGCCAACCTGGTCGCGGGCCACTCTGCGCACGTGTTCCACGGCGCCGGGTGGGGACGGCGGGGTCCGCTGTTGTTCGATCTGGGCGACGCGCTCGACGACTACGCGGTCGACCTGCGGGTGCGAAACGACCTGGGCCTGATGGCCCTCTGGAGGCCCGGCGACCCGCAGGCCGAGCTGGAGCTGATCGGCCTCACCCTCGACTTCTGTCACACCCGGCTCGCCGAGGCAGCAGGACGCCGAGTGGATCGCGATGCGACTGACCGAGGCATGCGAGCCGCTCGCCACTCGCGTCGAGCGGCTTGGCGAGCAGCGCTTTCGCGTCGTTCCGCTGGATCCCCCGCACGCGTGACGGGCCGTTGCGGGGGTAGCCTGGCGACCATGATCGAGCTCTCGACCAAGGGGCTCGGGCTCCGTGACGTGGTCGCGGTCGCTCGCCAGGACGCCGAGGTCGCGCTGACCGACGGGGCGCGACAGGCGATGGCGGATGGGGCGGCCATCGTCCAGCGCCTGGCCGACTCCGACGAGGCCGTCTACGGCGTCTCGACGGGGTTCGGCTCGCTCGCGACGACGCCAATCCCCGCCGAGCGTCGCGCTGAGCTTCAGCGGGCCCTGCTCCGGTCTCACGCGGCGGGCATGGGACCGCCGGTCGAGCGCGAGGTCGTGCGGGCGATGATGCTGCTGCGCGCCCGCACCCTGGCAATGGGCTACTCGGGTGCGCGGCCCGAGGTGGCCGAGGCGATTCTCGCCATGCTGAACGCCGGGCTGACTCCCGTCGTGCCGGAGCACGGCTCGCTCGGGGCCAGCGGCGACCTCGCTCCGCTGGCCCACTGCGGGCTGGCCCTGATCGGCGAAGGCGAGGTGTTCGCGCGCAAGGACGAGCGCCTCGCCGCAGCGAAGGCGCTGGCTGCCCGGGGGCTCGAGCCGTTGACGCTGACGGCGAAGGAGGGCCTGGCGCTGATCAACGGCACCGACGGCATCCTCGGCATGCTGGCGCTGGCCATCCACGATCTGGAGCGGCTCCTGGGTGTGGCCGACGTGTCCGCGGCGATGTCGGTCGAGGCGCTCTTGGGGACGGACCGCGCCTTCGCCGCGGATTTGATCGCCCTGCGGCCCCAGCCGGGCCAGGCGGCGAGCGCGGCGAACATGCAACGACTGCTGGAGGGCTCGCCGATCGTCGCCAGCCACCGCGCGGACGATCCGCGCGTTCAGGACGCCTATTCGCTGCGCTGCGCGCCGCAGGTGAACGGCGCTGCCCGCGACACGCTGGTTCACGCTCGCGGGGTTGCGGACGCCGAGCTCGCCTCGGCGATCGACAACCCGATGATCCTTCCGGACGGCCGAGTCGAGTCGTGCGGGAACTTCCACGGCGCGCCGGTCGCCGCGGCGTGCGACTTCCTGGCGATCGCGTGCGCCCAGGTCGGGGCGATCGCCGAGCGGCGAACCGACCGCCTCCTCGACCCGGCGCGCTCGCAGGGCCTGCCGGCCTTCCTGGTGGAGGAGGCGGGCGTCAACTCCGGGCTGATGCTCGCCCAGTACACGCAGGCTGCGATGGTCGCCGAGAACCGGCGCCTCGCGGCGCCCGCGAGCGTCGACTCGCTGCCCACGAGCGCGATGCAAGAGGATCACGTGTCCATGGGCTGGGGAGCGGCCCGCAAGCTGCGCACGTCGATCGCCAACCTGGCGGGCATCCTCGCAATCGAGCTGGTGGCCGCCGCTCGCGGCCTCGACCTGCGGGCGCCGCTTGAGCCCGGCGCCGGCACGGGTGCGGCGCTGGCAGCCGTGAGGGCGGCCGGCGTCCCGGGCGCGGGACCCGACCGGTGGCTCGCCCCTGAGCTCGGAGCCGCCGAGGGCCTCGTCGCCTCCGGCCTCCTGTCCGCCGTCGAGGGTGCGGTCGGAGAGCTCGAGTGAGCGGCCCACGGGAGGTGCGCGCGCCGGTGGGAGCCGAGATCTCCTGCCGCGGCTGGCAGCAGGAAGCGGCGATGCGGATGCTGATGAACAACCTCGACCCCGAGGTCGCCGAGCGACCCGACGAGCTGGTCGTCTACGGAGGGACGGGCCGGGCGGCCCGGTCCTGGGAGGCCTTCGACGCGATCGTCGCCACCCTGCGCACGCTCGGCGACGACGAGACGATGCTGGTCCAGTCGGGTAAGCCGGTCGGCGTCTTTCGCACCCACGAGTGGGCCCCCCGAGTGCTGATCGCCAACTCCAACCTGGTCCCCGAGTGGGCGACCTGGGAGGAGTTCCGCAGGCTCGAGCAGCTCGGGCTGACCATGTACGGGCAGATGACCGCGGGCTCGTGGATCTACATCGGAAGCCAGGGCATCGTGCAGGGAACCTACGAGTGCTTCGCCGAGATCTCGCGCCGCCGCTTCGACGGCACGCTTGCCGGCACGATCACGCTCACCGCCGGCCTGGGCGGCATGGGGGGCGCCCAGCCGCTGGCGGTGACCATGAACGGCGGCGTCGCGCTGTGCGTGGAGGTCGACCCGCAGAGGATCAGGCGGCGGTTGGAGACCCGGTATCTGGACGAGCAGGTCGATGACCTCGCCGGGGCGGTCTCCCGCTGCGAGGCGGCAAGGGCCGAGCGGCGCCCGCTCAGCGTCGGCCTGTGCGCCAACGCGGCCGATGTCCTGCCGGAGCTGCGCCGGATGGGATTCGAGGCCGACATCGTCACCGACCAGACTTCGGCCCACGACCCCCTGAACGGCTACGTACCGAACCTGATGACCCCGCAGGAGGCCGCCGAGCTTCGCGAGGCCGACCCTGACGAGTACGTGCGCCGCGCCAGGGCTGCCTGCGCGGCGCACTGCGCCGCGATGGTCGGCTTCCTCGACGACGGGGCAGAGGTGTTCGACTACGGAAACAGCCTGCGCGCCGAGGCTCAGCTCGGCGGCTTCGAGCGTGCTTTCGCCTATCCCGGCTTCGTCCCCGCCTACGTCCGGCCCCTGTTCTGCGAGGGAAAGGGCCCGTTTCGCTGGGTGGCGCTCTCGGGCGACGAGGCGGACATCGAGGCGACCGACCGCGCGGTGCTCGAGGAGATCCCCGGCGATCCCGCCCTGGAGCGCTGGATCCGGCTGGCCGGCGAGCGGATCGCATATCAGGGGCTGCCGGCGAGGATCTGCTGGGCCGGGTACGGCGAGCGCCAGCGGCTGGGGCTGCGCTTCAACGAGATGGTGCGCTCCGGCGAGCTCCGAGCGCCGATCGTGATCGGCCGCGACCATCTCGACGCCGGCTCGGTGGCGTCTCCCTACCGGGAGACCGAGTCGATGGTCGATGGGTCGGACGCGATCGCCGACTGGCCGCTCTTGAACGCGCTCGTCAACACGGCCGCCGGCGCCTCGTGGGTGAGCATCCACGACGGGGGCGGGGTCGGGATCGGGCGCTCGATCCACGCCGGCATGGTCTGCGTCGCCGACGGGAGCGAGCTCGCCGCGCAGAAGCTCGAGCGGGTGCTGACCACCGACCCGGGGACCGGAGTCATGAGACACGCCGACGCCGGGCTATGACCGGGCGCTGGCGGTCGCCGCGAGGCGCGGCGTGCGGATCCCGATGCGCGAGCGAGGGGCCTCGGTGTGAGCTCGCCCGCAGGCCGGGCCGAGACCATATGCCTGACCCGAGCCGCCCAGGTCGTGCGGCCGCCGGAGGACGGGTTGCCCTTCCTTCGCCACGATCGCGCCGCGGAGCTTCGCCTCGACCCGGTGCCGGTGACGATCGAAAACGGCCGGATCGCCGCCTTCGAGGACGGTGACGCCGAGCTTCGCGTCGACGCGTCGGGCTGCGCGGTGGTGCCCGGCTTCGTCGACTGCCACACGCACCTTCCGTTCGCCGGACTGGCGGGCGAGTGAGTACGAGCTCAAGGTGGGCGGCGCGAGCTACGAGGAGATCGCTCGGGCGGGCGGAGGGATAGCGGCGTCTGCCGCCGCCCTGGCCGAGGCCGGCGACGCCGAGATCCTCGACCAGGCGAAGTCACTGGCGGACGAAATGCTGGCCTGGGGCACGACCGCGTTCGAGTGCAAGAGCGGGTACGGCCTCTCCGCCGAAGGAGAGCTGCGCGCCCTGCGGCTGGCAGCGGAGCTCGACCCCCTGGTCAGCCAGGCGACGGTCTCGACGGCCCTGCTTGCCCACGCCGTCCCGCCCGGCTACAGCGCGGACGGGTGGATGGACGAGGTGGAGTCGCTGCTCCCACGGGTCGCCGCCACGAGGGCAACCGCCCTGGACATATACGTCGAGTCGATCGCCTTCTCCAACCAGCACCTGGCCCGCCTCGGAGGGCTCGCGGCCGAGGCGGGCCTGGCGCTGCGCTGCCACGTGGAGCAGTTCCACACCAACCGGTCGGTGCCGGTGGCGCTCCAGCACGGGGCGCGCTCGGTGGACCATCTCGCCTGCCTGCATCCCGACGACCTCGCGCCGCTGGCGGCGAGCGAGTGCGCCGCGGTGCTGCTTCCCGGGGCCGAGTTCATGGGGGCCGAGCGCACCGCCCCGGCTCGCGAGCTCGCCGACGCCGGGGCGATCTGCGTTCTGGCGACGGACGCCAACCCAGGCACCTCGCCGGTGGTCTCGCTGCCGCTCGTGATCGGCCTCGCCGTCAGGCGCTATGGCTGGACGGCCCGCGAGGCGGTGCTCGCCGCGACCCACAACGCCGCCTGGGTGATCGGCCTTCACGAGCGCCTCGGGTCACTCGAGGTCGGAAAGAGCGCCGACCTGCTGCTCCTCGACGCGCCGATCGAGCACCTGCCCTACCGGCTCGGCCACAACCCGGTGCTGGCCGTCTTTCGCGAGGGCGGGCTGATCTACGTGCGCGCGGACACCGCAGCGAGGTTCGATGTCTGACCCGGCCGGCCGGTACGAGATCGCGGCGATGCCGAACGCCCACTCGCACGCGTTTCAGCGGCTCCTCCGCGGGGTCGGCGAGCGGCCGGCGGGTGCGGGCGCGTGTGCCGACGACTTCTGGAGCTGGCGCGAGGCGATGTACCGGCTGGCCGAGTCGCTCGACCCGGGATCGATGCACAAGGCGGCTGCGGTGACCTTCGATGAGATGGTCCGCTCGGGCTACGGCGCCGTTGGTGAGTTCCACTACGTCCATCACCAGCCCGACGGGACGCCCTACGACGATCCGAACGAGATGGCGATCGCGCTCTGTGAGGCTGCCATCGCGCAGGGCCTTCGGATCGTTCTGATCCCGGTTGCATACGCCCGGGCCGGCTGGGACGGCGCCGACCTCGAGCCCCAGGGCGCGCAGCGGCGGTTCTGCGGACCCCGACGTCGAGACCTTCCTGACCCGGCTCGACCGGCTGCACCAGTGGGCGGCCGAAAGGGCCGAGGTGGAGGTCGGGGTTGCGGCACACAGCGTCCGCGCCGTCCCCGCGAGCTGGCTCGAGCGGATCGCCGCCTACGCCGACCAGCGGGGAATCGTCCGCCACGTCCACGCCTCCGAGCAGCGGCGCGAGGTCGAGGCGTGCCGCGCCGAGCATGGCTGCTCGCCGATCGCCCTGCTCGCCAGGACGGGCTTCCTGGGACCCCGCACCAGCGTTGTCCACGGGATCCACGTGGACGACCAGGACGTCTCCCTGATGGCGTCGACCCGGACGATCGTGATCACCTGCCCGACCACCGAGGGAAACCTGGGCGACGGCCACTTCCCCGCCCTGGCCTACCGGGATGAAGCCATCCGGATCGCGATCGGCAGCGACTCCCAGATCCGGGTCGACCCGTTCGAGGAGGTCCGCGAGCTCGAGACCGGAGCTCGCCGCCAGGGCGAGACCCGCGAGGGGTTGGTTTCCGCCTCCGTGCGACCTGTGGGCCGAGCTGGTGAGCGAGCGGCGCCGCCAGCCTCGGCCTCGACCAGGAAGCCCTGCCGCGAGATCGAGCTCGACCTCACCCACCCGACGCTTCGCGACGTGCCCGCCGAGGACCTTGCCCTCGCGATCGCCACCTGCGCCGCGGCGGACGCAGTGGCGGGACGCGTGCCGGCAGACTGACAGCGTCGCCGCCGGGTCTGGCGCGAGCGAACCAACGGGAGGATCGGGAGGTCGCCATCCTTACCCACGAGTCGGCCAACTCTCAGGAGGTACCCAATGACCCGCGACTACGTGATCACCGTCGACGAGCTGCCCGGAGGCGAGAACGCGTCGACGTTCGACGGCCACGAGCACGGCGCGCAGGTGTCCTTCTTCCTCAGCCACAACAAGCCGGGCACCGGGCCGGAGCTGCACCGGCATCCCTACGAGGAGACGTTCATCGTCGAAGACGGTGATGTGCTCTTCACCGTGGGCGAGGGCACGGTCGAAGCGAGGGCCGGAGACATCGTGGTGGTCCCCGCCGGGACGCCTCACAAGTTCGTCAGCCGCTCGCCGACGCATCGTCAGGTGAGCATCCACCCGGTCGCTCGCATGGAGACGGAGTGGCTGGAGTGACGAACGGCAGGCCACGCGACAACGCCCCCGCCGACGCATCCCAGCGCCTGGACGACCTCTACCGCCAGCACCCCGAGGGGTTCGTCGCGGGGCGAGATCAACTCGTCAAGGAGCTTCGCGCCGCCGGCGATCGTGACCAAGCCGACCGGGTGAAGAAGCTGCAGCGCCCGACGGCAGCAGCCTGGTTGATCAACCACGCAGCGCTCTCCTCGCCGGCGCAACTGGAGGAGTTTGCCAAGGCCAGCCGCGAACTCGAAGACACCCAGGCCCGGGCGCTCGAGGGGAAGGACGAGGGAGCGGCTGAGTGGCGCGCCGCCGCCGCGCGAGAACGCGTCACGACCCGCGCAGTCGTCGACCTCGGCGAAAGCCTCGCACGCGAGGCCGGTCATCCCGCCAGCGCGCGCGCCCTGGAGCTGGCCGGCGAGACGCTGAGAGCCGCGACCGGCGACCCGGAGCTTCGCGAGCGCGTCCTCGAGGGTCGGGTTGAGCGCGAGCAATCGGCCGCGACGCTTGGCACGCCCGCGGGCGACCCGCCGCGAAGGCGCGCGCCCGGGTCGGCGAAGCGGCGAGACCTGGCCCAGGCCCGCCGGGAACTGAAGCGCCTGGAGGGGGAGCTTGCCGACGCCACGGCCGGCCAAGAGCGGTTGCGCGCCCGGGTGGAGGGGGCCTCCGAAGCCCTCCGGCGGGAGAGGGCGAGGCTCGCGGAAAGCAAGCGGGAGACGGCCGATCTCAAACGCCTGGTCAAGGCGGCGAAGCGACGGGCGCAGGGCTAGGAGCGGAGCGGAGGCTCTGTGGCGACCAAAGCACCCGGTCGTGCTCGGCTGCCCAGCGTTTCGGGCAAACGGCCTGGGATACGCTGCGAGGCTGGTGGGCGACGGGATCACAGCGGCGACGTGGTCGGCGGTGGGCGACGGCGAGCGGCTCTGGTTCCTCGGAACCCTGGCCACGATCAAGCTGCCGGGCGAGGCATCCGACGGCCGCTTTGCTCTGATCGAGTTTCTGTTTCCACACCACACCTCTCCGCCGCTTCACACCCACCCGCAGGATGAGAGCTACATCGTGCTGGAGGGACGGCTCACGATTCAGGCCGGCGAGCAACGCTTCGAGCTCGAGGCCGGCGCCGCGGCGGCGGTCCCGCTCGGAGTGGCGCACACCTTTCGGGTGGACAGCGAGACGGCACGGGTGCTGGTGCTCAGCACCCCGGCGGGGCTAGATCGCATGGTGCGCGACGGCGCAGTGCCGGCGAGCAGGCCCACGCTGCCGCCCGCCGACGCGCCGCGACCGGCGCCGGAGGAGCTCGCCCGGATTTTCGAGGCCCACAACCAAGTGACCCTCGGCCCGCCGCTCGGCCCGGAGGACTGAGCTATGCGGTGATCGCCGCGCGGTGATCGCGCCGACCGTGGAGCAGTGGCGGGTGGGGACTCACCTACAGTCCCAGCCACACACGGCCCAATGCCGAGACAGGAGATGAGCAGATGAGCAACAGGGAGCCCCCGATCGACGACGGCCACGCCCGCGAGCTGCTGCAGCGCGAACGCCAGCGGATCGAGAGCTCGCTCGCCGATCTGGAGCGGCAGCGAAGGAGCGAGCTCGATGAGCTCGACACCGCCACGGACCTGTCCGACGACGCCGAGCTGATCGAGGAAGGGGAGGTGGACGAGGCCCTCGCCGTGCAGCTGCGCGGCCAGCTGGAGGGTGTCGAGCGCGCCGAGAAACGGCTCGAGGATGGCACCTACGGTTTCTCGGTCGAGAGCGGCGAGCCGATTCCCGCCGAACGCCTCGAGGCGATTCCGTGGGCCGAGCGCACCCACGACGAGCAAGAGCGCCGCGAGCGCACCCAAGGGCGTCCCATTTAGGCGGGCGCTCAGGCGAGAAAGGATGTCCCCACCATGAAGCTCCGCAGGCTCGGCGACAGCGATCTCCAGGTCTCGGAGATCTCACTCGGTTCCTGGCTCACATACTCGGGTGGGGTGGGAAAGGAGCAGGCCAAGGCGTGCACCGAAGCTGCTCTCGACGCCGGGATCAACTTCTTCGACACGTCGAACGTCTATGGAACCGGCGCCGCCGAGGAGGCCTGGGGCGAGATCCTCTCCCCTCATCCCCGTGAGAGCTATGTCCTGGCCACCAAGGTCTACTTTCCGATGTCGGAGACCGACAGAGGGCTTTCGGCCGAGCAGATCGAAAAGCAGCTCGCGGCCTCGCTCGCTCGCCTGCGGACCGACTACGTCGACCTCTACCAGTGCCATCGCTTCGACGCTCAGACCCCGATCGAGGAGACGATGGAGGCGCTGACCGCTGCGGTCGAGCGCGGCACGGCCCGTTGCATCGGCTTCAGCGAATGGACGCCGGAACAGATCCGCGCGGGCCTCGACGTGCCGGGCGCTGCGAAGTTCGTCTCCTCCCAGCCGCAGTACAACATGATCTGGCGTGCGCCCGAGGCGGAGGTCTTCGAGCTTTGCCGCCGACATGACATCTCGCAGATCGTCTGGTCTCCTCTCGCCCAGGGCGTGCTGACCGGCAAGTACGCCCCGGGCCAACCGGCGCCCCCCGACTCTCGTGCCAGCGACGAGCAGATGGGCGGCCCGATCCAGGGCTATATGCGCGACGAGATCTTGGAGGCGGTTCAGCGCCTGCGGCCGATCGCCGATCAGGCGGGCCTGACGATGGTCCAACTAGCCCTCGCCTGGATTCTGAGGCGCGCCGAGGTGGCCTCGGCGATCATCGGGGCCTCACGTCCGGAGCAGGTACACAGCAACGCCCAGGCGTCGGACGTCGAGCTCTCCGACGACGTGCTCGACGCGATCGACGACGCCCTGGGGTCAGTGATCGTCGCCCAGCCCGAGCCGGCGGCCTTCGCCGAGGCGGGGGTGCGCCATCGCTCGAGCCCGCCCGGCTCGTGACGCAGCTGTCACTCGCGGCTGCCTGACCGCGGGGTCGGCCGAGCCGGGACGGCCGCCGGGGCCCCTAGGGCTTGACGTAGTTGTGGACCGCGAACTCGCTGAGCTCCGGCTCGGGACCGGTGGCCGGGTCCATGCCGGACACCTTCTCGATCGCCGGCAAAAGTCGGTCTTCCTGGAAGCGGTCGAATGCCTCGCGCGTCTCCCAGACGTCGGTGATGGTCCACCTTCCGTCCACCTCGCCGACCCAGTGGAAGATCAAGCCCTCCGGGGGGTTGTTCGCGATGTCCATTTCGGCATTGACCCCGTCGTACATTTCCGTGCCGACCCCCTCTGGGAAGCCGGCGGTTCTGATCGCTACTGCCATCAGTCCTCCTCGGTTGATTCTCGTTCAGCTTGAATCTAACCCAGCCACCGACCAGGCTCCCGCCTGCGCGTCGGGCTCAGAGACCGAGTCCGCGTACCCCGGGCTCATCCCAGCCCAGGTGGTGGGCCAGCTCGTGGCGCACCGTGCGCTCGACCTGCGCCCGCAGCAGCTCCGGATCGTGGCCGAAGTCGCGCTCCAGCGTGTCCTGGTAGATGACGATGCGGTCCGGGTAGATGTCGCGGGCAATGGTGCCGCCGATGTAGTGGCCATAGGCGTGCTCCTCGTGACCGCGGCTGGAGACGACCACCGGGGTGCGCTCGACAAGCTCGCGAAACCGCTCCGGCAGGTCGTCCAACGCCTGCATCACCAGCTCGTCGAACTCGTTCGGCGGCCGCTCGGGGGGCGGTAGCGAAGCCAGAGCCTCGCTGCGGTCGACCAGCCGCCGGAACTCGGGCTCGGGCATCTCCTTGCCGATCAGCGCCACGGTCGCCCAGGCGGTGAGGAGCACGATCGCGACCGCGCCGACCACCAGCGCCAGCAGGCCGCCCAGCCCCGCGAACGACGGCGGGTTGAGGAGCACCAGGATGAGGCCGATGATGAAGGCGCTCAAGGCCGCCGCCCGCAGCGGTGGGCCGAAGATCTCCCTCATGCGGTGCAGGTTAGAGCGGCCGGATCACGGAGCTCGCTCGCCGGACGCGGAGCCGGCGCGCGCCACGCTCTCGAAACCGCGCCATCCAGACATAGACTCACCGCGTGAGGCTCCTCGTCACCGGCGCCAGTGGCTTTCTCGGCAGAGTGGTCTGCGCAGAGCTGCTCGAGCGCGGCCACGAGGTCCACGCTTTGGTCCGTCGGAGGGGCTCCGAACCGTCGGGCACGGCCGCGGTGTCCGGCGACCTCGCGGACGCTGGATCCCTCGTCGATGCAGTTGAATCGGCCGCGCCGAGCTGCGTCGTCCATCTCGCGGCCGAGATCGCGTCGCAACGCGACCCGGCGAAGATCCACCAGGTCAACGTCGAGGGGACCCGCGTGTTGATCGCCGCCTGCGAGACCGCCGGCGTCCGCCGGATCGTCTTCACCTCGACCGTTGTCACCGGGGACGCGAAAGGGGCGTTGCTGGATGAGGACACACGGCTGCCGGTCGAGACCGAGTACGGTCGCTCCAAGCAGGAGGGCGAGCGTCTGCTGCGCGAATCCTCGCTGGAGGACGTGATCATTCGGCCCAGCCACGTCTACGGCCCCGGCGGGTGGTTCGTTGAGGAGTTCGTCAACCGCCTGCGCCAGCCGGGGCGTTTCGCGGTGATCGGATCGGGCGAGAACTGGTGGGATGTCGTCAGGGTCGAGGACGTGGCGAGCGGCTGCGCCGATGCCGCCGAGCGCGCCCCCGCCGGCGCTCTGTACCACGTCGTCGACGACCAGCCGATCCACTTCTACGACTTCGTCGCCCTGGCCGCAACGGCCCTCGGCAAGGGTCCTCCGCGCCGCATCCCCACCTGGCTCGCTCGCCTGTTCGCCGGCGCCGACCCTGTCCGCGCCGTGACACGGTCTGCAAGAAGCTCGAACGCCCGGATCAAGTCCGAGCTCGGCTGGGTACCTCGCTTTCCCACCGCCCAGGAGGGCGTGCCCGACGCGATCGCACGCCTGGGCCGAGCTCGACCTGCATGAGCGACGCTCCGCTGGCGGGCTCGGGTGGGGTGGACCTCTTTCCGTCCCGTATGAGGACGCAATGAGGTCCACCCCGCAACCCGCCTGAACCTAACCGTCTATTGGGCCTCGGTCGAGTAGTGGCCGCTGCCGTTGCACTCGGGGTTGGCAGGACTCTTGAAAATCAGCTTGCCGCCCTCCCGGCGATGACGGTGGAACCTGCCCTTGACGATCGCCTTGGACTCATCGTCGTAGTGGATCACGCCCCTGAACTTCCCCTTGCGGGAGATGTGCGCGGCGCGCGACCCCGAGTTCACCGACGGGGGGGTGCAACCGTGGAAGACCGGCTCCCCCTCGGTGAAATAGCCAACCTGGTGCCCGTTTTCGCTGACCTGGAGGTTGATAAAGGTGTCGGCGGGCGGATTGTCGATCTGCCCGCTGTAGAAGGCGCCCTTGACCGCATGGGAATGGTGATGACGATGGGCGGCGAGGGCAATTGCGGCGGTGGCGCCGAGCGCTCCCAACCCGAGGGCCGCGGCTCCGAGCAAGCGCAAGCGACGGCCTGCGAAACGTCTAGGCATCTGATCCCCCTGTCTATTGGTTTCCCGCTGGGCCCCGAACCAGCAGTCCCGCCGGGCCCTGAACCAGCAGGTTCGAGCGCCGACAGTAGGCAGCCGGGCGGGGCATGTCAAGGGCGAAGTGATCGAGTTTCAGGTATTGGCCAGCACCCGGTTTGCGAGCAGCCCGAACGCCTCGATCCCCGCCGCCAGGTCCGCCTCCGGGGTGTCCTCCTCCGCGGCGTGGCTGATGCCGCCGGTGGAGGGGCAGAAGACCATCGCCGCGGGCAGGACCCGCGCGACCTCGGCGGCGTCGTGTAGCGCGCCGCTCGGGAGCACTCGGTCGGAGCCGGCGGCCTCGGCGCAGGCCCGGCCCGCTGCCGACACCAGCTCGGGGTCGAACGGGATCGGCTCGATTCGCCAGACCGGCTCCGAGCCGGCCTCGCAACCGCGCGCGGCGGCGACCGCCTGCGCCGCGGCAAGGGCCTCGGCCAGCATCGCGGCCAGCTCGTCTGCCCGGGGGTGGCGTAGGTCGACGAGCAGCTCGGCCTCGCCCGCCACCGCGGTCGGAATCCCCGGGCGCAGCGTCAGCGACGCCGGTGGTCGCGACCCCGGCATGGCTGTTTCCGATCTCCTCCACCCGCAGCGCCATCTCGGCGGCGGCGAGGCCGGCGTCTCGCCGGCGGTCCATCGGGGTCGTTCCCGCGTGCGATGCCTGGCCCGTGAAGCGGAAGCGGTGGCGCTCGACGCCGGCGCAGCCGCTGACCGCGGCCGCCCGCAGGCCCTCGGCTTCGAGCACCGGCCCCTGCTCGATGTGGAGCTCGAGGTAGGCGGCCAGCCGCTTCTGGCGGCTGGCCGCCTGCGGCGCCCGATCCAGGTCGACGCCGTTCTCGGCCAGCACTTCGGCGAGCACGCCGCCATCCGCGTCTCGCAGGTCTCGCACCGCGGCCGGTTCGAGGGTTCCCGAGAACGCGGAGCTGCCGAACAGGCTGCGGCCGAAGCGCGCGCCCTCCTCGTCGGCCCAGTCGACCAGCGTCAGCGTCCGGGGCGGGCGGGCGCCGGCGTCGGCCCACGCCCGGAGCACGCCGAGCGCCGCCATCACGCCGAGCGCGCCGTCGAGCCAGCCACCCTCCGGCACCGAGTCGAGATGGGAGCCAAGCGCCAGCGCGGGCTCGGCGTCACCCTCGCAGTCGAGGCCCAGAGGTTTCCGGCCGGGTCGGGCTCGGCCTCGAGCCCGATCTCGCCGAGCAGCTCGCCCAGAAGCGAGCGCGCCTGGCGCCACCCGGCGCCCCAGCAGACGCGCTGGGCCCCGTCGGGCCCGCCGGTGCGGCGATCGAGCTCGCGCAGGTCGGCGATCACCCGGGCGGCGTCGATCGCCGGCCCGTCGCTCATCCGCCCGCCAGGCGCCGGCGGCGAAGCGCCTGCACGAGGCAGTGGGCGCCGCCGCCGCCGAGGGTGAACATCGACAGGTCGAGCTCCTGGACGGTCAGGCCGCGGGCGCGCATGCTGTGCGTTCAGGGCATCCGCTCCCTCGATCGAGAGCACGCGCTCGTCGCCGAGCGAGATCGCGTTGGCGCCGAGCTCGAAGGCGTCGTCGGCTGAGACCTCGATCAACTCGAAGCCGCGGCCGCGAAGCCAGGTCACGAATCCGCCCGAGAGGACGTCGGTGCAGACCGCCGCGAGCCGCTCCGCGAGCACGGCGAGCAGCACGTCGATGTGCACGAAGCGCTCGGGGATCGGCTCCACCCGGACCTCCCAGCCGTCCTCGGCCAGCCAGCCGGCGAGCTGGCGAGCCGCGGGCTCCTGGGTGCGGGCCTCGCCGGCGCCGATCACGGCGCAGCCCGGCTCGAGGATCATCACGTCGCCACCCTCGAGGGCGGCGGCGGTGATCATGCCGCGGATCGGGATCTCGGTCTCCTGGTAGAAGCGGATCGCGGCCGCGTACTCGCCGCGGCGCCACCACTGGTGGAGCTGCGTGATCACCGCTCCACCCGTGGTCATGGCGCTCGAGTCGCGTGCGAATACCTGATACGGCAGCGCCGGGTCGGGCTCCAGGAGGTGGACCCGGACGCCGGCCTCCTCGTATGCCGCGACCATCGCGGCGTGCTGGCGCCGCGCCAGGTCGCCGTCGAAGCGCCGCCCGCTCTCCAGGGTCGCGCGGGAGATCGCGCTGGTCGGCAGCCAGCGGAAGTTGTCGGGAGGGCAGACGAGGACGTCCAGCAGCCGTCCGTGCTCGGAGTCGACGCCCCAGGCAGCCTCGGGCTGCGGAGCCCGGGCGTGCCGTCGCTCACTCGCTGACCACCCGAATGGTGCGAAGGCTTCGGTCCACCGCTCCCCTCACCCAGCCGCCATGCTCGACCACCTCGTGGATGTAGTCGACCGTCTCCTGGGTCAGACGCTCTCCGGGCAGCACGTTCGGGATCCCGGGCGGGTAGGCGGCCAGCGACTCCGCGGCGACGCGCCCTACGGCGTCGTCGAACGGCACCACCTCCTGCGGCCCGAAGAAGGCCTCGCGCGGGGGCGCCTCCAGGCTCCCCCAGGGCGGCGGTGGCGTGAACGGCCGCTTCGGAAGCTCTGCTCCTCGGCGCCGAGCGTCTCGACCGCCCTGCGCAGAGCGTCGACGAAGCGCTGCCGACGCTCCGCCTCGCGTCCTCTCCCATTCCGAACGCCGCCACGACCACGTTCTCGGACACCAGCTCGAGGTTGATGTCGTCGAGCTCGCGCATCAGCGAGGCGAGCCGGGTGCCGGTGCTGCCGGTGACGCGGACGTCGATCGAGAGGCGCAGCGGGTCCCAGCCGTGCACTCCCGGGCGACCGACCAGTCGCTGGTCGAGCACGTCGAGCCCGGTATCCGCTGGACCTCGGCTCGGGCCCGTTCGACACCGGCGAGGGTCTCGGCGAGCAGCTCTGGCCCGTTGATCGCGGCGTATCGGCGGGCGGCGTCCAGCGAGGCGGTGAGCAGCGCGCTGGGGCTGGTCGACTCGGTCAGCGTCACGCAGCGGTCGACCACGTCCTCGTCGATCAGCCCATCCGGGCCGAGGTGGAGGATCGCCGACTGGGTCAGGCTGCCGACCAGCTTGTGCACCGAGGAGAGCACGAGGTCGGCGCCGCACTCCAGGGCGCTCGCCGGCAGGAGCGGCGAGAACCGCAGATGGGCGCCCCAGGCCTCGTCGACGACCAGCGGCAGGTTGCGCTCGTGGCAAACCTCCGCCAGCCCGGCGACGTCGGCGACCGCGCCGAAGTAGGTGGGAGACACGGTCAGCGCCGCGACGGCGTCCGGCGATGCGGTCGAGCGCCCCGGCGAGCGACTCGGGAGTAAGGCAGTGGGCGACGCCGAGATCGTCGTCGAGCTCGGGCGCGACGAAGGTGCGGCTCCAGGCCGGCGAGGATGATCCCGTCGATCGTGCTCGAATGGACGTTGCGCTGGACCGACGACCCGGGTGCCGGCGTGGCGCAGCACGAGGCAGGTGGCGTGGTTGCCCTGTGAGGCGCCGTTGATCAGGAACCAGCTCCGCCGCGCGCCCCACGCCTTCGCGGCGAGGCGCTGAGCCTGCTGGAACGGGGAGTCGGGCCCGACGTCGATCCCCTCGATCCCCGCGGGGACGTCACGGTCGAACGCGGCCCGGCCAAGCGCGTCGATGGCCGCAGGGTCCGCTCCGTCGCCCCCCTTGTGCCCGGGGACGTGGAAGCGCCCGGGGCGGCGCTCCGCGTACTCGACGATCGCGTCGAGGTACGGGGTCTGGTCCTGCTCGGCGCGCTCCGCCGCGTCGGCGCCCGTGGCCGATTGCAGGGCCTCACCAGACATCCGCCCTGGACTCTAGTGGCGCTTTCCGCGGCGCCCGTTCCAGAGGTGTCGTAGATCTACCCCAAGGGTGATTGCCAAGGCGTCGGCCAGTGGCAACATGGGCTCGTGGCATGAGAGAGCGGCTGGACAAGCGGCGACTCCCGCGCAGCGGCGGCATGGGCACCCCGCGGGCCGTCGTGTTCGGCGTCGTCCTCGGGGCGCTTCTGGGGCTGGGCATCCGGTCGACGCCGGCGGCGGCCTCGCTTGCCTGGTCGTCCGCGAAGCCAATCGATCACAGTCCGCCATTCGTCAAGGGAGCCACCCTCCAAGGTGTCTCCTGCCCCTCGGCATCCCGGTGCGTGGCCGTCGACGAGGACGGCAACGTGAGCAGCACGACCGACCCGACCGGCGGGGCGAGCGGCCTGGAAGGTCGTCAAGGTCCGCGAGGCCGTCCCATCGTTCAGCGGCGTCGCCTGTCCATTGGCCAGCGCTGTGCGCCGCGGTGGACACGACGGGCAACGTGGTCACCTCGACCCGCCCGACCGGTGGCCGTAGGCGGTGGAGGGTCAGCGAAGGTGCACGGCGGAAACCTGGACGGCTGTCTCGTGCGCCTCGCCGTCTCTGTGCGTGGCGGTGGGGGCGAAGGGCCGCGTGCTGACGTCGAGGCACCCCACCCGGGGGCGCAGGGCGTGGAAGCTCGTCGCACGTCGACGTGGGTCGCAAGATCGCTCACCGCGGTGTCCTGCGCGTCGAGCTCGCTGTGCGTGGCGGTGGCGAACGGCGGACAGGTCGTCAGTTCGACCCACCCCACCGGCGGCGCGGTCGGCCTGGAAGGTCGTGCAACGGTGCAGGGCGCCAACAGCCTCACCGCCGTCTCGTGCCCGTCGTCGAGACTGTGCGTGGCGGTCGACGGTGACCAGAGGGTCGCGAGCTCGACCCGCCCGACTCGAGCGGGGCAGGGCCTGGAGGGTCATCAGGCGTGGACGTCGAGCGCCCGCTGCGCGCCGTCTCGTGCGCCTCGGTCGAGCTCTGTGCGGCGGTGACCGGCCACGCAGGAGAGGTCGTCGTCTCCACCTCTCCACCGGCGGACGGCGAGCTGGCAGGGGGTGGCGACGGCCGGCGCGCCGCTTCGCGGCGTCTCTTGCCCCGATGACTCACGATGCGTCGCCGTCGGTGAGGAGGGCAGCGTGCTCACCACGACCGACCCGATCGGCGGCGCCAGCTGGTCACACGGACCGAGGTAAGAAGCTTTACGTCTCTCGTCGCCGTCTCGTGCCCCTCGAGATCGTTGTGCGCCGCAGTCTGACGACGCGGAGATGTGCTCACCTCGGCCCGGCCCACGCAAGGGCGCATCCGCATGGAAACGAGTGAGATCGACCGGCCACGCCCTCACGGATATCTCCTGCGCCTCGGCAGGCTGTGCGCGGCGGTCGACGGACGGGGCAACGTCTTCACGTCCGCCGACCCCAGAGGCGGCCGGGCAGCTTGGACGATCGCGCAACGTGGATCACGAGCCTTCGTTCGACGGCGTCTCGTGCGCCTGGCGCCATCTGTGCGTCGCGGTCGGGCTTCTTCGGCGCGATCGCCAGCTCGACCGATCCGACCGGCGGCGCCGGCGGCCTGGCGGATCGCGCAGGTGGACAACGAGAACACCGACACCGAGCCGACGGCCGTCTCGTGCGCCTCGGCCTCCTTGTGCGTGGCGGGGGGCCGCTCCGGCAAGGTCCTGTCGGCGACCGAGCCGACAGGCGACGCCGCCGCCTGGAAGATCAGCTTCCTCGATGGCCCGGATCGAGGTCTTCGACGTGACCAGCGTTTCCTGCCCATCCGCGGCGCTCTGCGCGGTGGCGGGCAGGGGCTTCAACGTTCGTGCAGCCGGCACGACGGCGTTCGTCGCCACTTCCGCCCGCCCGACGCGAGGCCACTCCGCGTGGAAGCTGACCAAGGTGAAGGCTCGCACGGTCAATGGCGTCTCGTGTGCCCGGGCGTCGCGCTGCGTCGCCGTGGGTGGCCCCAGGATCATCACGTCGGGCAAGCCCGCCGGCGCTCACCCGGTCTGGAAACGCTCCAGGACGACGGTCGATCCACGATTTCCCCTCACCGGCGTCTCATGCCCGTCGGCCAGGCTGTGCGTCGCGGTCGATGACGAGGGCCGGGCGATCGTCGGGCAGAGCGCGGAGATAGGGAGTGAGGTCCCTCTCGAAGCCACCTGGCTCCCTGGTACCTTTCGACCGTCCTCGCATGGACGACGACCACCCTCCTCGAAGTACCAACGACATAGGCGACGCCCGTAGTCCGGGCGGGCCTGCCCTGCGGTGGCCGTGAGGGTTCTGCTCCTCATCGTGCTGTTGCTGCTCGTGGCGCTGAACGGGCTCTTCGTCGCTGCCGAGATCGGGCTGGTGCGCTCGCGGCGGGCGCGACTCGAGGTGATGGCCAACGAGGGCGAACGGGGTGCTCGGCAGGCGCTGCAGCAGATCGACCGCATGGCCGAGTTCATCGCCGCCTGCCAGGTGGGGATCACCCTGACCTCGATCGGGATCGGGTTCCTCGGCGAGCCGGCACTGGCGAAGCTGTTCGAGCCGGTGTTCGGCGGGCCTCTCGCACGCGGTCGCCGTGTCGATCTCCGTCACGTTCGCCTTCCTCGTTGGTCACCTCGATCCACATCACGTTCGGAGAGCTGACCCCGAAGCTGCTCGCGATTCCGCGGGCCGAGACGACGGCGCGGCGACTGGCGCGGCCGCTTGGCGTCTTCCGGGTGATCAGCGCGCCGTTCGCGCTGGGGCTGACCAAGGTCGCGAACGCGATCGTGGGACTGTTCGGAGCCCCGGCATCCCTGGATGAGCAGGCCAGCTCCGAGGACCTGAAGATCATCATCGCCCAGTCCCAGACCGGTGGATCGCTCGACCCGGGAGAGGCGGTGATGCTCGGCGGCGTCTTCCACCTGCACGAGCAGGAGGCTCGAGAGGTGATGACCCCGATCCCGGCCGTGATCACGGTCAACGCCTCGGAGACGGTCGAGGAGGCGTTGCAGCGCTGTGTCTCCTCGGGCCACACCCGGCTGATCGCGATCGAGGACGACAACCCGGACCGGGTTCGCGGCGTGGTCCACAACAACAGCCTCGCCCGCCTGTACATGAACGCGGGGCCCGACACCTCGATCGAGTCGGCGATCCGCGACGTGCCGATCTTCCCCGAGACCAAGCCGCTCGACGATCTGCTCGCCGAGCTACAGCGCCAGCGCAGCTCGATCGCGGTGGTCTCGGACGAGTACGGCCGCACGGTGGGCATCGTCACCGTCGAGGACATCCTCGAGGAGGTCGTGGGCGAGATCGAGGACGAGACCGACCCGCGGGCCGCCTCCATGCGGCAGCTCACCGACGGCGACTGGTATGTGCGGGGCCATGTCTCGCTGGGCGATCTCGAGGACGTGGGGATCCAGCTTCCGGTCTCTTCGGACGCCTTCAACTCGATCGGCGGCTACGTCTTCTCGGAGCTTGGCCGCCTGCCCAAGCGCGGCGACAGGATCCAGGCGAACGGATACGAGATCAGGGTCGAGTCGGTGAGAGACAACCGCATCGTCGCGGTTCGCATCCACCCGTCCGCGACCGGCGAATTTCCGCGCCAGACGGGCACTGGCGAGGCTCAAACCCGCAATTAGCGGCGTTCAGGCCCCCTGGCTTCCGTCCGCAAACGGCTCTAGGTTGCGAACGGTCCGGCACATCTACCTAAGGGGCGACGATGTGGGTGGTGAAGCTCACCGACAAGCAGCTCGAGGTCCTGAAGGCCGTCCTTCGCGCCGAAGAGCATCTGGGGCCCGCGCTGCGCGGGGCGCTGGAAGCGCTTGACCTGGCCCGCTGGGACGATCTTCCGGACGCCCAGCTTCCCTGGAACGAGATCAGCGAGGCGGCTCGCCGTCAGGGGATCTCGGAGGCGGATGTGATCTGGGACATCGCCGGCAAGCGCAAGCGGACCGCCGCCTAGCTCTCAGTCGTACTCCTAGCTCTCACTTGTACTCGTAGAAACCGGCTTGGCTCTTGCGGCCGAGCCTGCGGTCGCCGATCAGCTCTTCGATCAGCCCGGGAGCGCGATACCGGTCCTCCGCCGTGTCGGCGAACAGGCTCTCGCCGATCGCTGCGGCGACGTCGAGCCCAATGAAGTCGAGCAGGCGAAGCGGCCCCATCGGATAGCGGGCACCCAGCTGCATGCACGAGTCGACGTCGGCGGCATCCATGCCGGTGCGCTCCATCAGCCGCACGGCGTCGAACAGGTAGGGAAAGAGCAGGCGGTTGACGACGAAGCCGGGTTGGTCGGGAACCTCGATCACCGTCTTGCCCAGCGCTCGGGCCCATGCGCGGGCACGCTCGCGCACGCCCTCGCCGACGCCCTCAGAGATGCAGAGCTCCACCAGCTCCATCTGCTGCACGGGGTTGAAGACGTGAAAGCCGAAGATCCGGTCGGCATGCCCGCTCCGCTTCGCCAGCTCGGCCACGGGCAGCGACGAGGTCGTCGTGCGCCAGGTCGGCCTCGGGGCAGTGATCGCCGAGCTCGCGGAGCAGGTCGACCTTGGCGTCGACGTCCTCGATCACGGCTTCGACCACGAGGTCGCAGTTGGAGAGGTCGGCGGGGTTGGTGGTGACCCGGATCCGGTCCGGCCTCCCGCTCTCGACCTTCGAGCAGTTGGCCTGGGCGCGCTCTTCCGCCCGCCAGGCCGAAGCGTCGCTTCTGGCCAGCAGCCGCACCTCGCCGAGCGCCGATGCGCAGGCTGCCAGGGCGCAGCCGATCATCCCGCTGCCGGCGATCGCGGGACGCCTGTATCCGTCCGAGCCGGTCACCCACGGTGGTTACTATCACGCCCGGCGGGATCGGGCGGGTGGGGCCGAGGGGTACCCTCCTTCACATGGAGCAGTCAGAGAGGCGACACGGTCCGACGGCCGCCGCCGCTGGCATGGCCGCCACCTTCGTGATCGCCGTGATGATGCTGGGCGCGGTCTCGATGTGGACCCTGATCCCGTTCGGATGGATCTGGATCGGATCGAAGATCTCGACCACACAGACGCCGTCCGGGGGGCCCTACATGGTGGTCTTCGTGGGCAGCGTCTGCTCGATCGTCGCGATGGCCTGGGTGCTGTCGCGGCTGAACCGCCTGTATACGCGAATCACGGGCACGAGCAGGCTGCCGGCGCGCTATCTGCCGGCATGGCGCAAGAGCCTCAGCGACGAGCGCCAGAGCCCATACGGGCCGAACGTGCTGGAGACCGTGATCCTGGCCTCGGTGCTCTTGGCGGGAGCCGCGCTGGCCATCTGGTTCTTCATCGCGGCCGGCTCTCCGCTGCCCAGCCAGTAGCCCGGCAGCTCCCGCGGCATCGTCGAGTGGCGCCGTCAAGCGACATTCGAGTGAGCTCGGCCGTTGGTTGACTGGTCAGTCAACCGATCGGCTATCGTCCACTCAGGCGGCGCGGATCAGCGCGCGAACGACTGAACGGAGGCGTTCCGGATGGCGAGCAACGGCAAGTTCCAGGGTCGCGAGGTGGTCATCGTCGAAGCGGTGCGCACGCCGATCGGACGCGGTCACGAGGAGAAGGGCTACTACAAGGACGTCCATGCGTCCAACCTTCTCGCCAAGACCTACTCCGAGCTGATCGCGCGCACCGGAATCGATGCCTCCGAGGTGGGAGACGTGATCGCCGGCTGCGTCCAGCAGTTCGGCGAGCAGGGGCTCAACATCGGCCGCAACGCGTGGCTCGAGGCCGGGCTGCCGATCGAGACCCCGGCCACGACGGTGGACCGCCAGTGCGGGTCGGCACAGCAGGCCGTGAACTTCGGCGCCGCCTTGATCGCCTCCGGGGTCCACGACGTAACCGTCGGCTCCGGGGTCGAGCACATGGGCCACATCTCCTTCGCGGACAGCATGGAGGTGATGAAGGAGCACGGCGCGGCCTTCAGCCCGGAGCTGCTCGAGCACTACAACCTGGTGCCACAGGGGATCTCGGCCGAGATGATCGCCGACAAGTGGGAGATCCCACGATCCGAGCTCGACGAGATCGGCCTGCGCTCCCACCAGCTGGCCGCCAAGGCCACCGAGGAGGGGCGCTTCGAGCGCGAGATCATCCCGTACGCCGTCAACGGGGACACCTACGTGACCGACCAGGGCATCCGCCCGGACACCAGCCTGGAGAAGCTCTCGGCATTGAAGCCGGCCTTCAAGGAGGACGGCAAGATCACCGCCGGCAACTCGTCGCAGATCTCCGATGGCGCCGCGGCCGTGCTGCTGATGACCCGCGAGAAGGCCGACGAGCTGGGGCTGAAGCCGCGGGCCAGGATCGTCGACGAGACCACGGTGGGCGTCGACCCGGTGATCATGCTGACCGGCCCGATCCCGGCGACCAAGAAGCTGCTCGACCGCAACGGGATGAAGATCGACGACATCGACCTGATCGAGATCAACGAGGCGTTCGCCTCCGTGGTCGCGGCCTGGCGACGCGAGCTGGAGCCCGACATGGACAGGGTGAACGTGAACGGTGGCGCGATCGCGCTCGGCCATCCGCTCGGGTCGACCGGCGCCCGGCTGATCACAACCCTCCTCCACGAGCTCGAGCGCTCCGACAAGGAGATGGGCCTGGTCACCATGTGCTGCGGCGGCGGCCTCGGCACCGGCACGCTGATCCAACGCGTTTGACGGAAGCCGACGAGCACCTGCGCTCCGTCGATCACGTCTTGCGGGGCCTGATCGACGAGCGCGGGCCCATCGATCCCGAGACCGACCGGCGGGGTAGCCGCCCCGACGCCTACCAAGCGCTCGCGCGGGCGATTGTGGGTCAGCAGCTCTCCACGAAGGCGGCCGCCTCGATCTGGGGACGGGTTACGGAGGCCTTCGATGACGAGACGCCGTCGCCCACGCAGCTGATCGAGGCAGACGGACAGACGCTGCGCGACGCCGGCCTCTCGTGGTCGAAGGTGGGCTTCCTCAAGGACCTCGCGGAGCGGGTCGAGGATGGGCGGCTCGACCTGGACCACCTCAGCGAGCTCGCCGACGAGGACGTGATCGCGGCGCTGACGGAGATCAAGGGGATTGGGCGCTGGACCGCCGAGATGTTCCTGATCTTCCACCTCGCGCGCCCGGACGTGGTCTCCACAGGGCGACCTCGGGATCCGGCGGGCGGTCCAGATCGCCTATGGCCTCGACGACCTGCCCGGCCCACAGGACCTGGAGCGGATCGCGGAGCCGTGGCGCCCGCACCGGACCCTCGCCTGCCTGTATCTGTGGCGCTCGCTCGACAACGCGCCCGCCTGATAGCGCGAGCGCCTGCGTTGTGGCGCCTTCCCGGATAGCCTGAACGTCCCCGATGAGCGAGTCCGACGCTGCGAACTTCAAGCAATTCGAGGCCCGGGGCTGGACGGCGCAGGCGGGAACCTACGGGGAGTTGAGCGGCCAGGTGACGAGCCGCTTCGCCGAGCCGCTTCTGGACGCCGCGGGCGTTCGTCACGGCAATCGGGTGCTGGATGTCGCGACCGGCCCTGGCTATGTCGCGGAGCGGGCCGAGGCCAGGGGCGCAATCCCGCTCGGGATCGACATCGCCGATGGCATGGTTGCGCTCGCCCGGCGCAATCACCCCGAGCTCGAGTTCACCGTTGGCGACGCCGAGGACCTCCCGCTCGAGGACGGCGGCTTCGACGCCGTGGTGGGCAATTTCGTCATCAATCATCTGCCCCAGCCCGACCGCGGCCTCGCGGAGGCTGCCCGGGTTCTGGTCGCGGGTGGCCACCTCGCCTTCTCGGTGTGGCAGCGGCCCGATCGGATGCTGGTCATGGGGCTGATCGGCCAGGCGATCGAGACAGCGGGAGTCGAGGAGGACGAGCGAGCCGCCGGGATCCCTTCCGGGCCGGACGGCTACCGGTTCGCCGACCAGGCCGAGTTCCGTGGGCTGCTCGAGGGCGCCGGCTTGGCGGAGGTCGCCGTCGAGCCCGTCGAGCTCGTGCATCGGATCGCGGACGCCGAGGAGCTCTGGCGAGGCTTCATGGGCGGGAGCGTGCGCGGCTCGACGTTCGTTCGCGCTCAGTCCGACGCCGTGCAGGCGGCCATCCGCGAGGCCCTCGACGCGGTCGTCGAGCCCTACCGGGCGGGCGATGTGCTCGAGGTGCCGGTGGCCGCGAACATCGCCTCCGGGCGCAAGCCTTGAGCGTCCAAGCTCATCTAGGGGGCGAGGCGGCCGCCGACGAACTGCACCAGGCCCGCGAGGCGCTGGCGGACGTTCTCGAAGCCCCGTTCCTGTAGCGCTCCCACGATCTCGTCCGACTCGAACACCCGCATGCCGCTGGCTCGCTCGATCAGCGGCTTCAGCGGCGGCAGGGTCAGCTGGCGGCGGATCGAGGTCATGATCGCGATCCGGCCGCCGGCACGAAGCACCCGCCGCATCTCGTCGAGCGCCGCGAACGGATCGGCGAACAGGTGCAGGGCGGCGAAGCAGCAGAGGCCGTCGAAGACGCCGTCGCGGAACGGAAGCGCGGTAGCGTCGCCGCGGATCAGGGCCAGGTTGCTCCAGGCCGGCGGCCTCGAGCTCGGCCACGCCGCGGGCCAGCATCGTCCTCGAGGCGTCGATCCCCACCGCCAGGCCGTCGTCGCCCACCGCGCGCGCGAACTCGCGCGTGAAGTTTCCCGGCCCGCACGCGACGTCGAGCACGACGTCCCCGGGGCCGAGGCCGAGCAGAAGCCGCGCGATTCGGACCTCCTCGGCCATTCCCGGTCCGGTCACGCCCTTGACGGCCCGGGCGAGCGCGGGGCGCCAGTAGCGCTCGTAGATGGCGGGCACCAAGCGGGTCGTCATCAGGTCCTGCGCCGTGCCGGTCGACTCCAGCTCGCCGCCAAGCAGGTCGAGGTAGCCGGTGGCGCTCGCCCTGGGGTCCTGCGCCTTCGCGGCGGCCTCTGTGGCCAGCAGCTGGCGCGCTCGACTGAGCCCGTCGCCGCCTGTTCGCTCGCCGGTCGGCATACAGGCGCTCCGGCGTCAGTGGGCGGCGGGCGTGCCCGGCCCCACCCCGCGCGGCTCGCCCGAGTGCTGCGCCAGCTCGGTGAGACGCGCTACGTGACGCTCGCCCTCGATGCGCACCGGGTCGTCGGCGGGCAGCCCCCCGATCAGGCGCTGGATGCGGTTGCGGATCTGCAGCGCGAAGTGCGGCGTGGCGGGGCCGGCCAGCGCATGGATGTCCTCGACGGTGATCCGGCGTCCGCTGGCCAGCCGATCGGGTCGCTCGGCCTCGCTCACGGGTTGTTGTCGCTCCTCGTCTGACTCACGGTTTTCCCTGCTCGTGCTCCGGGGTTCCCGGCGGTGGCCCGAGCCCGCCTCCGCTGCCGGACCTTACCTGTACGAGCTCGGCGAGATCGTCGACCTGCGACTGGAAGCCGACCGAGATCGCGTCCTGGTCGCCGATCAGCCAGACGTGGTTGTAGACGGCGCGGGTGGGGTCGTTCACGTACCCGGGCTTGACGTCGAGCAGATATCCGCGCAGTGTGGCGGGGACCTGCCCCGGGTCATCCGTGATCAGCAGCGGCCCCCAATCGCCGCTGGCGGACAGCGGCGCGGCCGCCGCGGCGTCCAGCGGCCGGCCGGCGCTCGCGATCACGAATCCATGTCCAGGGTCGTTGACGTCCCAGCCAAAGCTGCCGCTCGCATAGCGCGCGAAGGTGATCGCGTTCTCCACGGGATCCTCGGCGCCGACCCGCTGCGCGCCCGGGGCGACCTTCCGCACCTGCTCGAGGGCCTTGTCCGAGATCACCGAAGCTGGGCCCAGCACATAGACCGGGACGCGCTTGTCGCGCCGAAGCGCGGCGATGGTCGGCTTCGGCGCCGCACCCTTCGAGACGAACAGCACCGGATCGCCCGAGCGCGCCGCCCAGCCGGCGGCCGGCATCGCGTACGCCGGCTGGTCGGAGCTCGCGAGCACGATGTGCTGCGGCTTGGCGCCAGTGAGCTTCTGGCGCAGGCGGTCGATCGCGGCGGCGATCTCGGCGGGAGTGGACCCCGTGATGCGCCGCGTCTCGAGGTCGTGCGGGGCGGTCACCGAGCCGATCGCGAAGATCTGCTCGCCGTCGGTCTTCGCGGAGCCGGCGGGGGCAAGCGCGCTCAGCGCCTCCGCCGTGAAGTCTGGAATGTCGTCCGTACCCGTGAGCAGGATCGGGGCGCCGATGGGCTGCGCCGCGAGGCTGGCCGCGGCGATCCCCGAGGCCCAGTCGTTGTCCTCGACGAGGCTGACGGCGGCGGGGCCCGTGACGCCCCCAGCCGACGGGAACGCGGCGAGGGCCACGCCCGCGGCGTCGGCGACGGGGTCGAGACCGGCGACGCGGGTGGTGTTCTTGGTCGCGAACGCCGGGAAGCCGAGATCCTGGGTGGCCGGCGCCTTCTGCTCGTGGACGACGATGCTCGGCGCCGGTGCCGGCTGCTTCTCGTCGTCGCGCAGCGAGTCGATCAGGAAGTACGCGCCGACGCCGACGCCGCCGAGCACCACCAGGACCCCCACGATCACCGCGAGGCGTCGTCTCCAGTCGGCGACCACGAGGTGAACATACCGGCGGTGTCTGAACCCGGGCGGCTGCGTCGCCCCCGGCCAAACCGGCATTGTCCGCATGAAGGAGGGGTAGACTGGTGCTGGTTGACTGACCAGTCAGTCGAAATGACATTCGGGGGCGCCGGGCATTTCCGGTGACCAGGACGGAGGGCAGGATGGACTTCGGATACAGCGACGAGCAACGGGAGTTCAGGACTCTGTGCCGCAGGTTCGCGGCGGAGGTCATTCGCCCGGTGGCGGCCAAGCACGACGCGGACGAGTCGACCCCGTGGGAGGTCATGAGTGCCGCTCGCGAGTGGGGCCTTCACGGGATGGAGCACCTACAGCGGATGGCCAACGACCGCGATGGTCAGATCTCCGTCATCTACGCCGAGGAGCTTCACTGGGGGTGCGCGGGGATCGCCCTCGCGACCTCGGGCTCGGCGCTCGCCGCCGCCGGCCTCGCCGCATCGGGCACTCCCGAGCAGATCGCGGAGTGGGTGCCCCAGTGCTTCGGATTGGATGGCGAGGTCAAGCTCGGCGCCTACGCCGTCACCGAGCCGCAGGCCGGCTCCGACGTCAAGAGCCTCCGCACCACGGCGAAGCTCGACGGTGACGAGTGGGTGCTCGACGGCACCAAGGTCTTCATCACCAACGGCGGCATTGCCGACGTCCACGTGGTGGTCGCCACCGTGGACCCGGATCTCGGCCACCGAGGCCAGGCTTCCTTCGTGATTCCCAAGGGCACGCCGGGCCTGAAGCAGGGGAAGAAGGAGTCGAAGCTGGGCATCCGGGCCTCTCACACCGCCGAGGTGATTCTGGAGGACTGCCGCATCCCGGTCGAGAACCTGCTCGGCGGGATGGAGAAGCTCGAGCGCAAGCTCGAGCGCGCCCGCTCGGGCGAGTCCTCCGGCCGAGCCTCCAACGCGCTCGCCACCTTCGAGCTGACGCGGCCCGTGGTGGGCGCGTCGGCGCTCGGGATCGCCCAGGCCGCCTACGAGTGGACCCTGTCCTATCTCGACAACGGTGCCTCGGTGGACCCGGTGGGCGAGTACCTCGACGAGAGCTCCACCGCCGGCCGGCCGCCGCTCCAGCGGCAGTGGATCCAGCAGCGCCTTGCCGATGTGGCCACGGAGATCGAGGCGGCGCGCCTGCTCGTCCAGCGTGCGTCGTGGATGGGTCGCAACGGCATGCCGATGACCGGCGGCCAGGGCTCGATGTCGAAGCTCAAGGGCGGCGACGTCGCGATGTGGGCCACCCGCACCTGCATGGACCTCGTCGGCCCTGACGCGCAGACCACGGACTGCCCGCTGGAGAAGTGGTTCCGCGACGCGAAGATCTACCAGCTGTTCGAGGGCACGGCCGAGGTCCAGCGCATGGTCGTCTCGCGGATGCAGACGGCCGAGTATCGCGAGCGATTCAAGCAGGGCGCCGAGGTTGCGGCCCAGGCGATCGAGTCCGCCGCCAGCGCTGGCAACGGCTCGCGCGCGTCGGGGGACGGCACGGCCGCCACGGCTGGGTCGAGCAACGGCTCCAGCCGGTCGGCCACCGAGCCGACCACCAGCGCGGCCTGACCTGCCGGCTCGTCCAATCGTCCAAATTCCGCGATCCGGCGCGGGACCTTTCGTGCAGATCCCGATCCAATGGGTGAGCGCGACGGGCTGTCCTGGGGCTGTCGCTTGCTCTTCGGTCGGAAAGCCAACCAGCGAAAGGCCGGAGGACGATGGTCCCCATACGCACGTACCTGTTCGGAGGAGGGGCGGCAGTCGCCCTGATCGCCGGTGCCCTCGCCGCCTTCCTCCTGATCACGTCGGTGGTCTCCGAGGGCACGCTGCAAGACGGCACCCGAGCCGTCGCTGCCCAGGCGCCGGACACTCTCAACATCGGAGGACCGGGTGGCCTCGGCGGCGACGGCGAACCGACCCAGGGCGGCTCGGGGGCTGGAGGGTTGCGCTCAGCGCCCGGACCGGCACCCTCCGCCAACGGGGGAGACGGCGAAGTGCGCTCCGGCACGCACGCAAGAGGTCGCCCGTGGATGTCTCTAAGCTCGCGGCGATGGCCCATGTCCATGCCCAGGGCCAGGGAATCGAGCGCGGTGCCGGGCCAGGTGCGCCGGATGCGCTAGCCGCGCGCCGGGCAGGCAACCGGCGCAGGATGCTTGGCGCCGCCGCGATCAACGCGGCGCTGATCGCCGCGGGGGTCATCGGCGGTGTCCTGACAGGCTCGCTGGCCCTGCTCGCGGACGCCGGCCATGTGCTGTCCGACCTCGCCGCGATCGGGCTTGCGGTGCTGGCGGGCGTCCTCGCCGCGCGGCCCGGAGGGCCCCGGCGGACCTTCGGCTACCAGCGCAGCGAGGTGATTGCCGCCCTGGTGAACGGTGTCACGCTGGTCGCGATCGCAGTGCTGATCGTGGTCGCCGCCGTGAATCGGTTGGGTGATCCTCCCGAGGTGAAGGGCGCCGGGGTGCTGATCATCGGCGCGGTCGCGCTGGCCGGAAACGCGGCAGCCACCTGGGTGCTCGCCCGGGGTCAGCGGGACGACATCAACCTGGAGGCGGTCCTCCGTCACTCGGCCGCGGACGCGCTCGGCTCGATCGGGGTGATCGTCTCCGGCGCGGTGATCCTCACCACCGGCTGGAGGCCGATCGATCCGTTGATCGGCATCGCGATCGCGGTGCTCATCCTCGCCTCGTCGGTCCGCCTCGTTCGCGAGCCGCTCGACGTCCTGATGGAAGCCGCCCCGCCGGGCGTTGACGTGGAAGCGGTCGCCCGCGCCGTGTGCTCCGTGGACGGCGTGCGAGCCGTGCACGAGCTCCATGTCTGGTCGGTCACGGCGGGCTTCGAGGCGCTCGCGGCACACGTCGTCGTCGCTGGTGGCCAGGACCGCGATCGCGCCCGGCGCGAGGTCGAGTTCGTGCTCCGAGACCGCTACGGCATCGAGCACACGACGCTCCAGATGGAGGAGGAGGCGGACGACGACGCCCTGCTCCAGGTTGAGACCGAGCCCGGCTTGGGCTAGCGGCGAAACAGACCTTGACGCGGTGAAAATCCGCTTGCAGCAGGCATAACGTCTGTTAACGACTGCTCACAGAAGTCTCCGCGGTTGATAACCTGCCGCCCACACTTGTGCCGAATCCGCCCGCGCCTGAGCGAGCGGAGCGGGGGAACCAGATCCCCAAGGGGCGAAGGCAAGTGGCCACCCCGGCCCGACACGCCAAGCGCGACTCCTCCGCGCGAGCCCGTCAGCTAACCCCGTAGGCCAACGAGGAACTGATGAGCAAAGCCCACAGTCGAACCCACCTTGAACGCCGCCTGGCGCTGGTTGCCGTGGTTGCCGTGGCTGCGGTCGCGGCCGTGCTGACGGCCACGGCCGGGGCGCCCGCCTCCGACCTCCAGTCCAAGCTCGACCAAAAGAAGGCGCAGCTCGAGCACGCGAAGTCGCGAGGGGCGGTGTTGTCCAGCACGATTCAACGCTTCGGCGATCGGCTCGACCAGCTTCGCGGGGAGGTGGCGACGCTGCGCAACCGCCAGGCGATCGTCCAGGCCGAGCTGGAAAAGAAGGAGGCCCAGCTCAAGCAGGCCAAGAATCGGCTCGAAGTCCTCCGCGTTCGGCTCAAGCGCTCGCTCGAGGTGCTGAGGGCGCGACTGGTGGCCATCTATGAGACGAGCAGGCCCGATGCGCTCACCGTGATCCTGAACTCGAACGGCTTCGACGACATGCTCAACCGGTACGAGTACCTGTCGCGGATCCAGTCTCAGGACAGCTCGATCGCGGAGCGCGTCCGCAACCTTCGCGACCAGACGAAGGAGACGGTGGTGCGGGTGCGGGCGGCCCGCGATGAGATCGCGGCCAAGAAGGCCGAGCTCGAGCGGACCCAGGCCGAGCTCGAGGCCCGGCAGTCGGATCTGGCGGCGGCGCGCCAGCAGGACCAGCAGGCTCTGTCGCAGGTTCAGGACACCCAGCAGCGGCTCGAGGGCGACCTCAGCGACATCCAGGGCCAGATCCAGGCCCAGCTTCAGGCGGCCCAGGCGGCGTCGTCTGCGCCGGCGGCGCCCCTGGCCGGCCCGGTGCAGGGAGAGAGCTCGTCCGGGTTCATCTGGCCGGTGAGCGGGCCGATCACATCGCCGTTCTGCGAGCCGCGCCCGTGGGAGGCCTGCCATCCCGGAATCGACATCGGCGTGCCCACCGGTACCCCGATCCAAGCGGTCGCCGACGGCACCGTCTCGATCGCCGGGCCCGAAGGGGGCTACGGCAACTACACCTGCATCGACCACGGCGGAGGGCTCTCCAGCTGTTACGGCCACCAGGAGACGATCTCCGTCTCGGTCGGTCAACAGGTCAGCCAGGGCCAGGTGATCGGCATCTCCGACTGCACCGGACTGTGCTTCGGCCCCCATCTTCACTTCGAGGTGAGGGTCAACGGCCAGGTCGTCGACCCGATGGGCTACCTGCCCTAGCGCGAATCGCCGCCTCGTCCAAGCCGTCAGGGACCGCCGGTAGACGGACCATTTGACTGGCACATTCCGCGGTAGGTCCGGTGTACCCTGCCGTCCTCCGGGTACAGGGATTTGGCGGATGACCACTTATACGCACACTTCATCGACTCGCGGCTCGCGCCATCTGCGCGCTCACCTGCGTGCCTACCTGGCCGGTGCCGGCGCGACGACCGCCCTGACCGCCGGCGCGCTGGTGGCCTTCCTGTCGCTGGCCACCTTCGTCGCCTTCAACGGGCTTCCGTTGGGAGGGTCCAGCGACAACGCCGGCGCCGCCTACCTCGGCTCGAACGCCGGCGCCGCCACCGCGCCCGCAACCGCGGCGGCCGCCCTCGGGGCCGCGCGCGCCGCGGTCGCCAGGCATTCGGTCCCGGGCTCCCGGGCCGGTGGCTCGGGCTCCGGCCCGGGTGGCTCGGGCGGCGGCCGCACCTCCGGCGGCGGTAACGATCATTCGGTTGGCGGCACCTCGGGCGGCGGTGGCGACCTGCCGGGTGGCGGCTCGACCGACCCGGGTGGTGGCGGCGGCCCGATCCCGTCGCCCTCGTCGAGCTCCGGCCCCGTGACCAACGCCGTGCAAGGGGTCGACAACGCCGCGGGCACCAACGTGTCCCGGACGACCAGCGGCGTCACCGGCGCCGTCGACGGGGCCGCCACCGGCGCCCTCAACCATGCGGGCGGGGCTGCCGGTAATCCTCACCTGGGCGACCAGGTCGGTGGGGCCGTGAGCGGCGTGACCAACCAGGTTCTCGGCAGCGCCAGCGGCTCGGGCGGCGGCCTTCTCGGCGGCTGACCCGAACGCTTCGCTCCACCAATCCCCCGGAAGCCGATTAACGCCCTTGGGTAGGGATCGGTTGAGGCTCCGTTGATTCGGTGTAGCTCGCGCTCGAATGGGTACTCCCATGGGACCGAATGAGCTCGTTCGCCCACTCTGAGCCGACTCCGCGACCCTCTCATCTGCGGGCGCATCTGAACGCCTACCTGGTCGGCCTTGGCGCGACGGCCGCGCTCACCGCGGGGGTCCTGGTCGTCTTTTTCTCCGTGGCGGCCTTCGTGGCTTTCAACGGCGTCCCGTTCGGAGGGTCCAGTGATGGCTCCGGAGCCGCCTACCTGGGCTCCACGGCCACGCCCACGGCGGCCAGGTCTGGCGGGCCGCCCTCGGGGGGGCCCACGCCGCGGTGACGAGGGATCCAGTCCACGGCTCGCGTGCGAGTGGCTCCGGGGCTCGGTGCTTCCTCGGGCCGCTCCGGCGGCGGCTTCTCCCGTGACGGCTCCAGCGGCCGCTCCGGGGCCGGCATGACCACTCCGGCGGCGGGCCCTCGGGCGGAGGGTCTTCCGGTGGAGGGTCTTCCGGCGGAGGCTCCACCGGTTCGGGCGGTGGCTCCACCGGTCCGAGCGGTGGCTCCACCGGTCCGAGCGCGTCCGGCGTCACTCCGCCGACTGGCTCCGGCGTGACTTCGCCCGACGTCCCCGACGTCCCGTCCGCGCCCACACCGCCTCCGGCGTCCTCAGGTCCCGTCAGCAACGCCGTGCAGGGCGTCGACAACGCAGCGGGCACCAACCTCTCCGGGCCGACCGGCGGCGTCACGGGCGCGGTCGAACGGCGCCGCCACCGGCGCCCTCAACCAAGCCGGTGGGGTTGTCGGCCAGCCCCACCTGGGTGACCAGGTCGGTGGGGCCGTGAGCGGCGTGACCAACCAGGTTCTCGGCAGCGCCAGCGGGTCCAGCGGCGGCCTCCTCGGCGGCTAAGGGCTAAGCGCCTAAGCGCAGGTTTCGCTCCAGCCAGCGCAGGCCACCCCGTGGAGCTCGGCGTCGTGCTGGGCCGAGCGGTGGTGACCGCCGGGCAGCAGGATCAGCTTGCGCGGCTCGGCGGCCCGCGCGTAGAGCTCCTCGGACCAGTCCGACGGGATCTGGTCGTCGCCGCGGGCGTGGATCAAGAGCAGCGGCTTGGAGCCCATCAGCTCCACCGCTTGGCGCAGGTCGTGCTCGGCCAGCCAGGCCTCGAGCGCCTCGGCGCGTCGGGGTCGATCGCGCATCTCCAGCGTGCCGGCGCGGAGCCCGCGCAGCAGGTGCTCGCTCGCCGCCGGGCAGATCGCGATCGCCCCGGCGATCGATCGGAGCGTGCGGCGGCCTGGATCGCCATGAAGCCGCCCATGCTCGACCCGCGCGCGCACACCCTGTCCGCGTCGACCCCGTCGACGGCCGCCAGGAAGCGCGCCATCTGGCCGACGTCGTCGAGCGCCGCGGGGACTCATCTCGTCCTCGGATTCCCCGTGTCCGCGCTGGTCGAAGGCCAGCGCCGCCCAGCCGCTGGCCGCGCAGGCCCGTCCGAAGTCGCCGTGGTTCTCCTTGCGCGAGCCGGCGCCGTGGACGATCACCATCCCCGGCCACGGCGGCGGCGACTGCGGGCAGCCAGAGCAGGTAGGGCGGCCCTCGTGCACCCCCGTCCGGCTCGGTGCCGGAGGATGGTCCTGCTCATCGCTTGCGCAAGCTACCCGCGTCCGCGGCGGTACGCGCCCGTCACAATGCAGCGCGCGATGAGCCAGCAGCACGCAGCCAGAGCGACGACCGAGGTCGAGGGCTCGCCCGTCTACCCGGTCGGCAGCCGCGTCAACGAGCGCGGCCACCTCGAGGTGGGCGGCTGCGACGTGGTCGAGGTCGCGCCGAGTTCGGCACGCCCGCCTACATCTACGCCGAGGACGACATCCGCGCCAGGGCGCGCGCCTACCTCGACGCCTTCGGCGCGCCGCACCGACGACTTCGAGGTCCTCTACGCGAGCAAGGCCGCCCCGCTGCACGGCGATCTACCGGCTCTGCGCCGAGGAGGGGCTGTCGGTGGACGTCGCCTCCGGCGGCGAGCTCGCACATGGCGCTGCGCGCCGGCTTCGACCCGGCGCGCATCTACCTGCACGGCAACAACAAGACCGAGGCCGAGCTTCGGCACGCGGTCGACGCCGGCGTCGGCCACGTGATCGTCGACTCCTTCGACGAGATCGCGCGCCTCGACGCGATCCTCGACCGGCCCCAGGACGTTCTGATCCGGGTCACCCCCGGCATCCGCCCAGCACCCACTCCTACGTGCAGACCGGCCAGCTCGACTCGAAGTTCGGCTTCGGGCTCGAGGATGGGCTGGCGGCGCCGGGCGGTCGCCGAGGTCGGTCGTCGCGCCACCTGCGACCTGGTCGGCCTGCACGCCCACATCGGCTCGCAGATCTTCGAGCTCGAGCCCTACGCGGCGGCGATCGAGGCGCTGGCCGAGCTCGCCGACGGCGACTGGGAGTGCCGCATCCTCAACGTCGGCGGCGGCCTGGGGATCGCCTACACCTCGGAGCCGATCGAGCCGCCCTCGATCGAGGACTACGTCGAGGTCAAGGTGCGGAGGCGTCGAGCGCGTCTTCGACCCGGTGCCGCGGATCCTGATCGAGCCCGGGCGCTCGCTGGTCGGCAACGCCGGCGTGACCGCCTACACGGTCGGCACCGTCAAGGAGATCCCGGGCGTGCGCACCTATCGTCGCGGTCGACGGCGGCATGTCCGACAACCTGCGCCCGATGCTCTACGGCTCGCGCTACGAGGCGATGATCGCCAACCGCGCCGCCGGCCGCCCGGACACGATCGCGACGGTCGCCGGCATGCACTGCGAGTCGGGCGACATCCTGATCGTACGCGACGCGATGCTCGCCGACTCCGCGCCCGGGCGACATCCTGGTGACCCCGGCCACCGGCGCCTACGGGTACGCGATGGCCAACAACTACAACGGCGTGCCGCGGCCGCCGGTCGTCTTCTGCAGCGAGGGCGACGCGCGGCTGGTCGTGCGTCGCGAGACCTACGAGGACCTGGTGCGCGATGGACGTCCGATGAGCCCCGGCGCAGGAGTCGGCCTGCTCGGCGTGGGCACGGTCGGTGGGGCGCCTTCCACGAGCCTGGTCGCCGAGCGGGCCGCCGGGTCGAGGCCGCCTCCGGGACGGCGTCCCGAGATCGCCGGCGTCCTGCGGCGCACCGAGGGCGACTTCGACGAACATCCTCGAGCGGCTCGGAGATCGTGGTCGAGCTGATCGGCGGCACCGAGCCGGCCCGCGACTACGTGCTGCGCGGCGCTGCGCTGCCGGCCGCCACGTGGTGACCGCCAACAAGCAGCTCATCGCCCAGCACGGCGACGAGCTCTTCGAGGCCGCCCGCGAGGCCGGCGTCCAGCTTCGCTTCGAGGCCGCGGTCGCCGGGGTCGTGCCGGTCATCCGGGTGATCCAGGAGAGCCTCGCGGCGACCGAGATCACGAAGGTCTTCGGGATCGTCAACGGGACCACCAACTTCATCCTCACCGAGATGGCGAGCACCGGCGCGCTCGTACGCCGACGCCCTCGCGCGCGCCCAGGAGCTCGGCTACGCCGAGGCCGATCCGACCGACGACGTGGACGGCGCCGACGCCGCGGCCAAGATGGCGATCCTCGCCCGGCTGGCCTTCGACGCGCCGGTGGCGCTCGCGGACGTCAGCTACGAGGGGATCACCGAGATCCAGCCCGACGACATCGCCTACGCCAAGGAGCTCGGCCTGTCGCTGAAGCTGCTCGGCGTCGCCGAGCGGCGTCGACGGCGGGATCAGCGTGCGGGTCTTTCCCTGCTTCCTTCACCGGCGCCATCCGCTGGCACCGGTCGAGGGGCCCTTCAACGCCGTCATGGTCGAGGCGCCGACGATCACCGAGATCACCATGTCCGGGCCCGGCGCCGGCGGGGTCGAGACCGCCTCGGCGGTGCTCGGCGACGTCGTCTCGATCCTCTCGGGGAGGCGCCCGTGCACGCCGCCGGCGCGCGCTGGCGATCGTGCGCGACCTCGTCCTCGTTCTACCTCCACCTCGAGGTCGCCGACCGGCCCGGGGTGCTGGCGCAGGTCGCCGACGTGCTCGGGCGCAACGAGGTCTCGGTGCGAAGCGTCGTCCAGCGGGGCCTCGGCGACGACGCGCGCCTGGTGATGGTCATGCACGAGTGCCCCGAGTAGCGCTTCTACGCGGCGCTCGAGGAGATCGCGACACTCGACTTCCTGCGCGCGGCGCCGCGCGCGATCCGGGTGATCGAGGAGGAGTTCGTGAGCAGAAATCCGGCCACATCCTCGGCTTCGCCTCCGGGGGTGCCGGGCGGCTTCCTTGCCGACCCGCCGGGCGGCTTCCTGCCGGATCCGCGGGGTCCTCCATGCGCCGCCGCTGATCGAGCGCTACCGCGACCGGCTGCCGCTCGAGCCGGGCGATCCGGTGGTGACCCTCGACGAGGGCTCGACGCCGCTGGTCGAGGCTCCGGTGATCTCCGAGCGGGTCGGCGCGCGGGTGTACCTGAAGCTCGAGGGCGCCAACCCGACCGGCAGCTTCAAGGACCGCGGGATGACGGTCGCCGTCTCGCGCGCCAAGGGAGCCGGGCGCCGAGGCGGTGATCTGCGCCTCGACCGGTAATACGGCTGCCAGTGCCGCCGCCTACGCGGCGCGGGCCGGGCTGCGGGGCGCGGTGATCGTGCCCGAGGGCAAGATCGCGATCGGCAAGCTGGCCCAGGCGCTGATGCACGGCGCCCGGGTGATCGCCCTCCGCGGCAACTTCGACGAGGCGCTCGAGATCGTCCGCGAGCTCGCCGATCGCCACCCGGTCGAGCTCGTCAACTCGGTCAACCCGTACCGGATCGAGGGCCAGAAGACGGCCGCGTTCGAGGTCTGCGACGAGCTCGGCGAGCCGCCGGATGCGCTGGCGATCCCGGTCGGCAACGCGGGCAACATCACCGCCTGGTGGCGGGGCTTCGACGAGTCGAGGCGGCGCCGATCCTGTTCGGCTTTCAGGCCGAGGGCGCGGCGCCGCTCGTCCACGGCCGGCCGGTCGCGAACCGGAGACGATCGCATCGGCGATCCGGATCGGCAATCCGGCGCGCTGGGAGGAGGCGATGGACGCCGTCACCGCCTCGCGGGGCCGGATCGCCGCCGTCTCCGACGAGCAGATCCTCGACGCCTACCAGCTGCTCGCCTCCCGCGAGGGCGTCTTCTGCGAGCCGGCCTCGGCGTCGTCCGTCGCCGGGATCCTGGCACACGGCCTGCCCGGCGCCGACGGCGGCGAGCCGCCGAGCTCGGTCGTCTGCGTGCTCACCGGCCACGGCCTCAAGGACCCGGACACGGCCCTCGGCAAGGCGCCGTCGGTGATCGGCTGCGAGGCCGAGCTGGAGGCGGTCGAGCGGGTGGTGTTCGAATA
>CAVXDS010000003.1:0-335132 GCA_963760665.1 uncultured Actinomycetes bacterium
GCGAAGCCGCTCCCTTCGATGCTCCGCCGGTCGTGCTCGACGCGACTGTACCTCCAGCGCATCTGCTGCTCGACGGCAACACGTCGCGTCTGCTGCTGGAGGAACTGCCGGGCCGGCTCGGCGTCTCGCTGCTGGACGCGCTGCTGGTCGCGCTCGGCGACGCGCTGGGTGGCGCTCCCGCCATCGAGGTGGTGGACCGCCGCCGCGCCCTGCCCGCAGGGGCGCCGGGAGCCGCCGGCCTCATCGCCAACCTGGATACCGTGTTGCCGCTGCAGGCCTGCGCGCCCGGCCGGGCCCTCGGCATCCGCTTGCGCGAAGCCAAGGCGGCGCGCCAGCGGGCCGAGCCGCTCGGCCTTGCCTTCAGCGCCGTGCGGTCGGCGTTTCGGCTGGCTCACGCCACGATCGGCCTTGCCATGATGCCGGCGCCGCCTCACGATCCGGCGATCCGGCTGCATCATCACACGCCGATTTTTTCTCCCTCCGTGCGCGCGAGCCTGACGGCGCGGGTGACGGGCGGGCGCATCGCACTCGGCTGGTCGGGAGCCTCTGCCGCCCACGCGCCGGAGACGATGCTGGAGCAGATCGCGAGCACGCTGCGCGCGATCGCAGAATGGACGGAGCAGCAAAAGGCACCGCTGCTCACGCCCGGGGATTTCCCGCTCGCCGGTCTCGACGCCGCTGCGCTGGACCGCCTGGCCGGATCGGCCACCGACATCGAGGACATCTATCCGCTTTCGCCGATGCAGGAAGCGATGCTGCTGCATTCCCTAAGTCGGCAGAACTCGGTGGTGAATTTCGAGCAGAGCTGCATGCGCTTTCGCGGCCCGCTCGACCTTGGCGCTTTGCGCAAGGCCTGGACGCTGGTGTTCGACCGCCATGCGATACTGCGCACGGTGTTCCGCTGGCGCGGATTGAGCCGTCCGCTGCAGCTGGTCCGCCGCTCCGCCCGCCCGCCGGTCGAACTGGAGAACTGGCCCACCTTCAGCGCCGGGCGTCTGGAGCAGCGTCTGGCCGAGGACCGCGCGGCGGGCTTCGACCTGGAAGCCGGCCCGCTTGCGCGCCTGATCCTGATCCGCGTCAGTGCGAGCGAGGCCTACCTCATTGCCAGCTTCCACCACATGCTGGCGGACGGCTGGTGCCTCGCCCAGCTCGAACGCGAGGCGCGCTCCGCCTACGAAGCCTTCCGCCGTGGCATCCCGCCCGCGCTGCAGCCGCCGGCCCGCTTCCGCGACTTCATCGCCTGGAGCAGCACTGTCGAAAGGACCGGCATGCGCGAGGCCTTCGTGCCGCTTCTCGCCGAAGCTTCATCCCAACCGGCTCTTTACGCGGCGGGCAGCGGCGGAGCCTGCTATGTGACGGTCCGGCGGCAGCTCTCGGCGCAGGACAGCAAGGCGCTGCGCGATCTAACGCGGCGGCGCGGCCTCACCATCGCGGCGCTGGCGCACCTTGCATGGGGCCTGTGGTCGGCGGCGCGGCGCGGCTGCCGCGACACCGTCTTTTGCACCACCGTTTCCGGCCGGCCGCCTCAGGTGCCCGGGGTGGAGGAGATGGTCGGCCTGTTCATCGACAACCTGCCGGTACGCCTGCGCTTTGATGCCGGCAGCGCGGTTCTCGCCCTCGCGGAGGAGATGCAGCGCCAGATCGCGGCGCTACAGACCCGGTCGCAGGTCTCGCTGATGGAAGTGGTCGAGGCGGCCGGCATCGGGGATCGCGCATCGACCTTGTTCGATACCCTGCTGGTCGTGGAGAACATGCCTTCCGGGGCCGACGCCTGGACCGGCGCGGCGGCCTGCGCGTGGACAGCGTGCACGATGCGCTGAAGTCCGCCTACAGCGTGACCGCCGTCGTGGTGCCAGGCGAGCGCATCGGCCTTTCCATCGTGTTGCCGGACACGGACGGCGCCGCCGCCGCAGTGGGCGAGCGGATGATCGATGAATTGGCAGCGCTGTTCGCCGCACTGCCCGGCAGCATCGACCTCACCGTAGCGGCCGTGCCCCTTCCCGCTGACGGCCCGGCCGCTCGCGTGACGGCCGGGCACGGCGCCGGAGGCGGCCGGCAGCGCGGCTCTGATCCCGCTGCATCCGCGTCGCGACCCGGCCGAGCAGGCGATTCTCGAGCGTCCTCTCGACCATCATCGGCCGCAGGCTGGGCGTTGCGGAGGATGTGCTGGCGGCCGGGCTGACCTCGCTCGGCCTTGCGACGGCTGGCGCACGCTTCTCCAAGCGACTCGGGCGGCCGGTGTCGGTCACCGCGCTGATCGAGCATCGCAACGTGGCCGCGCTGGCCCGCGCCTTGACGTTCGAGCCCGCATGGACGCCGTCGTTCCGCTCACCGCCGGCCGCGGCGAGCCCTTCGTTTGCGTGCATCCCATCGCCGGCGATGTCAGCGCCTTCCTCGAACTCGCCCGCGCCTTTCCGGCGGCGACACCGTTCTGGGCCCTGCAGGCGCCCGGACTGGAGCCGGGACAGCAAGCACGCCCGGCTCGGTGGTGTCGCTTGCGGCGGCAAACCTCGCCGCACTGGCCCGCCGCGGCGTGCCTGCCCCGCGGCTGCTGGGCGGCTATTCGTTCGGCGGCATCGTCGCCTATGAAATGGCGTGCCAGCTCGCCGCGCGCGGGACACCGCCCGATTGTCTCGTCATCATCGACACGCCTGCGCCGCTGGGCAATCACTCCGTGCTGCCGCAGGACCCCGACCGCGCCGAGGCGGAATGGCTGGTGCGGATGGCCGGCGTGCGCGCGCGCCACCACGGCACCGAGATGCGCCTTGGCGTGGACGACCTGCTGCCGCTCGACGCCGAAGCCCGTTTCGATTTCGCAAGGGCGCGGATGCTGGACGCCGGCCTCATTGCCCCGGAAGCGGACTCCGCCTGGCTCGGCCGCGCCTATCACGCCAGCCGCGCCCTCTACGATGCGTTTCTGGCGTATGCTCCCGCAGCAGGCGCGCCGCGCAATCTGCCGTTCTGCCTGGTGCGTGGCTCCCTCGTCCGCCACGGCGACCTCAGCGAAGCTGACTTACACACCGTATCGGCACCCGACATGGGCTGGTCCCGTCTCGTGGATGACATTCTCGGCGTGCGCACGATCCATGGCGATCATGTTTCCATGCTGTCGGGAGAGGCTGCCGTGCAGACGGCGGCGGCCATCGCCGGCTTTCTCGACCGACCACTTCTGGCGTGCGGGTAGGACACGCCATGGAGCACAGCACGGGCCGATGGGATTTTGCCGCTGGATCGCTCGGCTGGATTTGTGCCATCGCGGGCCCGCTGCTGCTCGCCGGCTGCATGGTGGGGCCCGACTTCCAGACGCCGCCGTCGCCGGATGCCAGCGGCTACACCCCGCAGGCGAGGCTGAACGCGGCGATGGCAACCGGGGTCGCCGGCGGCGCGCCGCAAACCTTCGTGGCGGGCCTCGAAGTCGGCGGGCAGTGGTGGCGCGAGTTCGGCTCGCCCAAATCAACGCCTTTGTCGAAGAGGCGGTGCGCAATCATCCTGATGTGCGGGCCGCCCAATATGCCCTGCGCTCGGCGCGTGAAACGACGCTCCAGTTCCGCGGGGCGCTCGCGCCCCAGATCGCCAGGAGAAAGCTCGGCAACACGCCAGCAGGTGCCCGCCGCCTCCGGAGGCAGCACCGGTTCCCCGTCGATCTACAACCTCTACGATGCGACCGTGAACGTCACCTACACGCTCGATGTGTTCGGTGGCCTGCGGCGGCAGGTCGAATCGGCCGCCGCTCTGGCGCAGTACCAGCAGTTCGTGATGGAGGCGACCTACCTCGCCCTTACCGCCAATGTGGTCACGTCGGCCATTTCGGACGCCTCGTTGCGGGCGCAGGTCTCGGCCACACAGGAGATTGTCAGGGCGCAGACCGACCAGTTGCAACGCGTCCAGCGGCAGTTCGATGTGGGTGCCGTGTCGCAGGCCGACGTCCTCGCCCAACTGGCGACGCTGGCGCAGACGCAAGCGACCCTGCCTCCGCTGCAGAAGCGGCTGGCCCAGGGGCGCAACCAGTTGATGGCCTATCTCGGTCGCCTGCCCCACCAGGACCGCGGCGAGAGCGTGAACCTCTCAAGCCTGCGCCTCCCCCGCAAGCTGCCGGTGAGCCTGCCGTCGCAACTGGTGCGCCAGCGGCCCGATATCCGCCAGGCGGAGGCGACGCTGCACCAGGCGGCCGCGAAGGTGGGGGTGAACACGGCTAACCTGCTGCCGCAATTCACCCTCACCCCCTTGGTGGGCACCGACGCCCTCAGCGTTGGCCAGTTGTTCACGCCGCAAAGCCTGGCCTGGACGCTCGGCCGCGAACATCACGCAGAAGCTGTGGGACGGCGGCCAGCTCTACCGCACCAAGGAAGCGAGCGTCGCGATCTTCGAGCAGGACTACGCACTCTATCAGAGCACCATCATCACCGCTTTTCAGAACGTGGCCGACGCGCTGCGCGCCGTGCAATTCGATGCAGCGACGCTGCGCGCGCAGGCGGTAGCGGAGAAATCCGCGCTGGACAGCCTGAAGATGGCGCAGGAGCAGTTCAAGTCCGGCGCCATCGGCTACGCCATCATCATCACGGCCCAGCAGACCTATCAGAACGCCGTCATCCTGCGCATTCAGGCTCAAGCCATGCGCTACAGCGATACCGTGGCCCTGTTCCAGGCGCTGGGCGGTGGATGGTGGAACCGGATTGACGAGACGAGAGAAGCCTTCCCGCGCGACGGCGGTTACTTCCAGGGACCGGACGGACCCGCGCTTTCCGCCACCCGTGAAGACGCGGTCGGCGCGCTCGCGCCGGCGCTCGATACCAACATGGAGCGAAGCCGGTGAGGAACAGGCGTGTCATGGTGTGGCTGGCGGTCGCAATCCTGGCGGGAGACTCTTCTATGTCGCCAAGGGCCGCATCTTCCACGGCCCCGTCGCCTCCCGCCCCGCCGCCCCGGCGCAAACGGTTGCCGCGCAGACGGCACAGATGCAGACGTGGCAACCCAGCATGAAACTGGTGGGAGAGTTGCGGGCCTCCAAAGGCGCGGATCTTGCGCTCCAGGTTTCCGGCATCGTGCAAAGCCTGTCCTTCGAATCCGGCGACACGGTGCAGGCCGGCGCAGCGCTGCTGCAGCTCGTCGCCGACGACCAGATCTCCAAGCTCAACTCCCTCAATGCCACAGCCGAACTGAACGCCCTGACCCTGAAGCGCGACATCGAGCAGCTCAAGATCAACGCGGTGAGCCAGGCCACGGTGGAGACTGACGAAGCCAACCTGAAAAACTCCAGGGCTCTGGTGGCGCAACAGCGGGCGCTGGTCGCTCAATACAGGCTCACGGCGCCTTTCGCGGGGCGCCTCGGAATCCGTAACGTCGATCTCGGCCAGTATTTGAGCGCCGGTACAGCGATCGTCACCCTTCAGGCCCTCGATCCCGTGTTCGCCGATTTCTACGTGCCTCAACAGCATTTCGGGCGCCTGCAGGTCGGGCAGCCGGTGAATTTGCAGGTCGACTCCTATCCGGAGCAGGTATTCGCCGGCACCGTGAGCGCCATCAATGCCAAGGTCGAGAGCGGCAGCCGCAATGTGAAGGTGCGGGCGGAGTTCAAGAACCCAAAGGGGCGGCTGGTGCCGGGCATGTTCGCCAAGGTCGACCTCGAGATCGACGCGGCGGAACAGTTCGTGACCCTGCCGCAGACCGCCATTGTCGCCAATCCCTACGGCTCGACCGTTTTCGTGCTGGACAAGGGCGCCGACGGAACGGGCCTGGTGGCGCGGGAAACCTTCGTCAAGTTGGGACAGGCGCGCGGCGATTTCATCGCCGTCGTCTCCGGACTGAAGGAAGGCGAGACGGTGGTCGTGGCCGGCCAGATCAAGCTGCACAATGGCTCGCTCGTTATGATCGACAACGAGCCGACCCCTGAAGCGAGCGCGATCCGAGTCGACGTGAAAGGCGCGCACGATGAACTTCACCGACATTTTCATCCGCCGGCCGGTGCTCGCCTCCGTCGTCAGCCTGCTGATCCTGGTGCTCGGCCTGCGCGCCATGTTACGCGCTGCCGGTGCTGCAATATCCGCGCACCGAGAACGCCGTCGTCACGGTCACGACCACCTATTACGGCGCCGATCCCGACGTGGTCGCGGGCTTCATCACCACGCCGCTCGAGAATGCGATCGCTCAGGCCAACGGCATCGACTACATGACGTCGACCAGCCAGAGCGGCGTCAGCACGATCACCGTCAATCTGCGGCTGAACTACGATGCCGACAAGGCGCTGACCGAGATCAACACCAAGATGAACTCGGTGCTGAACCAGCTGCCGACCGGCACGCAGCAGCCGGTGCTGACCGTCAAGATCGGGCCAGACCATCGACGCCATGTATCATCGGCTTCAACAGCGAGACGCTCGCGCCGAACCAGATCACCGACTACCTCGTGCGCGTCGTGCAGCCCAAGCTGCAGGCGGTCCGGGCGTGCAGACGGCCGAGCTGCTCGGGCGGCAAGAACTTTGCGCTGCGCGCCTGGCTCGATCCGCAGAAGCTCGCTGCCTACGGGCTCACCGCCGACCGACGTGACGACGGCGCTTGCCGCCAACGACTACATCTCGGGCCTCGGCAACACCAAGGGCCAGATGGTGCAGGTCAACCTGACCGCTCGACCGGGCTGCATTCGCTGCAAGCGAGTTCCGCAATCTCGTCATCAAGCAGACGAACGGCGCGATCGTCCGCCTGAAGGACGTCGCCAACGTCACCCTCGGCGCCGACGATTATGAATCGGAGGTGCGGCTTCGACGGCAAGCAGGCGGTCTATATCGGCATCCAGGTCGCGCCGGCCGCCAACCTGCTCGAAGTGATCCAGCGGCGTGCGCAGACGATCTTCCCGACGATCCAGGCGCAACTGCCGCAGGGCCTGAACGGCGAGATCGTCTACGACTCCACCGAATTCGTGAACACCGCGATCGACGAGGTGGTGCTCACGCTGGTCGAGGCGCTGGCCTGATCGTCACGCTTGTCGTGTTCGTGTTCCTCGGTTCGGTGCGCTCGGTGCTGATCCCGATCGTCGCCATTCCGCTCTCGCTGATCGGCACCTTCACGATGATGCTGGCGCTTCGGCTTCTCGATCAATCTGCTCACGCTGCTGGCCCTGGTGCTCGGCATCGGCCTCGTGGTCGACGACGCCATCATCGTGGTCGAGAACGTCAACCGCCATCTCGAGGAGGGCATGAAGCCGGTTCCCGCCGCCATCAAGGCGGCGCGCGAGCTCGGCTGGCCGATCATCGCCATGACGGTGGTGCTGATCGCGGTCTATGTGCCGATCGGCTTCCAGGGCGGTCTGACCGGCGCGCTGTTCACGGAGTTCGCCTTCACTCTGGTCGGCGCGGTCACCGTCTCGGCGCATGGTCGCGCTGACGCTGTCGCCGATGATGTGCTCGCTGCTGCTCAAGCCGCACGATCCACAGCATCGCGCGCTGGGAGGCACGCATGATCACGCATTTCATCGATCGCAGCTTCGATTGGCTGCAGCAGCGCCTACGCGCGGCGCTTGCACGGCAGCCTCGATGTACCTGCCGGTGACCGATCGTTTTCGCGCTGCTCGTGCTGGCGAGCATCTACTTCCTCTATTCGCAGCCGCCCAGAGCGAGCTCGCGCCGCAGGAGGATCAGGGCGTCATCCTCTCGCTGTCGACTGCGGCGCCGAACGCGACGCTCGAGCAGCGCCAGCTCTATGCGCAGCGAGATCTATCGGCATCTTCGTCGAGCATCCGGAGACCGATCACGTCTTCCAGATCGACGTGCCTGGGCAGTCCATCGCCGGCTGGTGCTGAAACCGTGGGACCAGCGCAGCGCGATCGTCGACTAACCAGCTGCAGCCGATCGTGCAGCAGGAGATCAGCGAAGATTGCCGGCGTGCGCGTGTCGTCGCGTTCCAGCCGCCGCCGCTGCCGGGCAGCATCGGCCTGCCGGTCCAGTTCGTGATCGGCACGACCGAGCCGTTCGAGCGCGCTGAACAACATCGCGCAGGAGTTTCCTGCAGCGAGGCGCAGCAGAGCGGCATGTTCATCTTCCTCGACAGCGATCTGAAGATCGACAAGCCGCAGTCCACCATCCAGATCGACCGCGACAAGACTGCGCAGCTCGGCCTGAAGATGAGCGATGTCGGCGGCGCGCTCGCCGCCATGCTGGGCGGCGGCTACGTCAACTATTTCGAGCTTGAGCGGACGCTCCTACAAGGTCATCCCGCAGGTGCAGCAGCGCTTCCGGCTCAACGCGGAGCAGCTGCTCGACTACTACGTCCGCGCCGCCGACGGCACGTCGGTGCCGCTGTCGACCGTCGCGACGATCGTCGACCAAGACGGTGCCGCAATCGCTCAACCACTTCCAGCAGCTCAACAGCGCGACCATCCAGGGCGTGGCGATGCCCGGCGTGTCGCGCAAGGCGATGCGCTTGCCGACTTGCAAGACCTCGCCGCGCGCACGCTGCCGCGGGACTACTCGGTCGACTACGGCGGCTCCTGCGCGGCAGTACGTTCAGGAATCGAGCGGCTTCGTCACCACTTTCGGCGTTCGCCCTGATCATCATCTTCCTCTCGCTCGCCGCCCTGTTCGAGAGCTTCCGCGATCCCGCTGATCATTCTGGTCTCGGTGCCGATGTCGATCGCCGGTGCGCTGATCTTCGTCAGCGCTCGGCATCGGCGGCGCGTCGCTCAACATCTACACCGAGGTCGGACTGGTCACGCTGATGGGCCTGATCAGCAAGCACGGCATTCTGATCGTGCGAGTTCGCCAACGATCTGCAGGCAGGCCGGCCGCAGCGAAGCGCGAGGCCATCGAGCGAGGCCGCCTCGATCCGGCTGCGTCCGATCCTGATGACGACCGCGGCGATGGTGCTCGGCGTCGTGCCGCTGATCATCGCCACTGGCGCCGGCGCCGTGTCGCGTTTCCAGATGGGTCTGGTGATCGCCACCGGCCTCTCCATCGGCACGCTGTTCACGCTGTTCGTGGTGCCGGCCTTCTATCTCCTGCTCAGCCACCGCGACCAGACAGCGCAAGCGCCCGCTGTCGCGCCCGCCTGAGATGACGCAGTCCCGCACCACGTTTGCCGGGTTCGAGCGGAACGCAACCTTCCTGCTCCGCGAAGGGAGCCGCACGCTGCGGTGCGCCTTTGCCCTGGTTGCCGCACCGCTGGCGGCGCTGGAAGCCGCGGCGCCAGACATGCTTGGTCCCGAAGAGGCTGCACTGCTGACCGACCGCCTCGCGCCAAGCCGCCGTCAGTCTTTCCTCGCCGGGCGGCGCGCGGCCAAGAGCGCTCTGGGTCTTCTCGCGCCGGGCGTTCCCGGTCGCAACATCAGTGTACTTCCAGGCCTGCTGCAGCAGCCCGTGGTCTGCGTGGCGGGCAGGTCGAATTTGCAGGTCACGCTGGCGCATGCGGGTACCGCGGCCATCGCCGTGGCGCACCCGGAGGCGTGCCCGATGGGCGTGGACCTGGAACGTGCCGCTCCGGAGCAGCAATCCGCATTGAGCGAACAGACGACACCCCGCGAACGGGCAATGGCGCAAACCGTCATGCCCTACGACGAGCATCAGCGAATGCTGTTGCTGTGGTGTCTCAAGGAAGCCCTCTCCAAGGCCCTGCGTTGCGGACTGACGGTGCCGTTTGGCCTTCTCGAGGTAGCGAGCCTTGCGCCGTTGCCAGGCGGCGTGCGCGCCCGCTTTGAGAATTTCAGCCAATACGAGGGCATCGCCTTCTGCGCAGCCCCTTTCTGTCTGGCCTTGGTCATGCCCCACACGGCGCGATGGGAAGGCCCCGACGAGGCGGCCTCATCTCAAATGCTTCGGGAATGCCTCGGGCAAGTCGCCACTCTCGGGTGAGATTGGACATGTTCGGACGCCCGCCCGCCGAGGCCGATTTGCAGCGCCATTTTCAGGTCAGCCCGCCCTCGGTCCACCAGATGATCGTGACGCTCGAGCGAAACGGCCTCATTCGGCGTCAACCCGGCGTCGCCCGATGGCAGAACCTTCCATGTCCGTATTATAGCATCGAAGCGCGCAAAACGAACTGAGGTACTAGGTCCGAACGCGTTTTCGCAGCACATAGAAGACATACAGCAGAACCGGCAAGGTCAGTGAGAGCCACGACACGGCGTCCCACCATCCATCTCCGATGAGGGCCGCGACAAGGCCGACGACGCTCAACGCTCCGACAACGATCGGTGCAGCAAAAATCTGTCCAAGCGTTCGATGGTTTCTCACCCAGCCATCAAGAGGACGTCAGCGGGGCATTGACCGCGGAGCCTGGGCGATGGCGCGATCGACGCTGACGCCGGCCTTGCGCCTGCGCAGCCAGAGATAGACGCCCGTGCCCAGCACGATGATCGTCAGCACGTCGAGCAGCGCCCAAAGGATCTTCAGCGGCATTCCGCCGTAATCGCCGAAATGCAGCGGCTGCGAAATGAACAGGGTCGTGACGTACCATGGCATATCGCGGCTGTCGGTCAGTTTGCCGGTTTCCGCATCGATCAAGGCCGGCTTCAGAAGGCGTGACGTTACGGGCGTGTCGCCCTTCAGGAAGACGATGTAGTGGCTCTTGCTGCTGAAGACCGTTCCCGGAAAGGCGACGAAGCTCGGCGTCATTCCCGGCACGGCCTGCGTCGCAACGTCGACGGCGGCTTGAAGCGAGGTCAGCCTGGTGGGCAGCGAACGATCGCGGTATTGCGCCGTCATCTCGGCAAGCTGACCGTACTGCCACATCTTCAGGACGAGGTCGGCCCAGGTGTTGATCACGCCGGTGAAGCCGACCACGAGCGTCCACATGACCAGCAGGATGCCCGCCAGATTGTGGATGTCGAGCCAGCGCACGATGCGCGGGCGGTGGCCGCGGTAGGTGCCGAAGTCCAGCTTCCGCATCGACGGCGCATAGACCACGATGCCGGATATGACGGCGACACAGAACAGGATCCCCATCAGTCCGAGGAACAGCTTGCCCGGCAAGCCCGGCGAACATGTCGGTGTGCAGCTTCAGCATGATGTAGGTGAAGCGGCCGGTGACGTCGGGCGAATCGAGATAGGCGCCGGTATGCGCGTCCATCCGGACGAAGCGATTGTTCGTCGGGTCGGACGTGATCGCTTCGCCGACGCTCACGAACATCGCGTTGGGATCGTCGCGATCCCAGATCAGGAAATGCGGCGACTTCCAGGGACGAATTCGCCAGCGCATTGGCAAGCAGGCGATCCAGATCGGCGTTGGGCGTGCCGGGAGGAACATCGGCAGGCTTCACCTGGCTGTGCAGGAGGTCGTCGATCTCCTGATGAAAAATCAGCGGCAGGCCGGTGATGCACAGCAGGAGCATGAACAGCGTGCAGATGAGGCTCGTCCATTTGTGGACGAAGCCCCATCTTCGAAGCGATCTTGTTCCTGCCGTCAGCATGGCATCCTAGTTCCAGGCATATTTGACCGTGCCGAGCACCGTGCGTGCCGAACCGAGACCGCAATAGGGGAGACCCGTCAAGCAGGACGCCACGTAGTACTTGTTGGTCAGATTGGTCGCGTTGATCTGCGCACTCCATCCCTTGAGATCAGGCCGCAGATATTTGAAGTCGAAGCTGACCGTGGCGTCGAACAGGGTGTAGTCCGGAATCAGGATCGTGTTGGCCGCATCGCCATAATTCTGGCCGACATAGCGAACGCCGCCGCCGATCCCAAGGCCGGCGACGGGACCGTCATACCAGGTGTATTTGGTCCACAACGCGGCATGTTCGAGTGCCGTGTTGACCAAATAATTGCCGACAAAACCATCATTGCTCTTGGTCACCTTGGGATCATAGTTTGCTGTAGGCGCCAATAATCTCCAGCTCTCGCGTAACGTTGCCGCGTGCCTCCAGTTCAATGCCGCGTACGCGCACTTCGCCGGTCTGGACACTGAAGATGACGTTGGTCGGATCGGCGGTCAGCACGTTCTGCTGGGTGGTTTCGAATATCGCGGCGGTCAGCAGCAAATTCGAGCCAAGCGGCCTGAACTTGACGCCGATCTCGGCGCCCTCGCCGGTCGTTGGCTTGAAGAGAGCGCCGAACTGGTCGGTGCCGGAGGTTGGCACGAACGAGGTCGAATAATTGACGTAGGGCGAGATGCCGTTGTCGAACAGATAATTCAGCCCGACGCGACCGGTCGTCGCCCTGTCATTCTGCAGATAGGTTCCCGCGGCGGGAAAGAACGCCTTACTGATGGTGTCCGCCTGGGCCCAATCCTGTCGTCCCGTGAGCGTCAGCGGCCGACTCTCTTCGAGGTTACGCGCACATGCTCGCCGACCGCCAGCTTGGTGAGATCTCCCTGCGTGACCCAAACTCCGTTTCGGCTTGACCGGTCGCGGCCCACCAGCTTGTTCGAGCCGTTTGCGAAGTCCTCGAACAGCTTCACGGTGCGCCCCGAAAGACACTTCCTGCTGGGCGAGTCGAGGTGGCCCCACACCGTGAGCGGGGTGCCAGTTGCCGTGCTGTCGTCGACGACGATCGCCGTGGAGACCGATCTTCCTGCGCGCCAGCGACTCCGACGCCGAGCAGGACCGCCGCGGCCGCGGCCAGAACCGCCACGGTCCGCCGCCTCGTCTTCGGACCCCGGCGACTCATGCGAAGCGGATCGAGGTCGAATCCGCCTTGCAGACCCGTCGATGATGGTGGCGGCCGATCGTCTTCCTCGTCACCCTGAAATGGGCGACGTCGGCGCCGATGATGTTTCCACCGACTGCCCAGACGCCGTCCTTCCCGGTGCGGCCGTGTCGACCAGTTTGGTCGTGCCGCTGTTGCCATTGTGAAGGACGAATTTCACGGTGCGCCCGGCGAGGCACTTCTTCCTCGGGGACTCCAGGTGGCCGACGAAGTCGCGGAGGTTGGTGTTTCCGCCGCTTGCTGGCTGGTGTGGTCCCGGACGATCCTGGTCGCCGATGATGGTGCCTGCGCTTCGGCGACGGCGCCGAACCCAAGCATGGTGCCCGCCACCAACGTCATCAGGCCGAAGCGCTTCATCGTCTGTCTGCGCCTGGCGGCGGGTGCTCCCGGCGGATCTTTGGCTTCCGTGGCCGCGACCACGCCAGGCTACTTGAGGTCAGGGTGCCGGTCATCCCGTCTGCTCGTCAGTAGCCGTAGCCTCCGCCCGAGGAGCCGGTCGTCGTCGAGCTTCCGCCCGAGGAGGCTCCGCCGCTCGAGCCGCTTGCTGGAGCATTCGAGCCATTCGGCCGCACCGCGTACCACAGGCCCCCGAACTCGTTGATGCCGTTGCCCGTCGTGTCGCCGGGGCTCGCGTCGGCGGTGTACGTGTACAGCGGGTGCCCGGCGTAGGTCACCTGGGTCGATCCGTCGCTGCGCTTGGTCGTTCCCAGCTTCGAGGCGGCGGCGCCGGTGCCGGCCTTCGGGCTGCCGCTCGTCGTCACGGGCGGCCACACGCCGGCACACGAGCCGTTGCATGCGGACTTTCCATTGGTGTCCTTGGCGAACACGTAGACGGTGTCGCCGTTGCTGTCGGTGAGGATCTGGCCGAGCTGCGCGTTGTTGGCGACATCGATCGTCGCCGCGCCGCCGCCGGTCGCGGCAGCGGTGCTCGTGCTGCTGCTGCTGCCTCCCCGCAACCAGCCAGCGCGACGAGGGCCACGAGGCCGGCCGGAAGGACTGCGAGCGAAAGTCGTGCTCTGATCATGTTCTGCGCTCCTTGCTCGCCGCGTGGGGCTGTCGCGGGTGAGGACGTCACCGTTATCGGGGGCCGTCGCGTTGGACGGCAACATCGGTGCCCGTGATACTGCTGCGAAGCGCGCCGAGTTCAACCGGCCGGCGAAACCCCGAGGTCAACCGATCGCATAACGCGCCAGCGCCTCCTGGCGCGCCGCGAGGTGATCGACCATGGGACCGGGGTAGTCCTCGCCGATCACGCAGCCAACGCGGCGCTGGAGCTCGATCGGCATCGCCCAGGGCTCGCGCAGGTGCTCGTTGGGCACGGAGCGAAGCTCGGGCACGTAGCGGCGGACGTAGCTGCCGCGGGGGTCGAAGCGCTCCATGTGGCGCGCCGGGTTGTAGATGCGCCTGAACGCGGGTCTGGGGATCGACCCCCACCGATGCGATCCATTGCCAGTTGCCGTTGTTGTTTGCCTCGTCGCCGTCGATCAGCAATCGCATGAACCAGCGCTCGCCCCAGCGCCAGTCGATCCCGAGATCCTTGGTCAGGAACGAGCGCGACGACGAGGCGGGCCCGATTGTGCATCCATCCCTCGTGGCGGAGCTGGCGCATCCCGGCGTCGACGAGCGGATATCCGGTCCGTCCCCGGGTCCAGGCCTCGAAGGCTCGTTCGGCATGGCTCCAGCGGATCGAGCCGCGGTAGCGGTCCTGAAACTCCGAGCGCGCGTTGCGGGGAAAGTGACGGAGCACGTGATGGTAGAAGTCGCGCCAGCAGAGCTGTCGTCGAAATGCGTCGGCTCCCTCACCGCGCGGCAGGCGCTGCTCGACCTCGCGCGGAGAGAGGCAGCCCAGTGTGCAGATACGGGGAGAGGCGCGAAGTCTTGTCCTCACCGAGCGAGTCGCGCGTTCGACCCGTATCGCCGTACGTCGGCCGCGAGGAAGCGACGCAGCCGCTCGCGACCCGCGCGCTCGCCGCCCGGCAGGGGCTCGGCGACCTCCTGCTCGAGCCCGAGCTCCGGCAGCCGGGGGAGACGTCCGCAGCGCAGCCTCGAGGGAAGCGGCGGCAGCTTGCGCGGCGCGCCAATCGCCTTTCGGCGCCCGGCGTCAAGCCAAGCGCGATGGAACGGCGAGAAGACCGTGTAGGGGTCGCCCTTCTCGGTGCGAAGTGCGGCGACGTCATCGATGGCGGCCAGGCCAGGGTGCGCGGCGAGCTCGATTCGCCCTTTCCGACACGCCTCGGCTGACTCGCCCATCGCGCCGGCGCGCGAATGGGCCGATGTCGGCGGTGAAGTGGATCGCGCGCGCATCGACCTCGTGAGCGAGCTGAAGCAGTTCCCGCTCGGGCGGTCCGTGACGCACGACGAGTCGGGAGCCGCGCGCCCGCAGCGAAGCGTCGAGGTCGGCGAGGCTCTCGAGCAGGAACTGCGTACGCGGCCCCGAGGCGTGGCGACCGTGCAGAAGGCGGTCGTCGAAGCAGAACACCGGCACTACTCGGTCGTGGTGGTCCAGGGCCGCCCGAAGCGCGGGGTGGTCGTGCAGGCGCAGGTCGCGGCGAAGCCAGACCAGGGCGGGGTCGACGCCGCGTCGAAGCCCGTCAATCGGGCTGTCGTCACGACACTCGGCGGCGGCGGTTCGACGCTGGGCCGACCGTTCCTGGACGCGCTCGAAGCACCGCGGGCTTCGGCACGGGGTCGGAGGGACGCTCCCGGCCACGCCGGCTTCGCGTACGAGTTGCAGGTCGCGCAGGCGTGCCTCGCGAAAGCCGGCCTCCGCGATCGCGAAGTACATCTCCCAGAGGCGGCGAAAGCGCTCGTCGTAGCCGAGCTCGGCGAGCTGCTCCGATGCCGCCAGAAAGCGCTGACGCCAATGGCGCAGGGTGAGCACGTAGCTCGGGCCGATGTCCTCGAGCCAGACGGGCCGCATGTCCGGTCCGGCGCGTGACCGAGCGCTGGATCGCGCCGAGCGAGGGCAGGCAGCCGCCGGGGAAGATCAGCGTGTTGGAGAAGCTGCGGGCGCTCTTCTCGGCCTCGTAGGCGCGGTCGTCGATCGCGATCGCCTGCAGGAACATCAGGCCGTCGGGCGCCAGCAGCGTCGAGCAGCGCTCGAAGAAGGTGTCGAAGTACTCCCACCCGACCGCCTCGATCATCTCGATCGACACCAGCCTGTCGTAGCTGCCGGTGAGCTCCCGGTAGTCGGCGCCGAGCGACCGGGATCCGCTCCTCGAGGCCGGCGGCGTGGATCCGTCCCTCCGCGTACTCGCGCTGCTCCGCGAGATGGTGGTCGTCGTCACGCGGCAGCCGTAGCGCGAGGCCGCGTAGAGCGCCAGGCCGCCCCAGCCGGTCCCGATCTCGAACAGGTGCCGGTCGGGCCCCAGCTCGAGGACGTCGCAGATCCGCTCGAGCTTGGCTCGCTGGGCCTCCTCGAGCGTTGCGTCCGCCCGCTCGAACAGGGCGCTCGAGTACATCATCGACTCGCGGTCGAGGAAGAGCTCGAACATCTCGTTGCCGAGGTCGTAGTGCGCGGCGACGTTCCGACGAGCGCCGCGCCGCGTGTTCAGCACGGGCAACGTCGCGAGCCGTTGCAAGGGGCGAAGCAGTGGGGCCAGGCGGCGGCGAACCGGATCGCTGCGGCGAATCTCGCGGGCGGCGATCCGAACAGGGTGACGAGGTCGTCGGCGTCCCAAGGCCCTCGGCGTAGGTCTGACCGAGGCCGACGCTGCGCTGACCTCGCGAGCTTCCGGTAGACGCCGGGCGAGCGCACCGTGACGCGGCGCGGAGCCCCGGTTCGGGACCGAAGGGAGGCGCTCGCCGCCCACTCCTCCCGAGCTCGAGTCGTCCGCTGCGCATCCGTCCAGCGCAGGGACCGCATGGCGCGGCGGCCTGCGATCTCGCCCCGCGAGCCCGCCTCGGGGGAGGACGGATCACGGCCGCTGCCCTTCCCCCGCCGCGCGGCGAAAGCGCGCTCCCTTGAGCTTCAGGCGCAGCGCGTTCCCGTAGATCCGGCCGGGGACGGCGAGCGTCATCGGCGGGTAGGATGAGGAGGACGCGCGTCATCAGCGCCGGTGACATCTCTCGTCGTCGCATGGCGAGGGTTGCGTCGAAGACCGTCTTGCCCCCTCGACGTTGGCGATCCGGACATCGAGGCGCGTCGCCGGGCTCGGTGATCCGCCAGTCGTAGCGCTGCTCCATCGGCATGAAGGGGGAGACGTGCATGCGCTTTCGAAGTCGCCCGCGGATGGGCCCCGAGCCATTGCGCTCGACCACGTAGGCATGGCGCTCCCCCCAGGGAGTGTTGGTCACCTCGGCGATCACTGCGTCGACTCGTCTCCCCGGCCCGATCGTGGAGGTAGTAGAAGCTGACGGGGTTGAAGCCGACGCCCCAGGTAGCGCGGGTTGGCGAGCAGCGCACCGGGCCCTGCGGCCCGGTGCCGGTGCGCCTGCGACGAGCTCGCGGGCGGACTCGGCGAGCGGCACGTCGGGATCGCCGAGGTAGTCCGAGCGGCGGCAGCGGACCGGGGCGGGGCGGCGGGTCGAGCAGAGGGGGTGCGATCGAACAGTTCCGGAAGCTCGTCGAGGTCGAGCAAGGTCATGAAGACCCGGTATCGGAACGAGTGCCGGACCGCTCCGAAGCGGCGGTGACTGACCCAGCCCTCATAGATCGCCGAGTCGCACGCGGCGATCCCGACAGGCTCGACGACAGGCGGCGCCGGGAGATCTTGCGCCAGCGGCTCGCAGACGCGCAGCGCGCTCCACACGCCGTCCTCGTGGAAGCCCCAGCGCCAGTAGGCGCCGCAGTAGCGGATGCGGTCGCGACCGCTGATCTCCCATGGCGACCCTGCGCGGCGATTCCGTCCGCGGTGAAGACCGGATGCGAGTAGTCGATCCTCCGAATCACCCTGGCGGGATCGATCGCCTCGGTGCGGTTCAGGGTCAGGCAAAACTCCCGGTCGGCGGAAAGCGCCTGGAGGCGGTTCATGTGGTAGGTGACGGTGGTCACGGCCGACGGGCTCGTCCACCAGGTGGAAGTTCCAGCTCGCCCAGGCGCGCCGCCGGCGCGGCATCAGGCGCTCGTCGGTGTGCAGGACGGCCTCGTTGCGCCTGGTAGGGGAAGGCGCCCAGCAGCTCGCGCTCGGCTCGGTGAGGGGTCGGCCAGCATCGCCAGCGCCTGGTCGGCGTGGGTCGCGATCACGACCTCGTCGAAGCCCTGCGATCCGCCGTCCCGGACGATCTCGACCCGATCGGGCGTGGCGCTCGATGCGGCGCACCGGCGTTTGCAGCCGGATCCTGTCGCGCATCGGGGCGATGATCGCCTCGACGTACGGCCGGCTGCCGCCGGCGATCGTGCGCCAGCGGCGGTCGCGCCGGTCAGGGCGAGGATCCCGTGGTTGTCGAAGAACTCCGCGAGGAAGCTGGCCGGAAACGACCACAGCTGATCCGGATCGGCTGACCACACCGCGGAGACCTGGGGCACGATCAGTCGCTCGATGAAGTAGTCGGAGTACTGCACCGTCGGCGAGGAATCGCCGCAGCGAGGGCGCCATCCCGTTCGTCCCGATCAGGGCGCGCGCCTGGCGGTTGAAGCGGAGGAGGTCCAGGAGCATCCGGTGAAAGCGCCGGTCGACCAGGTGGGCCGGGTTCGCGAACAGGCCGTGCGGCGACGAGCTCGCCCACTCGAACCGGCCGCGCCCGTCCGACGACCGAGAAGCTCATGTCGGCCGGCTGGGTGGCGACGCCGAGCCGGTCGAGCAGTCGCTCGAAGTTCGGGTAGTTGCGGTCGTTGAAGACGATGAAGCCGGTGTCCACGTGTCCACTCGCCGCGCTCGGTTCGACCCGGATCGTGTTGGTGTGGCCGCCGGGGTAGTCGGCGGCCTCGAACAAGGTCGCCTCGTGACCGGCGTCGTGGAGGAGGCGGGCTGCGACGAGGCCGGATACGCCGCCGCCGACGATCGCGACTCTCATCTGAGCCTCCGGTCCAGGCTCGGTGCGCCGTCGCCGCGCTGTGCCAGGGTCGTGGCGAGCCCCGACTTCGCCCGATCGCCCACCCGCCGGAAGAGGAGGCCGAGGGCGGGGTCGGCGATTCGCAGGGCTCCCCGGACGCGCGAGCCTGGCGTCGTAGGTGACCTCCGTGCCGGAGCCGGGCAGGCCGCGGACGGTGATCGTGTCCTCGGAAACGACCGTCCCGGTCTCGGCGCGGAGGACGACGCGGCGGGGCGGATCGATTTCGACCGTGCGGTACTCGAGCGTGACGCCGCGGCCGAGGAAGCTGGCGACCACGTGGAAGCGCGCCCCGACACGGAGCGGCTCGCCAGTCAGCCGCCAGGCTTCGCTGACGCCGGGATCCCACTCGGCGGTCGAGCTGAAGTCGGCCAGGTAGTCGAACACCTCCGCGGGGGATCCGGGCGAGGTCACGGTTGCTGCGTAGTGGGTCATCCGGGGCTCCTCTCTTTCATCTCTTCCTCGGTCAGACCGCCGAGTCGGGCGCACTCCGCCCAAAGCCGCTCCCGCTCCTGCGACGACTCCCGGGTCCAGGGGAGGCGGTGCTTCGAGCGGGGCCTGCGGTCATGCCAGAACTCGCCCGAGCGCTGGTCGATCTCGTCGCGGTCGGCGGTCGCGATCCAGACGATCGTGTCGGCCCCCTCGTGGGGGTCGCGAAGCAGCGGTCGCATCAGCCTGTGAAAGCGGGGGAGGGAGCTGCTGAGGCCGGGGGTGTCGGCCCAGCCGGGATGCATCGAATGGCAGCTGATGCCGAGCTCTGCGAGCCGCTCGGCCCAGATCTGGGTGAGGGCCACCTCGGCGCGCTTCGTGTGCGCGTAGAACGATGGTCCGTCGAATTCGCGACCATCCAGCTGAGGGTCGTCGACGTCCAGTCGGGCGGTGTAAATGCCGCCCGATGAGACGTTGATCACGCGGGCGCGATCTCCGAGGCGAAGGGCTCCGACGAGCCGGCCGGTGAGCACGAACGGGCCGAGCACATTGGTGGCGAACGCCAGCTCGAAGCCGTCCTCGGTCCGTTGCCGCTTCGCCGGCAGAAGCCCCGCGTTGTTTACGAGTACGTCGAGTCGCCGTTCGCCGGCGGCGAACTGCCCCGCGAAGCGACGGACCGCCGAGAGGTCAGCGAGGTCACACAGCTGAAGCTCGAGTTGTGCGTCCCCATCGAGGCGCGAGGCGATCCGCTCGCGTGCCGCCTGCCCTCGCTCGAGGTCGCGAACCAGCATGTGCACGCGTGCGCCGGCTCGAGCCAGCCCCTCACAGGCGGCCTCGCCCAGGCCGGAAGTCGCCCCGGTGACCAGGGCCACCTTCCCGGAGAGGCTCCCGGCGACCGCGCTCGACCAGGAGAGCCCGCGGAGGCGATAACCGATCCTGGTGTAGCCCGGCGCCACGGAGAGGTCGAGCAGGCCGTCGAGGAGGCGGGAGGTCATCCCCGTTCCGCGATCTGGCCGTGCCTGCTGAGGGAAAGGGTCTGTTCAAGGCTTGTACAGGTTGACATGCCTCGGTTGTACCAGCTAGACTCTGGTTTGTCAAATGTTTGTCCAATGATGGTTCAACGCGATGAGAATCCTGAGGCCGCCCAGCCTCGCGCCGGCGAGGGGGCTCGTTCTGCGCCGGCTTCGTTCGTGCGGATCGGCGAGCTCTCGCGGCGCACCGGGGTCCGCGCGGAGACGATTCGCGCCTGGGAGCGCCGCTACGGTCTGATCGAGCCGGCCCGGAGCGCAGGCGGCTTTCGCCTCTACTCGCCGGCCGAGGAGGAACGCGTTCACGCCATGCGGGCCCTGATCGCCGAAGGCGTTGCGGCGGCAGAGGCCGCGACGCAGGCGAGATCGGGAGGCAGTGCGGCGGTGCCCTCCGTTCGCTCGCCCGATGCCGAGGCGGATCGCCTTCGCGCCGCGCTCGAGGCCTACGACGAGGAGGCGGCGAACGCCGTTCTCGATCGAGCCCTGGGTGCGTTCTCGCTCGACGTCTTCACCGGCGCCGTGGTGCTGCCGGCGATGGCGGAGATCGGCAACCGCTGGGCCGGGGGCGAGGCCTCCGTCGCCCAAGAGCACTTCGCCACCTCCGTCGTCAGGGGGCGCCTACTTGCCATCTCGCGGGGCTGGGGATCCGGACGAGGCCCGCTCGCCGTCCTGGCCTGTCCGCCCGGCGAGCAGCATGACATCGGCCTGATCGCCTTCGGGCTCTCGCTGCGAAACAGGGGTTGGAGGATCGTCTACCTGGGTCAGGACACGCCGCTCGACACGCTCGCAGAGACGGTGCAGCAGCTCGCCCCTGCCCTCGTCGTGCTCAGCGTCGCGGCCGCCGACTCTCTCGAGTCAGCCGTTCGCGGGCTCCTCGAGGTTGCGGCTTTGGTCCCCGTGTGGATTGGCGGCCGGGGGGCCAGCGAGGAGATGGTGCGCCGGGCCGGCGCGGGGTTTCTCAAGGAGCGCCCGACCGAGGCCGCGGCGCGTCTGGCTGCGGACGCCACTTCCCCCTAGTGGCGCTCAACCGCGCTGCGGAAGCGCTGCGCAGACGGCGAGCGTGTAGATGTGGTGGAGGGCCGCGAATGCCCTGCGATCACTCCGCCGCGGTGAGTCCGGAACCACCTGGGCGTTTGCCGAGACGGTGACCGAGCGAGCCCCGCTGCGGGTGGCCGCGGTGAACTGTGTGTAGCCGGGGAAGTTGCCCGTGTGCCCGTACACGGTGCCGCACCGCGTGCGGTAGCGGAAGATCCCCAGCCCCGCCGAGTTGGCCCCCGGCCCGGGCGGCTCGGAGTGACCCTTGACGAAGCGAAGCTGCCGGCGTTGCGTCGCACGACCGAAGAGTCGCCTGCCGAGGTAGCCGCGGGTGAAGCGGTTGAGGTCCGCGGGGGTCGACTGGATGCCGCCCGACGCCCAGGCGCCCGACGCGCTGAACGCGGTGCTGACGTCGGTTGGGCGATCGGGGGGGTCCACGAAGTACCCGTGCGCGAGCGGCCGCGGCAGGCGGAAGCCCCTCGGCAGGGAGGTTCGCTCGAGCTGCAGCGGACCGAACACGATCGAGCGCAAGAGCCGCCGGTAGGAGTGGCGGGTGACGGCGCGGGCCATCATCGCGATCACGAAGTTGTCGGTGTTCGAGTACTGGTACCGCGACCCTGGCGTGAACCCGAGCCCCTTGTCTCTGACAAAGTCGATCACGTCGCTCGGCGACAGGTACTTCCTGGGGTGCTTTTGGAAGGAGCGTCGGAACGCCTCGCTGAGGATGTACTCGGGCAGGCCGCTCGTGTGGTCGAGTGCCTGACGAAGGGTCACCGGTGCCCAGTTCGAGGGCAGGCGCGGCAGCAGTTCGCCGATCGTGTCGCCGAGGCGTAGGCGTCCGCGGTCCACCAGGGCCAGCGCGACGGCGCCGCTGAACGCCTTTGCGACGCTGGCGATCCGCATGTGGTCCCTCCGATGCCAGCCGCGATGGCGTCGCACGTTTCGAACGCCGGCGCTGTGAAACGCGAACCGATGACCGCGCTGGACGACGGCCGCGGCGCCGGGCGGGCCGCCCCTCATCTGGACGAGCCGCGTGAGGGCGTGGTCCAGCGCCCGGCCCCGATGCGCTTCGCTTCCGCGAGCGCCGGCACCCACCGCGCCGAGCGCAGCCGCGCTCAACACGATTACGACGGCGATCCTGAGCCGGAGCATGGGTCCACGATATCCGCTGGACCCGGGGGTGCGATGGGCCCACGCCACGCGACCCTCCTCGTCTCGCCGTCGCTCAGCTGAACCTGGTGGAGGGGCTACTCGAGCTCGCCATCGCCCGCCACGGGATGCGCGCTGCGCAGCGCCGTTAGCCGCCCGCTCCGGCGGGTAGTCGGAGCGCGATGGCTGAGCTGGTCCTGGGCCCGATTCTGCGCCACGTCGGCGAACGGGACGCCACCGTCTGGGTAGAGGTCGACGAAGCGTGTCAGGTGGACGTGCTCGGCCACACGGAGCCGACCTTCTGCGTCGACGGGCATCACTACGCCCTGGTCTGCATCACGGGGCTCGAGCCGGGCTCACGATTCGAGTACGAGGTCAGCCTGGACGGCGAGCGCCGGTGGCCGGCCGCGAACTCCGGGTTCCCGGCCAGCCAGATCCGCACCCTCGATCCCGGGCGAGCGCTGCGCGTCTCGTTCGGCTCCTGTCGTGTGGCGCTGCCGATGAAGCCGCCCTACGTCGAGCCGAAGGACGAGCATGACGAGGGCGCCGAGGTCGACGCACTGCACGTTTACGCGCACGAGTTGGTGCGCGACCCCGACAACCGCTGGCCGGACCTGCTTTTGATGCTGGGCGACCAGATCTACGTCGACGAGGGGTCCCCCGAGACCCGCGAGTTCATCCGCTCGCGCCGCAGCGTCTCCGAGCCTCCGGGCACAGAGGTGCTCGACTTCGAGGAGTACACGCGCCTACATCACGAATCGTGGAGCGAGCCGTACGTCCGCTGGTTGTTCTCGACCGTTCCGAGCGCGATGGTGATCGACGATCACGACATCAGCGACGACTGGAACATCTCCCGTTCATGGAAGGAGGAGATGGACGCCAAGCCGTGGTGGCACCGGCGGGTTGAGGCGGGCTTCATGACCTATTGGATCTACCAGCACCTGGGCAACCTCTCCCCAGACGCGCTGTCGGAGGATGAGACCTACGCCAGAGTCAGGGAGTCGCGCGACGACGCCGGGCCCGTGCTCCGCGACTACGCGAAACGGGCCTACGAGGATCGCGAGGGGATCCGGTGGAGCTACCGCCGTGACCTCTGCGACACCCGTGTGATCGTCATGGACTCGCGCGGCGGTCGCGTGCTCGAGGAGGGACGCCGGTCGATCTTCGACGAGGAGGAGCGCGAGTGGGTCTTCCAGCAGGCCGAGGGCGACTTCGACCACCTGCTGATCGCGACGTCCGACCCCTTCCTGCTCTCGCACGGCATCCACCATCTCGAGGCCTGGAGCGAGGCCGTCTGCGACGGTGCCTGGGGGGCGCGGCGGCTCGGCTCGGCGAGAAGCTCCGGCGCGCGGAGGACTTCGACCACTGGGCGTCTTTCGGGCGGTCCTTCCGCCGCCTCTCCGGCCTGCTGCGTGAGGTGGGATCCTCCGAGCGGCACACCCCTCCCGCATCGATCGTCGTGCTCGCGGGCGACGTGCACCATGCCTACCTGGCGGAGGTGGGCTTTCCGCGTGGTAGCGATGTCCAAAGCCGCGTTTACCAGGCGGTCTGCTCGCCGTTCCGCAATCCGCTGGACGAGCGCGAGCGCCGCGTCATACGAATCCTGTTTCGAAAAGCGGCGGCGGTGATCACGCGCGTCCTGGCGCGCGCTGCCGGCGTGGCCGACCCCGAGATCGGCTGGCGCTTCCTCGAGGGGCCCTACTTCGACAACCAGGTGGCCAGCCTGACCTTCGACGGGCGCTCGGCGCGGATCAAGCTCGAGAAGACGGCGCCGGGCGATACCGAGGAGCACTCGCTCGAGACCTCTTTCGAGCGACGGCTCGCATAAGGGTGAGAGTCGAGCTCCTCGCGCCCGGGCACGAGAAGGCTCCGAAGACGGGGCCCGTCGCCTCCGTCCATGAGGCGGAGCTGTTTGTTCCCGCCGACGCCGTGGCGCATCTTCTGACGACGAGCTTCCTGGAGCGAGTCGCCTCGGCGTACCGGCGATTCCTCGGCCAGGTCTCACGCGGCCTTCTGCGGACTCGGGTCGAGCCCGGGTTCGAGTCCCTGGTGCTCCTGGTGCCCTGGCCGCCGTTGCTGCGCTTCCGGGCCCCCGTGTATGACGAAGGCCCGGATTGGGCCGAGGTGAGGTGGGACATCGACGGGGGACTGCTCGTGGCGCGGGTGGGCCGGGGTCGGGGGTCGCTTCGGGTCGTCATTCGGCGGCTGGAGCCCGCCGTCGAAAGTCGAGCGGGTGCCCGCGTGCTGACTCGCATGGAGGTGGCGGGCTACTACCCCCTGATCCGGGGTGCGGGGCGGCTCGCAGGGGCCCGAACCTGGCTTTACGCCCAGACCCAGGCGCGTATCCACCAGCGCGTCATGCGTGGATTCCTGCGCTCGCTGGCGACGCTCGAGTTGCCGTCGAGCAGCGACCAGCCGTCGGTACTCGCCGGGCGGAAGGGTCTGTGAGCGTGGCCCGCAGCGCTCTCGTCACCGGGGCCACCGGGTTCGTCGGTGGGCGCCTCGCCTCTGCGCTCGCCGATCGAGGCTGGGAGGTGCGCTGCCTGGTGCGCGATCGCTCTCGAGCACGGGAGCTGGCCGACCGTGGGTTCGAGCTGCACGAAGCAGACGTGCTCGATCCGGAGGCGCTTCACGGGGCCGGGCGCGGCGTCGAGGTGGCCTACTACCTGATCCACTCGATGGGCCGCGGGGCGGCGGGCGACTTCGAGGAGCGTGAACGGCAAAGCGCCCAAAACTTCGCCGAGATGGCGAAGCGCGAGGGAGTCGGCCGGGTCGTCTACCTGGGCGGCCTCGGCGACCGCCCGCAGTCGAAGCACCTGCGCAGCCGCCGGCGGACTGCGCAGATCCTCTCCGAGCTCGGGCCGCCGCTGACCTACTTCAGGGCCGGGATGATCGTCGGAGCGCACAGCGAGTCGTACCGCACGCTTCGTTATCTGGTCCAGCGGCTCCCCGCCATGATCGGTCCTGCGTGGCTGGCGAAGCCGACCCAGCCGATTGGGATCGACGACGTGATCGCCTACCTGCAGGCTGCACCCGACGTGCCCGCCTCCGAAGGGCGGGAGGTCCAGATCGGGGGTCCCGATGTTCTGTCATACGGCGAGATGCTGGACCTGATGGCTGACGCGCTTGGCGTGCGACGGCGTCCCAGGGTTCCGGTGCCGCTGATCACACCGTGGCTGTCCTCGCTCTGGATCGGCCTCGTTACGCCGGTTGACGCAGGGGTCGCCCGCCCGCTGGTCGAGGGACTATCCACCCCGACCGTCGTCTCCGACCGCTCGGGGGCGGACTCATTCGACGTCAGGCCGATCTCGTTCATGGACGCGCTTCGACGCGCACTCGCCGAAGACCCGGAGATCCGGGCGGATCAATCGGGCTTGTCGGCTGCTTCGTCAGGTCGACCTGGCGCGTAGCGATGGTGGATCGCCAGCGCATTGCCGTCCGGGTCCTCGAAGAAGGCCTGGTAGCAGACGCCCGAGTCGAGCGTCTCGCCCTTGAACTCGACGCCGCGTGACTCGAGCTCGTCATGAGCCGCCTCGAAGTCGTCGACCCGCAGCTCGATCGGGTGGTTGTTGGCTCTGAACTCGAGACCGAAGGCGTCCGACTGCATCACGGCAATCGTCAGGTTGCCGGTCTCGAACTCGGCTGCGGGCATCTGGCCCCATCGCTTGGACTCCGGAAGACCCAACAGGCCGCCGTAGAAGCCGATCGCGGCATCGAAGTCCTTGGTTGCGACCGTGATGAAGTCGGTGCCGGTGATCAGAGGCGTCGAAGAGGTCATGGAGTTGCTCCTTGTTGTGGCTTCAGTGTTCCGCTCACCTTGCCACGCGGACCTCGAACTCGTCGCCCGGCCGGGGCGCCGCTGATCGCGAAGCGGGAGCGCAGCAGAGCGTGCCAGACTTGTCCGCCGTGACCCCTCCCTCGATCACAGGGGGCTGCCTGTGCGGCGGCGTTCGCTTCGAGCTCACCGAGCCGGCGACAAGGGCCGGGTACTGTCACTGCACCCGCTGCCAGCGCCGTACCGGCACGGCAGCCTCGGCACAGGCCCAGATCGACGGCCGCACCTTTCGGTTGCTTGCGGGCGAGGAGCTGGTCAAGGCCTGGCGCCACCCGGAGGGCGGCTCCGAGAAGTGCTTCTGTCGAGAATGCGGCGCGCACCTGTTCAGCCGCAACCCCGACGACCCAACCCAGATGGGCGTGCGTATGGGCGCCTTCGACGGCGATCCGGGCGTACGGCCGAGTTCGCGCACACACGTCGCCTACGCGGCGCTCTGGGAGCCGATTCCCGACGACGGTCTCCAACGCTTCCCCGAGGGAGGGCCCTAGGCCCCGATCGCCATCGACGGCCCGGGCAGCGTTGGGCCGGACGGTCTGCTCAGACGACGCACTCGCGCCGGCGGTCCGCGAACAGCGCCAGCGCATAGCGCCCAGCGGGGTGCTCGCGAGCCCGCTCGACCAGCGCTGCCGTATGCGGCGGCAGGACGTTCGGCTGTGGGAGTGGGACGCCGTACACGGGTGGGACGACGACCGCGGCAGACAGCGCCGCGAAGGTCAGGTCAGCAGCGCCGAAGCGCTCGCCGCACAGGTGAGGACGGCCGTCGGCGAGCAGCTCCGCCACGAAGTCGAGCTCGCGCCAGACCGCCGCCTCGTCTTCAGCCTCGATCCCCGGACGGATGTCGAGCCGGCGCCGGGCGAAGCGCAGGGCCAGCGGCCAGCCGTAGCGGATCGCGCGGTCCTCCCAGTCCGGCACTCCCTGGTTGTTGAAGCGAAGCATGAGCTTGCGCTGGGCAAGCATGTGGACGTACATGAGCCGCCGCCCCCTCGGCCCCAGCTCCTCGTCGAGGCGCCCGCAGAGGCGCTCGACGTCTTGGCGGGCGTCCGGATCCGCGGGAAACAACCGGTGCTCCGCCGGCGTGCCGGCATCGACCCAGGCCAGGATCTCCCCCGATTCCCTGAGCACGCCCTGGGGCGTCACGAGCACGGGGACCGTCACCCCGCCACCGGCGCGCCGCGCGGCGAACTGGTGGATGCCCTGGACATGGCGCTCCTCGCGATAGGGCATTCCCGCTCGCTCGAGAGCCCACCGCGCCTTCTCGCAGTAATGGCTGATCGGGATCGTGATGAGCCGCAGCACCAGAAGAAGTATCCCGAGCGAGCTCGACGCTCAGCGCGGCTGCTCGAAGATCTCACTCAGGAAGTGAGTGACGATCCAGGTGGCCACGCGCGCCGTGGCCCCGGACGGGTCGCGCGCCGGGTTCAGCTCCACGACGTCGAAGCCGATCACGCGCCCCCGTCGCGCCACCTCGACCAGGATCGCGCGGAGCTGGCGGTAGCTGAGTCCGCCCGGCTCCTGGAGTGAATGACCGGGCGCGACCGAGGAGTCGAGCACGTCGAGGTCGATCGACACGTACAGCGCCTCTGCCTTGGGCACGGTCTCGCGCACCACCTCCGCGACTCCCGCGCTCGATCACGTCGAGGCTGGTGGCCCAGCGCCCCCCGAGCTCCCGCAGCCCGTCCACCTCGGCGCGGTCCACGTTACGAACCCCGAGCGCGCTCACGCTGCCCACGAACGGGAGCTCGGCCAGCCGCCGTAGCTGGCTCGCGCCGGTGAGCCGTGCGCCGTCCAGCTCGTCGAGGAAATCGGTGTGGGCGTCGACGTGGACCACGTCGAACTCGCCGAATGGCTCCATTCCCCGCCCCAGCGGGTAGCTGATCGAGTGATCGCCGCCGATTGCGACCATCAGCGCGCCGCGATCGGCGATCCGCCGCGCGGCGTCCGTGATCCGCTCGTAGTTTCCCTCCGTGTCCGAGCCCTGGATCGCAACGTCGCCCACGTCCGCCATCGTCACGCCGGCCAGGTAGTCGCGATCGCCCTCGACGTCGTACCAACCCTCGGCGCCCTCCTCGTCGCTCCCGGCAACGGCCGACCGCGGATAGTAGAACTGCGCCTGAGTCGCCTCGCGGGCTGCCGCAGGGCCGGCCCGCTGGCCGGTCGGGATTCCCGGCTCCGGCGTGCCGGCGTCGTAGGGGACGCCGAGGAAGGCCACCTGGGCGTCGGAATGCGTCCAGGTCGCCCACGCTCGGCACCCCGAAGAAGGTTCGCGGCGCCGGATCGGTCACCTGTCCCGTGGTCTTCACGACGCGAAAGTGTGACGGAGGAAGGCCCGACTGAGCGGCGCGGGGCGCAACTGCCGCGGGATCCGGGCGCAAGTTCTGCGGGCCGTGCGTCATGAGGTCCACCAGCTGCTCATGTCGTCCGTGAAAGCGCGGGCCTGCCTGGCCATAGCGGCTAATCTGAGCCCATGAGCGAGCCCGACCACGGATTCAAGGAAGGCCAGCCGGTTTGGGTCGAGGACGGCTCCGGGAAACACCATCCCGGAGTGTTCGTCGGCGACAACGAAAGCGCGAGCTGGTTCGGCGGCGGCCCAAGTGCCTACGTCGTTCACCCCGAGGCCCACCAGGCGGAGGTGGTCTCGATCTTCCGGATCACGCCGCGAGACACCTAGCCCGCCAACGACCGAGGCGGAGCCGGCGCCGGCCGGCGCGGCTGGCCTCCGCGAGGTCGCAGAACGCCGTGCAATCCGGGCGGCGGGCCTGTTCGGGCGGTGGCGCCCCGGGCCAGCCCCGTTATCGTCCCGTCCATGTCAGAGCTGATTCACACCTGCTATCGCATCACGGACATCGACCGATCCACCGAGTTCTACAAAGCGCTCGGGTTCGAGGAGGTGGGGCGGATCCCGATCCGGGACGAGGCGATCAACGTGTTCATGAACCTGCCGGGCGACGGAGACATGCCTCGGCTGGAGCTGACCTACAACTTCGGGGTCGATTCATACGAGATCGGCACCGGTTACGGGCACATCGCGATCACCGCGGACGACCTCGATGCTGCGCTCGAGCGGCTGAAGGCACAGGGCATCGAGCCGGAGAAGCCGCCATACACGGTGCGCGAGGGCGGATCGCGCCTCTGCTTCGTAAGAGATCCAGACGGGTACCGCTTGGAGATAATCGAGAAGCAGGGCGACGCTTAGCGCGCCTCAGCATTCCCGGCCGCTTGGGGACGCTCGCAGCGATCAGCGCGGCTGCGGCACGATCCGGATGTAGGGCCGCGGCGACTCCCAGCCGTCGGGATAGGTCTCGCGGGCTTCGTCGTCGGAGACCGAGCCGGCGATGATCACGTCGTCGCCCTGCTGCCAATTCACCGGGGTCGCGACCTTGTGCTTAGCGGTCAGCTGGAGCGAGTCGATCACCCGCAAGACCTCGTCGAAGTTGCGGCCGGTCGTCATCGGATAGACGAGGATCAGCTTGATCTTCTTGTCCGGGCCGATGACGAAGACGTTGCGCACCGTCTGGTTGTCGGCGGGCGTCCGCTCGCCGGGTTCGCCGCTGGTGTCCGCGGGGAGCATCCCGTAGAGCTTCGAGACGCTGAAGTCCGCATCGGCGATGATCGGGTAGTTCGGGGCCGTCCCCTGGGTCTCCTCGATGTCCTTCGCCCACCCCTCGTGGTCGCTGGTCACGTCGACCGAGAGCCCGGCGATCTTCACGTTGCGGCGGTCGAACTCGGGCTTGATGCTGGCCATATAGCCGAGCTCGGTGGTGCACACCGGCGTGAAGTCCTTCGGATGGGAGAACAGGACGCCCCACGAGTCGCCGAGCCAGTCGTGGAAGCTGATCCGGCCCTCCGTCGTGTCGGCCTCGAAGTCGGGTGCCGTGTCGCCAATCTGCAGTGCCATTCGTTACCCCCAGCTTTCGGTGTCGTGTCGGGATGCTCTCATAACGCGACGGTCTGCCAGGCGATTCACGCACTCTGCGACTTGGCGGAGGCGACGAAGCCGCGCACGTCCGCCGCCGGCTCGGCGTAGGCCTCGCCGAGGGCAGTCTCCACCGCGGTCATGTACTCAGTGGCCCAGGCCGGGAACTCGTAGTCGATCGCGTGCAGGAATTCGAGCGTCACCGCCAGTCGGATGTCGGCGATCGAGGGAGAGGCGCCGCCGATGAACGGCTTGTCCTCCATGAAGAACGTGCGGCAGGCGTCGAGCGGTGCGGCGAGCGCCTCCGCGGCGTCCTTCTGCGCCCGTGCCTTCATGTCGTCATCGGCGTCGGAGGTGGCGACCTCGCCCGGATACTGCGGGAAGCCGAGCGTCGGGTAGGTGGCGCGCGCGACGAGCGGATAGAGCGTGCCGATCACGTAGAACATCGCGCTGTCGATCATCGCCCGCTCGCCCGGGTCCTTCGGATAGAACTGGTCCAGATCGTGCTTGTTGCAGAGGTACTGCATGATCGCGCAGCTCTCCCAGAGCGAACCCTTGGGCAGCCCGTCCTCTTCGAGCAGCGGCGTCAGGTCGGCCGGGCCCTTCGCCAAGAACTCGGGCGTGCCCTTCTTCCCCCACACGTCCTGCTCTTCGAATTCGAGCCCGGCGGCTCGAACCAAGACTCGAGCAGCCAGGTTGTTGACGCTCGGCTTCAGGATGCTCAGCGTGTTTGTCAGCCATCTGTTCCTCCGGTATCGCGTTGCAGGTGTTGTCTTGTCGACCTAACGCTCGACGAGCTTCGACTTGTACTCGCTTCGCCGCAGGCTCCCCCACGGCACCAGCTCCACGCGTGTCTGGACGACGAGCACCTCGCGCAGTCTGCTCGCGAATCGCCTCCGCGAGCGGTCGGTCGGCCGTGGCGCCCCGCGCCAGCTCGACGCTGACGGGAAGCGGCGGCTCCTGCTTGACGCCCGGCGCCTGCGGCTTGACGAGGATCTGGCCGCTCACCTGGGGCGCGAAGGCGCTGACCACCTCGCGAACGGCCGAGGGGAAGACGTTGACCCCGCGGACGATCAGCATGTCGTCGGTTCGCCCGATGCATCGCAACCGCGGGCTCGTGCGGCCACATCTGCAGGGGCTCGTCCGGACCTGGACGTGATCGCGGGTGCGAAAGCGCAGCAGCGGTGCGGCGCGATGTGAAGATGCGTCAACACGAGCTCGCCGGCGGCGCCGTCGTCGATCTCGAAGGCGTCACCCGTGTCGGGTTCGATCAGCTCGGCGTGGACGAAGCCGCGCGCGCCCAGGTGCATTCCCGTCCTGCTCCTCGCACTCCCCCCAGAGCGACACGCCGATGTCGCCGATGCCCATCGCCTCGGTGACCGTTGCGCCCCAACCCTGTTCGAGCTTGGCGCGGAAGGAGGCCTCGCCACCGCCGGGCTCACCCGCCACGAGGAGGCGCTCGACGCTCGACCCCCGCAGATCGACGGATCGCTCCGCCGCCCACTCGACGAGGTGGGCGGCATAGGAGGGCGTCAGGACCGCGGCTTCGGGGCCGAGGAGCTCGATCGCCCGCATCAGACGCTCGGTGTTCCCGGTGCCGACCGGGATGTGACAGAGGCCGATCCGCTCGAAGGCGGCAAGCGCCGCCCCTGCCACGAACGGCCCGGCGTTGTAGGTGGAGACGATGCGCTGGCCGGCGGCGATCCCGGAGGCCGCGTAGCTGCGTGCAGAGGCGGTCACCCAATTGTCGAGATCACCCGCCGTCAGCGGGACGTAGCTGGGCGCTCCGGTGGTGCCGCTGGTCGAGTAGATCCGAACGATCTCGGACGGCGTCGCGCAGAGATGCGCGCCGATCGGATTGTCGGGCGTGCGCGTTGCCCTGAGCTCGTCCTTGTCGGTGAGCGGCAGATGCGCGATGTCCGCGAGGCCGCCCGCCTGCCCGAGCGGAGGCGAATCGCGCCGCCGCCAGCTTCTCGCGGTAGAACGCCGAACGCTCGAACAGGTAGGCGAGCTGGGTGCGATAGGAAGCATCGTCGACGGCCAGCTGCTCTGCCCACGGCCGGGTCTCGACCTCGGGCGCAAGCATCACGGCAGCGGGTCTTCGGGCCGGCGCCGGTACTCGATCGCCTCCTCTGCTCTCCCCGCCATCAGGAAGCCGAGGGGATCCTGTTGCTCCTCGGCCAGATGAGCAAGCAGGCCCGCCGTGCGGGCGAGAATCGGAACGGACTTCACGGCGGCTGGACGAAAAGCCCAGGTCGAGCATCACCGCCGCGATCGGCATCGAGACGTTCATGGTCAGCGGCTTGTTCCAGGCCTTGGCCGCGCCATCGCGAAAGCAACGCGCGAGCAGGACGTGAGGCCCGCTGACCCGGCGGGCATCCGCGAGCTCGAGAATCCGTTCGGCGCGCGGGTCGAGCGGGCGATGAACCGGGTGACCGAACCCCGGCAACCTGCCGCCGGAAGCGTGGATCGCACCCGCCATCTGCTCGGCGATCGCCTCGGGCGCGCCACCGGACGCCACCCGTTCCTGCGCCGTTTCGAGCAGCCGCGCGCACGGCTCGGACGTGCCGAGTATGACCGGGCCGCAGCCGAGGATTCCCGCCGCGACGGCCCCGTGCAGCGATCCGGGGTCGGCGGCAAGCGTCATGCGCGCAGCGACGTTGGTGGGCATCATCCCGTGCTCGGCGATTGCGACGAGCAGCAGGTCGAGGAAGAAGCGCTGGTCGTCGGTCGGCTCGCGGCCGGTCAGCAACAGGTGGAAGTACTCGGTGAAGCTCAACCGGCCCATCAGGTCGCCGCAGAGGTCGCGTCCCCGGACCTCGACCCTGTCCGGATAGGCCTGGCCGATGTGGCTGACCGGGACCCCGGCCCTACCGATCTGCATGCTCGGCGCCGCCGCCTCCGTCGTGGCCCTTGGCCAGCATCCCGGCGACGCTATGGATCGGGCGCCCGACTGTCAAGGGCTGAGGGCCCGGCGACAGGGGTGCTCGGCGGCGCGGATCAGGCTCGTCGCGTTGCTCGGTCAGGCGGGCATCGCGAGCTGCAGCTGGCCGGCCTCGAGCGCCAAGAGCCGCGCCTTTCGGTCCAGGCCGCCGCCGTAGCCGATCAGCCGGCCGCCTGCGCCGACGACGCGGTGGCAGGGGAGGAGGATCGGCAGCGGGTTGCGGGCGACCGCGGCGGCGACCGTGCGGACGTCGTCGGCGTGGAGCCCCAGCTTCGCGGTCAGCTCCCCGTAGGTGGTCCGCTCGCCGTAAGGGATCGCCCCGACGGCGCTCAGCACCCGGCGGTCGAACGGCCCATCCGGCAGCTCCAGCGGCAACTCGAACCCCCGGCGACGCCCGGCGAAGTACTGCTCGAGCTGCACCAGCCGCCGCGGCCAGCTCGGGACTGGAGGATCCGGCCGCGCCGCCGCGACCGTCGAAGCGCAGTGCGGTCAGCCGGCCGGCCTTCGCCTCGAGGGCGAGCCGGCCCAATGGGCTTGGGATCGCGAGGATCGTCGGGCTGGTTGTCGGCTCCAGGCGCATTGCATCCCTTGAACGTGCGAGCAGGGCGAAACGTGAGCTCCCGTCGCGAACAGGAGCCCGCCAATCGGCGCGCCAGGCGGCGCGCCAGGCGGCGAGCGAAGCCCCGGCCTACCAGCCGCCCGGCTGGAGCTCGGGGCCGACGATGTGCTCGTCTTGGTCCGGGTGCTGCACGTCGTGCGCGAAGTGCGCGGCGTACCAGAGGACCACGTCGCCGTCGAGCGACTGGCCGGTCACGAACGGGTCCAGATGCGCCCGCGCCTTCTGCGGGTCCGTGGTGAACGTGACCCCGTCGTCGATCTCCCCGGGCCGCTTGCGCAACGCCCACAGGTCTCCGACTCCGAAGCTGTCGGCCTCGCCGTCGTTCGCCCCCGGGACCAGCGTGTAGTGCTCATCGCCCTGGCGATTGTCCACCCGCCACCGCCGGTGGTGCTGCGGGCTGCGTTCCCGGCGAATCTCATTCGGGAGCGGGTGCCATTTGGAGCTCCCGCTGAGCGGGGGATCGTTGAACTCGTGCACGTCGTTGTCGGTGGCGTTCACGACGTCGAAGTCGAGACGCCAGTAGACGTGGTGATGGTGGACGTTGCACACGCACGAGGACTGGACCGCGCCGAACCCGAACCGCGGCCGGATCGTGCCATCGGCGTGTAGGCGCCAGTAGCTGACATACCGGTACCAGCCGGCCTGCAGCTCGCAGACGAGCACGACCTCCTGGCCGTCGACGTAGATGGCGGTCCCGCCGAAGTTGCCGTGGTCGTGGCCCGACTCGAGGATGCTCTTGGCCGGCGCCGTGCAGAGCCGAAAGCCCGGCGCCACATCGTCGCCTGTCGCATCCAGCTTCCCCTCCTCGTTTTGCCAGTCCCGGTACGGACCGCAGACGTCATTGTCGTAGCGCACGTTCAGGATCGGCACGTGGGCGCGGCGCAGCACCCGCTTGCCCCGGTAGACGACGGAGGCAAGCTCGATCGCCGAGCCGTTGACCCCGGAGGACGCCGCGGGGCGGATGGCCACGAATCTCCACAGCTCCACTCCATCCTGGCTGACCGTGACCTTGGCGGCGCCCGGGACGCCCGAAGCGGTGGCCTGGCCGGCGTCCGGGAGGCCGCAGGTCCGGGACGCGGCCAGCGACGCCGGTGGCGCGCCGCGCTCGAAGCGCACCAGCTCGCGGCGCCCGAGCCGCACGCCGACGATCTCGTGCCCGTCGTCGCCCGCGGCGGGCCGAAGCCCGATCGCGATCGTTCGCTCGACCGGTCCGTCAGGGAGCTGATCGATCAACGGCGGCATCGGCCGGTAGGGGGTCAGCCGGCCCTCCCGGACCGCCTGACCGAGCTCGGGGTCGTCGCGGATCACGTCCACGGCGAGCTCGCGCTCGTCCGCCGTCGGCAGCGGCTGGCGAGCGCTGGACGCGGAGACAGGCTCGCCCGCGCCGTCGAGCGGCGCGTCGAGCAGCAGCGTTTGCTCCTTCGCGTAGTCGTAGAGCGCCGCCCGCACGTGGGTTGGCTCCGGCTGCTCGCCGCCCTCCGGGTCTCCGAAGACCGGCGTGATCGAGATCACGCGGCGTTCGCCGTCGCCCAGCCGATCGGCGACGCCCGGCCGCTCCAACGCCGCGTTCACGGCGTCGCGTGCGCGCTGCGTTCCCGGCCCCCAGGGGACCACCTCGACGTGCAGCTGTCCGCTCGGCATCCTCGACGGCGAGGTTTACACGAAGCGCCTCGGGCGTGCAGGCCCGCGTTCGACGGGGTTAGCGCTCGCCTCGCTGGGGGTTCAGGGTCTGATCGACGAACCGGCGCAGCCGCGGCAGGAGCTCCGCCGGAAGCGAGTGCCCGGCGTCGCTCTCCAGGTAGTCGACCTCCAGGCCCGCCTGATCCAAGAGCTGGTGCGCGCGCCGGGCGAACTCCACGCTGATCACCGGGTCGTTGCGGCCATGGTGGATGAGCACGGGCAGCTGCCGCCTGGTGTCGAGCTCGGCCTGCCAGCCCTCGACGGTTGGGATGAACCCGCTCAGGGCCACGATCCCGGCGGGGGACGGACGGCTCGGTCCAAGCCCGACGGCATAGGACATCACGGCTCCCATCGAAAAGCCTCCGATCACGGTCCGATCCCAGCCGATCCCGCGAGCTTCGAGCAGCTCGTCGAGGAAGGCGGTCAGCAGCTCGTAGCTGGCGCGGAAGGTCGCGGGGTCGGGGTACCCGACCCGCGGCACCATGTACCAGTGACGTCCGCCCGGTGGGACGTTGGTCAACGGGGCGCCCGGCGTCACCCCGAGCAGGCGGCGGTCGGGATCGAGCTCGTCGAGCAACCCGTACAGGTCGTGCTCGTCCGTGCCCCGGCCGTGGTTGAGGACCAGCGCCCCCTCGGGCTCGCGTTCGGGCTCCCGGATCAGATGGACCAGGCTCATCCCTCGACTCTACGCGGACGAGGTTGTGGCTCGCGCGATCCGCCCTGATCAGCGCCGGTCTGTGCCCGGCCGCGGGCGAGCAGCCTGTGCAGCCGCCCCCGGAACTTCAGCACGTCGCGGCGCAGCCAGTCGGTGTGGTCGTTCCGCCATCCCTCGAGGTCCTTGAAGTAGGCGCTGTGGTTGGCCATCGCGTGGCCGATCACGTCCCTGATCCTGATCCCGAAGCGCTGCTTGAGCCAGCCGACCAGGTGCAGAGCGGCGTGGATCTGGCGGTCGCGGTGAAGGATCTGGCGATCGGCCCAGTGCGAGCTTCGCCCGGCCTCCTGCACCATCTCGACCCCGATCGCGCGGTGGTTCAGCCCGATCGTGTGCCGGCAGCGGATCGCCGGCCGGACGAGCCGGTGAATGCGCCCGTTCTTTGCGACCACGAAGTGCGAGCAGACCCCGGGCAGCTCTCCCATGTTGGGAGCGTCAGAGGCGAACGTCTCCCACGCGGACCTGTACGTCGGGCCGGCGGTGAAGTGCAGGACGATCGCCCGCGGATGGAGAAGGCGCCAGCGGCGTTTTCCGTAGTGGCGCTTCGAGTAGGCGGCCATCTGGTGCTTTCGCCGGTGCCCGTAGGGGATCGGATCGCGGTCGATCGGCGGCCGCCGCAGCCTGGCACGGGCAGCGCGGTTCGATCTGCCGGCGGGGACCGTGCGCCTGGCATCTGCCCCGCGCGCCGCCACCTTCGCCGCCGCGCGAGCGTGGCGGCGCGCCTGGCCGTGCCGGCAGTTCGCCGCCGGGCAGCTCGACCACGAACGCGGTGCCGGGGAGATGGTGGTTCTGCCACCTGCGCGCCGTGCCGGGCAACCGCTGTCCGCGGCAGCGCTTGGTCGGGGAGTGGGCGATGCGCGCGTAGCGCTTCTGGGTGGGGGCCGGGCCATGGCACGGCAGCAGGACCTGGTCCCACGGCTGGTGGTACCAGATCGTCACCTGCGGCCGGACCCGCTTCGCCAGGCGCCTCACCGCGCGGCTCTCCGGCTCGGAGAAGGGGTGGGGGCCGGGGTAGTCGCCGCTGGAGCGAGGCGCTCCTCCGCGCCAGTGGTAGGAGAAGTTGCGGTTCAGGTCGACACCCCGAGCGTTCTGGCGGGTGCCGGCTTGGACGCCGTCGGGGTTGACGGAATTCACCACCCACAGCTCGACCCCTCGCAGGTCGCGGTAGGAGTGCTTGAGGATGTGCACGATCTCCTGGCCCTCGGCCTCGTTGCCGTGGATCGAGCCGACGACGAGCGCCTTTCGCGCCGCGTTCGGATCGCCCAGTCGCACCGCGTCCAGCTCGGCCCCCCGCACCGAGTGGCCAAACGCCACCCGCCGCCCGAGGACCCGGAAGCGGCGCTCGGCCGGCGTCGAGTCGGCGACACGGCCCGAGGCGAGCGCGCGCACCCTGAACGTGTGCCGTCCGTCGGCGAGCCGCCGGGTGCGATGCGGGGATGAGCAGGGGCGCCAGCGACCACGACCCAGCGCGCATTGGAAATGGACCGAGCCCGACGGCGAGTCGAAGCTGAATCTGGGGCGACGCTGAAACGTCTTCGGCCCCGGGGAGTCGGTGATCCGGGTCGTGGGCTCGGGTGCCGCTGGGTGGCCGGCCCCGGTGGCCGCGGGCGCTGGGGACCAGGCGAGCGTGGCAAGCGTCGGCCCGAGGATTGCGAGGGCAAGCGCGGGGCGAGAGGGGCGCATGCTCTTGTCCATGCACCCCCATGTTCCTCGATCGCGGAGGTGAACCTGACTGGGCCGAATTTCCCCTGCCATGGACGAGGAAATTCGGCCCACGTGGAGTCTGGGCGGGCCCACGTGGATTTCCGCCCATAGGCGGTCAACTTCGGCCCACCCGGGAGCGGGGGTCAGGAGTGGGCTTGAGTCGGGGTCAGGCTCGGGGCCGGCGGCCGGCAACCCGCGAATCGTCTCGACGACGGCGCTTCGGATGCGTGGGTGGCTGGGCGGAGGACGGCAGCGTTCCCTGTTCGAGAAGCTCAGCGCGAATCGGTTGGACCGCCTTCGACGAGCAATGGGCTCGGCTGCCGATCTATTTGATCCGAGGCGTCAGGATCGCGCCGTAGCTCAAACTCCGTCAGCGCTCGGCGGCGCTGCGCCTTCGTCTCGGCGGTGGTCCCAGTCGCAGCCTCGTCCATCGCATCCTCGCGGCGGCACCTGAGGCAGCGCCACCCGCCGTTCTCGCGCGCCCAGCCATCGGGCTGTGCGGGCTCCGCCGTTCCGGCTCCGTAGCTCGCTACGACGCCACACCGATCACATGTCCAGCTCGAGCCCATGCCGCTGCGCTTGGGCGGTCAGGCCGACTAGCTTGCTTGCACGTCCACGGCCCGGGGGCCCTTGTCGCCGGCCTCGGCCTCATAGGTGACCTTGGCGCCTTCTGCAAGCGAGCGGAAGCCGTCGCCGGCGATCGCGCTCTGATGGACGAACAGGTCCTTCGAGCCGTCATCGGGTGTGATGAAGCCGAAGCCCTTCTCGTCGCTGAACCACTTAACGGTTCCTGTAGGCATGTGTTGCTCCTCTGCGGACATGTGCTCCGGACGCGGAGGATGCAATACAGCAACGACGGCGAGCTCGGGCACGATTTGCCAGGCGAGTTGCCTGGCCGATTACCCCGCCACCGTAGCAGCCCTGGCTCCGGACCGGAGATTCCCTGCTCTCAAGCATCGGATCGGCCACGCCTGGGCAGGCTGGCGCAATCCACCCATCATGCAATGGGATCGCTACCCGGTGCGCGCAGCGCCGCCACGGCCTCGTCCACCGTGTGGTCGGTGGCCGCCGCCTCCTTCAGCCCCACCGTGTCGAGGATCTCGCCGAGGTGCGAGCCGTCGGGCACCACCACACGGAGCGACTGGTGGCGCTGATTCAGCCGCGTCGCGAGGCCGAACAGCATGCGGATCCCGGTGCTGTCGAGGAATGCGAGCTCGCTCAGGTCGACGACCAGCCCCCCGGATTGGTCGCCGATCGCGCTCGCCACGCGATCGCCCAGCTCGGCGGCATTCGATCGATCGATCTCGCCGGAGAGGTGGGCCACCGGCAGTCCTGCGATCGATTCGAGTCTCAGATCGGCGAGAGGAATCATGGCGTCAACCCTTGGCACTATCGCGGATACGCTCTCGCCGGCGTTCCGCAACCCGAAGGACCAAGAGGACGATGTCGTCGCGCGGCTCGCCGGCGCCGGCGCCCAGCAGCGCCTTTTGAAGCCCGCCGGCGATCTCGGTCGCGCTCCGCCGCGCGCAGGACTCGAGGGCCGCCACGAGACCCGCGCGCTTCACGATCCGACCGGGGGCATAGGCGTCGGTCAGCCCGTCGGTGTAGAGGACCAGGGCGTCCCCGGGGGCGAGACTGGCGGTCTGGTCCGCCAGCTGGGGGTCGGGCAGCACGCCGAGCATGGTGCCGGGCTGGCCCACCGGCTCGACCCTTCCATCAGCGCGCAGCAGGAGGGGCAACGGGTGCCCGCCAACCGACACGGTCACCTGGGTGCCATCCGCTCCGTCGACCTCGAGCCGCCCACAGGCCACCGTGCAGGACTGGTCGGGAGACTGGCGCCGGATCGCGTCGTTCAACAGCCCCAGGATGCGGCTCGGCCGGCTTTCGGAGACCGCGGCGGCACGCAACGTGTACCGGGCCAGCCCGGTGGTGGCCGCCGCGGTCGCTCCCTTGCCGAGAACGTCACCAACCACCACGGTCCAGCTCCCGTCATCGCGTGAGAACAGGTCGTAGAAGTCGCCTCCCACGAGGTGTTGCTTGCCCGCGGCTCGGAAGTCGACCGCGGTCTCGATCCCGGGGATGACCGGCAGGTGCGACGGGAGCAGACTCTCCTGGAGGGTTTCCGCGATGTATTCGGCCGTCCTCCTCGGCCCGCCTTCGCTCGGTGATCACCGCCGCGAGCACCAGGCCGGTGAGACTGGCGATCCCCAAGAACCCCTGGGCGAGGAGCAGCCTGTCGTCGGGAGGATGCCCGGAGAAGGGCCCGACGTCGTTCTCGGTCAACGGGATCGCGATGCTCGCCACCAGCAGCGTCGTGCCGACGGCGCCCGGTTGCCAGAACCGCAGCGCCGCCCAGACGAGAAGCGGAAGCACGAGGAAGGTGAGGGCCGTGCTCTGAGAGAAGACGAGGGCGCTGACGCCGAGCACCGCGGCTGCCAGCGCGACGGCCTCCGCCAGCCGTCCGGGCGCTCGTCTGTAGGGCCAGTGGGTGGCCACGACCAGCAGCGCCGGGGCGACCACGAGGTCGCCGCCCATGTCGCCGAGCCACCAGGTGCGCCACACGGAGCCGAGGTCGCCGGACGCGATCTCGTTTCCGACCAGCAGGCTGGTGACCCCGATGGTGGCGCTGATCGTGGTGCTCACGGTGGCCGCCAGCACGGCGAGCGCCAGCACATCGCGAACTCGGTCGAGAGAGGCCCGGAAGTCGGCGAGCTCGCGCAGGAGATAGGCCCCGGCGAGTGCCTCGAGCGTGTTCCCGACCGTGATCCCCAGCACGGCGTAGAAAGGCACGCCGGTCCAGGCGTTCGCCAGCAGGGCGCCGAGCGCCACCCCCGGCCAGACGCGATAGCCCCAGAGCAGGATCGCCGCCAGGGCGATCCCGGTGGGCGGCCAGATCGCCGTGACGCTCGGTGCCGCGAACGCGAGCCCGAGGCCGAGCTTGGCGGCGCCGTAGTAGCCGCCGGCGAGCACGGCGACCTTGACCGCATAGGGCTTCCAATCGCCCCTGTCCCACCCCACCATCAGGGCGAGCCTACCGCGGGGCCGGGGATGCGAGCCCGGGGACGCTGGCCTCGCTTGCCCACATGGCGCCGGCCGCCGGTCGTGGCCGGAGCCCATCGTCTAGCTTCTTCATCCATGGCCTTCCTGCTCCGCAGACGGCCATCTGCACGGCGCGCGATCGTCGGCGCGACCGCGCTCGTCTGCGGGGTGGCGCTTGCCTTGGGACTCGGGGCCTGCGGCGCAGGGAATGATCAAACCGAGGCCTCGTATCGAGTCCCGTCGCTGACCCTGGGCGACCTCCATCGCTGCAAGTCGGGGCCGGGCCCGACGACGCTTCGCTGCGGCGCGATCAGCGTCCCGTTCGAGCGCCAGGACCCTTCGGTCGGCAAGACCCGAATCGGCTTCACCGTCCTTCCGCGAGCGGAGCGCAAGCGGCCGTCATTGGGGGCGATCTTCGCGGTCGAGGGCGGGCCCGGGTATGCCAGCTCGTGGACCGTTCGCTCCTACGTGAGGCTGTTCGGCTCCCTGCTCGAGCGCCGCGAGCTGGTGATGGTCGACCAGCGTGGCACGGGGCGCTCCATGCCGCTCGACTGCCGCGATCTCCAGTCCGGCAGCGCGCCGGACTGGATTGCGTTCCCGCAGTGCGCCCAGAAGCTGGGGCCGCGCTTCAGCTCCTACCGCACTTCCGCCTCCGCGGATGACGTCAATGACGTCCGGCGAGCGCTGGGCCTCGGGCGCATCACCCTGTACGGCGACTCCTACGGCACCTTCCTGGCCCAGTCCTACGCCTTCCGCCATCCAGAGACCCTCAGCGCCCTGGTGCTTGGACTCCGCCTATCCGGCGAGGGGAGAGAGCGCCTGGTATCCGAGCCTGATCCAGACCGGCGTCCGCGCGATCTCCGTATCCTGCCGCCGCTCGCCCGACTGCTCCGGGAATGCCTACAAGCGGCTCAAGACGCTGGTCCACTTCCTGCGCTCCAGGCACAAGGGCGTGGGCCCCCTGGTCGACGCGCTGTTCGCCGCGGGCTACGGCCCTCCGGACACCTACCTGCAGATCGATAGCGCGGGGAGCAAGCTCGTCCATGGGGATTCCCACCCCTGGAAGTTGCTGATCGCTGAAGCCAAGCTCGGCTTCGGGCACCTGCACCACTTCTCGCTCATGCAGGAGAACGTGGTCGAATGCAATGACTATCCGCTGCTGTGGCCCAAGGACGCCTCCGAGGCGGAGCGGCGCCAGGAGCTGGAGCGGAAGGTCAGCACCTACCACAACGACTGGCTGAAGCCGTTCAGCCCCCGTGACGTAGCTCTTTCCTCGACCACGCTGTACCAGTTCTGCCTCACGGCGCCGCGTCCGTCGTCGTTGTACGAGCCGCCCATCTCCCCCGGGGAGCATTCGACCAAGGCGCCGGTACTGGTCGTCTCCGGCGAGCTGGATGACGTGACCACGCCGTATGAGGGCCGCCTGGTCGCGGCGGAGTTTTCCGACGCCCGCCAATACGTCGCCCGCGGCGCGGGCCACGTCGCCGATCTCTACGACGGCAGCAGTCCTCCGGCGGTCCGCACCCGCCACTTCCTCCGCAACGTCCTCGGCCGCCAGGGCTGAGGCCGCCGGCAAGGACGTGACTGATGGTCCGTTCTGCAGATGGTGAACCTCGACCCCACCCGGGGCAGTAGTCCGGTTAGGTCGCCGGTCGCATGATGCGAACCGTGCGAGAGCAAGATCAACGACCTACCCACGTGGAGGTGAAACGCATGGCTCTCAACAGGCGAACATGGATCGGGCTCGCCGTGGCGGTGGCGATCGTCGTGATCGCCGTGATCGTGATCGCCGCCTCGGGCGGAGGCGGAGCCGGGGGCGGATACTGACGCGTACCGGCTTCGGAGCGCCGCTAGGCAGGCAATAGGCAATTCCAATCGACTCGGCGCCGCGCCGACAGGGCGTATGTTTGCGAGGTGCGCCATCCGAGCGCGGGGGTGCCCCCGGAGCAGCGGGGACTGTCCAGACGGGAGTTCGTGGCCCGGGGCGCCGCGCTTGGAAGCGACGGCGCTCGTCGCCGGGCCGCTGGCCGCTTGCGGGCCGCTCCCAGGCGCCGGCGGTCGCCGTCGTGGGCGCGGGCCTGGCAGGCCTGACCTGCGCGTACCGGCTCCACCAGCACGGGGTCGAGGTGGCCGTGTACGAGGCCCGCCCGGACCGGGTCGGAGGGCGATGCTGGACCGCCCGCGGGTTCGCCGATGGCCAGATAGCGGAGCACGGCGGCGAGTTCATCGACTCCGACCACGCCCGGATCGGGGCCTGGTTCGAGAGCTCGGGCTGCGGCTCGAGGATCGCGAGGCCTGGGCGAAGATCCGATCGGGGCGCTACTCGAAGCTCTATCTCGACGGCGCCCTCCGCGCCGAGGATGAGGTATTCCGAGACTACGCAGCGGTCCAGCGACGCCTGCGGTCGGTCGCCAGGCGGACCGGCTACTTCGGCACCTACGCGAGTCGCGACGCGCGCGCGTTCGATCAGCTCAGCGCGGGTCGAGTGGCTGGACGCCAACGTCCCGGGCGGCGGCGGCTCCCTGCTCGGCCAGGCGATGCGCGAGTACCTGACCGAGGAGTTCGGCCTCGATGCCGCACGGCTCACCGCGACCGATCTGCTCTACCTCGTCGAGGGCCCTCGCTCGGGCGGCGAGCCTGCTGAGACCGACCCCTCGGACGAGCGCTACCACGTCCATGGCGGCAACGACCAGGTGCCACGCCGGCTCGCCGAGCGCCTACCGGAGGACGCGCTCCACCTGGACGCGCCGCTCGAGGCGTTGTGGCGTCGAGGCGATGGCTCCTACGGGCTGAGGCTTGGGCGGCATCCGCGGCGACGTCGAGGCTGACCAGATCGTCCTCGCCGCCCCATTCACGACCCTGCGCGACGTGGACCTCGGGCGGGCCGGCCTGAGCGCCCTCAAGCGCCGAGTGCATCGAGGAGCTCGGGATGGGCACCAACGCCAAGGTGCTGATGCAGTTCCGCCACCGGCCCGCTCGACTTCCACCGCTGGAACGGCGACGAGACCACGGACCAGCCCTTCCTGGACACCTGGGACACCTCGCTGACACAACCCGGCCACGACGGACTGCTGACCGTCTACTCGGGGGGCGCCGTCGGCGCCGGGTACCACGCCCGCCGGGCCCACGGCCCCGCGCCCCCGCAGGTGGTTCGCGATTCGCTGGCGGCGATGGAGCGCGCGGTTCCCGGGATCAGCCGCGAGTTCAACGGGCACGCGTGGCTGGACGACTGGGTGGCCGACCCCTGGGTCCACGGTTCCTACGCGGCCTTCCTGCCGGGCCAGTACACCAGGTACGCCGGGGTGATCGCCCGCCATGAGGGCGGTGTGCACTTCGCCGGCGAGCACACCTCGGACGCCTACCAGGGGTTCCTGGAGGGCGCGGTCGCTTCCGGAGAGCGCTGCGCGCGGGAGGTCCTGCGCGCGCGAGGCTCGAACGCCTGAAGCGCAAATCCCCTCAATCGCGGGGTAGGATCGCTGCACGGGGAATGGCTGCGCGCTCCATACAGGCCTACGCCAACTGCGACGATGCCTACGTCGCCTGGCGGTATGAGAAGCCGATCCCCGACAGCCGGGGCTTCGCGCTGTTTCGCAGACGGGACGACCAGGACGCCGAGGCAGTCGACACCTGGGTGCCGTTCGTTGGCCAGACTTCGAAACCCGGTGAGTTTCGGCCCAGCACCGAGTGGCCGATCCAGAAGTTCATGTGGTCCGATTTCGGGGTCCGGAGCGGTGAACGAGTGAGCTATCGCGTCGTGCCGATGGTCGGCAAGAGCGGCAGCCTCGAGCCGGCCGAGGAGGAGGCAACCGATTGGACCGAGCCGCTGGACGTGACCCCGGATGCCGAGGCCGGAATGGCGGCTTACTTCAACCGGGGTGTGCTCGCAACCCAGTCCGTCGCCCGGCGCCTCGGGCCCGACGCGGGGCGCAAGAAGCTCGGCGAGATCATCGCCAACCCTGGGGACCCGACGCGCAACTACCTCTCGGGTGATCTGCGCGAGGCGATGCTGCAGCTCCTGGAGGACGTCAAGGCGGGCGGCAAGACGCTGCTGGCGGCGCTGTTCGAGCTTGACGATCCCGAGCTCCTGGAGCGGCTGAAAGGCCTCGGCAAGCAGGCCCGAGTGGTGCTCGCCAACGGGGCTGACCGCGACGACGAGAACTCCGACGCCCGGGAGGCGCTGAAGACCGCCGGGGTCGAGGTCCACGACCGGATGACGGGCTCCCGCCTGGCGCACAACAAGTACGTGGTCGTCTGCGATGCGAATGGAAAGCCCGAGCGGGTGTGGACCGGGAGCACCAACTGGACCGACACGGGGCTGTGCACCCAGGTCAACAACGGCCTGCGGATCGACAACGAGGATGTGGCTGCCTGGTACGCCGAGCATTGGCAGGCCCTGTGCAAGGCGGAGAGCGAGTTCCCGGACTGGCTGGTGAGCGATGACGCGGAGCCCCACGCCGGGGCGCTCGGGAACGGTAAGGCGACGACCTGGTTCACGCCCCTTCATGACGTCGTGGACCTGGCGGACGCCCGGGCGCGGATCGCAAGGGCGAAGCGCGGAATCCTGTTCTTGATGTTCAACCCCGGGCGCGAGGGCACGCTGCTGAACGCGATCATGGACCGCGCCGAGGAGCCGCTCTACATCCACGGGGTCCTCAATCAGGACCCGGAAGCCGGCTCCGACGATCCTGCCCTGGTCGGCCTGATCCACCGCGGCGAGCTCGACGCCGCCAATCCCGACATCGTGCTGCCGTCGAGCGTCGACGAGCGCTTCTCAAACTGGGAGCCGGAGATCCGCTCCTACTCGATCGTCATGGTGCACAGCAAGGTGGTCGTCCTCGATCCGTTCGGGGAGGAGCCCGTGGTGATGACCGGCTCGCACAACATGGGCCCGCGCGCCAGCGGGTCCAACGACGAGAACCTGATCATCATCGAGGGGGCACCCCGGCTCGCCGCCGCCTACGCGGTGAACATCATGGCGATCTACAACGCGTACCGGTGGCGCTACGTGCGCTCGCAGGAGGCGAAGGAGGCCGGGAATGCCTGGGAGGGCCTCGTCGACAGCTCGGGCTGGCAGGACAGCTACTTCACCGCGCCCAAGCAGCGCGAACTCGGCTTCTGGCTCGGCGAATAAGCCCGATCCAGTCCGGTGCGTATAGTCGGTGAAGGAGCGCGCAGCGCTCCTGAGCGATTTGAACAAGGTCCTGGAGGAAAAGGAACGCGTCGTCGTCCGCTTTGCCGGCGACTCGGGCGACGGGATACAGCTCGCCGGCAACCGGTTCGCTGCAGCCACCGCTCTGATCGGCAACGACCTGGTGACGCTGCCGGACTTCCCGGCCGAGATACGGGCTCCGGCCGGAACCCTGGCGGGCGTTTCCGCGTTCCAGATCCACTTCGCCTCCCGAGACATCCTGACCCCCGGCGGCCGTCCCAACGCTCTGGTCGCGATGAACCCCGCGGCGTTGAAGATGAACCTGCCCGAGCTCGAGAGCGGCGGCATCTTGATCGTCAACGAGGACGGGTTCACGAAGACAACCCTGCGCAAGGCCCAGTACGACTCGAGCCCGCTCGAGGACGGAACGCTCGACGACTACCAGGTGTTCCGCGTCCCGATGACGTCGATGACCGTTCGCGCCACCGAGGGCATCGACGGGATCACGGCCCGCGACGCGGCGCGCTCGAAGAACCTCTTCGCGCTTGGGCTGGTCTCGTGGATGTACAGCCGCCCGGTCGACGTCACGGCGCGCTGGATCGAGGAGAAGTTCGCCTCGATGCCGCTCGTCATGGATGCGAACCTGGCGGCCTTCCGCGCCGGCTACAACTTCGGCGAGACGGCCGAACTGCTGCAGGTCCACTACGAGGTCAAGCCCGCCCCGGCACGCCCGGGCACCTATCGCAGCGTCAACGGCACAGGGGCGGCGGCGATGGGGTTGATCGCGGCCAGCGTCCGAAGCGGGCTGCCGCTGTTTTTGGCCAGCTACCCGATCACGCCCGCCTCCGAGCTCCTGCACGAGCTCTCGCGGCACAAGCGCTTCGGCGTCCGCACGGTGCAGGCCGAGGACGAGATCGCCGCCTCCAACATGGCGCTCGGAGCCGCCTTCGGCGGTCACCTCGGCGTCACGGTGACAAGCGGCCCCGGCATGGACCTGAAGGCCGAGACGATCGGCCTCGCCGTGGCCCTGGAGCTGCCCATGCTGGTGATCGACGTCCAGCGGGCTGGGCCCTCGACCGGGATGCCGACCAAGACCGAGGCCGCCGACCTGCTGATGGCGATCCACGGCCGCCACGGCGAGTCGCCACTGCCGGTGATCGCCGCTGCGACTCCGGCCCAGTGCTTCGAGGCGGTTTTCGAGTCGGTCCGGATCGCGGTCCGCTACCGCACGCCGGTGATCCTGCTCTCGGACACGTTTCTCGCCAACTCGTCCGAGCCGTGGCAGCTGCCCAGCGCATCGGACCTGCCGCGGATCGATCCCGGGTTCGCCACCGAGCCGAATCGCGAGGGGCGATTCTGGCCGTACCTGCGCGACGACAGGCTGGCCCGGCCCTGGGCGCTGCCGGGGACGAAGGGCCTCCAGCACGTGGTCGGCGGGCTCGAGAAGGAGGACGAGACCGGCCACATCAGCTATGAGGCACAGAACCACTCCCGAATGACGCGGCTGCGGGCGGAGAAGATCGCCGGAATCGCCTCCGACATCGGCGAGCTGGAGGTCGACGACCCCGATGGCGCGGAGCTCTTGGTGCTCGGCTGGGGATCGACCTATGGTGCGGTCAAGGGGGCGGTCAGGCGGGTGCGGCTCCGCGGCAAGAAGGTCGCCGCCGCCCATCTCCACCACCTCAACCCCCTGCCGTCCAACACCGGCGAGGTGGTGCGCTCGTATCCCAAGGTCCTGATCCCCGAGATGAACACCGGGCAGCTGGTGAAGATCATCCGCGCCGAGTTCCTGGTCGACGCGCTCAGCTACAGCAAGGTCGAGGGGCTGCCGATCTTCGCCGAGGAGCTCGACGAGGCGATCGTGGAGCGCCTGTGAGCGCGGGGCTCGACAACGGCTCCAACGGCTCGCCCTCGCTGACCAAGAAGGACTTCGCCTCCGACCAGGAGACGCGCTGGTGCCCCGGCTGCGGCGACTACGCGATCCTGGCCACGGTGCAGCAGTTCCTGCCCGAGCTGGGGCTGCCGCCGGAGCGGATCGTCTGGGTCGCGGGCATCGGCTGTGCAGGCCGCTTCGCCTACTACATGGACACCTACGGGGTGCACGGCATCCACGGCCGCGCGCCGGCGCTGGCGACCGGCCTGGCCCTGGCCCGGCCCGACCTCTCGATCTGGGTCGTCACCGGGGACGGCGACGCCCTGTCGATCGGTGGCAACCACCTGATTCATGCGCTGCGGCGAAACGTGCCGATCAAGATCCTGTTGTTCAACAACCAGATCTACGGCCTCACCAAGGGCCAGTACTCGCCCACCAGCGAGGAGGGGAAGGTCACCAAGTCGACCCCGTTCGGCTCCCTCGATCACCCCTTCAACCCGATCGCGCTGGCGCTCGGGGCCGAGGCGACCTTCGCCGCCCGCACCGTGGACACCGACCGCGAGCACCAGGCCGAGGTGCTGCGGGCCGCCACCCGGCACCCCGGCTCGGCCTTCATCGAGATCTACCAGAACTGCAACGTGTTCAACGACGGGGCGTTCGACGCGGTGCGGGGCAAGGGCAAGGAGGCCAACCAGATCCGCCTCGAGCACGGCAAGCCGATCCGCTTCGGAGTCGAGGGGGAGCAGGGCGTGGTCCGCGACGCCGACGGCCGCCTGAGCATCGAGAACGTGTCCGAGGCGGGCGCCGACGGGCTGCTCGTGCACGACGCCCACGACCCAAACCCAAGCCTCGCCTTCTCCCTGGCCCACCTCTCGGAGCGACCCAACGGCCCCACCCCGATCGGGATCTTTCGCGCCTTCGAGCGGCCGCTGTACGGCGAGCCGATGACCAGGGAGCTGGAGGCCGCCCGCGAGGGGGTCGGCACGGACGAGCTCGACTCGCTGCTGCGCTCCGGCGATACCTGGACCGTCGAGTAGCGCCGCCGGGCGCGCGTGCGCTGGTCGCAAGCCGATCGGATACCCCCGCCTGTTCGGCGGGTAGGGTTCGCGCGCGTGTACGACACCCTCCTGTTCCTGCACGTTCTGTCGGCCTTCGCCCTGGTCGCCACGGTGGTGATCTACAGCGCCTACGCGCTCGGGGCGGCGCCGGACTCGCGCGTGCTCATGGTCGGCAGGGTGCTCTGGGCCGCCGGCGGCCTCGGGACGCTCGTGTTCGGGATCTGGCTGGCGATCTACCTGCAGAACTACGAGCTCTGGGACGGCTGGATCATCGCCGCGATCGTGCTGTGGGCGATCGCCACGGAGGTCGGAAGGCGCGCCGAGGTGGGATACACGGCGCTCGCCGGGACGGCCCCCGGCGAGGCCGCGGTCGCCGGCGCCGAGCGGGCGGCCCTCATGCACTGGCTGCGCTCGGTCCTCGTGCTGGCGCTCCTCGTCGTGATGATCTACAAGCCGGGGGCGTGATGCTGGCGGTGAGCGCACCGGTCCGCCCCGATTCCTGGGACTTCCCGCTGCTCGTTCACGTCCTCGGCGCCATGCTCCTGGTGGGGACGCTGGTCCTCACGGTCACGGCGCTCGTCCTCGCTTGGCGGAACGGCGATCCCGCGCTGGCGCGGCTCGGGTACCGCTCCCTTCTGCTCGGCGTGCTGCCCGCCTGGATCGTGATGCGGGGCGCCGCCGAATGGATCGCGTCGAAGGAGGACCTGAGCGACTCGAACCTCTCCTGGATCGGGATCGGGTTCACGACCGCCGACGGCGGCTTCGCGCTGATCGTGATCTCGCTGATCCTCGCCGGGTTCGCGGCGCGGAGGTCGCGGCGCACCGAAGGGGCGGGCGCCGGCTTCCGCCGCGCCACGACGGTTGGGGTGTCGATCCTCCTGATCGCCTATCTGGTCGCGATCTGGGCGATGACGACGAAGCCGGTTTGACGATCAGCTAGCGATCCAGCGCCCTCAGGAATCGGAGGCCGCGGGGCGATCCCAGCCCGGTGACGTCGTCGTAGCCGCGCTTCGTGTTCAGGGACGTGTCCCTGTCGGCCGTCCGCAGGCTGACGGAGGTTCCATCGTGGCGGTTCACCCCGTTGTTGAAGTCCCTGCGGACCACCGCGATCGGCGTATGGGCCGATCGCACGTCGCGGAGGGCCCCGGTTCGGTAGAGGCGGTAGATCGCCGGGTTGACGAAGCCGTGGTGGAAGTGCGCGCGCTGGTCGGCCAGCGCCATCACTCCCGCGAACAGCGGCGACGAGAGGCTGGTGCCGCCGATCCGGTACTCGCCGTAGCGGTGGCTGCCGTCGGGGAACGTCTGCGTCTCGCCCTCCAGCATCCCGGAGTTCGGGTCGCCGTCCATCGAGATGTCGGGCACCACCCGGCCCCGGCCGCCGAAGCGCCGCGCGAGGCGCTTGGGGACGACGCCGTTCTGGTAGTGCGGCTCGGTGAAGAGCCTCGTCGTGCCGCCGCCGCTTCCGTAGAGGAAGCTGCCGGGGGGCGAGGGGTCCCAATGGTTGCCCGACTTGTCGGTGACGTGGGTGCCCCAGCCGACCTCGAAGCGGTACTTGTGCTGCGGGCCGATCGCGAGCGTCGTGCCCCCGACGGCCGTAATCCTCGGGCTCGAGGCCGGGTAGTCCGTGGTGGGGTAGCCGAGCACGTGCGACTCGTCCCCCTCGTCGCCGGACGAGAAGTAGATGCCGATTCCCGTCGCGATCGCCTGCTTGTGGATCTTCTCCGAGGCCCTGACCTGGACGTGCGAGACGGCCTCGCCGACGTGGCCGTAGGAGTTGGTGATGATGTGGGCGACCCGGTGGTCCACGGCGAACTCCAGGGTTCGGATGAGCTTGAAGGTCGGGTCCGCTGCTCCCAGGTAGACGAGCTTCGCGCCGGGCGCCATCGAGTGAACGGCCTCGAGGTCCAGCGTCTCCTCGCCATACCAGCCCTGCTGGTTGGCGATGTCGCACCCGTTCTGGCAGCCGTGGAAGACCTTCTGGCGAAAGCGGGGCTTGGGCAGGCCGTGCCTGCGGCTGTACTTCTTCAGGTCGCGGCGGATGGTCGGGGCCGCGAAGGCGTCGATCACGGCGACCTTCTCGCCCGAGCCGTCGTTGCCGCGCCGGATGGCGCGGTGGACGCCGTAGGCGTTCTGAAGCTCCTTCGGCGCGTAGCCGCAGGTGGCCCAGGGCTGGACACTGCCGTAGGCGGGGGGTTGGTTGCGCGCGAATCGCCGGCCCCAGTAGTTCGAGCACGGAGGTGCGTTCCTGAACGCGGGCGGAGGCGGCGCGTCGGGCGTCGACAGCGGCTTGTAGGGCTCCTCGCCGACCCCGAGCACCCCGTCGACGTCGTTCGCGATCGTCGCCGGCACCGACAGCGGCGTAGCGGGAGCGCGCAGCGTCTGATGCTTGTCGCGATAGAGCTGGACCGAGGTGTTGAAGGCGCGGTTGACCTCGCCGACCGAGCCGACCGCATCGATCAGCATCCGGCTCGTGGAGACCCCGGTGACCGCGAAGCCGTTGTCGCGGAGCCAGCGCTTCACCTTGTCGACCTGCGCCACCGGGGGGGAGAAACGGGCGCGGAAGGCCGCGGGAGACAGGTAGTGGCCGTAGCTTGGGCTCGCCGGGTCGGACACCGCCTGATCGACTCGGTCGAGCTCTCGCGAGTTGCGCCACGGGAGCGAGACGTCGAAGTGCACAGCGCCCTTGGCCGGCCGAACCTTTGCGGACGCGGTCGCATACGGAGGCACGCTGCCGCGAAAGACCCTGCGAGCGGAGGCGCCCGACGCTCCGTTCACAGACACTGCCGCGACGACCACCACGGTCGGCGCGGCCAGAGCCACCGCCGCGATCCGCCTCTTCCCCTTCATCCGTCCTCCTCGCCTCTCGACCCGGGCAGCGGCGGGAGCTTATGCCTCCGCGGGATCGGGCGCGTCGTGGGGAGGGCTGTTTGTCAGGCGCCTGACCGCAGTCGGCCGCTGGGCCCGGGGCTCGCTTACGGGCTCGGCGCGCCCAGCGCCTCGCTGATCTCCTGCATGGCGTCGCGCTCGGCGTCGCTCACTCCCTTGTGGGTCTCGGCGACACGGTTTGCCAGGGTGAGGACGAAGCGCCTGTACTCGTCCACCTCCTCCGGGGTGGCCTTTTGCTCCAGGAGCTCGACGGCGTCGCGAATGTGCTGCAGGCCGTGATCCTTGAGCTCCTCGACCGAGTGGTACCGCGTGTGGTCGATCTCGGGCTTCGTCGAGGCGATCTCGTCGAGCAGCTCGCTGTCGCCGTGCTGCTTGCGCGCCTCGGTATATGCCTTCGCCATCGAAAAGCTCTCGCGCAGGGTTCCTCCGCGCTGCGCCGTGATCACGATCATGCCGGCGCTCGGCGGCCCCTTCAGGACGACCTCCCACTCCTCCGGGCTGAAATCGGCCTTTCCCGTCATCTCGATCTCCTCTCTGTGCGCTCGACAGGCTCAGGCCAGGTCGGCGATCGCCTCCTGGTAGACCGAGACCTGCTCGGCTACCCCCTCGTCCACGGCCGCGTCGACGACTCCGAAGCGCTCCACGATCAGGCCGGCGCGCGCGCTGAGGCGCTGAAACTCGTCGTCGGCGCGCAGAGCGGCGATCTGCTCCTCCGAGCCCCTGGCGAGGATGAAGCCGGCGAGATCGCCGCCGTGAGGAGCCAGAATGACCACCTCGAAGCTCTCGATCGCGCCGGACTCCTGCTGCTTGCCATAGAAGGAGAGCGTCTCGTTGAACACCTCCAGGCCCTTGGCCTCCCGACTCCGGACCGGCGGGCCCCAACCGGTGAACAGCCCTGCTTCAGCCATGGACAACCTCCTGTCACGGGTGGACATCTGACGCGAGCACGCTACGTCAGGCGCTCGCCGAGGTCAAGTCCGCGCACCCGGCGTTGGCCAGCGGCGCGGAGTTTCGAACGGCTAGCGCTGCTCGACGGCCGGGGGTCCCGGCGGCCTGGTGGGCTCCTGCTTGACCATCTCCACGACCCGCCCGGTGCTCTCGAGACAGCGCGGACACGGCCTGGGCAGGATCGCGCCGGCCATCAGGGTGAGGTGCTCGCCACATGCGGGGCACACGTAGGGGCCCAAGGGCTTCCTTTCGGTTGTTCGGTTCGAGGAAGCCCGCGGCTCGGCCATTTGCATGGCCGATTGGGGGTTCTCACTCGCGTTTCGGGACTGCAGCCAGGGACGACGGTGCCCCTGCCATTGCTGCCCAGCCAGTGTACGCACATCGCGCGACGTCCCCACCGGGGAAGGTGAGCTGAGGGGCATCGCGGACGCTCCGCAGCGTCCCTCGCTGGGCCGGCTGACGACCCACGGGCGGTGGGATACTCAGGGCGGACAAACGCCTCGTTGGCTTCAAAGGAGGAGAGCCCATGCCCAAGGTCCTGATGCTGGCCGGCGACGCCGCGGAATCGCTCGAGGTCATGTACCCCTACCAGCGCCTGCTCGAGGCCGGCTACGAGGTCGAGATCGCCGCGCCCTCGAAGAAGAAGCTCCAGTTCGTCGTCCACGACTTCGTCGACGGCTACGACACCTACACCGAGAAGCCCGGCTACACCTGGGACGCGGACCTCGCGTTCGCGGACGTGGATCCGGACGGCTACGTGGCGCTGGTGATTCCCGGCGGCCGCGCTCCCGAGTACATCCGCAACGACTCTGACGTGCAGCGGATCATCCGCCACTTCTTCCAGGAGGAGAAGCCGGTTGCTCAGCTCTGCCACGCTCCGCTGGCGCTGGCTGCGGCAGGTGTGCTGGAGGGGCGGCGCACGGCCGCCTACCCGGCCCTCGAGCCCGACGTGCGCTCCACGGGCGCGGAGTTCGTGGACAGCGCCGCGGTCGTGGACGGAATGATGGTCTCGGCGCGCGCCTGGCCCGATCACCCCGAATGGATGCGCGAGTTCATGAGCCTGCTCGCCGAGCGCGCGCCCGCGGCGGGCTCGGCGCAGGCGGTGACCGCCTGAGCCGGATCGCAACGACAAGCCGGCGCTCCGCCGAGATCCAGGCTGAGCTCGGCAAGCTGCTCGGCATCGGGCGCGATCGCCCCGGCGACGGCGGCCTACCTGGCGGACGCAACCGAGCACCGCGGGATCAAGGGCAGCGCCGACGCCGTGGCGCTGCCGGCGACGACCGAGGAGGTGGCCCGAGTCGTCGCCTGGTGCTACGAGCACGAGGTGCCGATCGTGCCGCGTGGGGGCGGCACGGGCTTCGCGGCCGGCGCGGTGCCCCTGGACGGAGGCGTCGTCGTCGGCCTCGAGCGGATGAGGGGGGTGCGCGCCTTCGAGCCGCTCCTGTGGCGGATCTGCGTCGAGGCGGGGTTGAGCACCGCCGAGGTCCGCCGGCGCGCGCGCGAGAACGGCCTCTTCATTTCCGCCCGATCCCGGTGCCGCCGAGCAGTCGCAGATCGGCGGCAACATCGCCACGAACGCCGGCGGCCCGCACGCCTTCAAGTACGGGGTGACGGGCGCCTGGGTGACCGGGCTCGAGGCGGTCGTGCCGCCCGGCGAGATCGTGGCGGTCGGCGGGCCGATCCGCAAGGACGTGGCCGGCTACGACCTGAAGGCCCTGCTGATCGGCTCGGAGGGGACGCTCGGCGTGATCACCGCCGCCTGGCTGAAGCTCCTGCCGGCGCCCGAGGCCGCGCTGCCCGTCGTCGCCTTCCACGCCGGCACCGAGGCGGGCTGCCGGGCGATCGAGGGGGTGCTGGGCGCCGGGCTGACCGTGGCCGCGCTCGAGTACCTCGACGGTGGCGCCCTGGCCGCGGCCGGGGCCTCGTTCCCGGGCGCCGTCCCCGAAGGCGCCGGGTTCATGGTGATCGCCGAGGCCGACGGCACCGAGGCCGAGGCCGAGCGCCTCCAGGGAGAGCTGGTGGAGGCCCTCGGCCCCGGCGCGCTCGGCCTGCAGGCGCCCGTTCAGCGGCGCGAGGTGGAAGCGCTGTGGCGGTGGCGTGACGGCGTCTCGATCGCCGTCGAAGCCCGGCGCGGAGGGAAGGTGAGCGAGGACATCGTCGTCCCGCTCGATCGCTTACGGCGAGGCGATCGAGGAGACGGTCTCGATCGGGAGGCGTCACGGGTTGGAGGCCTGCAGCTGGGGCCACGCCGGCGACGGGAACCTGCACTCGACCTTCCTGGTCGGCGCCCGACGACCGCGGGGAGCTGGAGCGGGCGGCAAGCGCCGCCGAGGAGCTGTTCGAGCTCGCGGTGCGGCTGGGAGGATCGATCTCCGGCGAGCACGGCGTGGGCTGGGTCAAGCGCGGACAGCTGGCGCGTCAGTGGCCGCCGCGGGCGCTCGCGACTGCACGAGGCGGTCAAGCGGGCGTTCGATCCCAAGGGCCTGATGAACCCACAGAAGAAGATCGCGTCATGAGACCTCGGCCGCGGGCGACGGCGGGAGGATAGCAGCCGACCACGTTGTGCGAATCCGCGCGGCGGGGTGGCGGTGGGTTTAAGCGTGGTCCAGGGCGCGGCGGATCAGCCCGATTCGACCGGGTGGCCGTCGCGCTCCCAGGTGCCCACGCCGCCGTGGCCGACGTGGATCACGGAGTCGTAGCCCTCGCGCTGCAGGAGCGAGGCGGCAAGGCCACTGCGCTTGCCGCCGCTGCACACCGTGGCGATCACCCGGTCGCTCGGCAGCTCTGCGAGCCGCTCGATCAGGTGGCCGTACGGGACGTGGACCGAGCCGGGAATGTGGGCCGCGGCGAACTCGTCGTCGTCCCGGACGTCGAGCACCACGATCCCGCTGTCGCTGCCGAGAGCCGCTCGGCCAGGGCGTCGGGATCGATCAGCTCGAGGCGCTTCACCGGCCGCTCCTCCGAGCGCCAGGCCGTCATGCCGCCCTTCCAGGAACCCCCGAACGCAGAGGCCGACCGACGCCAGGAGCTCGGCCGCCTCCAGCTCGTAGCCGTCGGAGGCGGCGACGACGATCAGCTCGACGTCCTCGGCGACCACCTGGGCGACCTTGGTCGCGAAGCCGGTGTCGTAGGCCGAGGCGCTGATCGCTCCGGGGATGTGGGCCTCGTCGAACTGCTCGTTGGTCCTCGCGTCGACCAGGATCGCCCCCTCGGCGATCGCCACCTCGACGGCCCGAGGCGTCAGGGGCGCGGGCGTGCCCAGCTCCTCGATCAGGGGGCCGCGGTTGAGCGCCACGATGCGCTCGACGTTGGGCGGGCGTTCGCCGAGCTCGGCGACCGTGGTGGCCACGAACGACTCGAGGCTCGAGATGCGGAGCGCCCGATTGTGCCGCCGCTCAAAGCCGATCGTCGAGGACGTCTTCTTGTCGATCGCCGAGCTTCCGCACATCGATCCGCCGAGATGCCCGGGCCAGACCTCGACGTCGTCGTCCAGGGTCAGCAGGCGATCGTGCAGGGATCCGAAGATGTCCGCCGCGCCGTCGCGCGGCTTGACCGCGAGATCGGGGCGCGCCACGTCGCCGATGAACAGCGAGTCGCCGGTCAAGACGGCCCAGGCGTCGCCTCCCCGCGCGGCGTCGCGAAGCACAAACGATGTGTGCTCGGGGCGGTGGCCAGGCGTGTGCACGGCCCCGATCTCCAGGTCGTCGATGCGAAGCTTCCAGCCGTCGGCGAACGGCTCGTGCGGATACTCGGCCTCGGCGAGCTCGTGGATGTGGATCGTCGCTCCCGTGGCCCTGGCCAACCGGCCGTGTCCGGAGACGTGGTCCGCATGGTTGTGGGTCTCGAGCACATGCTCGATCCGGACCCCGTGAAGGCGGCTCAGGCGCAGGTATGGGACGATGTCCCACTGAGGATCGACGACCACGGCGATCGCCCGCGTGCTCGTCGCCGACCAGATAGGAGCCGCAACCGAGGTCCTCGTGGATCACCTGCCGGAAGAGCATCAGGTCGAGCTCCAGGCCTCGGGGTCGGCGGTCAGCTTGGCGACTTCGGCGGGCAGATGATGCTCCACCACGTCGGCGAGCGTCACCTGCTCGAGCACGGCGCGCATGCTGCTTCGCAGGGCCACCCAGACCTCCTGGAGCATCTCCGCGGAGCCCGAGTACGAGACCGACTCCGGGCGCTGATCGCGAACGCTGGCGAGCGGGCCCTCCATCACTCGAAGAACGTCGGCGAGCGTCACCTCCTCCGGGGGCCTGGCAAGCGAGTAGCCGCCGTCGGCGCCGCGCTGGCTGGCCACGATGCCGGCGTGCTTCAGCTCGCCGAGGATCGTCTCCAGGAACTTGACCGGAATCTGCTGCGCGGTCGCGATCTGGTCGCGCTTCAGCGGTGGATGCTCGGCGGCTGCGAGCTCCAGCGCGGCCCTCATCGCGTAGTCGCCCTTGGCTGAGATGCGCATCGTTAGGCCGATTCTCCCTGACGGCGCCCCTGGACGGGCGACGGCTCGCCCAGACTGCCAGCCTCGCTACACCGGCGAGGGGCCGCCGGGCGGGATGGCCAGCAGTCCTCGCAGCCGGGCGCGCACGCCGAGGCCGGCGGTGAGCTCGCGGCGCATGGCGCGGCGCTCTGCCGCGGTCGGCTGCCCCGGGTCCAGCGGCGCGTAGCGGGCAGCCCGAAGCTTCGCCGCGTAGCCGGCGGCCGCCGGTCCAGCGGCGCTGCCGAACCGGTGCTCGAGCGCCAGCAGCGTGGTGCCGCCCACCGTCCACGAACGCAGGCGCGGCAGGGCGGCCTCGAGCTCGCGGAGCCGCGCCTCAGCGGCGGCGGCCGGGGCAGCGAGCGGTAGCGAATCGCGCGAGTGGCCACCGCGATGGCGACGGCGATCAACGCGAGGGCCAGCCCGATCGGCGCCACCCACGAGGGGGTTGCCGACGACGAGCTCGTGGCGACCGACGGCCGCCACCCTTCGACTCGTGGACGTGGCCGCTCGCTCCCCTGGCGCGGCAATGGCTTTCCACTCGCAGTGACGGGCAGGAAGCGCAGCAGCCCGAGACCGCTCGCCTGCGACTTCGGCGGCGCCACGGCAGGCGTCGGGTCGAACGCGACCCAGCCGATGCCGTTGAAGTAGACCTCGACCCAGGAATGGGCATCGAAGTCCCGCACCGTGTAGCGGTCGCCTCCATGGTTGGGCGTGCCGGGGCTGAAGCCCGCCGCGACGCGGCTCGGGATCCCGACCATGCGCAGCATCAGCGCCATCGTCGCCGGAGAACTGCTGGCAGTAGCCGCGTCCGTCCTTGAACAGGAAGGCCCGCAGCGGGTACCTGTGCTGCGGCGGCCTCTCGTTGTAGGTGTAGTTGCGCCGTAGGTAGTCCTCCACGGCGTTCACCGCGTCATAGCTCGTCGGCTGGCCGTCGGTCAGCCGGTGCGCCAGCCCGTACATCCCGCGGTAGGGCGAGTGGGAGAGCAGCCGCGAGGTCGCGGCCGGGCACTCGTCCCGGCGTGCGGCCGCGCCGCCGATGGGCCGCGCCCCGCCTCGCAGCGGCACCGTCGTCGACCCGCCCTGCGGCAGCTCGATCCGCGTGTATTGGGCCAGCCCGTGCGGGTACCGGGGTGGAGACGCGACCATCTGCTGCGCGGTCGGGTCCGGGACGTAGGCTCGGACGGTGTAGGAGTCGCCGTCCGTGAGCGGATCGTCGGCCGGGAGGATCAGGCCGCTGGAGGTCGGCGTGATCCCGAACAGGCCATGGATCGAAACCACGGTCCCGGCGCCGATCACGAGCGGGCTGCTCAGCGAGTCAACCGTGAACTTGATCCGGTGCAGCCAAGCTTGATCGAGCTTGGACAGGTCGGGAGCGACGCCGCCGGCGCGCCGCCTGCCGGGGAAGCTCGAAGCCTTGCCCCGGTGCTCTCCACGGATTGCAGCCATCGGAAGCCGTCGAATTCGTTGCAGCACCGCGGTCCGCCAGTAGTGAGGGGCGTTGCTCTTGACCTCGAGCAGCGCCTTGCCGCTGCGCGGCCAGTCGAGCGGACCGTACGACTGGTCCCAGCTGAACGACTCGCCTCCCTCGATCCTTCGACCAGGCCCAATTCCAGGTCCGCCAGTCGAACCACGGATGTCCGCCGTCGAGCCGGGCGGCCAGCGGCAGCCCAATCGTCCCGGCTGCCAGCACCAGCGCGCCACCGGCAAGCGCGTCGCGCCGGCCAAGGCCCGGCAGCCACAGCCAGGCCGCGACGAGCACGAGCAGGACGAGGCCGTGCCACAGCGGCATGGCGGGGGGGTTGACCGTGGCCGCGGTCGCGTAGGCACCGACCAGGACCACCAGGGCAGGGATGCGGGCGCCCGGCACGGGGCGGCGCCTGGGCCAGAAGGCGAGCGAGGCGGCAAGTCCGAGCCAGAGCGGGAGGCCGAACAGGATCGCCAGCCGCGACCACTCATTCGCGCCGCTGTACGGATAGTCGTTGTTGCCGATCGCGTTCAGCCCCGCGGTCAGGTTGTGCCGGAGCTCGCCCCAGGCCCCGGGGGCCAGCAGGCGGGCGGGCACGCCGATCGCGAACGCCGCCGCCGCCACGGCGAGGAGCGACGCCACCACGGCGAGCGCCCAGGCCGAGGCGCGGCCGACGGAGGCCCTGGCGATCAATGCGAGTGCGACGGCGCCGGCGACCCCGGCTCCCACGGCGAGCGCTGCCCGACCGACCGGGGGATCGGCGACCAGAGCGATCCACTGGGTGGCGGCGAACGAGGCGAGCGCCGCGAAGGCGCCCAGCCGCACCGCGATCGAGTCGCGTGGCTGCGAGCGTGTCGTGCGTCGCGGCTCGCCCATGGCCGCCGGCCAAGGCCGCAGCGAGCCCCTCGCCCCAGCGGTCGCCGCGGAGGCCTGGCTCACGCCGCCACCGATCGTGCCCGCCGTGCGGCTGCGGGGTGCTGTCCGTGGCAGCCCGCGACCGTGAACGCCGACGCCAGACCGGGGAGGGGGAAGGGCGTGACCAGGTACCAGCCGTGCCTGGCCCTGCCCCGCGTCCAGCTGGGCTCTGCCTCGGCCGCGGTCACCCAGAAGATCGTCTCGGCCCGCGACAGGCGCTGAATCGCGGGCGCGGCGCTGCCGGCCTCGACCACGGCCAGGTGGGCGTGGACGTCGGGCCACGCCCTGAGCTGCGAGTCGACCTCCAGCCGACGGCGCTCACCCGAGACCAGCAGGGTGCATCCGCCGGCCGGCGCCAGGTGGACGCAGATCGAGGCCGCGGCGCGAACCGCGGAGTCAAGGGCGTCCTGATCGGCTGGATTGAACCTGTCCAGCACCACGAGCGGCGACGAGTCGGCGCCGGCGACCAGCCGGTGCTCCACCATCTCGCCGGTGCGGGCCACGGTCGCCCAGTGAATGCGCGACGCTGGGCTGCCGTTTCGGTACGGACGCAACCCGTCGATCTCGAAATCGATCGTCCTGGTGTCGAGCCCCGTTCCGACGGGGCCACGTGGGCCGTCGAGGGCCGCGTCGCCAGGTCCGCCCCGCGCGTCGCATCTGACGATCGGCTCGATCCGCGGCAGCACCAGGACCCCCTCGCCGTGGTCGCTTCGGATCTCGGCCGTGCGGAGCGACATCGGGTCGCTGAGCAGCAGGGTGGCGGGCTCGAGGCGCCGGCGGCCGCGCCGCAGGGAGCGCAGCTCGAGCCGGGTATGCCTCCCAGGGTGCATCCCGACCGGCACGGGGCGGTCGGCCAGCGGATGAACGACGCGCCCGCCGGGCAGTGGCAGGCGCCCCGAGTGGATGCGGATTTCAAGCCCATACGGCTCGCCCTCGACAATGCTCCAGGGGCCGCGCAGCTGCTCGAGGCGCACTCTTCGCGCCGCCAGCTCGCACCCAGATTCGCGACCCGGCGACGAGGGCCGCCAGCGCGACCCCGGGAACGTACAAAGACGGCGAATCGAAGGCGGCGCCACAGAGCACGAACGCCCCCGCGAGGACGAGCGTCGAGCGCGCCGCCATCATCGCCCGCCGTCAGAGCGCCGGAACCCGCTCCAGCGCGCCGCGGACGATCGTCTCCCGATCATCGTCGGTGGCTCCGGGCGCGAGCAGGAGGCGATGCTTCAGCACCGACGGCGCGAGCGCCTGCACGTCGTCCGGAAGAGCGTGGTCCCTCCCCTCCAGCGCAGCGCGCGCCTTGGCGGCGCGAAACAGGAGCAGCGCCGCGCGGGGGCTGGCTCCCAACACCGCCCGGGGATCCGTCCGGGTCGCCTCGCACAGGGCCACCACGTAGCGCCTCAGCGCCTCGCTCGAGTGCACGGCGCCGGCGGCGGCCTGGGCGGCGAGCACGATCGACACGTCAGCGACCGCCTCCACGTCGAGGACCCGGTCGCGCTCGGCGTGGGCGGCGAGCATCTCGGCCTCGTCGTCGGCGTCCGGGTAGCCGAGCGCGAGCCGGACCATGAAACGGTCGAGTTGCGCCTCCGGCAGCGGGTATGTGCCCTCGTACTCGATCGGGTTCTGGGTCGCGATCACCAGGAACGGCCGCGCCAGCTCGTGGGTCTGGTTGTCGACCGTCACGTGCAGCTCCTGCATGCACTCGAGCAGCCCGGACTGGGTCTTCGGCGAGGTGCGGTTGATCTCGTCGACCAGGACGACGTTCGCGAACACGGGGCCGGGATGGAACTCGAACCGCGCCTCCCGCTGGTTGAACACATTGGTGCCGATCACGTCGGCGGGGAGCAGGTCGACCGTGCACTGAACGCGTGCGTATTCGGCATCGACCGATCGCGCCAGCGCCCGCGCCAGGGCCGTCTTGCCGACTCCGGGATAGTCCTCGATCAGCACGTGGCCCTCGGCCAGCAGGGCGACCAGCACATCGCGCACGACCTCGTCGCGGACCTTGACCGCCCGCTGGATGTTGGCCCGCAGCCTTGCCCCGACCTCCGCTACCGCGACGGGATCGAGTTTCGGCAGCGTGGCCACGGCTACAACATGGTACGGACGAGGGCCCGTAGGAGGTTCAAGACCAGCCGTCATTGATCGCGACCGGCGCATGCCCACCACTCGCCAGGCTCTCGAGGATTCGCGGCACTGCCGCGACCGTCCGCCGCCACGACCCCGGGGCGCTGTAGTGGTCAGCCTCGTGGAGCAAGATCACGTCGCCGGCCCGGATGTGCCGGGTCGCCATCAACGCGATCGACTCTGCCGTCGCATGCCGGGACCAGTCCCGTCCCCAGCGGGTCCAGAGCAGGAGTTGGTAGCGGCGCCGCGCGATCGCCAGCCCGGCAGCGCTGAAGATCCCGTATGGCGGTCGGTAAAGGCGCGGCGCCCGCCCGCACGCCTCGCTGATCGCCGCCTCGCCGCGGCGCATGTCGTCGACTATCGCCCCCGGCGCCAAGCGAAGCTGGTTGCGATGACGGTGGCAGTGCAGCCCTACCTCATGTCCCATGGCCACGATCTCGGCGGCGAGCTTCGGGTAGCGCTCCACCTGCTCTCCGGCGAGAAAGAAGGTGGCCGGCACCGACTCCCTCGCAAGCATCTCGAGGGCCGCCGCGGTTCCCTCGGGATGAGGCCCGTCGTCGAAAGTGAGTGCCACCCCCTGTTCGGCGTCGAGCCCCATCGGTATCCGAAGCGCGCGGCCGAGACCCGGAACCACCGCCGCGGGGGCGGGCAGCGCGTGGACGGCGAGGCCGGTTGCGAGGAGGAGGCGCAGGCGCACCAGCCTATGATGGCGGCCACCCATGTACCGCCTCGAGCTGGGTGTCGCGTGCGCAATCGTCGCCTCGATCCTGTTCGACCTAGCGGTCGCTCTCCAGGCCCTCGAGGCCCGCGACGTGCCGCGCGAGCACGGCCTGCGTCCGTCCCTGCTGGGGCGGCTGGTCGCACGGCCCCGCTGGCTCTTCGCCACGCTGCTGGGCGGCGCCGGGTGGCCGTTCCACATCGCCGCGCTGTTGCTCGCGCCGCTCACCGTCGTCCAGCCCGCGCTGGCCAGCGGGCTGCTGCTGCTTTTGGTCCTCGGCGACCGGATGCTCTCCGAGAGAGTCGGGAGGCTCGAGGTCGGGGCGGTGCTTGCGATCGTCCTCGGCGTCGCTGGACTGGCCTGGGCCGCCCCAGAACACACCACGAGCCACGCCGGGTTCACAGGCCTCGCCCCCGCGCTTGGCGGGCTCGCGGTGCTGGCGGCGGCTCCCTACCTGGTGCGTCGGGAGACGGCCGCGGGGAGCAGGCTCCTGCCGCTGAGTGCAGGCTGCGCCTTCGCCTGGACCGGGATCTCGAGCAAGCTGATCGCGGACTTCCTGTCGTCGTCGTCGTGGGCCGCAGTCGTCGCCTGGGCGGCGGCCACCGGGTTGGTCGCCGCCGTGGGGCTGCTGAGCGAGATGAGCGCCCTTCAAAGGCGTCCGGCCACCCGGGTGGCGCCGGTTGTGTTCGTCGTCCAGATAACCGTTCCGGTGATGCTCGCGCCGGTGATCGGCGACGAGAGCTGGGCATCCACGCCGTTGGGGGGAGTGGCGCTGCTCGGCTTCCTCGTGTTGGTGGCGGCGGGGGCCGCCGCGCTGGGTCGCTCGTCCGCCGTCAGCGGGCTAGTCGCCGCCGGAGTCGACCAGCTTGGAGACGGGCACGCCCCTGAGCCCCCCGCTCGCCAACCGGCGGTCCAGTGAGTCGAGCGTCGACGCCCAGGCCGGGCTCCCTGGGTTGGAGCTCATCTCCACGATCTCGCCGCGGCGCATGTTGCCCACCTGGTCGCCCGGGTCAACCTGGGTGGCGCCCCGCACCGGCGAACCGCCTGCGGCGTGGGCCAGCAGGTACTGCCCGATCGAGAAGTCGTTGTCCGGCTCGTAGAGGAAGTTCCGGCCCAGGCCGAGCGCAACCGCGGCATGGCTCAACCGGTCACGAGTCTCGAGCGAGTGGAATGGGCCACCGGAGCCAAGCTTCGGGAGAGCCTCGTCACCCAGTCCTCGCAGAACCCCAAGGGTCGTCTGCGTCGGGGCACCCTCGAGCGCGAACGAGGCGCTCACCCCACGGCGCGCCATCTGGCGGGCAAGCCTGGGCGCCGCCTCGGGCGAGGCGTCGACGAGCACCCCGGCCTCGGGGCGGATCGTGGCGACCGTGGTCATGGGCGATGCGTGGAGCATCTTCGCGAACAGCGGGTATGTGTCGTCGGAGAGGAGGACCACCCCCGCCGCCAGGAAGGTCAGCGCGGTCGCCGCGGCGATCCGTAGCGCCCTCAGCCGGGCGGCCGGAAGGGGCCGGACGCTCGTCTTCGCTTCGAGCACCACCTGCGCCACGGAGGGGAGGGCGGCGAAGGCGGGATCGGGCGACCGCCGCTCGGCGAATGCTCGGTCGAGCTCCCGACGCAGGGCTGCGGGAGAGGTGGCCACCCGGGCGAGTCCGAAGCGCCGGTAGGCACGGTTGTTGGCTCGGATGTGGCCGACCGCGAAGCCATAGGAGATCACCGGGCAACCGCGGATCTGCGCCTCGAGCACGGTCAGGCCCGCGGTGGAGTGGACGAGCGCGTCGGCAGCGGCGAGAAGGTCGCTCATCCGGTCGGTGAAGCCGAGTAGCCGCACGCGCGAATTCGACCCGAAGCGGCGCTCGAGGCGGCGTCGCGCGCGTTCGCTGTGCCCGCTGAGGCAGACCACGGCCGACGCCTCCACCTCGAGGGCGGCGCGAACGGCACCCGCGAGGTCGCCGATGCCCCACCCGCCACCCGAGACGACCACCACCTTTCCATCGTCAGGCAGCGCGAGCCGGTGGCGCGCCTCGAGCTTGGATCGCGGAGCGAGGAACTCCCTCGACGTCGGCGGTTGCGCCCAGCGCGCCCTTCCGGGGCCCGCGATCTGCTCCACCTCCTCGGTCGACTCGCGGTGCGTGATCGTGTGCAGGTCGACTCCGGGGTGGGCCCAGAAGCGAAGGCCCGCCAGGTCGGTGATCGCAGAGACGACCGGGACCTCGAGGCGGCCCCGACGCCGAAGCTCGCCGAGGACCGCGGTCGTGCCGGGATAGGTGGAGACGATCACGTCGGGATCGTCGGCGCGGATCGCCTTTCGCAGGCTCCGCCCACACAGGAGGCAGCCAAGCTTCAACGCCAGCCAGCGGGTGGGGGGAAATCGGGCGAGGAGGAAGTACTGCGCCTCGAACAGCCAGGGCAGCCAGTTGAACGAGAGCCAGGACCCGTCGCGGATCAGGAGCGTCATCAGACGCCCCATCGCACGCAAACCGTCCACCACCCGCACCTCGACCCCGGGCGATTCGGTGCGCAGCTGGGTCGCGAGCGCGCGCGCCGGCAGGTCATGGCCCTCTCCGATGTCGGCCGAGAGGATCAGCACGCGCCGGGGGTGGTTCCGGACCCGGCGCCAGGCCAGGTAGCGGCGGAAGCCATCCGCGAAGGGAGTCTTTGCCGTCCAGTCGAGCTCGCGCTCCGCGCGCTCGCTCGAGACGTGCCTGCCGTCGAAGTCGGCGCTTCGAGCCGGGGTGTGGACGATCCCGGTGTCGCGGACTCCGCTCCGCACCGCCTCGGCGATCTCGAGAACCGTGACCGCCTGATCGCCGGCCAGGTTGTAGACGCGGTCCGCGGCCTCTGGGCGCAGCGCGGCAACCACCCCCTCGGCGAGGTCCTCGACGTACACGAAGCGCCGGAATTGATGGCCGGCACCGGCGATGGTCAGCGGCTCGCCGTTCTCGGCCCTGGCCGTGAGCGCCGCGACCACCGTCGCCGCACGCGCCCGGGGCCCGTAGGGAATCCCGAAGCGGAGGATGGTGTACTCGATTCCGAACAGCTCTCGATACGCCTTGCAGTAGAGCTCGCCGGCCAGCTTGGTGGCGGTGTAGAGGTGGCTCGGGGTCGCCAGTGGCGTGTCCTCGTCCACCCGGGGGTCCACACAGTCGCTGTAAACCCAGGTCGTGCTGCCGTAGAGCACCCGACGTAGCCCGACTTCGCGAGCGGCCTCCAGGACTTCCAGGGTTCCCTGCGCATTGGAGCGCTGCGCTTGACCGGGCCTTGCCACCACATCGGCCACGTTTGCGACCGCAGCGAGGTGGATGGCGACGTCGCGGCCGCGGGCCGCCCGCAGCAGCGCCTCCCTATCGGTCACGTCACCCGCGAGCTGCTCGACCTCCGCCGGTGAGTGGTAGGGGGAGGCGCGGAGGTCGAATATCAGCGGCTCGTGGCCTGCCTCCAGCAGCTTGTCCACGACGTGTGAGCCGATGAACCCGGCTCCACCTGTGACCAGGACCCTCACCTGCGCTCCCTGAGCTCCGCCCAGGCGTCCCCATCGACCGGTAGGCGGGGCCCGTGGTAGTAGAGCGGTACGCACCAGTGGCTCGTCGCCACCCAGTCGGTGTTCTCCAAGACCGTGTGGTCGCCGAGGATTCGGTGGCAGGGCTGGTCGTAGACGCGACCCGTTGAAGGCGCGATCGGGTCGAAGACCACGTACTTGTAGAAGCCGGACACCATTCCTGCCGGGAGCTCGACGCGGGCCGGGAACTGCGGGTCCAGGTGCTCGTGAGCGACCGCGTTCTTCCAGGCGACGATCTCCTCGAGTCGCTCGATCTGAACCAGCCCGATCGCCGCCGTGAACTCGCTCATCCGGTGGTTGAGGCCCTCGACCCGGTAGTGGGGCTTGCCGTAGTTGCCGTACGCCCGGGCGTACTCGATCAGATCGGGGTGGCGTGAGACGAGGACGCCGCCCTCGCCGGTGGAGATCGTCTTCGTCGCATACAGCGAGTAGACGCCCGCGTCGCCCCAGGACCCCGGCCGGCGGCCGTGCCATTGGGCACCGTGAGCGTGGGCGCAGTCCTCGATCAGGAAGATGCCGCGCTGGCGGCAGTACTCGGCGATCCGCTCGACCTCGAACGAGATGTGTCCGCCGATGTGGACGAGCCAGGCCGCTTTCGGGCGATGCCGCTCGGCCTTCGCCTCGAAATCAGCGAACGATGCGCAGAGGTCGTCGCGATTGCAATCCACGAACACCGGGCGCGCTCCCGCCTTCAGCACCGAGAGGGGGGTCGCCATGAAGGTGTTCGAGGGGCACAGGACGGCCTCGCCTCGGACTCCGCAGAACTCCAGCGCGGCCATGGCGGCCCCGGCCCAGCTCGAGGTCGCGACGCTGGGCAGCCCGTTCCACGCCGCCCAGGCGGCCTCCAGCTGGCGGGCCAGGTCGCCCTCGGCCCACCTGTTGGAGTCCAGCACGTCGTCCCAGAGCTGATGCAGTCGAAGGCGATCGCGGTGATCGAAACCGATGGCGAACGCCGTCGCATCGACGGCTGTCAACGAGGGGTTGGTCATCGAACCGGGGCGCCGACCAGGCCCCCCGACCCTCCCGGCGGCGGCGGCGTAGGCTAGCACCGCCCGGGTGCGTGGCGCTAGGCTCGGCCGCGTGCCGAGCCGGAATGCCGCCCCCCCGCCTCCGGGAACCACGCGGCCGAGCCGCTTTCGCCCCCGACTCCACTACGAGCTTCTGGTCTGCGGAGTCCGCGGCCACCAGCTGATCGGAACCGACGTCGCGGAGCTCCGGCCAGTCGATCGGCTGGTCGCTCGCGAGCAGGACGGGCTGCGCTGGTACCGGTGCCTGCGCTGCGACAGCTGGCTGCCGCTGCCGGTGCCCTCCGGGCCGTCACGAACGCACATGCCGGGGCGCGACGAGGTCGAGCTGCCGCTGCGCGGCAAACCGCTTCGCGACAAGATCATCCTGCGCGTGATCGCGATCGATCGCGCGCTCCACGTCGTGATTCTCACCCTGCTCGCCGTGGCCGTCTTCCTGATCGCCTCCCACGAGGCCCAGCTGCGAGAGCGCTTCTACCGACTGCTCGCCGATATCCAGGGAGGCGTCGCAGGAGGCCCGCTGCAGACCAGCCACAAGGGGGTGATCGGAAAGCTCGATGAGCTGTTCTCCCTGGATCGCGGCACCCTGCAGCTGGTTGGCGTGGGCCTCGCCGGCTATGCCGTGCTCGAGGCGGCCGAGGCGGTGGGCCTGTGGCTCCAGCGTCGCTGGGCCGAATATCTGACCTTCGTCGCCACCACGTTGCTGCTCCCCCTCGAGGTCTACGAGCTGACCGCGAGCATCTCCTGGTTCAAGGTGGTCGCGCTGGTGGTCAACGTGGCGATCGTCTTATATCTGCTGTTCGCCAAGCGCCTGTTCGGCCTGCGAGGTGGAGCCTCCGCGGATCTCGCCGAGCGCCAGCGCGACACGGGGTGGCCGGCTCTCGAGCGAACCGCCCCGGGCTCGCTCGCCTCAAACTAGGCGCAGGGCCGCCTCGAGTGCCTCGCGCCCGCGTCTGAGGACGGGGTCGCCGTGCGAGGGGAGCACCCGCTCTATCTCCAGGTCGAGCAGGGGGCGGAGCGCCTCGGCCAGTGCGGCGAGCGTGATGCCGCTCGGCAGGTAGCGAAGCCACGACCCGGGACACAGCCGCAGCCGCCCACCTGGCGCGCCGATGATCCGGTCGCCGGGAACCAGGGCGCGATGCTCGGCCAGCCAGAAGATGGTCTCGCCCGCGCCCCGGATGGGAAACGATTCGACCCCTTCCGGGAGGTTGCTCTTGGCCCGCGAGGTGGCGGCCCCGTAGCGCTCGGCCAGCTGGTCGCGGCTGCGGCGGTGGAAGCCGATCGTGGTCAGCACGACGACCGGCCGGCCGCGCCGCCTGACGTGTTCGTCGAGGGCGCTCAGGAGGCCGATCTCCCCGGACGGGACCAGCGGGTCGATCAGCACGGTGGCGTCGGGGACGTCGCAGAGCACGCAGCCGACAGACTGCGGCCAGTCGGCAGGGCTCTCGGGGGCGGCGTTTGGGCGCCACCCCGGGTGCTGCGCCGTCCAGCGCCACAGACCGGGCTCGATCCTCTGCAGGCCCGCCATCGGCTCCGAACCCTAGAGGCGGTGGTCGGATTGGCGACTTAGTGGCGCATACCGCGACGAAGTCGCCATTTCGTGGCCGACATGGAAGCATGTGACATCAAATGGTGTAGCGTATGACGGAGAAATGAGGCCGGCCCAGACCCTGGGCACAACCCCGCAAGGAGAGCCATGGAAGCCGCCAACCCGCAGCAAGCAGCCGAGAACGCCCAGCACGCGGTCGCCGCCGCCGCCAACGGCAACAAGGAGCGGGACGGCGACCTTGTGTTCAACCTCGAGCTGAGCCAGGACCAGCGGGACATCCGCGACTGGGTGCATGGGTTCGCCGAGCAGGTCGTCCGCCCGGCCGCCGCCGAGTGGGACGAGCGCGAGGAGACGCCCTGGCCGATCATCCAGGAGGCCGCCAAGATCGGCCTCTACGGCTTCGAGGCCCTGGCCCAGTTCTGGTCTGACCCCACCGGGCTGCAGCTTCCGATCGCCAACGAGGAGCTGTTTTGGGGCGATGCCGGAATCGGGCTCTCGATCATGGGCACGACCCTCGCGGTGGCCGGCATCTACGCCTCAGGGACGCCGAACCAGCTGGTCGAGTGGGTGCCGCAGTGCTACGGGACCGCGGAAGAGCCGGCCGTGGCTGCGTTCTGCTCGTCGGAGCCCGACGCCGGGTCGGATGTCTCGGCGATCCGCACGACAGCGCGCTACGACGCGGCCAAGGACGAGTGGACCCTGAACGGCCAGAAGGCCTGGGCGACCAACGGCGGGATCGCCGGCGTCCACGTGGTGATCGCCACCGTCGACCGCGAGCTGGGCTCGCGCGGGCACGCCGCCTTCGTCGTCCCGCCCGGGACGAAGGGGCTGGAGCAGGGAGCCAAGGTGAAAAAGCACGGGCTGCGCGCCTCCCACACGGCCGATGTCCACCTCGACGACTGCCGGGTCCCGGGCTCTTGCCTGCTGGGCGGCAAGGAGAAGCTCGACGAGCGTCTGGCGCGGACCCGCGAGGGCAAGGGGTCGCGTGGCCAGGCCGCGATGCGGACATTCGAGGTCTCCAGGCCCACGGTCGGCGCCCAGGCCCTGGGAATCGCGCGCGCCGCCTACGAGTTCGCGCTGGACTACGCGAAGCAGCGGGTCCAGTTCGGCCGGCCGATAGTCGAGAACCAGGCAATCGCCTTCACGCTCGCCGACATGAGGATGGAGATCGACGCCGCCCGGCTGCTCGTCTGGCGCGCGGCCTGGATGGGGCGCAACGGCAAGGACTTCGACGCCGCCGAGGGCTCGATGTCGAAGCTGAAGGCCGGCGAGGTGGCGGTCTGGGTGACCGAGCGGGCGATCCAGATCCTCGGCGGCAACGGCTACACCCGCGAGTACCCGGTCGAGCGGATGCACCGCGACGCCAAGATCTACACGATCTTCGAGGGCACCTCGGAGATCCAGCGACTGGTGATCTCCCGTGCGATCTCGGGAGCCCGCATCCAATGACAGAGGAGGAACAGGTGAGCGAGACGCACGACGCGACGCAGCGGGTCGATTTCTCGTCGATCGATCCGGAGCAGGTGGCGGGGACGATCTCGTCGATGACCGACGAGCAGCTTCGCGAGGGCCTCAGCGGCCCCCAGCGCGAGGCGATCCTCGGCGAGGTGTTCCGCCGAATGGAGGCGCACTTCAAGCCGGGGAGCGCGGCCGGCGTGGACGCCGTGATCCACTGGAAGATCACGGGCCGCGCAGACGGCGGCTTCGACCATTACGAGGTCGTGCTCCGCGACGGCGCCTGCACGACGAGCACGGCGCCCCAGCACGAGCCTCGCGTCACCCTGGCCCTGGACGGGGTCGACTTCATGAGGCTGGTGACCGGCAACTCCGCCGGCCCGACGCTGTTCATGAGCGGCAAGCTGAAGATCGAGGGCGATCTGATGTTCTCGACCCAGATCCAGTCAATGTTCACGATTCCCGGGTAAGCTGGAGACAGGTAAACGTAAGTGCGGGCACGCCGAGCCAGGGCCGCAGCCCGGCCAGGGTCTCGATTGGACCGAGGAGAACCGCGAGTGGGAGTCGTCGCGAACCAGGTTGAAGGCCAAGCCGGTCAGGGCCTCGAGTGAGCTAGTACAGCCGGCAGAGCACGAGACCACCGACCGCATCATCACCGGCCTCGTCACGGCCGTGCCCTTCCTGCTGCTCGGCGTTGCCGCCTGGCAGGTGTGGAACGAGGCCCTGCACTGGCGCGACCTGGCGATCCTCGCCGCCATTTACGTTCTCACCGGGCTCGGGATCACGGTCGGCTTCCACCGGCTGTTCACCCACCGCAGCTTCAAGACCAGCCGAGTCCTGCGGGGAATATTCGCTGCCCTGGGGTCGGCGGCGATCGAGGGCCCGGTGATCTCCTGGGTCGCCGATCATCGCAAGCACCACACGTTCTCCGACGAGCAGGGCGACCCGCACAGCCCCCACGTCGGGCATGGCGGGGGCTGGCGCGGCACCTTGCGGGGCCTGTTCCACGCCCACATGGGCTGGCTGTTCATCCATACGGAGCGCGGCGCGAAGCGGCGCTTTGCGGGCGATCTGATCGATGATCCGGTGGTCAGCTTCGTGAACCGTACGTTTGTGCTCTGGGCCGTGCTCGGCCTGGCGGTGCCGTTCGCGCTCGGCTACGCGATCGGAGGCACCCTGGTGGCCGGGCTGACCGCTCTGCTGTGGGGCGGCGCGGTCCGCGTCTTCCTCCTGCATCACTTCACCTACAGCATCAACTCGGTCTGCCACGTGTTCGGGCGGCGTCGGTTCGCGACCGATGACGAATCGCGAAACGTCTTCTGGCTTGCCCTGCCGACCTTTGGTGAGGCCTGGCACAACAACCACCACGCATTTCCGACCTCGGCATTCCACGGGCTGGGCCGCTGGCAGCTGGATCCCTCTTCGGCGGTGATCTTGACCCTTGAGCGGTCGGGCCTGATCTGGGACGTGGTCAGGATCAGCCCCGAGCGGCAGGCCGCCAAGGCCGCGCCCTGAGCGGCCGACGCCCCACACCAACCGAGATCTGTCGGTCCGCGACCTGACAGTGCGCGGGGCTGGGGGCCCGCCGGTGGGCTCGACTTTAGCTTCGATGGTTATTGTGCCCGCGATTTAGACCCGTCGTGAGGAGGCTTCATGAGGCTCGTTCACCGATCGCTGGCCGTTGGAATCGCGGCCGCAGGGATCTTGGCAGCAACCTCGGGCTCGGCGCTCGGGGCGACCATCGACGTCTTTGCCGGGCGGCTCGATCCAGGCCGCCGTGAAGAGCGCTCACCGGGGCGACGTGATCGTCGTGCATCCGGGCATCTACCGCCAGAGCGTCTCGATCAAGAAGGACGGCCTGACGCTTCGCGGCGCCGGTCCGAGCAAGTCGGGCTCGGTGATCAAGCCCGGGTCGAACCACCGTTGCGGCGACGGCGGGACGGGGATCTGCGTGGTGGAGCACAAGCCGCATGGCGGCGGCGCCAAGGTCCCGACCGCGGGCACGCGGATCAGCGGCTTCCTCGTCCGGGGCTTCAAGGATTCCGGGTTCCTGGGGCTGAACGCCAGGAACACCGTCGTCCGCCACAACAAGTTCGTCAGCGACGGCGAGTACGGCGCCGCGGCGTTCGTCTCCCGCAGGACGAGGTTCCTGGACAACGTCGCCAAGAATGCCGGTGAGGCCGGCTTCTATATCGGGGACTCTCCGCACGCCAAGGCTGTCCTGAAGGGCAACACCGCACGCCACAACGGCGCGTTCGGCTACTTCCTTCGCGACAGCGCGCATGGGGTCGCCGTCCACAACCGGGCGACGCGCAACTGCCTCGGGTTCGGCGTCATCGACACCGGCGCGCCGGGCGGCGCCAGAAAGTGGTCGCTTCGGCACAACCGCGCGATCAAGAACAACCGCTCCTGCCCGGCGGGGAGGAGGGCCCGCCGATTTCCGGACTCGGAATCGGATTGAGCGGTGCGCGCCACACCCGCGTCCGTGGGAACGTCGTCAAAGGGAACCGTCCAGCGGGGCCTCCGCCTTCTCCGGCGGGATCCTTCTGGTCTCGGGCAGCGTCGGACGGCGGCGCCAACGAGGCGCACGTCACGCTCGCCAGCAACCGGGTGCACCGCAACAAGCCGACCGACATCACCTGGGACGGCAAGGGTCAGGGCATGAGGTTCAGCAACAACCACTGCGGCTCCTCACAACCCGCAGGCATCTGCCACTGATCGATGCGGACCACTGCTCGGCGGCGGCTATCGCACGTGATGGCCGCCGCCGAGCAGGAGGCTGAGCAGGCCGCAGAACATCACCGCCATCGCGACGGGGTGAAGGCCGCGGAAGCGCGCCGGCAGCCATCTGGCGCCTGGACGCCGGGTCACGCCCGCCAGGAAGGCGGCGCATAGGACGGCGATCAGCGCCTCTGCGGCAGTCGCCGCCAAGTCGAGCGCGCCGACGGACTCCACCTGCCACGGCTCCGGGCCCAACGGCATCCCGGTGGTTCGGGAGACGATCCAGACCCCGATCACGGCGACGTTGACGGCCGCCCCGATCCGGAAGCCGAGCGTGGAGGGGCGCGATGTAGATCCAGACCGCCCAGGCCGAGCTGGAAGCCGGCGAGCATGACGAAGAACGTCCCATAGGCCCATGCCTCCGACGAAGTGGGGCGGGGCGACCACCGCGTGGATCGCCCCGGCGACGATCGACAGGGCGGCGAGGTGAAGGAGGGCGTCGGCGTAGGCACCCTGCGCCGCAGGCGACTCCACCTGCCGGGTGCGTGCCGTCGCGGTGCTCATGGCGCAAAGAATCAACGATCAGGCGGTCGAATCGGATCAGCGCCATCCGCGCAGGGCTGGCCGGCCGGCGTCCTCGAACAAGTGTCCATGGGGCCGCCGTGGGTTCCAGTCGGTCGGCCAACCGCCGATCATCTTCCTGCACACGATCACTGCGGGGACGCCAAGGTCCTCGCGGGGCACACCTCCCGAATCGAAGCGGGCCGCTGGGCGAGCGGCCCGCTTCACTTTGCCGTGACTCGCTAGTCGTCGGGCCGTTGCTCGGCGACGAGCTCGTCGCGGCGTAGGCGCAGCCCGCCGACCAGCACCGCGAGTGAGCCGGCGAGCGCGACAAAGATCCCGAAGCGCAGGTGAATGTCCGAGTTGCCCGCGATACCGTCGGGCTTGTCGAGCATCAGGTAGCCGACCAGCACCGCCGACCAAGCTCCGGCCACGGCGAGCAGGCTGCCCTCGCGCAGCGGGCGTGGCAGCTCGTAGTCGCCCGCGCAGCGCGCGATCAGAAACAGCGCGGCGCCGACGGTGACCAGCAGCGCGAGCTGGCCGAGGCCGAAGGAATCGATGCCGGTCTGGGAGAGCCCGGTGCCGAGCTGGATTCCGTACCACGGAAAGAGCATGCTCGACCGCCACCGCGAGCGCGCCGACCGCCGCCAGCCGTGCCGGCGGCGGCAGCGAGCGAAACAGCTCAGCCCACCTCTTGCTGTCCACGGTGACCACCTTTCAGCCCGTCCATGGCAAGCTGGCGCTCCTCGATCACGCGGCGACCGCGGCGGCGTCGATGCGCTCGCGCAGCAGCCCGGCGTCGGCCTCGCCGACGATTCGCAGTTGCCCCTGGAAAGCGAGGTGCCAGTGCTCCGCGGGCCATTTGCGGACGTGCGCCAGCTCGCCTGCCAGCTCCCCGGCGGCCACGAAGTCGTCCTCGTCGAGCACCACGACCGGCTCGGCCTCTACCCGCCACGGATAGGGCTCGTTCTTTCGCCCCGCCGGCCAGATCGGGGCGCGGTCCTCGAACATGTGGGAACCCACCCGGCGCGATCCCGCCGAACGCCTGCACCCCGGTGACGTAGAACACGACCTCGTCGCCGGGCTCGAACTCCTCGGCCTGCCGCCGACGCCGCTTCCTTGAAGCCGATCACGTCGAAGCCCCGCTCGACGTTGACCCGGAAGTTCTCCAGCGAACCGGTCAAGATCCAGGTGCGGTGGGTGGGGGATGCGCTCACCGGCTCGATTCTAGGCGCAGCGGATCGGAGGCGCCGCTCGCGAGCTGGCGAGGCAGGCGCGGCATGCTGGATCAGGCTCGCGTCGGGGAGACTTCGACCTGATTCGCCTGACCACCGCCGCCGTCAGGTCGGGGCGGCTCACGAGGCCATCCTCGACCTCCTCCACGTGTGCCTCGGGGAAGAGCTTGCGCGATAGCGTCCATGGCCTCCTTGCCCGCCGGAAACCAGCCGCCCCCCATGGTCTCGGAACACAGCAGCCAGAGCCGGTCACCGCAGGCGCGAGCGGGTTCCAGGGCATCGTCGTCCACCCAGGCGCGAAGTCGGGCCACCGCCGCCTCCTGAGGCTGGTGCTCCGCCTGGAGACGGACGCGCTCGCGGATCTCCTCCTCGGTCATCTGTGGGTTCCCCGCGGTGACCAGAGAGCGCAGCGCGCCGCGGTAGTCCGTTTCGCACATGCCCAGGAAGGCGCTCACGACCGTGTCGGATGACGCCATCGCCTCGGAGCCCTCCAGCGCGGACCGTCCGGCGGGCATGCCGCCCGGGACCACCATCGCTTCGACGAGATCGGGCCGCTCTACGTAGGCGCGAACGGCGCGGTTGGCGGCGCATCTCCCAACCCGATGATCACCGCCGGCTCGCCGGCGGCCTCGATCACCGCCACCAGGTCCGCGGCCCCGGTATGCATGTCGTATGGACCCTGGCGGCTCGACTGCCCGGTGCCGCGGTCGTCATAGCGGACGACACGGTGATCGGCAGCGAGGTCGGTGGCGACAGGGTCGTACACCGACGGGTGAAAGATGGAGTAGGGAGCCAGCACGACGAGCGGGCCCTCGCCCCGCTCCTCCCAGTGGATCTCGACCCCGTCCTCGCGCTCAAGCTGCGGCACGAGCGCGATTCTCCCAGGTGCGCACTAGGCAGGCAACAGCCCGAGGGCGAGCTCCGCGAGGTGGTGGACGCCGTAGCGCTCCGCCCCGGCGGCGGCCTGCTGCAGCGCCTCGCGGGCTTCGTCGGGCGCCGAGTCGCGCAGCAGGCGCCCGCGCAGGTAGTCGCAGCGGGCGGCGTCGAGCGGCCGGCCGAGCGCCTGCCACGCGTCGCGGGCCTCGGCCAGCGCGGCACTTGACTCGTCCGGATCGGCCGCCACGGCGCCTCGGGCCTCGAGGCTCGCCGCCTTGCCGACCGGGTACCGGAGCCGGTCGCGCGAGCCGCTCTGCCTCGTCGGCGGACTCGCGCGCCGCGTCCGGCCTTCCGGCGAGAGCCAGGTTGACCGCGCGCGCCGAGATCGCCTCGACGGACTGGGCGACGAGGCCCGCGCGCTCGCAGAGGTCTAGAGCCCGGGCGAGCTCGGTGTCGGCGTCGGCGTAGTCGCCGCGCTGGCGTAGCGAGGCTGCCAGCCAGAACAGGGACTGGAAGGCGACCTCCGAGCGGCCGACCTGCTCGGCGAGGTCGGCTGCGCGCCGAAGGCCCTTCGCCGATTCGTCGAACTTGCCCTCGCGCCAGCGAAGCATGCCGCGCATCATGTACGGGAAGCACAGCTTGCCCGTGAGGCCCTCGCGCTCGGCGAGCTGGCCGGATGCCTCGGCCTCCCGCTCCACGCTCTCCCAGTCCCCGCCATGGGCGGCGAGCTGGGCGAGCGCGGCGTGCAGCTCGACCTTGGAGGGAAGGTCACCGGTCTGCTCGGCGAGCTCGAGCGCCTCCTGGTAGGCGGCGCCGGCGCCCTGCGTAGTCCGCCTCTGAGACCTCGAGGTGATAGCCGAGGGTGAGCAGGGCGCGAACCGCCTCGGCCGGATCGGACTCACGCCCCAGCTCGACCGAGCGCTCCAGGTTCTCGCGGGCGCGCTCGGAGTCCCCGATGCGGCCGAACACGCGGCCGAAGATCCCGTGGGCGCGGCTGGCCGCGGCCGCCTCGCCGAGTCGCTCCGCGAGTCGCAGCGCCTTCTCGGAGGCGTAGATGGCGAGCATGTTGTCGCCGGTGTGCATGTACAGCGAGGCGGCCTCCTCGTAGAGCCGCACCAGCTCGAGGCAGGGCGGGCCGTCCTTGAGCAGGTCGATCCCCTTCTGGTAGTGCTCGATCGAGCCCTCGCGGTCGCCCTTGTGCCAGAGCCCGGCGCCGATCTTGCGGTGCAGGTCACCCACCCGCGCCAGATCCTCCTCGCGGCGATGGAAGTCCAGGCACTGCTCCCAGACGTCGGTGGCCTGGTCGACGCGGCCGAGCCGAAGGGCGACGTCACCGAGCTTCTCGGCGATCCCTGCGCGGGTGGCGGGATCGAGCTCGCGGCGCAGCGACAGCGCGGTCTCGTAGTGGCCCAGCGCCTCCTGGTTGGAGTACAGCGAGGCGGCGGCGTCGCCGGCGGCCTCGAGCGCCGACAGGGCCTTGTGGTTGACGCGCTCGAGCTCCGAGGGCTCCATCTCGGTGTCGGCGCCGAGTGCGGCCGCTCTGCCGTAGTGGTCGGCGACCATCGCCACCACTCCCTCCGAGCGGTCGGCGGCCCGCTCCTCGATGAATCCGCCCACCTGGGCGTGCTTCCACGCCCGCACCGACTTCGGCAGGGTCGAGTAGGCCACGTCGCGGATCAGTACGTGCTTGAAGGCATACTCGTGCTCACCCGCCAGGCGGCTCCCGGCGCTCGGCACCACGAGGTCCTTCTCCTGGAGCGCCATCAGCGCCTCCTGGAGGTCGATGCCCTCCTCTTGCTCGATGCCGGTGAGCGAGCCCTCCCAGAAGGTCTGGCCGACGACCGAGGCGTGCTGGAGGACGCGCCGCTCGGGCGCGGAGCAGCGAGTCGAGACGGGCCGCAAGCACGGCATGGACGGTTTCGGGGAGCGTCTGGACGTCCTGCGATCCCTCCTCGCGGATCCGGTTGACCATCTCCTCGGCGAACAGCGGGTTGCCGGCGGAGCGCTCGGCGACCTGGGGCACCAGCTCTGTCGAGCCGTTCGCTCCGTTGCCGTTCCCGCCGGGGAGCAGGGCGGTGACGAGCTCGCGCGTCTCGTCCTGGGACAGGGGCTCGAGCGCGATTGTCGTCGCGTTGCGCCGCCCGCCGCCCCAGCCGGGCGGCGGTCGAGCAGCTCGTCGCGGGCCATGCAGACGATCAGGGCGGGCCCGCGCACCCAGCGCGCCAGGTACTCGATCAGGTCGAGCATGCCCTCGTCGGCCCAGTGGATGTCCTCGAGCGCGATCACCACCGGGCGTTGCCGGCTCACCGCCTCGACCAGCGAGCGCACGGCGGAGAACAGGCGATCGCGGATCTGCTGCGGGTCGTCGAGGTCGTGGACGCCGGTCGCCATCGCGTGCTCGGCCGGGGTCTCGATGCCGAGCGGGCGGGCGATCGTGCGCGGCGATCCGCTCGGGCGGCTCGTCGGTCTCGGCGTCGGAGACGACCGACTCCACCCCCCGCAGGAGCTTCGTCCACGCCAGCTCGGAGTCGTCGGTGTCGACGAGCTCGAACTGGCCACGGAGGATCTCGCCGAGCGCCCAGTACGCGAGCCCGGCGCCGTAGGCGGGACAGCGTCCGACCCGGAAGGCCGGCTTCTCCGGCCGCTCGCCGATCTGCGCCGCCAGCTCGCGAAGCAGGCGCGACTTGCCGACCCCGGCCTGACCGATGACCGTGACCAGGTGCGGGCGGCTTTCGCGCGCCCACCCGCTCGAACAGCGACAAGAGCAGCGCCGACTCGTCCTCGCGGCCGATCAACGGGGCCACGGCGCGGGCGCCCCGGGTTGCCGGACCGGGCGACCAGCACGCGGACGGCCTCCCACGCCGCGACCGGCTCGGACTTGCCCTTCAGGGTCGAGCGGCGCGAGCTCGTCGTACTCGATCGCGCCGCGGGTAAGACGGTGAGTGATCGCGCCGACGGTGACGCTTCCGGGTCTGGCCGCGGCCTGCAGGCGCGCGGCGACGTTGACCGCGTCGCCCATCACCGTGTAGCCGTCGCCGACCTGGCCGGCCAGAACGTCGCCGGAGTTGATCCCGACCCGCAGCGAGAAGCTGCCCCCGGCGGCGGCGCCGATGTCCTGGTTGATCTCCTCCATCGCGGCCTGCATCGCAAGGCCGGCGCGGACGGCACGCTCGGGATCGTCCTCGTGGGCGACCGGCGCACCGAACACCGCCATCACGTTGTCGCCGATGTACTTGTCGACGGAACCCGCCGTAGCGGACGACCTCCTGGCCAAGCCGGCGCAGCGCCCTGTCGATGATCGACTTCACGGCTTCGGGATCCATGCGCTCGGCGACCGCCGTGTAACCGAACAGGTCGGCGAACAGCACCGTCGCCTTGCGGCGCTCCTCCGGCAGACCGCCGGCGGGCGAGCCCCAGGCCGGCGTGGCGACGCCCGGGAGCTGACCGCCGAATAGCGCGTCCCGCTGAGCCGAGGCCGCTCCCTGCGCCGCCACCTCGGGGGTTGGGGGCGGCTGGGGCTTCGACTCCGGCGAAGGCGCCACCACGCCCGAACCACCCGCCCCGAGGCCCGTTCCGCACTCGATGCAGAACTTGGCGCCGGGCGGGTTCTGGGTGGCGCAGCTCGGGCAGGTCGAAGAAAGCGCGGCGCCGCACGACATGCAGAACCGAGCCCGCTCGGGGTTCTCGGTGCCGCAACTCGAGCAAGCCTCTCCAGCCATCCCGGAAACGATACGCCGTGCCGTCAGGCGTGCTGGGTGAGATGCGTCACCTTGCAGGGCCCCGGGAGTGGTGGCGCGCACGATCGCCAATCCGGCCGGCACTTTCGCTCCTCTCATCGGCCCCCAGGTTGAAAGGATTCGTTTAGGAGCGTCCGCTACCCTGCCGCGTCGGACCGAGTGCCTGAGCAGCAGGCCAACCATAGAAGGGGAGTTGACTTGAGCCGCATCCGAGCCCGTGTCGCGATCATCGCGCTGATCGCTGTCTTTGCAGCTGCGCTGGCGGGCTGCGGCGGCGGGGGAGGAGGCGGTGGCAGCGAGGACCCGAACCAGGTTCTCGACCAGACCTTCAACAACCCCACCAAGGTCACCAGCGGCAACCTCGCCATCAGCCTCAACGGCACCGCCGAGGGCAGTCAGTCGGGAAGCCTGACGGCGACGATCGACGGCCCGTTCCAGGGTGACGCGAGCAACCCGACTACGTTTCCCCAGTTCGACCTGACCGCCAAGGTCAGCGCCTCCGGGGCGGGTCAGAGCTTCAGCTTCGACGGTGGGCTGATCGCCACCAAGGACAACGCCTACGTCGACTACCAGGGGCAGGCGTACGAGGTGGGCTCGTCCGTCTTCCAGCAGTTCAAGACGGCCTACGAGCAAGTCCGCCAAGAAGGCCAAGTCCGAACAGGGCAGCCAGAGCTCCTCGATCCTCGAGCAGTTCGGGATCGACCCCAAGACCTGGCTGACCAACGTCTCCAACGAGGGCGACGAGAGCGTGGACGGGCAGGACACGATCCACATCCACGGCGACGCCAACGTCGACCAGATCGTCTCCGACCTCCAAAAGATCGCCCAGCAGACACCGGGCGGCACCTTCGCAGAAGCTGACCCCCTCCCAGCTCGATCAGGTGAAGAGCGCGATCAAGGACGCCAGCGTCGACGTCTACTCCGGCACGGACGACCACCTGCTGCGCAAGCTGTCCCTGTCGCTGTCGATCGCGCCACCCGCCGGCTCGGGTGTGAGCAGCGTCAAGGTCGACTTCTCGGTCACGATCAGCGACCTCAACCAGCCCCAGACGATCACGGCGCCGTCGGGCGCCAAGCCGATCTCCGGCCTGCTCAGCCAGCTCGGGATCAGCGGCCTAGGCCCGCTCGGCTCGCTTGGGGGCGGGGCCAGCGCGCGGTGGCAGCGGTGTGGGCGGCGGCGGTGGCCCGAGCCAGGCCTACCTGAAGTGCGTCCAGCAGGCGTCGCCGTCGCAGATCGGCAAGTGCGCGTCGAAGCTCTAGCCTGAGCAGGGCTACGCCGACACGGGCTCGACGTCGAAGTTGCGTTCGTAGAGCTCGGCGACACGGGCCAGCTCGTCCTCGGTGAGGTCGGGAGCGTCGGCGGCGCCGGCGTACTCGCGCAGCTCGGCCTGATTGGTGATCGTCGGGATCACGACGGTCATCTGCGGCTGCGCGAGGATGAAGCGGAGCGCAGCCTGGGCCATCGTGCGGCCGGCCTCGGGGCCGCATAGGAACCGAATCCGGTCGATCTTCTGGAGGCCCTCCACCAGCCACTCTCGTGGACGGTGGCGACGGTGGTCGCCCGGGCCGAAGGTCGTCTCGGGCGTCAGGTTGTCGTCGAGCAGCCCCGAGGAGGTCGGCACCCGGGCCATCACACCCACCCCGCGCTCGGCGGCCGCTGCCATGAAGTCGCGCCCGGGATCCTGCTCGAGGAGGTTGTAGACGGTCTGCACCGAGGCGATGTCACGGGTCCGGATCGCGCCCAGCCCCTCCTCGCGCCAGCCGATCGCGGGCCCCAGGGCGACCCCGTAGTGTCCGATCTTGCCCTCGGCGCGAAGCTCCTCCAGGGTCGCGAAGCACTCGTCGGAGTCGATCGCCTCCATCCGGGGGTTGTGGAGCTGATAGAGGTCGACGTGGTCGGTGCGCAGGCGCCGCAGGCTCCCCTCCAGGGCGGCGCGGATGAAGGGACCGTCCCACCGCTGCGGCCGCTCGCCCTCCGAGTGCTCCTGGCGACCCCTTCTCGAGGACGTAGCCGAACTTGGTCGAGAGTCGAATCGCGTCGCGGTGGGGGGCCAGGACGCGGCCGACGAGCTCCTCGTTGGCCCCCTGACCGTAGGCATCGCCGGTCTCGAAGAAGGTGATTCCGAGCTCGAGCGCCTCGCCCAGCAGGCGCTCGCCGGACGACTCGCTGACGTCGCCCCACCAGGTCGAGCCGAGGGCCCAGGTGCCGAAGCCGATCTCCGAGACCTCGAGGTCCGTGTCGCCGAAATGACGCGTCCTCACGCGGGCGGAGTCTAGATCAAGGCGGCGAATAGGCTGCCCGAATGCCTGCCTCCGAGCCCGGTTCTCCAGCTCCGCGCACCCCGCGCTCGACGCCAGATTCTTCCTCGGCCAGGGCTGGCCCTATCTCCTGGTGCCCTTCATCCCTGCCGCGATTGCTCTCGACGTGGGCGGCGCCAGCGACACCCTCGTGTTCGTCGCCTCTGCGCTCGGCATCATCCCCACCGCCGCGCTCATGGGCCGTGCCACCGAGGAGCTGGCCTCGCGGTCGGGTCCCCGGATCGGCGGCCTCATGAACGTCACCTTCGGCAACGCCCCGGAGCTGATCATCGCCCTGTTCGCGCTCGGCCAGGGCCTCCACGAGCTCGTCAAGGCGACCCTGATCGGGTCGATCGTCGGCAACGTTCTGCTCGTCCTCGGCGCATCGATGCTGGTGGGCGGTCTGAAAAACGGTCGCCAGACCTTCAGCGCCACCAGCGCGAACGTCCAGAGCTCGATGTTGCTGGCTGGCCGCCGCCGCATTCGCCGTGCCCGCGGTGTTCCAGCTCGCGGGTGGCGACGGGCTCCCGACCGTCGGTCCCGAGCGGATCGGGTTCGACTCGACCGTCGAGCTCCTGTCCGGCCTGATCGCCGCCGTCCTGATCGTCATCTACCTGATCGGGTTGTACCTCTCGCTCAGGACCACCGGCATCGCCGCCCACGAACCCTCTTACGACGAGGAGGGGACGTGGGGTTGGTCGGTTCGCTTCTCGGTCGCGATGCTGGCCGTCGCGGGCCTCTTCGTCGGCCTCATGTCCGAGGTTCTGGTGGGGTCGATCGGCGCCGCCTCGGAGTCGCTGGGCCTGTCGGAGTTCTTCATCGGCGCGATCGTGGTCGCGATCGTCGGCAACGCGGCAGAGCACTGGGTCGCTGTGCTGGTCGCTCACAAGGACAAGATGGACCTCTCCGTCAACATCGCGATCGGCTCCGGCGCTCAGGTGGGCCTGTTCGTCGCTCCCGTCCTCGTCCTGGCGGGGTTCTTCATCGGACCAGGCGCCGCTGCCGCTCGTCTTCAACGCCTTCGAGCTCGGCGCGGTGATCGTCGCTGTCGGGGTGGCCTACGTAGTGGCACACGACGGCCATTCGACCTGGCGCGAGGGCGTCCTCCTGCTCGCCCTCTACGTGACCCTGGCGATCGTCTTCCTGTTCGTTTGAGGACGAGGTCAGTTGACCCCGCTATAGGGGGACAAACCGACACCTCGACGGCCGGCGGGTCCCGGGGCCTGGCCGGCGCCCGACGCGGTCAGTCGTCGGGCCAGAAGTTGTCGGCCTGCTCGGTCGTGGCGTTGGGGTCGCGGGTCGAGAACAGGAGCAGCTCTGCGTCCTCGTCGGCTGTCGTTGTGAACCGAGCGGAAGGCGTCGCCGCCGATCCGCACCCCTGTGTGGGGGCCGGCCTCGAAGACATCGTCGTCGATCTTGAACGTGGCCCGGCCGGCGATCACGAAATAGACCTCCTCCTGGCCGGGGTGCCGGTGCCCATAGCTGCCACGGCCGCCGGTGCCGGGCGGCATCGTTCGCCAGCTGAAGGAGACCTGCTCGGTACCGCACGCCTCCGAGTACCAGCGCATCTCTCCAAAGCCCGGGTAGTCGGCCATCCAGTCCATGGCGTCCTCGCGCTTGGCGACCGAGTAGTCGGCCATCAATCCTCGCGGCCCGGGCTCCTGAGCCTCGCTCCTCATCGTCCTCGTCGTCCGTGCCGTCGCCCTGCTCGAGCGCCGTCGCGGAGACGGCGCCCGCGGTGCCGGGGTGGTAATGGGTCTGGAACTCCTCGAGCGCCTCGGCGAGGCCGTCCTCGTCGACGGGGAGGTCGTCGGAGATCCGCACCCAGTCCGACCCCTCGTACGCCTCCATGTTGAAGATCTCCTGGTCGATCGAGGTCGAGTCGTCGACGATCACCACGATCTCCGTTTGAGGATTGAAGTAGGTGCCGGGGCGAACCAGCATCTCGTCGACGTCGACCGTGCGGCCCTCGATCTCCGAAGTCATGACCCGATCCTATTACTGCCCGAGGTTCTCCAGCTCCCGGAGCTGACGCTGGACCTCCTTGTCGACCTCGAGCGGCTCCTTTCCCTGCCGGACGCGGCGTTCGTTGCGGGCCACGACGAGCTGCCGCACTTCGTCGACCAGCCCGCGGTCGATCCCCACGCCGCTCGCCTGCCGCTCGGCGAGCAGCCTGCCGAGCTCGGCTTCGACGTCGAGCGGCGCGATCGCCACGGGCGCGCTGGCGGTAGGCCTTCGCCTCCAGCATCTGGCGGATCTCGTCCTCGCGAGCCTGCCCCGAGCCCGCTGGGAGCTGTCGGTTATTCGCGGTGGCATGTCGCTGTCGAACTCGACCGCGAATTGGCCCCTCCCGATCTGCTTCAGCGCGTTCCCGGCGCCGAGCACGAAGGTGACCAGCGAGATCGGGATCGCCACCAGGACGACGATCAGGATCACGTCGCCGGTGCTGAGGCTGAGCCCGACAGGGAGCACCTGCCTAAGGGTAAGAGCGACGGGCCGGCGGTGCAAGAAGGGCGCCGGACGTGCCGGCGGAGGCCCTCCGGGATTCCGGTATCCTTTCGCCCAGGGCTGGTTGACTGACCAGTCAATCGGCCCGGATCGGCTGGTTTTCGAACGCAAAGGAGCGGCACAGCCTTGATTGACTTCACGCTGACCGACGAGCAGAAGGACCTTCGAGACCTCGCCCACGATTTCGCGGAGAAGGAGATCCGCCCCGTCGCCTGGGACTACGACCGCGACAGCACCTGGCCCCAGGAGGTCATCGACAAGGCCTTCGAGGTCGGCCTGATGAATGTCCACATCCCGGAGGCCTACGGTGGCCCGGGCCTCGACTATCTCTCAGGCTGCCTGATCGAGGAGCACCTCGGCTGGGGCTGCTCCGGCATCGGCACCACGCTGATGGCGAACGGCCTCGCCTCGGCGCCGCTGTTGATCGGCGCCTCCGAGGAGACCAAGAAGAAGTACCTCGGGATGCTGACCGAAGGGCCGAAGCTCGCCTCGTTCTGCCTCACCGAGCCCGACGCCGGGTCGGATGTCAGCGGGATGAAGACCCGGGCCGTCAAGAAGGGCGACAAGTGGGTGATCTCGGGTTCCAAGTGCTTCATCACCAACGGCGGCTACGCCGACTGGTACACGGTCTACGCGAAGACCGATCCCGAGGCCGGACATCGCGGGATCACCGCGTTCGTGATCGACCGCGACTCCGATGGGGTCACCGTCGACAAGAAGGAGGACAAGCTCGGTCAGCGCGCCTCGAACACCGCGACGATCTCCTTCGACGAGGTCGAGGTGCCGGCCGAGAACATGCTCGGCGAGGAGAACCACGGGTTCAAGCTCGCGATGACGACCCTCGACCGCACCCGCCCGGCCGTCTCCTCGATGGCGGTGGGGATCGCCCAGGCCGCGTTCGAGTTCGCCGCCGAGTACTCGAAGGAGCGGGTTCAGTTCGGCGTTCCGATCGCCATGCATCAGGCGGTCGCCTTCATGATCGCCGACATGGCGACCAAGATCGAGGCGTCACGGCTGCTGGTCTGGGAGTCGGCCGTGCTGCTCGACCAGGGCAAGCGCAACACGCTGGTCTCCTCACACGCGAAGCGGTTCGCGGCGGACACCGCGATGGAGGTCACCGTCGACGCCGTGCAGGTCTACGGCGGTTACGGGTTCATCAAGGACTACCCGGTCGAGAAGCTGATGCGTGACGCGAAGATCATGCAGCTGTACGAGGGCACCTCGCAGATCCAGCGCTTGGTGATCGCTCGCGAGATCCTGATGCCGCGGCCGGTCACGGACCCGCAGCCCGAAACGACGAAGGAAGAGGTCGAGGCAAGCGAGCGCGCCGCCGAGGGGGCACCCGCCGCCGCCTGAGCGTCAGCTGCGTCGGTTGGGACTGACCGCGATCATCAGCCCGATCGCCGTCAGCACGATGACGCCGAGCACGAGTGCCTGTGGCCATCCGTTGATCCCCCATGCCACGGCGTAGGCGAGTGCGGCGAGGATCACCACGGCAAGGACCGTGAAGACGATGACCGGGCGTCTGTTGCCCACCCGCAAGCGTTCGGTCCGGTGCGCTCAGATCGGGCCGCTCGTACTGAGCCCGGTCGCTGCTGGTCATGTTGGCCATCTCGTCCTCCTGGTCGTTGGAGACAGGCTACACGCGGATGACTCGGCGAGGGTGCGGGTCGTCACACGGCGAGCGGCAGGCGCCTCGGGGCAGCCCGCCGCCGCCAGGCGGCGTGTCGCGCCGCCTATAGTCGCCTCACATGGCCCGTGGGGGCGAACAGGGAGCTGAGCCGGACGCCCGCAGGCTCGCACAGGCCGCGCGTGCCGCGCGGGCGCGGTCCGCGCCGGATGAGCCCAGGGCGCCAGGCCGCCGCCGCGCCGGCGCGATGGACGTGTTCGGCGGCGAGATCCGGCGCCGCGACGTCTTCCCGCTGCTCGTCCTGCACCTGATCTCGAGGGAGCCCGCCTACGGCAACCGGCTGATCGAGGAGATCGAGGCGATCACCGACGGGGTCATCTCCGTCAACCCGAACACGATCTACCCGCTGTTGCGGGATCTGGAGGGGCGCGGCCTGATCGACGGACAGTGGGAGCATCCGGATCGGCGAACGCGCCGCTTCTACTCGATCACGGCGGCCGGGCGCAAGGAGTACCGGCGGCTGCTCGCCGAGCTCGAGCCGTTCCTCGACTCGGTGATCGAGTCCGTGACCCTGATCAAGCGTGAGATATACGGGCGCGCCCCTCGCCGCGGCGGGCGCCGGTGAGCAGGATCTCCGAGTCCGTCGTCGTCAACGCCTCGCTCGCCGAGGTTTGGGACTACTACTTCGAGCCGCGGGGATGGCCTGGGTGGGTCGATGGCTTCGGGCGCACCGAAGCGTCCGACGGCTATCCCGAGGCAGGTGGCTCGCTGCGCTGGCGCTCGATCCCGGCGGGGCGGGGCGGGGTCACCGAGCACGTGCTCGAGCACGAGCCGCGCCGCCTTCACCGGGTCACCTTCCGCGACCCGGAGAGCGCCGGCGAGCTGCGGACCACGTTCGAGATCTTGGGTGAGGCGACGGCGGTCACCCAGGAGCTCGACTACAGGCTGCGACGGCGCGGCCCGTTCGTGTGGATCACCGACCGCCTGTTCATCCGCTCCCAGGTGCGCGGGTCGATCGCACGCACGCTCGCCAGCTTCAAGCTCGAGGTCGAGGAGCTGGCCGGCCGCTAGTAGGTCGGCCGCCGGCGGACCTCGGTCCCTATAGGCTTCGCGGCCTCATGTTCGTGTTCAAGGCTGCGGTGCTCGGCGCCGGGACGATGGGAGGCGAGATCGCTCAGGTGATCGCCTCGGCCGACGTCCCGGTGGTGATCAAGGACGTCAAGCAGGAGCTCGTCGACGCGGGGCTGGAGAAGGCGCGCGAGGTGACCCAGGGTCAGCTCGCCAGCCTGGTGGGGAAGGAGAAGATCACCCAGGAGCAGGCCGACGCCCGCTTGGAGGAGATCCTGGGGCTGATCGCCGGCACCACCGAGTATGAGGGCTTCGGTGAGGTCGACTTCGTCGTCGAGGCGGTTCCCGAGAAGATGGAGATCAAGCACGCCGTGTTCGCCGAGCTCGACGAGCTGACGCCCGGCCACGCGATCCTGGCCTCCAACACCTCCGCGCTGTCGATCTCGGAGATCGGCTCGGCGACCACGCGGCCCGACAAGGTGGTTGGCTTCCACTTCTTCTATCCCGCCTCGGTGATGCGGTTGATCGAGGTCGTCGAGGGCGAGGACACCTCCGAGGAGACCGCGCAGGCGGCGGCCAACTTCGCGATGCAGATTCGCAAGAACCCGATTCGCTGCGGTGAGGATCCCGGCTTCGTGGTCAACCGGGTGCTGAACTCGGCTGCTTCGGAGATCTGGCGCCACCAGGACGAGTCCGGCGTCTCGCCCGAGGAGATCGACAAGGAGATCGCCGAGGCGAAGGTGACGCCCGATGGGCCCGTTCTATCTCTCCGACCTCCTGGGGCTGGACACGGTGCTGCACGTCGCCGAGCACCTGCGGGCGAGCTACGGCGACCGGTTCTACGTCCACCCGCAGATGAAGGAGCTGGTGGAGGCCGGGAAGCTCGGCCAGAAGACCGGCCAGGGCTACTACACGCACGGAGGCTGAATGGAGGCGGCAACCGCACAGATGACGGTGGTCGATCGATTCCAGCTGAAGGCGTTCGCGGAGGCCGTGCTGGTCGTCGACGAGGGGGTCACGGCGACCAAGGACGTGGAGCTCGGGATGATGATGGGCGCCGGGATCCTGCCCGGGCCGCTCGCCCGCGCCGACGAGGCGGGGCTGGACGCGATGCTCGAGCGCCTCGAGCTGGCCGAGCGCGAGTGGGGCGACGGGTTCGCGCCCCCGCTGCTCTTGAGGCGGCTCGTCAACCAGGGCCGGCTCGGAAGGAAGACCGGCCAGGGCTTCTTCTTCTATCCACGGCCCGACGAGGGCGTCGAGCAAAAGGAGACGGTGCTGCTCGAGACCCGCGACGGGCTGGCCATCCTGTGGCTCAACCGCCCGCCGACCAACCCGATCTCTCCGCAGGTGGTCCGCGACCTGACGGCGCTGTGGGACGAGATCGAGGCTCGTGACGAGATCCGCGCGGTGGTCGTCGCATCGTCGAACTTCGCGGTTTTTTGCGCCGGGGCCGACATCAAGGAATTCACGAAGATGACCGATCCGGCGGCGGGCAAGGAGCTGCTCGACGACGGCCATGGCGTTCTGCGGCGAATGGAGCAGTCGAGCAAGGTGACGATCGCGGCGGTCAACTCGCTGGCGCTCGGCGGCGGCTGCGAGCTGGCGATGGCCTGCGACTTCCGGATCGCGGCCGAATCCGCGAGCTTCGGCCAGCCCGAGATCAACCTCGGGATCATCCCCGGCTTCGGCGGCACCCAGCGGCTGGCGCGCCTCGTGGGCGAGGCGAAGGCGCTGGAGATGAACCTGCTGGGCGAGCCGATCTCGGCGCCGCAGGCCTACGAGCTTGGGCCTCGCCAACGAGGTCGTCCCCGACCACGAGCTGTTCGACGCCGCCCTCGCCTGGGCGCACAAGCTGGCCGGCCAGGCGCCGGTGGCGGTCGGAGCAGATCAAGAAGGTCTCGGCGAAGGGCGATCTGGACGAGGGGATCGAGGCGGAGAAGGGCGGCTTCGCCACCGCGTTCAGCTCCGATGACGCACGCGAGGGGATCTCGGCCTTCCTCGGCAGGCGCAAGCCGAGGTGGTCCGGGAAGTAGCGCGAGGCGGCGGGCCCGCGGGCCGCGCCGGTGAAGCTCGCGCGAGTTGTGCCGACACATGTGTCGGCACAATCCGCTTGGGCTTCCCCGTCCCGGCCCCCGTCCCCGCCGCCCGAATCGCTCGGCCTAAACTCGCTTGCTGATGTCGCCGCAGGAGAAAACCAGCCAACTCGCGCGCGGCCGCGGAGCAGCTCGCGGGGCTGATTCGTGACAGCGAATCGCACGGTGGCGCTGACCGGGGCCGGGATCTCGGTGCCGTCGGGGATCCCCGACTTCCGCACCCCGGGGAAGGGTCTGTGGGAGAAGGTGGACCCGATGTCGGTCGCCACGATCGACGCCTTCCACCGCGACACCAAGGGCTTCTGGGACTTCTACCGCCCCCGGTTCCAGACGCTGACCGACAAGCTCCCGAACCCGGCGCACGAGGCCCTGGCGGAGCTCGAGCGGCGCGGGCTGTTGGACGCTGTGATCACCCAGAACATCGATCGCCTGCATCGCAAGGCGGGTTCCGAGCAGGTGATCGAGGTGCACGGGTCGATCGCCTCCGCGAGCTGCACCAGCTGCGCCGCCAGCTACCCGCTGGAGCAGGTCGAGTCGCTGTTCGATCCCGACGGCGTCGCGACATGTGCCGGCTGCTCGGGCAAGGTGAAGCCCGACGTGGTTCTGTTCGGAGAGCTCTTGCCGCGCGGTGCGATCGAGGAGGCGGAGCGACTGTGCGCCGGCGCCGACCTCCTGCTTTGCATCGGCTCCTCGCTGGAGGTCTACCCGGTCGCCGGCCTGCCAGAGCTCACCCTCCAGAACGGCGGGCGGGTGGCGATCGTGACCAGGAGCTCGACTCGGTACGACTCGGCGGCCTCGGTGCGCCTCGACGGCGACGTGGCCGAGGCCCTGAGCTCGGTGCTGGCGGCCCTCGGGTAGCCCGCCCTCACCCTCGCTCGACCAGGATCTGGCGGCGGCGCAGGACTCGCTCGCAGATGCCGAGCGTCTCGGCGACGTCGTCGGCGCGCTTGGCGGACAGCTCGTCCGCAAGCGCCTCGTGGGCCGCTTCGGCGATGCTCTCCCGGCGCTCCCGCAGGTGGCGAGGTCCCGCGCCTGGTCACCCTCGGCGCCCTCGGCCGGGAGCTCGGCGAGCAGCGCCTCGAGGCCGGCGCGGAGCTGAAGCGCCGCCTCCCGGGGACGGCCCTGGTCGAGGTCGGCCCGGGCTCGCAACAGCAGCGTCTCGCAGATGTCGATCCGCTCGCGACCGGCGAGCACGGCCGCCAGACGCTCCTGCGGGCGAAGCGCCTCGGCGCGGCGCCTTCGTCGCTCGGGATAGGGGATCTCGACGGCCTCCTCCCAGCGGCCCTCCGCAAGCCCCTCGCCGGTGCCGTACCCGACCCTGGCGACGAGCGTCGCCTCGCGCCCGATCTCGTGGCCATAGGGATCGTGAGTGGCGACCCGGTGGCCGCGCAGGACCGCGTTGACGGCCCGAAGGCCCGCGGCGACGGCGGCCTCGGCCGCCTCCGGGTCGCCGGCGGCGCGCTGGAGCTCGCCGCGCGGCGTCCTGTAGCTCCGAGCGCTCGGCGATGATCACGGTGAGGCGGGTGACGGCACCTCGGGGGGATCTCCGCCGGGCTCGACAGGGCGGCCCGGCGGCGTCGCGGCCGGCGGGCTGGCGCCGCGCCCCCGAGCGACTGGACCACCACCACGGTCTCCGCCCGCTCGTCCTCGTCGCTGTCGGAGCAGGTAGCGCCCGTCGTCGAGCCCGAGTCGGCCGGGCACGTCCAGCTGGACGCAGGCGAAGCGATCAGGAGCGCTCACCGCCCCGACCCTACCGGGGCGCCGGCCAGGCTAGTCGCCGGAGTGAGCGCCGCTTGACCGGTTGGACTTCTGCTTGCCCTTGCCGGTCGGGATCGAGTAGCGCGACGGCGACGTCGGGACCGTCGGGTTGTCGATCTGGGCGATCCGCCCGATCAGCCGCTTCCACTGGTCGGGCTTCAAGAGCTCGGAGAACTGCTTGCTGGCCTGCGGCGACTGCCCCTTCGGGTAGTAGCCGACGTGGATGTGGTCGTTGTGGTCGGCCATCGCGAACGACGGGCCGCCGAGGGTCATGAGCGAGATGATCTGGTGCGGCTGCATCGGGCCCTGGAGGCGCATCAGGGTCTTGATCACCGCTTCGGTGATCGTGCCCTTGCCCTGGTTGCCGAGGATCGGGATCCCGTTCACCAAGGCGATGTCCATCGCGTCGCCGGTGGTGTGCTCCGAGACGTTGCCGGAGGTGGTCAGGAAGCTGTGGCCACACTTGAGCGAGGTGATGGTCAGCCGGAAGCTGTTGTCCGCGAGGTACTCCATCGCCGCGAGGATCCGCTGGTCGATCTGGCCGGTGCGGATGTCGTTGCGACCGCACTCGTAGATCGACAGGCGCGGGTCGGCGAGCACCCGGCGCTCCAGCTGCGTCTTCGGCATCAACAGGTCCTGTGTCACGTTCCCGCCCGTGAACGAGAACGGGTTCTTGCCCGCGGCGCGGTAGATCGCCGTCGCCTCGAGCAGCTTCCAGCCGTCGAGGATCGGCTTCGGGTCGATCTTCGGGGTGCCCCGTCCCGCGGGCCGGATCGAGAAGTTCAGGTGCGGTGCGAGCTTGCCGGTCTTCCCAAGCCGGCCGATCACGGTGCCGGCGACGACCTGCGAGCCCTTGCGAAGCGACCGCAGCTCCATCGAGCTGCGATTGAAGTGGACCACGCCGCCGAAGTAGGACTTGAAGGTCGAGTAGCCGGGGAACTTCTTCGACAGCAGATGATCGAGCTGGCCCGTGATCCCGGCGCGATCGACGTTGTGAGCGCGCTCGGGGAGGGCGTAGAGCCGCTGCCGCAGGTTCTCGGTGTTCGCCGGCGCCTTGGCGGTGCTGGAGGTGACGTTCGCGGACGTCGCGTTCGGCGGATTTGGCGTGCTTGTTGGCGGTATCGCTCGGACGCGCTGCCACCCGACTTGACGGCCAGCGGCTTGCCACGTGTGGCGGGCTGACTCGGCGCCTTGTCCTTCTTCGGGCTGACGATCTTGAAGTCGGCGCCCGACAGCTTGTGCTGCTTCGGCACCGGGTAGACCTTCGAGACGTGGGCGAGCTGGGAGTAGGTGAAGCGGTTGCCGTAGTTGTCCTGGAGCACGACGTAGGAGCCGAGCTTCGAGTTGTGACCGATCCTCTTGATGGTGCCGTCGTTGACCGCGACCGCCGCAGCGCCGTCGTGGGAGTAGATGTTTATCCCTCGACGTGTAGGTGAGCTGGAGACGACGTCGGCGACGTTGCCCGACGCCCCCTTGCTCGGCTTGGCGCGCTTCGCCGCGTTGCGCTCGGAGAGGTCGTCGGCGTAACGGGCGTTGGCGGCAACCGGGAAGCGGTCGCCCTGGGTCAGGCCGGTGAGCGACCCGACCAGGTCTTCGGGAAGCTTGCCGTACTGGCCGGCGTAGAGCAGCACCTCGTCGACGTACCAGTCCGCGTGGTTGTAGGCGAAGATCGCGGTCCGCAGATCGCTGTCGCCGCCCGCCGCCTTCAGGTAGCGCGCCGCGGCGCAGATCGCGTCGACCGGGTTGTACGGATCCTTGCGGCCGTCGCCGTTTGCGTCCACTCCGTACATCTTCCAAGTGGAGGGGATGAACTGCATCCAGCCGACCGCGCCCGCCGTCGAGACGTTGAGGTTGGTGCCGAAGGCGGTCTCGATCCGGTTGATGCCCGCCAGCACCTCCCAGGGGATTCCGTACTGGGTGCCGCAGGCCTGATAGATGGGGAGCAGGAAGGGCGGGATCGAGAACTGGTCGATCAGGAAGCTCGGGACGCCGAGCGGGGCGGGCCCGAAGTCGGCGACGGTGAGGGTGGGGTTGGCCTTTGTCGGGACGCCGTTGGGCTTGCGGGTCGGCTGGTGGGGTGCCGGCGTGTGATGACCGGAGCCGGCCGACGTGCCGCCGCTGCCGTTGGTCGCGCCGCCGGGTACTCCGTGGCCGCCCGAGCCGCCGGGTCCGGCCGGTCCGGCTCCGCCACCGCCGCCGGTGTAGCCGCCCGTTCCGCCGCCGTGGCCGCCGCCGTGGCCGCCGCCGGTGCCGCCACCGCCGCCAGTGCCCGACCGCCGTCAGGGGCGGGGGTGGTGGCGGGGGTGGGGGTGGGGGCGGCGGCGCCGTGTCCGACTCGTCGGTGTCGAGCGCCGCGGAGCAGCCGGGATCCGAGAGGTCGGTCAGGCCGTCGCCGTCGTTGTCCTTCAAGTCCGAGCAGGCGGGGTAGGGAGCTGACGGGAGGCAGATTCTGTCCGCCCGGGAGACCGGTGCCGCTCCCACTGGACGCCTGCTGGGCGTCAACGACCGCGGCTGTGATCGCAGTCCCGAGGACTGCCAGCGCAACCGTGAGGAGAAGCTTTCGTCGCATCCTGTCTAGTCTCGGATCTGCCCGTCAGCCCGAGGATCTTCCCCGGCCACGTTCCGCGAATACGGGTACGCCAAACAATGCCTGCTGGAGGCCGTAACTACGCTACTTGTTCGGTAGGCGGTTTGCAACGTGTAACCGGCCCCATAACCGTATCCCAGATGGTCGAGCCCGCGAAGCTGAGGCTCAGCTTCGCTTCACTTATTGAATCGGCACTCGAGCCAGTTCGCTTGAAGCGTTACGCTGCGCCGAAGTGGCGTGGTCAAGGGCCAGGATGAAGGAGGTTCGCCCTTGAGCGAGGAAGCGGCAAGCGGTGGGCTGCGCGCGCGAGGCGAGGAAGCGCTTGGGGATCTCGCCCAGGCGCTGCTCGAGAACCCGCTGTTCAACCAGGCGCTGACCGCTGCCCTCGGCGCCGGCGAGCGGGCCGCCCACGCCCAGCGAACGGCGATGGGAGCGCTCAACATCCCGGCTGCATCCGAGTTCGAGCGACTGGAGCAACGCCTTCGTTCGCTGTCCAACCGTCTCGAGTCGCTCGAGGATCGCCTCGACGATGCCAGGGACGAGGTGGCGGCTCTTCGGCGGCGTCTGTCGGCGCCCGCACCGGGCTCGGGGCACACCGACGAGCAGATCACGGTCCCGGAGCACGGCGAGCCATAGATGGTCGATCCCACGACCCGCACAGGCGGATGACGCCCATACCTCGTTGCATCACTCGTTGCATCTCTTCGCATCGCCTGCGGCGATCGCCGGCGCCTTCGGCGCCTCGCGCTGATCTGCTGCAAGCAGATCCCGCGTCCTGCGACCTCGACCGCCGCGGCCACGCGCCCCCCCGGGCCGACGCGGCCGTGGCACCAGCCATCTAGTGCCGCAGGAACCGGGGAGACCGGGTGAGAGTGGCGTCCCGGAGGCGCTGCGCGCGGCGATCGAGCGCACCCTGGCGGTGGCCGGCGAGGGGGCCCGCGCGGGATCGGCCGCGCTGCGCCCCGAGCGCGCCACCCAGTTGCTCGACGAGGTCGCGCGGCGTGGGCAACAGGCCCGCGGCGAGCTCGCCAGACGCGGCCAGGACGCGCGGCAGGAGCTGGCTCGTCGCGGCTCCGAAGCGGGCGCCGGGCTGGCGCGTCGGGGGCAGGGGGCCCGCGATGAGCTGGCCGAGCGACTCGAAACTCTGGAGCGGCGACTCGCCGATCTGGAGGACGCACTTCGGACCACCCCAAAGCCTAAACCTAAAGCCGAGGATTAGGGTGTCGTCCGGTCGCCGAGTGGTGATCACCGGCGTCGCCAGCCATTGGGGCGCCGAGCTGGCGCGCAGGCTCGAGCGCGATCCGTCGATCGAGTACCTGGCCGGAATCGACACGGTGGCGCCGCCGGTCGAGCTCGAGCGGACCGACTTGATCGAGGCCGACATCCGCGGCCCCCTGCTTTCGCGCCTGCTTCCCGGGACCGGGGCCGACACCGTGGTCCACTGCGGGATCCTCTGGTACCCGGAGCCGGACAAGCCGGCTCGGATCCTCCACGACGTCAACGTGATCGGGACGCTCCAGCTGCTGGCGGCCTGCGAGCGCACCGAGACCCTGGAGCGGGTGGTGGTGCGCGGCTCCGCAGCGATCTACGGGTGTGAGGGACCGGCCCCGAGCTTCTTCACCGAGCGGATGGCCGGCAAGCTCCCGCTTCGCACTCGGTTCCAGCGCGACATCTCCGAGCTCGAGGGGTACTTCGAGAACTTCGCCCGCCGCAACCCGGGGCTCGTCTGCTGCATGCTCCGCTACCAGCCGGAGATCGGTCCCGACCTCGATATGCCACTGGTTCGATACCTGAGCCTCCCGGTGGTCCCCACCCAGCTCGGATTCGATCCCCGCCTGCAGCTATTGCATGCCGACGATGCGACCGGCGCGCTTCAGGCGGCGACCGCCAACCCGGTCCGCGGGGCGGTCAACGTCGCCCCCTCGGGCTCGATTTCGCTGAGCCATATCCTGCGCCTCGCGGGGCGGCCGTCGCTGCCGATCCCGCATCCGCTGTTCGGCCCGGCGCTGGAGCGGCTCGGCGATCGGCTCGGCGCGGGCCCGGTCTACGGTGACGGCGTGCGGCTGCTTCGATTCGGGCGGGGAGTCGACAATCGGCGGCTCCGGGCCGAGATCGGCTACCAGCCCCGGTTCGACGCCGTCGACGCCGTCTGCGACTTCGCGGCCAAGACCCGGGGCCGCCGTATCGGGCCCTCGGTTCACCCCGGGGACTGGGCCGGCAGGCTCGTGGGGGTCGGAAGATGAGCGCGGAGGCCCAGACCGAAGCGGCGCGGCTGCCCAGCGCCGAGGCCCTCGCAGACTTCCTTCGCCGCATGCGCCTCGGGATCGAGGATGGCCTCGATCCCCGAAACGCCGCTCAGCGGGCCGCGGTTGAGCTACCGACGACGCTGCGCGACGCGGTCGAGCGCCTCTCGCAGCGGTTGCGCGGCGACTACCACGAGGACGAGTGGGGGTTCGACGAGCAGTTCGCCGAGACGGTCTATCCGCTGTTCGAGTTCCTCTATGACACCTGGTGGCGGGTGGAGGCCGACGGCGTCCGCCACGTGCCCTCCCATGGAAGGGCGTTGCTGGTCTCGAACCACGCGGGCTCGTTGTTTCCCTTCGATGCCTCGATGATCCTCGGGGCGATCATGAAGGAGCACCCGCTGCCGCGCTGGGCGCGCTTCCTGGTCCTCGACTGGGCATTCGTGGTGCCGTTCATCTCCACCTTCATGCGCCGGGTGGGCGGCGTTCCGGCAAGCCCTCACAACGCGGCGCGCCTGTTGGAGCAGGACGAGCTGGTGATGGCCTTTCCGGAGGGGGCCAAGGGAACCGGCAAGCCGTTCTCCGAGCGCTACCGGCTGCAGCGCTTCGGGCGGGGCGGGTTCGTCGAGGTCGCCTTGCGAACCGGGGCGCCGATCGTTCCGGTGGCGGTGGTGGGCGCGGAGGAGATCTACCCGAAGCTCGCCGACGCGAAGCCGCTGGCGAGGGCGCTCGGGGCGCCCTTCGTACCGATCACGCCGACCTTTCCGTGGCTCGGGCCGCTGGGCCTGATCCCGCTGCCCTCCCGCTGGCGGATCGAGTTCTGTGAGCCGGTCGACCTCTCCGGGCATGGCGTCGACGCCGCCCACGATCAGCGCCTCCTGTTCGACATCTCGGAGCAGGTGCGCGAGACGATCCAGGAGAAGCTGTACGAGAACCTGGTCAAGCGCGGCTCGACCTTCGCTTAGGGGAGGGGCGGCCGGGTGCCGCCAGGAGCTGCCGATGCGCCACCACACCATGCTGGTGCTCGGCAAGCCGACCGATCATCTGATCGGGACGCTTATGACTTTCGACGTCCATAGGACGTTCAAAGTCATAAGCGTCGGCCATGCCGACCAGGATGACTCCCCTTATTGCCACGGCGCGCGGAGCGTCACGACTCGTGCGAACGGCGCGCCAATCGCCCAACGGCCGAGCGGGTGTCGCGGCGGCGCTTGGTCGGCGGCCACCCGCCGCCCTTCCTACGGATGGTGCTCGCCGAGAATGTGCGAATAGACTCCAGCGCGCATGGCGACGGTGGAGGCGACGCGCAGCCGGCACGGCTCCGCGACCGAGTTCCGGGAGCTCCTCGATGAGGCGCTCCTCGAGCTGGACACCGACGAGAAGGCCGGCCCGCTGCTGCGCGCCACCGGCTTGCGGGTGCGCTTCGACTTCCCGGACCTTGCGATGGTGCTCAACATCGCCGCCAGCGAGGAGCTCGGCCACCACCTGCGCTGGGAGTTCTCGGACGCGGTGGATTGGGAGCCGAAGCTGAACCTCAGCATGGACTCGCAGATCGCCAATGCCTACCTTCAGGGCAGGGAGAGCCTGGCGATCGCCATGGCGCAGGGACGGGTTCGCTACAAGGGCGACACGCGATGCGCGCTGCTCTACGTACCCGCCCTTCGGCTGATGGTCGCGCCGTACCGCCGGCTCGTTCGCCGCCAATACCCGCATCTGCTCGTCTGAAGGCCGGATCCCAGGCCGGCGCGGTCCGCCGGCTCGCCGGGGGTGCCAAATAGGATCGTCCCGTGGCAGAGGCCCTGATCTCGCTGAACGAGGCTGCACGGATCGCGGGCGTCGCCCCATCGACCCTCCAGCGCTGGGCTCGTATGGGGGTGATCCCGGTGAAGCGGGGCCGGTGGACGACCGCCGCCGCCGCTCAGGCACGCGTGGTGGGCCGAATGCGAGAGCGTGGTCACTCGCTCGCCGAGCTCCGTCGCGCGGTTCGCGAGGGTCGCCTGGCATTCGGCTACGTGGAGGACCTGCTGCCCGGAAGGGCGCGTGCTCTCACCCCCGAACAGGCCGCCGAGCATGCCGGGCTCGAGGAAGCGCTGATCGAGCGGATCATGGCCCTGCTGGGAACGCCGACCGCGATCGAGGGCACGCTCAACGAGCAGGACGCGGTCGCAATGGAGCGGATCGCCGACGTGCTGCGAGCCGGCTTCCCCCTGGTCGCGCTGCTGCAACTGATCAGGGTGTACGCGCAATCGATCCGCAAGATCGCCGAAGCGGAGGTGCGCCTATTCCACCTCTTCGTCCACGAGCCGCTGATCCGCCAGGGTGTCGACGCGCTGCAGATGGCCGAGGAGATGGAGGGGCTGGCGCGCGAGCTCCTCCCGCTCACCTCGCCGCTGATGGAGTACATCCACCAGCGCTACCTCCGCTTCTACATCGAGCAGGACGTCGTCGGGCACATGGAGGCGGAGCTCGGCGGACAGCAGCAGCTGGGGCGGGTCCAGATGGCGTTCTGCTTCGTCGACCTGACCGGGTTCACTCGCTACACCGAGGAGGAGGGTGACGAGGAGGCCTTCGACCTGGTGGAGCGTTTCGTCGGGACCGTCGAGGCCACCCTGCCCGCCGAGGCAACGATCGTGAAGACGATCGGGGACGAGGTGATGATCGTCTCTCCCGATCCGCTTACGCTCACCGGCTGGGCGGTGGGCTTCCTGAGGTTGTTCCAGGAACGCCCCCAGCCGCGGGTCGGCGTGCACTACGGGCGCGCGGTCTACCGCGACGGCGACTACTTCGGCACCGAGGTCAACCTGACTCACCGGGTGGTCGCCCGCGCCCTGGGCGGCGAGGTGATGCTCACGACCGCGGTCGTCGATGCGATCGGCAAGTCCGACTACCTCGAGTTCGACCCGATCGGTGAGGTCGACCTGAAGGGCTTTGGAGAGCCGGTGGAGCTGTTCGTGGCGCGATCCCGAGAGGCCGACGAGTCGCTCGACAAGCTCACCTACGAGTGAAGATCCGCGGACGACCAAAGATCCGCGGGCACGGGTCGTAAGATCGCGGCCATGGGGTCCGTGGGCAACGACGATGCGCTTGGCGCCCTGGCCGAGGCCGTGCGTCGCAGCGGAGTCGTCGACCCCGCCTCCTCGGGAGTCGTCCTGGTCTCCGGCGGCGCAGATTCCGCCTGCGCGGCCGCCGGCCTTGCCCAAGCGATCGAGCCCGCTGACGTCCACGCGCTGCACGTCAACTACGGTCTTCGCGAGTCCGCCGATCGCGACGAGCGCGTCTGTCGCGACCTCTGCTCGAGGCTGCGGATCGATTTGCACATCGAGCGACCCAGGGAGTTGACCGGAAACCGCCAGGCAGCGGCCCGGGACGTGCGCTACGCCGCCGCCGAGCAGCTGCGCGCCCGGACCGGCGGCAACTGGATCGCCACCGGCCACACGCGGACCGACCTGGCCGAGACGGTGCTCTACCGCCTCGCGGTCTCACCGGGAGCGCGGGCGCTTCGCGGCCTGCCGGCGCAGAGCGGCCGCGTCGTACGGCCGTTGCTGGCGCTCGAGCGCGTCGAGACGCGCCGCCTGGCGGCCGGGGCAGGCCTGCCGTTCGCCGACGACGAGACCAACCTCGAGCTCGACTTCGCCCGCAACCGACTGCGTGCCGAGGTGCTGCCGGTGCTGCGCGAGTTGAGCTCTGCGGCCGAGCGGAACATCGCCGAGACCCAGGCCGAGCTGGTCGAGGACGCCCACCTCTTGGAGCGGGTGGTGCTGGAGGCGCTCGAGGCCGCCGGCGCCGGCGCCGGCGCGGTGGCGATCCGGGCCGACGCACTTGAGGGCTCCGAGCCCGCTCTGCGCCGCCTCGCGCTGCGGGCGCTCGCCGAGCGCGCAACCGGTCGGGCCGTGCCGCTCGGACGGCGGCGCGCGGCCGAGATCATGCGGCTGGCCTCGCTTCGGGAGGGTGGCGACGCTCGACCTCGGCCACGGCGTGCGGGCGATCTGCGAGCACGGGCTGATCCGCTTCGCGGCCTCCTCGGAGGCCGATGCCGCACCCGAGCCGGTCTCGCTGCGGATCCCGGGGAGCTGTCGGTTCGGGCGCTGGGAGGTTCGCGCGGAGGTCTGTCCGGCCCCGGTGGAGCCGGCGGGTCCGGACCTGGCGACGCTCGACGCCGATGCGCTCGGCGAGGAGCTCCTCGTGCGGAGATGGAGAGACGGCGACCGCATGCGGCCGCTCGGCATGGATGGCACGAAGACCCTCCAGGACCTGTTCACCGACCGCGGTGTGCCCCGCTCGCTGCGGCATCACCTGCCCGTGGTGACGGCGGCGGGTCAGGTCGTCTGGGTCGCCGGGGTGGCCGTCTCCGAGGATTTCCGCCTCGGTCCCGCGGGCCCACGCGGTCGCAGTCCTGACGGCCCGCGTCCTCGATTGATGAACGACTCCGCGATCGGGGAGGTCCTGGTGGCCGACGAGGATCTGCAGCGCCGCGTCGCCGAGCTCGGCGCGGAGATCAGCCGGGACTACGCGGGGCGCGACCTGGTGATGATCGGCGTGCTGAAGGGAGCGCTCCTGTTCATCGCCGACCTGATGCGGCAGCTGACCGTGCCCTGCGAGGTCGACTTCATGGCCGTGTCCAGCTACGGGTCCTCGACCGACTCCTCGGGCGTGGTGCGGATCCTCAAGGACCTCGACGCCCCGATCGAGGGCCGCGACGTGTTGATCGTCGAGGACATCATCGACTCCGGGCTGACGCTCCAGTATCTGCTGCGCAACCTCCGGGCCCGGAGCCCCGGCTCGCTCGAGGTCTGCGCGCTGCTCACGAAGCCGGCTCGGCGTCGCGTCGAGTTGCCGATCCGCTACGTGGGCTTCGAGATTCCCAACCGCTATGTGATCGGCTACGGGCTCGATTACGCACAGCGCTACAGGAACCTGAGCTTCGTGGCGGTGTTGAACGAGCAGCCGCAGTAGGCGGCCAGCTCGCTGAAACCAGGCAAAAGGACCCTGGTACGCTGATCTCACGTTGCGCGAGCACACCAACGTCTGACCATGCGCGAAACTCGCCGAACAGGCAGCTGCTTCGACCTCCCGGGCGCCGTTCGGTCGCCCTGCACGGGTAGCTGATCTGCCATGAGGCGATTCTTCCGCAGCGCGGCGTTCCCGATCCTGATCGTGATCGTGCTGGCGTTCTTCGCCCAGCGGCTGCTCCACAACCCTTCGACTGACGGAGCCCCCGACCCTGAGCGAGTTCTTGACTCAGGTGAAGCAGGAGCCCAGCTCGTTTGACGAGGTCACGTTCCAGCCGAAGAGCAACACGATCGACGTCAAGCCGAAGACCGAAAGCTCGTACTCGATCGGCTACCCGAACAACTACGAGCCGGAGCTGGTCAACACCCTCCAGCGCAAGGGCGTCCCGTTCAACGCCGAGGGGACCGGGGGCTCGAGCTTCCTCTCGATCCTCACCTACATCCTCCCGTTCATCCTCTTCTTCGGCTTCTGGATCTTCCTGATGAACCAGATGCAGGGGGGCGGCTCCCGGGTGATGAGCTTCGGGAAGTCGCGCGCCAAGCGGATGTCGGTCGACGCGCCGAAGATCACCTTCCGCGACGTCGCCGGGGTCGACGAGGCGGTGCAGGAGCTCCACGAGATCAAGGAGTTCCTCGAGAACCCGAAGCGGTTCCAGGCGCTCGGCGCGCGGATCCCGAAGGGCGTGCTGCTGTACGGCCCCCCCGGCACCGGCAAGACGCTGCTTGCCCGGGCCGTGGCGGGTGAGGCGGGCGTGCCGTTCTTCTCGATCTCGGGATCCGACTTCGTCGAGATGTTCGTCGGCGTGGGTGCCAGCCGCGTTCGCGACCTGTTCGAGCAGGCGAAGCAGAACTCGCCCTGCATCATCTTCATGGACGAGATCGACGCCGTTGGGCGCCATCGCGGCGCCGGCATGGGCGGCGGCCACGACGAGCGCGAGCAGACCCTCAACCAGTTGCTGGTCGAGATGGACGGCTTCGAGATGAAGGACAACATCATCCTGATCGCCGCCACCAACCGGCCGGACATCCTCGATCCGGCGCTACTGCGGCCGGGCCGCTTCGATCGTCAGATCGTCGTCGACCGCCCCGATCGCAAGGGCCGCAAGCGGATCCTCGAGGTCCACACGCGCGGCAAGCCCCTGGCCAAGCAGATCGACCTCGACACGCTCGCCGGCCAGACGCCGGGCTTCACCGGCGCCGACCTCGCGAACCTGATCAACGAGGCCGCCCTGCTCACGGCGCGCTCGAACGAAGCGCGAGATCACCATGGACGAGCTCGAGGAGGGGATCATGCGGGTGATCGCCGGCCCCGAGAAGAAGAGCCGGGTGATGTCGGAGAAGGAGCGACTGGTCACCGCCTATCACGAGCTCGGCCACGCGATCGTCGGCCACATCCTGCCGAACTGCGACCCGGTCCACAAGATCTCGATCATCAGCCGCGGTCAGGCGCTCGGCTACACCATCTCCCTGCCGACCGAGGACAAGTTCCTGACCACCCGCGCCGAGCTCACCGACACGATGGCGATGACCCTCGGCGGCCGCGCCGCCGAGGAGATCATCTTCGGCGAGATCACCACCGGCGCCTCCAACGACCTCGAGAAGGTGACCGAGACCGCGAAGCAGATGGTGATGCGCTACGGGATGTCCGAGCGGCTCGGCCCGCGGGTCTTCGGCCACGATCGCTCCATGCCCTTCCTCGGCCGCGAGTTCTCCGCCGAGCCCGACTACTCGGACGAGATCGCGCGCGAGATCGACGACGAGATCCGCCGCTTCGTCGAGGAGGCCCACCAGACCGCGAAGGACATCCTCGCCGAGCGCCGCGAGGGCCTGGACCGGATCTCGAAGATCCTGCTCGAGCGCGAGACGATCGACGCCGAGCAGTTCGTGAAGCTGCTCGAGGGCAGCTCCGAGGAGCAGGTCTTCGGCGAGCCGGAGAAGGAGCCGACGGCGCCCGAGGCGCCACCCGAGCCCGAGAAGAAGGCCGGTCGTGAGGGCCCGCGGCCCGTGCCACGGCCGCGTCCGGGCTTCGCCGGCTCCGCCGAGATGCGTGCCGACCGCGCCGGACGCCTAGAGCCCTCTGAGCGAGCGCAGAGCAGCCCACCCGCGAGATCGCCGGCGCGATACTGCGCTCGGTGACCAAGCTGATGGGAATCGTCAACGTGACCCCCGACTCGTTCTCGGACGGCGGGCTGTTCCTGGAGCCGGGCCGGGCGGTCGAGCAGGGGCGGCGGCTCGTCGACGAGGGCGCCGACCTGCTCGACGTTGGCGGGGAGTCGACCCGGCCCGGCGCGCGCGGCGTCTCGGCGGGCGAGGAGCTCGAGCGGGTGCAGCCGGTGCTCGAGGGGCTGCGCGACGCGGGGACGCCGATCTCGATCGACACCTCCAAGGTCGCCGTCGCCGAGGTGGCGCTGGACACCGGGGCGGGGATGGTCAACGACGTGACCGCGCTTCGGTCAGAGCCCGAGCTCGCGGCGCTCTGCGCCGAGCGCGGTTGCGGCCTCGTGCTCATGCACATGCAGGGAACGCCACGCACGATGCAGGCGGCCCCGACCTACGGTGACGTCGTCGACGACGTCAAGGGCTTCCTGGCGGAGCGGATCGAGTTCGCGACCTCGGAGGGCGTGGCGGAGGGGCGGATCTGGATCGATCCCGGAATCGGCTTCGGCAAGACCGTTGAGCACAACCTCGAGCTCTTGCGGCGACTCGGTGAGCTGCACGAGCTCGGCAGGCCGATCGTGATCGGCGCCTCCCGCAAGAGCTTCCTCGGCAAGCTCACGGGCCGCGAGGTCGGTGACCGGCTCGGCGGCACGATCGCCTCCAACGTGCTGGCGCTGCTCGGCGGGGCGGAGGTGTTCCGCGTGCACGACGTCGCCGAGCTGCGGCAGGCGCTCGACGTCGCCGAGGCCATCCTGGGCCGTCGCGCCTGGGAGACGCGAGGGCCCTCGCTCCAGGCGTAGAGGAGGGATTGCGCTACGGTCCCGGCCCGTGGAGGCGCACCGCGAGGGGCTGGGCTTGAGTGGTTCCGTCGAGATCGAGGTTCGCGGCCTCTCCATCTACACGCATCACGGGGTCACGGAGGCCGAGCGCGAGATCGGCCAGCGGCTCGAGATCGACGTCAACTTCGACGTCCCCGACTGCGATGCGGTCCTGACCGACCGGCTCGAGGACACGGTCGACTATGCCGAGGTCTGCGACATCGTCGCCCTGGGGGCGACCGAGCGCAGCTACAAGACGCTCGAGCGCCTCTGCTACGTGATCGGGGAGCGGCTGATGGAGCGGTTCGCCTGCGAGTCGGTGCGCGTCCGCGCCACCAAGCCCGAGCCACCCGTGCCGCTGGCGGTCAGTGAGGTGGCTGTCGAGGTCGTTCACGAGCGCCCGATCCCCGACGAGGAGGAGGAGCCCGACTAGTGGTCGACCGTACCTATGGACGCGACCACTAGGGACGGCTACCTGGGCCTCGGCTCCAACGTCGGCGATCGCCAAGGCCACCTGCGTGCGGCCGTGGCGGCGCTTCGCGAGCACGGGGTGAAGGTGGAGGCGATCTCGTCCCTTTACGAAACGGAGCCCGTCGGTGAGATCCTCGACCAGCCGGATTTCCTGAACGCCGCGATCAAGGTCCGGACGGAGCTGGAGCCCGAGGCCCTGCTGGATCTGTGCAAGGCGATCGAGGTCGAGCAGGGGCGGATGCTCGGCGGGCAAAGGCACGGTCCGCGCCCGCTCGACGTCGACCTGCTGTTGCTCGGCGACCTCGAGCTGGAGACGGAGCGGCTCACGCTTCCTCATCCTCAGGTGACGAGCCGCCGGTTCGTGCTCGAGCCGCTGGTTGAGCTCGATCCCGAGCTGGCGCTGCCAGACGGCACCCGGCTGGCCGAAGGCTTGGCGGTGCTGAGAAAGGCTCAGCGGGTGGAGCGCGCCGGCTCGCTGGCCTGACGCAGCGGCTCGAGCCAGGCGGGCGGAAGCACCGCAGGGGCGTGGCCCGGGAAGTCGGGGATCGCCCGTAGTGCCAGCTCGCCGGCCGGACGCGCCTGGATCGCCGGCCGCAGGTCGTCGAGCGTCATCGCCAGGCGCAGGCTGGCGGCGATCTGGAGGTCGGCCGCGGTTGGCGGGTCGGCGCCGAGCGTGCCCTCGGCGATCCAGTCGTCCACCCGCTGCAGCCACCCGGGGAGGGCCGCCAGATCGGCGCGGGCCGCCTCGTCGTCCGCCCCGTTCATCCGCTTCGCTGCGGCGATGATCGGCGCCGCAGTCTTGACGGCAAGCCCGATCGGAAGCCCCAGCCGGGCGCCCTCCGCGTAGCTCGCAAGCGGGGCGCGATCACGTTGCAGGGCGTTCCAGAGGATGCGGCGAACGGCCGGCTGCAACACCTCCTCGCCCCACCGCTCCGCTTCCTCTGATGCCACCCGCGCGTCTTTGTCGTTGGGGTACAACGGCGGCTCTGGGCGGAGCCGATCGAGCTCGTGTGCGATCGCGCGAGAGCCGGTGATCTTGACGCCGCCGATCGACAGCGACGGCACGGTGTTCGAGGGGAAGCGCAACGCCCGGAGGGCGCCGCGCGAGATCACCGGCATCAGGTCCACGCGCTTGTAGGGGATGCCCTTCAGCTCGAGCATCCGGCGCGCCGCCATCGCGGGGTGCGAGCCGGGGATCGCGTAGAGCTTCGCGTCCAGAGGTTGCCCGGCGGTGCTCACCCGGGCATCGTATTCGGCTCAGGGCGCAGAGGAGGGTTAGAGGCTCAGGGGACCTCGAGCACGTACTCGCACTGCTGCGCCGTATCGCGTCCGTTGCCCCCGTTGCAGGTGTCCTTGCCGGGCCCGCCGAACAGGTGGTCGGCATCGGTGGCGCCGGCGAGGAAATCGTGTGTCCCGCCGGACGCCTTGCCCTGGGGGGTGGCGGCGTAGTTATCGCCGTATTCGGTGTCGGCCCCCGAAAGCCCGTGCAGCTGATCGCGGCCAGAGCCAATCGCTGTTCCGGTCTTCGTGTAGCTGTCGCCCACGAAGAAATCGCTCTTCGGGCCGCCGTTGATCTTGTCCTTGCCCCCGCCTACCGCCCTGCCGTAGGGCGAGTAGGAGTCGCCGACGACGAAGTCCTTGCCCGAGGAGCCATCGAGCTTGTCATAGCCCGCGCCGCTGGCCGTGCCAGACCCGGTTACGTAGCTGTCACCGATCAGCCTGTCATTTCCCTTGTGGCCCAGGATCAGGTCGTGCTTGCCTCCCGAGGCGTCGAAGTTGGAGTAGTTGTCGCCGACGATGAAATCGTTTCCGAATCGGCCATTGATCGTGTCGCGGCCGACGTGTCCGGCCGCGTCGCCCTTGAGGTTGGCGTTGTCGGCGACGATGAAATCACTGGCGAAGCTACCCTCGATGCGGTCGTTGCCGGAGCCGCCGATCAACGTGTTCGGCTTGTCGTGCTTGAGGCTCGGCTTGCCGCCGTACAGGCGGTCGTTGCCGGACCCGCCGCAGATGATGTCGTGGCCGCCGTTGCTCTTGATCACGTCACGGCCACCGAGGCCGGCGATCACGTCCCCGTGATGGGTGCCATTGATGTGGTTGCCATGCTGACTCCCGACGATGGTGGCTCTGTGCCCCATGCAAGTCGGGCGGGCCGCAGCCGCCGTCGGGACGGCAAGCGCCACGCATGCGGCGAGCAGTGCGCCGACGAGAGCCAGGGAGCGCGGGGCGAGGATCAGCGAAGAGGTCATGTACCCCTGGCGTCGGCGGACTACGTGCGAGGGTCAATCAGATGACGCCTGCGTCGAACGTGCGTCCAGCCGATAGGGGCGACCCGGCTTTAAGCGCCCCGCGACGCTGCATACGGCTGAGCGCGAATAATGGTGCTTGATGCTGCTGGCAATCGACGTCGGAAACACGCAGAGCCACGTGGGCGTCTTCGATCCTCAAGAGCTGATCGCGCACTGGCGGTTCGCGACCGAGGCCAACGAGACGGCCGACGAGCTCGCGGTACGGGTCTCCGCCCTGGTCGCTCTTGGAGGCCTCGAGCTCGGCGAGGTCGATGGATCGATCGTCTCCTCGGTAGTTCCCCAGCTGACGCCCGAATACGCGGCGATGTGCGACCGCTACCTGGATGGCGGCTGCCTGATCGTGGGCCCGGGAGTCAAGACGGGGATGGCGATTCGACTGGACAACCCGCTCGAGCTGGGAGCCGACCGGCTGGTCAACGCGGTGGCCGCCTACCAGCGCTTTGGGGGACCATGCGCCGTGGTCGACTTCGGGACCGCGATCACCTTCGACGCCGTGTCCGGCGAGGGGGAGTATCTGGGCGGGGTGATCGGTCCCGGGGTGGAGATCTCGATGGAGGCGCTCGCGGCGCGGGCCGCGAAGCTGCCGGCGGTGGAGCTGGGCGAGCCCCTCGGCGAGCCCGGAGGAGTGATCGGCAAGACGACCCAGGCGAGTCTTCAGTCGGGGATCGTCTACGGCTTCGCCGGGGCGATCGACGCGATCGCGAGCCGCGTGCAGCGCGAGCTCGGCGACGGGGTGAAGTTCGTCGCCACGGGCGGCCATGCTGCAGCGATCGTTCCCTTACTGCGAGATGATCGACGAGGTCGACGACCTGCTGACGCTGCGCGGCCTGCGCTTGATCTGGGAGAGGAACCGTTGACGCGGCCCCCGCTTACAACCCCGTTTTGCATTGGTGACGTCACCGTCTCGAACCGCGTGCTGCTCGCTCCCCTGGCGGGGATCGGCAACTGGTTCGTCCGCCTCCAGGCCCGCCGGCACGGCGCGGGCCTCGCCGTCTCGGAGATGGTCTCGAGCTTCGGGCTCCACTACCGCAACGAGCGCACGGTTGGCGAGCTCTTGCGCATCCATCCGGCCGAGCACCCGGTCTCGATCCAGCTCTTCGGCCACGATCCGGACGTGATGCGCTCGGCCGCAGCGATCGCTGCCGATGCCGGCGCAGACCTGATCGACATCAACATGGGCTGCCCGGTGCGCAAGATACGTGCGGCGGGCGCTGGGGCCGCGCTGTTGCACCGTCCGGAGCTCGCCTTGCGACTCGCTCGGGCCGCGGGCCAGGGGTCGGGACGGCCGGTCACCGTAAAGCTCAGGTCCGGGCTTGCGCCCGGAGATCGGTCCGGGTTCGACCTGGCCGTGCGGCTTGTGGAGGAGGCGGATGTCGCAGGGATCGCCATGCACCCTCGAAGCGCAGCCGTCCAGCACAAGGGATGCCCCGACTACGCGCTCGTTCGCCGAGCTGGTCGGGCGTCTGGCGCAGACGCCCGTGCCGGTGATCGTTTCCGGCGGCCTCGACACGGCCGAGGCGGCGCGCCGCGCCTACCTCGAGTCGGGTGCGGCCGCGGTGATGATCGCCCGCGGCGCGCTCGGGAACCCGTGGATCTTCGAGGAGCTGACCGGCCGCCGCACGGGCCGGGAGCCTCCTACGCGTGCCGAGATCCTTGATCAGCTGCTGTGGACGATGGAGCGCGCGGAGGAGCACCTGGGCGCGCGGCGCGCGGCGCGCTACGCACGCAAGTTCTACCCCTGGTATCTGGGGCAGCTTGGCGTCCGAGGACGCGACGCCGACGCCTTCCAGCGCACCGAGAGCCTCGACGAGGCGAGACAGCTGCTCACCTCGTTCGGCCGCCCGCTGGCCATCGCAGCCTGATCGACAGGCGGCTCGAATCGCCGTCTGAGCACGCGTCCGGGCGCCGCGATCACCTCGCTATAATCGCCCGCCTGCCCGAGCCAGCGAGCGCCTCGTGCGCCGCGTTCGGGCGTCTATTTCGTCAGTGCAAGGGGCATCAGGTTTCAGGGGTCCCGAGCGGAAAACGAGGGCGAGGTTCAGAGCACAGTGGCGCGCGAATCCTTGATCACCCAGGAGGGTCTGGAGAAGCTCCGCGCGGAGCTCGAGCACATGACCACCGTCAAGCGCCGCGAGGTTGCCGAGCGGATCAAGGACGCTCGTGAGTTCGGCGACATCATGGAGAACGCCGAGTACGACGACGCGAAGAACGAGCAGGCCCTGCTCGAGCAGCGGATCGCCCAGCTCGAGGAGCGGGTGCGCCGAGCCACCGTGGTCGACGAGAAGCACGTCAACACCGATGTGGTCTCGGTCGGCGTCAGGGTCCATGTCAAGGACCAGAAGTCGGGCGACTCGAAGAAGTTCCAGATCGTCGGCTCGGCCGAGGCCGACCCGATGGAGGACAAGCTCTCGAACGAGTCACCGATCGGCAGCGCGCTGGTCGGCCACAAGCGTGGCGACGTGGTCAGCGTCGAGGTTCCCCGTGGCCCGAAGCGCAAGTTGAAGATCACCAAGATCGAAGCCGCCTAAGTGCTCCACCGGCGATAGGCTCGCCGGATGATGCGGCGTCGAGCAGAGGGGGCGAAGCCCCGATTGCGAGGCGACGGCTGGTGGCGTTCATGTGAGCCGAGGAGCGCCCCGAGTCCCACCTTCTGGCCGAGCGGCGGGAGAAGCTGAAGCGGCTGCGCGAAATGGGGATCGAGCCGTTCCCGCATGCGTTCGAGGGACGCACGGAGATCGCCGAGATCCGCGCCGCCCACGAGGGCCTTGCGGCCGGCGTCGACACCGACGACCGCCGCCGGGTCGCCGGCCGGATCGCCGCTCGGCGCGGCCATGGAAAGGCGGCGTTCATCGACCTCGTCGACCGCTCGGGGAGGATCCAGCTCCACGCTCGGGAGGACCTGCTCGGCGCCGAATCGTTCGAGCGCCTGGTGGGCCTCGACCTGGGCGACATCATCGGCGCCGAGGGAACCATCTTCGCCACCAAGCGCGGGGAGCTGTCGCTTCGCCCGGAAGGCTGGACGCTGCTCGCCAAGAGCCTTCGCCCGCCGCCGGACAAGTACCACGGTCTGGAGGACGTGGAGCTCCGCTACCGACACCGCGAGCTCGACCTGATCGCCAACGCGGAAGTCCGGGAGCTGTTCGAGAAGCGAGCTCGAGCGGTAGCCGCGATCCGCCAGTGGCTCGACGAGCGCGGCTTTCTCGAGGTCGAGACCCCGGTCCTGCAACCGCTCTACGGCGGCGCGCTGGCGCGCCCGTTCACGACCCACCACAACGCGCTCGACCGCGACCTCTACCTGCGGATCGCCACCGAGCTCTACCTGAAGCGCTGCGTGATCGGGGGCATCGAGCGGGTCTACGAGCTCGGCAAGGACTTTCGCAACGAAGGCGTCTCGCCGAAGCACAACCCGGAGTTCACGATGGTCGAGTGGTACGAGGCCTACGCCGACTACACCGACGCCGCCGAGCGGCTCGAGCAGCTGGTCGCTCACGCCGCCGAGCGCGTCCTGGGCACGACCAGGGTGCAGCGCGATGGGATGGAGATCGACCTGGCACCGCCCTGGCGCCGGGTCACGCTGCGTGACGCGATCGAGGAGCGGACCGGGCTGGACCTCGCCAAGCGCCCGAGCCGCGAGGAGCTCGCCGCCGCGCTGGGCTCCGAGCCCGACCCCGCCGAAGGGTGGGGGAAGCTGGTCGACGATCTGCTGTCGAAGCGGGTCGAGCCCGAGCTGGCTCAACCGACCTTTGTGCTCGACTATCCGGTCGAGCTGTCGCCGTTCGCCAAGAGCCACCGCTCCGAGCAGGGGCTGGTGGAGCGCTGGGAAGCATTCGTCGGCGGGATCGAGATCGCCAACGCGTTCACGGAGCTCAACGACCCGGACGAGCAGCGGCGCCGCTTCGAGCAGCAGCGTTCGGAGCTTCAGCGGGGCGACCCGGACGCCCAGCCGTTCGACGAAGCCTTCCTCGAGGCGCTCGAGTACGGGATGCCGCCCACGGCCGGGGTCGGGCTGGGAATCGACCGCCTGACGATGATCCTGACCGGAGCGCGGACGCTGCGCGACGTGGTGCTGTTCCCGGCGATGCGGAACTGAGTCGGCAGGCAACCCGCAATTACCGCCACTTCGCTTGCCGTCCCCGGCCAGGTACCGGCTGGGCACGAAACGGCCGCCGATATACTTCGTGCTTGCTGTAAGCGACAACCGGAGGTCTAATCCGTCGGCACGTCTCGGCCGAAAGAGTGGATAGGACTCCGGTGATCTTGCGTCCCCGCGTCGGGTCTCCGGAGGCCGCCACCGAGTAGGCCATACTGAAGGGGGACCGATCCCCGAAACGTCCCGGAGGCGGAAGAGTCCTTATCTAGAGCAAAGGCAGACGTAATTGTTCGAGCGATTTACAGAACGCGCGCGCCAGGTGGTCGTCCTGGCCCAGGAAGAGGCCCGGACGCTGAAGCACAACTACATCGGCACCGAGCACATCCTGCTCGGGCTGCTGCGCGAGGAGGAGGGCCTCGCCGCGCGGGTGCTCGAGTCGCTCGACATCACCGTCGAGCGCGTGCGGGCCCAGGTGGTCCGGATCGTCGGCTCCGGTGAGGAGGTCACCTCCGGTCAGATCCCGTTCACGCCGCGTGCCAAGAAGGTGCTCGAGCTGGCGCTGCGCGAGGCGCTCTCGCTCGGCCACAACTACATCGGCACCGAGCACATCCTGCTCGGCCTGGTGCGCGAGAACGAGGGCGTCGCGGCACGCATCCTGCTGGACTTCGACGCCGACTCCGAGAAGATCCGCAACGAGGTCATCCGGATGCTCTCCGGCCCAGGTGGCCGGCGGTCGGGCGCCGCGACGGGCGCCGGCGAGGGCAAGAAGTCCTCGAAGCTGCTCGACCAGTTCGGGCGCAACCTGACCAAGCTGGCCGCCGAGTCGAAGCTCGACCCGGTGATCGGCCGTGAGACCGAGATCGAGCGGATCATGCAGATCCTCTCGCGCCGGACCAAGAACAACCCGGTGCTGGTCGGCGAGCCGGGTGTCGGCAAGACCGCGATCGTCGAGGGCCTCGCCTCGCGGATCACCAAGGGCGAGGTGCCGGAGCTGCTCAAGAACCGGCAGATCTACACCCTCGACCTGGCGGCTCTGGTCGCCGGCTCCAAGTACCGCGGCGAGTTCGAGGAGCGGCTGAAGAAGGTGATGAAGGAGATCACCCAGCGCGGCGACATCGTGCTGTTCATCGACGAGCTTCACAACCTGGTCGGCGCGGGCGCCGCCGAGGGCGCGATCGACGCCGCCTCGATCCTCAAGCCGGCGCTGGCCCGCGGCGAGATCCAGACGATCGGCGCGACGACGATGGACGAGTACCGCAAGTACCTGGAGCGCGACTCGGCGCTCGAGCGCCGCTTCCAGCAGATCAGGGTCGACCAACCGTCGATCCAGGACACGGTCGCCATCCTCGAGGGCCTGCGAGAGCGCTACGAGGAGCACCACCGGGTCAAGATCACCGACGACGCCCTGCGGGCCGCCGCCGAGCTCGCCGACCGCTACATCTCCGACCGCTTCCTGCCCGACAAGGCGATCGACCTGATCGACGAGGCAGCCTCGCGGATGAGGATCAGGTCCATGTCGCAGCCGCCGGTCTATCGCGACCTCGAGGAGGAGATCGAGGAGACCCGGCGCTCCAAGGAGGCCGCGATCGAGGCGCAGGAGTTCGAAAAGGCCGCCAACCTGCGCGATCAGGAGCGCCAGCTGACGAACAAGAAGCGAGAGCTCGAGGACCAGTGGGCCGCGGGCGAGGGCGGCGAGCGCCCCGAGGTCGGCGAGGAGGAGATCGCCGACATCGTCTCGATGTGGACCGGGATCCCCGTCTTCAAGCTCACCGAGGCCGAGACCAAGAAGCTCCTGCGGATGGAGGACGAGCTGCACAAGCGGGTGATCGGCCAGCACGTCGCGATCACCGCGGTCTCGAAGGCGATCCGCCGCTCGCGCGCCGGGATCAAGGACCCGAAGCGGCCGGCGGGCTCGTTCATCTTCCTGGGCCCGTCGGGCGTCGGCAAGACCGAGCTGGCCCGCACCCTGGCCGAGTTCCTGTTCGGCGACGAGGACTCGATGGTCCGCATCGACATGTCCGAGTACATGGAGAAGCACGCCGTCTCGCGGCTGGTCGGCTCGCCCGCCCGGCTACGTCGGCTACGACGAGGGCGGCCAGCTCACCGAGGCGGTGCGCCGCAAGCCATACTCGGTGCTGCTGCTCGACGAGATCGAGAAGGCGCACCCGGACGTCTTCAACATCCTGCTCCAGATCCTCGAGGACGGCCGGCTCACCGACGCGCAGGGGCGGACGGTGGACTTCCGCAACACGATCGTGATCATGACCTCCAACATCGGCGCCAAGGACATCGCCCGCAACGTCTCGTTCGGCTTCGGCGCTTCGGACGAGACCGGTACCTCCTACGAGGAGATGAAGGACCGGATCATGGGCGACCTGAAGAAGGTGTTCCGGCCGGAGTTCCTGAACCGGATCGACGAGGTGATCGTCTTCCACAAGCTGACCCGCGACGAGATCATGGAGATCATCGACCTGATGATCGGCCGGGTACGGGCGCAGGTCGCCGAGCACGAGCTTCAGCTCGAGCTCGACCAGGCGGCGAAGGAGCTGCTCGTCGACAAGGGCTGGGACCCGGCCATGGGGGCGAGGCCGCTGCGCCGCGCGATCCAGCGCTACATCGAGGACCCGCTCGCCGACGAGGTTCTGCGCCAGGGCGACGTCGAGTCCGGGACCACGGTCGTGGTCGAGCGCGATCCCTCCGGCGACGAGGAGGAGCGGCCCCTGAAGATGAAGCTGGTCAAGCCCAAGAAGCAGCCGGCCAAGAAGCGCGAGCCCGTGGGCGTCGCGGCCAAGGCCACCGATGGCGAGGGATCGTCGCCGCCGGACGCCCCTGCCGGCGACGCCGCCCCCGAAGTCGAGGGCGACGAGTCGCCGATTCCCGACCAGCCTCCGGCGCCCGACGAGCCGCCGCCGGATCCCGAGCCCGAGTAGGCCCGCCGCCCATAAGCTGGGTTCGCGCGGTGACGCTCCGGGTCACGGACGCCAACCGGCCGTGGTGGACGCTGGGCGGAGCGTGCACCGGGCTGTTCGTGCTGATGCTCGACTCGACGATCATCGGCCTGGCGCTTCCCGCGATCCAGCGCGAGCTCGACGCTTCGCCGAGCGGGCTGCAGTGGGTGATGAACGGATACCTGCTGGTGATCGCGGCGCTGGTGGTGACCGGCGGGCGGCTCGGCGACATCTACGGCCGCCGGGCGGTGTTCACGATCGGCCTGGCGATCTTCGGGGCCGGCTCGGTGCTGTCGGGGGCGGCGTCGAGCGAGGAGACGCTGATCGCCGGCAGGGTGGTGCAGGGGATCGGCGCGGCGGCGATGCTGCCGCTCTCGCTGGCGATCGTCAGCGACGCCTTCCCCGGAGAGAAGCAGGCGCGGGCGCTGGGTGTCTGGGCGGCGATCTCGGCGCTGGCGCTGGCGCTGGGCCCGCTCGTCGGCGGCCTGCTGGTGGACGTCGATTGGCGGCTGATCTTCTGGATCAACGTGCCGGTGCTGGCAATCGGGGTGGCCGTGATGCTCGGTGTCGTGCCGGAGACACGCGACGAGAGCGCCACCCACAGGCTCGACCTCGCCGGCCTGGTGCTGCTCGCCGCCGGACTCATCGCGCTCGTCTTCCCCCTGGTCGAGTCGACCGAATGGGGGCTCGGGTCGGCGCGAACCCTCGGCGTGTTGGGGGTGGGCGTGGCGCTGATGGTGGCCTTCTGGGTGGTCGAGCACCGAGTCGCCCAGCCGATCGTCGAGTTCGCGCTGTTTCGCAACGGCCCCTACTTCGGAGCCAGCGCCGCCGCGTTCGCGCTGGTCGGCACCTGGTGGAGCCTGATCTTCTTTCAGCCCCAGTACCTCGAGGGCCCTCTGGGGCATTCGGCGACCGCCACCGGCCTGCTGATCCTCCCGGTCACGGCGCCGATGATCGTCATCTCGCCGCTCGCGGGGAGGTTGATCGCCCGCTTCGGGGCGCGCGGCCTGATGACCGTGGGAATGCTTTGCGGGGTCGCCGGCCTCGTCCTCTTGACCCGGATCACCGACACCTCCGGCTACGGGCGCCTGCTTCCCGGCTACCTGCTGTTCGGCGTTGCGCTGGGCCTCGTCTACGCGCCGATGTCGAGCGCTGCGATGGCCGCCATGCCGAGCGAAAAGACCGGGATCGCCTCAGGCGTGCTGGCGATGGATCGCGTCCTGGCCGGCGCCCTGGCGCTGGCGGTCACCGGGGCGGTGTTCCAGAGCCTGGTCGACGACCAGAGCTTTGCGCTGGCCCTCGCGCATTCGACCTGGGTGCTGGTCGGGCTGCTCGCGGTCGGGACGGTGCTCACGTGGCTGTTCGTGCGCTCGGCGCCAGGGCCCTCGCCCGATTCGGCGGTGGCCGGCTCGCCGTCCCCGCGGGAGCTGCGCCACCACCTTCACCACCGCCGCTTCCATCTTTAGCCGACGGCATGGCCCAAAGAGGGCCTCTACGGTGGGTCCACCCGATCAGTCGGGAGGCGTACCCTGGTCGCATGGCGGCGGTCGAGCCACACTCGGGCACCGCGGACGGACTGGTCGCGCCCGCTGACGTCGAGCGTGCCGCCGAGCTGATCGCCGGCCAGGTCCGCGAGACGCCGGTGCTCAGCGCCGGCGAGCTCTCCCGCAGGGTTGGAGCCCCCGTGGTCTTGAAGGCCGAGTGCCTACAGCTCACCGGCTCGTTCAAGGTCCGTGGCGCAATTCCACAAGATGGGCCGCCTCTCGCAGGATGAGCTCGACCGGGGCGTCGCGACGGCAAGCGCCGGCAACCATGCGCAGGCCGTGGCGCTGGCGGCGGAGCGCCTCGGTAGCCGCGCGGATCTGTTCATGCCGATCGCGGCGCCGCTCGCCAAGGTGGCCGCGGTTCGCGGCTACGGCGGCGAGGTGCACCTGGTTGACGGCTCCTACGAAGAGGCGGCGGATGAGGCGGTCCGGTTCGCCGAGCAGGGGCGCAAGACGGTCATAGCAGCCCTTTGACGATCCCGAGGTGGTGGCCGGCGCCGGCACGGTCGGGCTGGAGATCGTCCGGCAGGCGCCGGCCGCGCGGCTGATCGTGGTGCCGCTGGGCGGCGGCGGATTGGCGTCCGGGGTGGCGATCGCGTTCAAGGCGCAAGTCCCCGGCGCGAAGGTGATCGGCGTTCAGGCCGAGGCCTGCGCGCCGTACGTGGAGTCGCCCGCCGCCACCGGGCGATCGGTGCCCGCTCGGCCAGCACGATCTGCGATGGGATCGCCATCAAGCAGCCGGGCGAGCTGACCCTTCCGCTGGTCGAGCGCCACCTCGACGAGGTGGTGACAGTGAGCGACGACCAGGTCGCCGAGGCGATGGTGCTGCTGCTGGAGCGCTCGAAGCTGGTCGTCGAGGGTGCCGGCGCGGTGGGCGTCGCCGCGCTGCTCGCGGGCAAGGTCGAGCCGCCCGCCGAGGGTGAGACCTGCGTTGTCCTGTCCGGGGGAAACGTGGACGCGTCGCGGCTCGCCGAGTGCATCCGCCTCGGCGAGACGGCGGCGGGACGGCGGATCGTGCTGTGGACGGTGGTTCCGGACCGGCCCGGAGCCCTGGCGGCGCTCCTGCGGTTGGTCGCCGAGCAGGGCGCCAACGTGATGGACGTCGAGCACATCCGCGAGGGAGTCGAGCTCCACGTTCGCGAGACCGCGATCGAGCTCGTCCTGCAGACCGACGGGCCCGATCACAGCGAGCGGATCCTCGAGGCCGTCCGCGCCGAGGGGTTCTCGACGCGCCTCGAGCGTTAGTCAGTCGTATCCGCGACAGCGGCGCAGCTGAGGTTCGCATCGGCCGGCGCGTCCGTCCGGGTAAGTTCCCGGCGTGCAGAGCAAGCTCGATCAGTTGCGGACCCTCCTCGCCGAGATCAGCGACCTCGGTGGGGCGGGGGCGCTTCTGGACTGGGACGAGTGGACCAAGATGCCCCCGGGCGGGGCGGAGGCCCGCGGCGAGCAGCAGGCGACGCTGGCGCGGATTCGCCACCAGCGTCTCGTCTCCGACGAGCTCGGCCGGCTGGTCGATCAGGCGGCCGCTGAGACCGACGGTCTCCCGTACGAGTCCGACGAGGTGAGCCTGGTGCGGGTGACGCGCCGCGAGTGGGAGAAGGCGCGGCGGGTGCCGGCCGAGCTGCAAGCCGAGATCACGAGGACCTCCTCGGTCGCCGAGCACGCCTGGGTCGAGGCCAAGGAGCGATCGGACTACGCCGCCTACCTGCCGCACCTGGAGCGCAACGTGGAGTTGAAGCGCCGCTACGCGGAGTGCTTCGAAGGATTCGACGGCTTCGAGCACGTCTACGACCCACTGCTGGACGACTTCGAGCCGGGGATGACCACCGCGGAGGTGGGCGCGGTGCTGGCGGAGCTCCGCGACGGCATCCGCCCCCTGATGGCCGAGATCGCCGATCGCGGCGAGGCGGTCGACGACGCCTGCCTTCATGGCCACTTTCCGATCGACGAGCAGGCAGAGCTCGCCCGCGAGGTCGTGGCCGCGCTGCCGCTGGAGGAGGGTGCCTGGCGTCTGGACCCCACGGTGCACCCCTTCGCCACCGCGATCTCCCCGTCCGACATCAGGATCACGACCCGCTACGACGAGAGCTACATCGGCGCCTCACTGTGGGCCGTCATCCACGAGGCCGGCCACGGCCTGTATGAGAACGGGGTCGCGCGGGAGCTCGAGCGATCGCCGCTCTGCAGTCCCGTCTCGCTCGGGTTCCACGAGTCGCAGAGCCGCATGTGGGAGAACTGGGTCGGCCGCGGGCGGCCGTACCTGGAACGAATCCACCCGCGCCTTCGCGAGCGGTTCCCCGAGCAGTTCGGCCAGGTGGACGCGGAGACGCTCTACCGGGCGGCGAACAAGGTCGAGCCCTCGCTGATCCGCATGGAGGCCGACCAGGTCACCTACAACCTCCACGTCGTGATGCGCTTCGAGCTCGAGCTCGAGATCTTCGAGGGCCGGCTCGAGCTCACGGAGCTGCCGGAAGCGTGGAACGCTCGGATGGCCGAGTATCTGGGCGTCGAGGTGCCCGACGACGCGCGCGGCGTGCTCCAGGACGTTCACTGGGCCGGTGGCACGTTCGGCTACTTCCCCACCTACTCGCTGGGCAACGTGATCGCGGCCCAGATCTGGGACACAGCGAACGCGGCGCTCCCCGACCTGGACGCGCAGATCGGCGACGGCGAGCTGGTGCCGCTGCGCGACTGGCTTCGCGAGCGCCTCTACCGCCATGGAGGCAAATTCATGCCCAAGGAGATGATCGAGCGGGTAGTGGGCGGGCCGATCGACGTCGGTCCATACCTGCGCCAGCTGCGCGAGCGGGCCGTCGAGATCTACGGGATCTGAGCAGAGAGCCGGTTTTCCACTTGCCGCTGCCCTGACTTGACTTCGCTTCATTCACGCGGTTAGGATCGGAAGCCAGAACGGCGATACGCCCATTTCAATAGGAGCTTGGGGGCAGGTGGTATCGCACGACGAGAGCAAGGAGCTCCTTGTCCTCCGACCCGGTGGGCTCAGCACCGCGCAGCCCGGCACGAGCGCAACGGATTAATGCCCGGCTCGCTCGTCAAGTCGGGTTGTTCGTCACCGTCTGCGCGGTAGGACTCTTGTTCTCTGCAAGCCGCGCTGGCGCCCTCGGCCACCATCATCATCACCACCACCGCCATCACCCCGTCAAGCGACTTTCGCCCGTTCCATACACCTCCATCGACGACGGCCACACCGAGACTTTGGTGCCGTGGCAAGGCCGGCACGTGAGCGTGCTTGTCGAGCGCGGGGTGACTCGCGATCGAACCGTGATGACCAAGCTCGTCAAGGCTCTAGACCGCGCCTGGAAGTACTACGCCGCCACCACCGGGCAAGTGCCCGCGCCTCTGCGCTCACTGCACGGCCGAGACGAGATCGCCGAGGTCTCTACCACCTGCGGCGCGGGGTGCGGCTCTATCGGGAAGACTGGCATCGAGATTCAGACCACCTACTTCGAGGCGTTGTATCGAGAGGTCGCTCGCCACAACCGCTACGACCAGATCCCCTTCTATGAGCTTGGTCGCAACTTTTGGTTCTGGAGTCCGCAGCTCGAGTTCAAGTCACCGGACCAGGACCCGGTCGTCACGGGCTTCGCGGTCTGGATGCGCTTTCGCTCCATGGCCGCGGCACACGTCAGGGGGGCGCCCTTCTACGGCACCCCGTTTCGAGTCTTCGCCTCGCAGGTCGCCGCGCTCGCTGGCCAGTACGAGGCGGATCCGTCACTCACCTTCGCCGACACCCTCGCCATGGATAAGTCGCCGGGTCTCTACGGGGGAACCGACTTCTGGGCCTCGCTGATGACTCAACTGGCCGATCGGCACGGCGGACAGACCTTCGTGGCGCGGTTCTGGCGCCACGCGGGCACGCTGCCCTCCGCCTCATCGACGACCGATGCGGTGACCAATTGGGTGCGAGACGCTCGCTACGCCGCCTGTACCAATCTCCGCCGGGTGTTTTACCGCCGATGGGGTTTCCCTCGACCGAATGGCGAGGTGACGCAGCGTCCTGCAGCAAGTAGCGTGCCAGAGCCGAAGGGGCGCTGCGGCCGGGCACGCCATCAATGATGGTCGCCGCGAGTAGCGGACAGCCCAGTTTTCTGCCCTGCCATCTGCCCGGCTTCGCCGAGCTCCCCTGACCCGGAGGTCACCCAGATGCGCCGCAAGCTCGCCTCGCTCGTAGCCGCCGCGTGGGTCACGCTCGCGATCCTGCCGGCAAACTCCGAGGGCGACGCAATCGGACGCGCCAATCTCAACGCCACCGGCGCCAACCAGAACTTCATCGCCGGTATCGGCTACCCAGTCGGCGTCGCGGTCGATGCCGGCCACGTCTACTGGGCAGACCTCGACACGGACACCATCGGCCGCGCCAACCTCGACGGCTCGAACGCCAGGCAGGACTTCATCACCCGCACGGGGTCCTTCGACGTCGCGGTCGACGCCCACCACGTCTACTGGGCGAACTACGCGGGGGCACGATCGGCCGCGCCAATCTCGACGGCTCGAACGCCAAGCAGAACTTCATTACCGGCGCCAGTCGAGCCGGCCGGCGTCGCGGTCGACGCCCACCACGTCTACTGGGGGAACTACGCAGGCGGCACGATCGGCCGCGCCAACCTCGACGGCTCGAACGCCAAGCAGGACTTCATCACCGGCGCCGACGCCCCCGCGGGCGTCGCGGTCGATTCCGGCCACGTCTACTGGGCGAACAGCTTCCCGGACACGATCGGCCGCGCCAACCTCGACGGCTCGAACGCCAGGCAGGACTTCATCACCGGCGCCAGCTACGCTGCAGGACGTCGCGGTCGATTCCGGTCACGTCTATTGGGCAAACGAAGGCCGTGCCAATGACGGCACCGGCAATAACACGGGCACGATCGGCCGCGCCAATCTCAACGGCAGTGGCGCCAATCAGCGCTTCATCACTGACGGCACCAGGCTTGCGAGGGGTGTAGCCGTCGACGGCCACCACGTCTACTGGACGCACAGTCCACCCCCGGACACGACGGTGTATGCAGGGCCAAGTGGCGTGACGAACGACCCCACCCCGACCTTCGCCTTCTACTCATCCGACGGTGGCTCGAGCTTCGAGTGCAAGCTCGACCGCGGCGCCTATTCCGCCTGCGCCTCTCCGAAGAGGATGGGTCATCTCGCCGACGGCCCGCATACCTTCTCATGTCCGGGCCAAGGACGCAGCCGGGAACCTTGATCCGACGCCGGCCTCGCGCTCTTTCACGGTCCGTACGGCGGAGGTCCACATCTTGGGCTCGACCCTCGTGGTCAAGGCGGCAACCGGCGCTAAGGACAACCTCAGGGTCTCGCGGCCCTCTGCCTCGGACTTGCTGGTGACCGACTTCCCCGGCGGCCTTTACACCGGCTCCGGTGTCCACGCCTGGGGGGGATGCACCCGAAGCGGCGACCATGCCGCCCACTGTGACGCCGCTGGGATCAGGGTGATCCAGGTTTCCTTGGGGGGCCGAACCGACAAGGTCGTCAACTCGACCGCGGTTGGAAGCTGGCTCAGCGGAGGGACGGCGGACGACAGCCTGATCGGCGGCTCGAACAGTGACACCCTCCTCGGGGGACCGGGCGCTGACGTGCTGAAAGGGATGAACGGAAACGATCTACTGCGCGGCCAGGACCGGACCGACGATACGACCATCAACTGCGACGGGGGGACCGTCCCCGGTGGCGCCGACAAGGCTGTCCTCGACCCGCTCCCCAAGGACTCGCCGGCCAGCGGGTGTGAGACCGTGACCCGGCAATCCGCTCAAAGGACCGCCTCACCTCAGCGCTCCACTTTTCCTCGGTCCGACCTGACCCGGGGTTCCGCTGTCAACGTTTGGCGCGTTAGCCGGTCGCGGTGAGCTGCACCCACGAGGCGATCGACGGGACCCCCTGGTGGAGAACGAAGAGCATGTAGTACCCCGGCGGCGCGACGGCTGAGTTCGGCGGCGCGGCGAGGGTCATGACGTTCGCATTTGTGTGCTGCACCGCGAGTGGGACCACCCGCTGGGTTGAGTCGTCCCCATGCGTGGTGGTGCCGGGCGCGACCAGGACGGCCGAGTCGGCGGGGACCTGCGGCCCGGAACGCACGTTGAACGAGCTGCCCCAGTGCACCTGCTTGGGCGCCGACACGATCCTCGGGCGCGTGCCCTTGTACAGGTACGGCGGCGAGTAGATCTCCGCGGTGTCGGTGAGCGCCCAGCCACCGTCCGGCTCGAGCGGATGCTTCTCGTCACCGGCCGACCACACCCGTCCGTCCGGCAGCAGGACCGCCGTCGAGTGGTAGCCGCGATCCTCGATCTGGGCCGGGCCCAGGCGCCACTTCCTGGTTGCGGGGTCGTACAGCTCGACCTGCCGTTGCCGGCCGTTGGGGTCGATCGCGTACTTTCCGTCGGCGACGGACTCGCCGACGCCCCCACCCACAGCGACCATCGAGAGGTCCGGCAACAGGACCGTGTTCTGGTAGGAGCGGGGCACGTTCAGGGGCGGGCCGCCCTTCCACCCCACTTCCCCCGGATGCGCGTTCAGTGTCGCGGTCGACGCGAGGGCCGGGTGCGTGCCTTGGGCATCCGTGACGGTTTGGTCAAAACCGCCGATCGTGGTGACCTGCCAGGAGCCCGACGGGGAGCCGGGGTCGAGCACGGCGTTGCCTCCGATTCGGCCCTTGACAGCCAGGGGATACTCCTGCCAGGTGAAGGTGCCGGGCTGGAGCACGGCGGAGTCGGAGCGTCCCGGGCCCACGAGCAGAACGCTCGAGTCGGGAAGGGTGAACAGGTGGGGATACAAACCGGTCCTGCGCCGGCCGGACGGCTCGAGGGTCAGCGAGCCGACGCCGCCGGGCTGTTGGGCGGCCGTGAAGACCTCGAGGTCGCGGTTGTAGATGCCGCCGGGCGCCTGGTCGCTGAGTCCGCCGAGAATCACCGTCCGGCCATCCGCGAGCTCGACCTGTCCCGGGTACCAGCGGCCGGCGTTCATCTGGGGCTGTTCGGTCCATGTCCGGGTCCAGGGATTGAAGGTGAAGACCCGGTTGAGTCCCGCGGACGTCGTGTACGGATCGTCCACGTACTGGTCTGGCCTGACGAGCCTGCCCCCCGTGACCAGGACCTCACCGTCGGCAAGCATCGACAGCCCGGAGCAGAAGATCGGGGCTGTATCCGTTCCCTGAGGCCCGGGCCCGTCCGGGTCGACGGCGGGTGGCGGGACCTCGGTGAACGCGTCGCTTCCGTAGCCCTTCGATGGATTCCAGAGGGCCGCGTTGCCGCGACTGGCGGGCTCGTTCGGGAAGGCCGGCCCCCAGAACATCACGTCGCCGGTGGGGAGCGTGGCGGCGTTGACGGCCGCGTGGGGGATCTGGAACGGAGCCTGCGTCCAGCGGCCGACCGCGCTTGGTGCGCCGGTGCCCTGTGTGCTGATCGCGAACCGTTGAGCCTCGCGTCGGTTGTGTCTCGCGATACGCCGTCGATGGCTCGCCGAGAGCCGCTTCCAGCGACGGGTCTCGCGGACTTGAGCGGCCCGCTCGCGGGCATGCTCGGCGGCATGCTGACGGCCAAGGAGCAGGGTCTCCGTGAGGCGAATCTGCGCCTCGGATACCTTTCTCGACCCAGGCCCTGCGCCGCTCGCCCGGGCGCTTGGGGCGATTGCCAACACAACCGCAACCACAAGCGAGAACCTAAGGACGGCGCCTCCCGAGACCATGCCGGCCAGCGTACGGGTCGGCACGCACAATTCAATCCGGACTAAGGGCATCCGGTACGAAGTGCGGTACCAAGTTACGCAGGCGAAGCCGCGGTGCCTCGCAGGGCGCCCCTGGCCATCGCAGCGCCATTTTGCCCGCCTCGCCCTTGTCGTCGGTTGGTGTCCCGACCTCCCGCGATCTACGCGATCTGAGCACTGCGGAGCGAGGGGGCCGCGAAGGCGTCGGGTGGGGTTCTTAGTCTCAGAGAGGTGACGCGCCGCGACTTCCACTTCGTCTGTCAGGGGTGTGGCCACGTGGCCCTGGCCTGGACCGGTCGCTGTCCCGGGTGTGGCGAGTGGAACACCCTGGTCGAGACGCTCCGGCCGCGGGCCGCAGCCTCGGCCCGCGGGTCCGGATCGAAGCGACACAGCCCCCGGGCCTCCGGCGCGCCGCGCCCCGTCCCGCTGCGAGAGGTGGAGGGGCCGGCCGTCGATCGGCTGCTCACCGGGGTTGCCGAGCTGGACCGCGTGCTGGGCGGCGGGCTCGTGCCGGGATCGCTCGTCCTGCTGGGGGGCTCGCCCGGAATCGGCAAGAGCACGCTCACCGGGATGGCGCTTGGCAACCTCTGCGCGGCCGGGCAGCGGGTCCTCTACGTGTCGGGGGAGGAGTCCGCCGCCCAGGTGCGGCTGCGGGCCGAGCGGTTGGGCGAGCGAGCGCTGGCGGTGCCGGTCTTGGCCGAGACCTCGGTCGACGCCGTGCTCGCGGCGCTCGAGGCCGAGCGACCCGACGCGTGCGTGGTCGACTCGATCCAGACGCTGTACGTGGACGGCATGACCGGGGCTCCGGGGTCCGTGGGCCAGGTTCGCGAGACGACCGGGGCGATCATGGAGGTGGCCAAGCGCCTCGGCACGGCGGTGATCCTGGTGGGGCACGTGACCAAGGACGGGACGGTCGCCGGGCCGCGGGCACTCGAGCACCTGGTGGACTGCGTGCTCATGTTCGACGGCGAGCGCGAGCGCAGCTTTCGCACCCTCCGGGCTCTCAAGAACCGCTTCGGCGCGACCAGCGAGGTAGGGGTGTTCGAGATGCGCTCCGGCGGGCTGGTGGAGGTCGCCGATGCCTCGGCGCGCTTCGTGGGCGAGGCCAGTGAGGCGGCGGGCTCGTGCGTCCTCTGCGCGATGGAGGGCACCCGACCGCTGCTGGTCGAGGTCCAGGCTCTGGTCGCGCCCACCGAGATCGTGCCGCCGCGCCGCGTCGCCACCGGGATCGATCGCAACCGGCTGGCGATGATCCTCGCGGTCCTGGCGCGCCATGGCGGGGCGGTGCTCGCCTCGGCGGACGTGTTCGTCAATGTCGCCGGGGGCGTTCGGGTGGACGAGCCGGGCGCCGATCTGGCCGTGGCGCTGGCCCTCGCCTCCGCCCATCGCGGGGATCCGCTCGGGGGTGAGGGCGGCACGCCGCTCGCCTGCTTCGGGGAGGTCGGCCTGACCGGGCGAGCTGCGGTTCGTCGCCCACCCCGAGCGCCGGGTGGCCGAGGGGCTCAAGTTCGGCCTCGGCCCGATCCTGGCTCCGGCGGCAGGCGAGCCAATCGAGGGGCTCAGCCCGCAGCCGACGTTGGCCGCCGCTCTGCGAGCCGCCGCCGGGAGCCGGGCGCCGCGAGCACGGGCCGCGGCCTAGGCCCTGGGCACGAGCGCGGGGGCCGGCTCGGTCCTCGGCGCCCCGGGTGGGCTTGACAACCACCAATCCGACCTGTCCACACGGGATTCGGCGGGGCGCGAGGAGCAGGGGTCTTTGCCATCATGGCTTGACGATGGTGCCGCACGACGGGGATGACTTGCATCAGCTAGAAGCCCGTCTTGATCCCCGTCTGCTTCGGGCACTCGACCTGGTCGCTCCGGGAACGCCCCTGCGCGAGGGAATCGACAGCATCATCCAGTCGCGCACGGGTGGGCTGATCCTGATCGCCGACGCGGAGGAGGTCTCATTCCTGTTCAGCGGCGGGATCAAGCTCGACATCGACTACACCCCGGCGCTGCTCTACCAGGTGGCGAAGATGGACGGTGCGATCGTGCTCGACGCCGGCACCATGAAGATCCGGTGGGCGAACGTCCAGTTGATGCCCGACCCCACGATCCTCTCGATGGAGACCGGGACGCGCCACCGCACCGCCGAACGCGTCTCGAAGCAGACCAACGCGCTCGTGATCTCGATCTCGGAGCGCCGCGAGGTCGTCTCGATCTACATCGAGGGCATGAAGCTCATCCTTCAGGACATCCCTACGGTGCTCTCGAAGGCGAACCAGGGCCTGGCGACGCTGGAGAAGTACCGCGCCCGCCTGGACCAGGTCTCGGCCCGCCTCAGCGGGCTCGAGTTCGTCGGCGGCTGCACGCTGCACGACGTGCTCTCGGTGCTCCAGCGGGCAGAGTTCGTGACCCGGATGGCCGCCGAGGTCGAGCGCTACATCATCGAATTGGGCACCGAGGGCCGGCTGATCGAGATGCAGCTCGAGGAGACGGTCGTCGGCGTGATCTCAGACCGGGCCGCCCTGGTCCGCGACTACATCGTCGTCGACACGGAGGAGCGGATCGAGCGCACGATCGGTGAGCTTGCGGCGCTCCCGCATCAGGAGTTGCTCGACTTCGGTCGCCTCGCCGAGCTGCTCGGCTACGACCGGAAGACCAGCACGCTCGAGCTGGCGGTCTCGCCGCGGGGATACCGGATCCTGTCCAGGATCCCGCGGCTGACCCGCCTGGGCGTCCAGAAGATCGTGCATCGGTTCGGCGATCTCGAGGCGATCCTGAACGCCTCCCAGGAAGAGCTTGAGTCGATCGAGGGTGTGGGGGACGCCCGGGCGAGGGAGATCCGCGAGGGACTTCGCAGGCTTCAGGAGGTCGACGTTGTCGACCGCTATCCGTGAACCAGACGGCCGCCCCGGCGGTCGTCTCTACGTAAGGAGGCCCAAATCCAAGAGCTAGCTGCCGAGGAGGCGCCCGAGATCGGACACGAGCTCGGCCCCGTCGAGTGCACATTCGATATCGGCGACAACGTCGTCTATCCGCATCACGGGGCTGGGGTGGTGCTAATGAAGGAGACCAAGGACCTGCTCGGCGAGAAGCGGGACTACCTGACGATCAAGATCCTGCACAACGACATGACCGTGATGGTTCCCTGCGAGAACGCCCACCGGGCGGGATTGCGCCGGGTGATCGACGGAGAAGAGGTCCAGAAGGTGATCGACGTGCTCACCGGCGAGGTCTCGGAGATGCCGAAGAACTGGAATCGCCGGTTCAAGCACAACCGCGAGAAGATCAAGACAGGGGACGTCTTCGAGCTGGCCGAGGTGGTCCGGAACCTGGCGATCCGCGAGTGGGAGAAGGGTCTCTCCACTGGCGAGAAGCAGATGTACACGAGGGCCAAGAAGATCCTCGCGTCGGAGTTCATGTACGCGCTCGGCAAGGACGAGGACGGAGCCGAGGCCTACCTGGACGAGCTGCTGGAGGAGCGCTTCGGGGCCAAGGCGTCTGCCTGAGCGTTCGCCAGCCTCAGCCGTCATTGCGGCCGCCGGCTCCGGACAGCGACTCGGAGCCGGCGGCCCGAAGGCCTTCGTCCCGCTCGCCGGCAGGAGGCTGATCGAGTGGTCGCTGGAGGCCTTCGCGCGGGCCGAGAGCGTCGGCCCCGTGATCGTCGCGCTGCCGCCGGGCCACGAGGCCGAGCTGGGCGACGGCGTCGTGGCGGTCGTTGGAGGCGAACACCGCTCTGAGTCCGTGGCCGCAGCTCTCGGGCGGGTCGAGACCGACCTGGTGGCGGTCCACGACGCGGCCCGGCCGCTGCTCACGGCGGAGCTGATCGACGAGCTGGTCGCCAAGCTGGCCACACGGCCCGATGCCGCCGGTGTGATACCCGCCGCGGCGCTGACCGACACGGTGAAGCGTGCCCGCGAGCCGCGCCCGGCGAAGGGAGACTTCCCGCGGGGCGGTCCCACCGTCGCCCAGACCGTCAGCCGTGATCACCTCTGGGCCGCTCAGACCCCCCAGGTCTTCCGGACGGCGGCGCTGCGCGAGGCTCTCGACACCGACGCGCACCTGATCGTCGCGGCCACCGACGACGCGATGCTGGTCGAGCAGGCCGGCGGCACGGTCCTCATTCACCCGGCCTCCGCGGAGAACCTGAAGGTGACGACCGAGCTGGACCTGAGGATTGCGGAGCTGCTGCTTGCCGAGCGCTCCCGCTGAGCCGCCCTCCAACGGCGCCCCAGCTGGAGGCGCCGGCTCGAGCCGGCCCCGTTCCTCTCAGCCGGCCCGGGAGAGCAGGTCGTCGAGCACTTCGCCGTAGTGGGCCACCGCCAATGACAGGTGGCCGTGGTCTGAAAGCAGCCGGTCCCGTGCGCCGGGCACGTGTTCCGACAGCCACTCGCCATGGGCCACTGGAACGAACCGGTCCTGCGATCCGTGCCAGACCGTCACCGGGACCTGGATCGCGTCGAGGTCGAAGGCCCAGGGGCGCACAAAGGCGATGTCGTCGTCCAGCCACCCCCAGACGCCTCGCTTGAACGAGTCGCACATGCTCGAGTGCAGGTGCTCGGAGAAGCTGCCGGTGAGCGCGGCGCGATCCGGGTCCGACACCAGGTCGCCGAGGATCTCCTGCAGTTCCTGCGGGCTCGCTTGCAACATCGCCTCCGCCTCGCGTTCGAGCCACGGTCGAAGCGCATCGGGCCCCCGCTCGGCGAGCTCGAGCTCCTCGACGTTCTCAGCGCCCATCCCCGCAAGCCAGTCGAGCCCCTCTGCGTCGTAGGGTGCGCAGCCTCCCACGGTGGCGGCTGAGAGGACGCGATCGGGCAGGAGCGCGGCACACGCCAGTGCGTGTGGGCCGCCGCCGGACGACCCCACCGTGTGGAAGCGTTCAACCTCGAGCTGGTCGGCGATCGCCTCGACGTCTGCCGTGCAGTCGGCCACCGAGCGGCCTGCGTTGCGACTGGAACCCGCATAACCCGGGCGTGCGTAGCTGACGTGACGCAATCCGCGCTCGGCCCCGGCGTCGAGCAGCGACGCGAACAGCCGGCCGCTCGACGGTGTGCCGCTGTGCGCGAGCACCACCACGCCGCCTTCGGGACCGGCGATCATCAGATCGAGATGGCGCCCGTCCTGCGTCGTCACCTGTTCGAGCCGTGGCTCCACTCGGGCTGAACCATAGGTCAGCCGGCGCGGGCGCGGCCCGGGGTTGATGGCGCCTTCCCTGCGCATGGCGCCATCAGGGTCCCATGTCGCCCTGCGACGCCTCATTTCCGACCGGCGGACTGCCGATACTGCAGGTGAATGAAGAGGCTTCGGAGCCGATTGGGTTGCGCCGTGGACGGGCACCGCTGGGCGCTGGTGGGCCAGCGCTGCGTGTGCCTGCGCTGCGGGCGCCCGGCGGCCTCGCAGGGCATCCGGCGCTCCGCCTCGCGCCGGGACTGACCCGATCGCTCAGCGCTTCAGCAGCACCCAGACGAGCGCCGCCGCGAAGCCGATCTGGCCGAACGTCAGCGCGGTGCCGAAGTTCGCGGCTCCCAGGGCGGCGGCGAGGGCGCTCGCGATCGCGAAGGCGCCGATCATGAGCGCCAGATCGAGCACGGTCCTAGGCACTGGCATGGCAGTCATGGGAAGGGCCCGGCTGCACGAATAGGCCGTTGAGGCCAGCGACCATGATCGCCGCAGATTAGGCGACGCCTCCGGTATACGGTGCGCAAATGCCATACGAGGTGCGCCGGCTGCTGCTCGGCCCGCCCGTGCCGACCGCGGCCGAGGGTCAGGAGCGTCTCTCCAGGCCGAAGGCCATGGGCGCCTTCGGGCTGGATGCGCTGTCCTCGGTCGCGTACGGCCCGGACGAGATCCTCTACGCGCTGCTGCTTGCTGGGAGCGCGGGGCTGGCGTTCGATCTGCCCGTCGCGGCGGCGATCGCCGTTCTGCTGGCGATCGTCGCGTTTTCATACCGACAGACGATCTACGCATATCCGCGAGGCGGCGGCTCCTACACGGTCGCCAAGGAGAACCTCGGGGTTCGGCCCGGGCTCGTGGCCGCCGCCGCGCTGATGGTTGACTACCTGACGACGATCGCCGTCTCGGTCACCGCCGGGACTGCGGCGATCGTCGCCTTTGCCCCGGGCCTGAACACGCATCGGGTCGTCTTCGACGTGGCGCTGATCGTGCTGCTGATCCTGGTCAACCTGCGCGGCGTCCGCGACGCCGGGGCCGCATTCGTGCTGCCCGCCTACCTGTTCATAGGGTCGCTGGGAGCGCTCTTGATCGTCGGCGCCGTGCACGTCCTGCTGCACGGAATGCCCACCCCCGCGCACCCGGCTCCCGCGGCGAGCCAGGACGTGTCGGTGTTCCTGATCCTGCGCGCATTCGCCGGTGGTTGCACCGCGATGACCGGCATCGAGGCGATCGCGAACGGAGTGCCGGCCTTCAACAAGCCGTCCTCGAAGAACGCCGCCGCCACGCTGATCACGCTGGCGCTGATCCTCGGGGTGCTGTTTTTGGGCGTGGCGGCGCTGGGACGAGCGGTGGGGGCGGTGCCCACGAACGAGTCCAACGTGATCGCCCAGATCGGTCACACCTTCGTGGGCGACTCACCCCTCTTCTACCTGGTCCAAATCTCGACGGCGATCGTCCTGATGCTGGCGGCCAACACGTCCTTCAACGGGTTCCCGCGACTGGCGGCGGTGATGGCCGAGGACAGCTGGTTCCCGCATCGCCTTTCCCACCGCGGCTTTCGCCTCGCCTACTCGAACGGCATCATCGCGATCGGCGCCCTGGCGATCGTGCTCGTGGTCGCCTTTGGCGGCAGCACGCACGCGCTGATCCCGCTGTTCGCGGTCGGTGTGTTCCTGTGCTTCACGCTCTCGCAGGCCGGGATGGTTCGTCACTGGCATCGCGAACGCGGGGATGGCTGGCGTCGAAAGGCGGCGATCAACGGAACCGGCGCCGTCGTCACCGGGTTGGTCACTCTGATCGTCGTCGGCGAGAAGTTCACCGCGGGCGCCTGGATCGTGGTCGTGCTCGTTCCCCTCCTGGTGGCGCTGTTCTACGCCGTGCACCGCCACTACAACCGCGTCCACGAGCAGCTCGCCATCGATCATCTGCCGGACGACCGCTACGCCCCCGGGCAGGTGATCGTGCCGGTGAGCCATCTCAACCGGGCGGCGGCCATGGCGCTCAGTTACGCGCGCTCGATCAGCGACAACGTCGTCGCCGTCCACGTGGTCGCCGAGGCCGACGCCGATCCCGACGAGTTCGCGCGGCGGTGGAGGGAGTGGACCGATGACCGGATTCCGCTGCAGATCGTTCCCTCTCCCTATCGGGAGGTTGTCAGTCCCCTGGTCGAGCTGGTCGAGAAGCGCGCCCGCGACGATCGGGAGCCCGTCACAGTCGTCCTGCCTGCGCTGGTGACGCGCCACGTCTGGCAGGAGCCATTGCACAACCAGCTCGAGTACGTCCTCACGCTCGCCCTGCTGGGCAAGCCCAACGTGGTGATCGCGTCCGTGCCCACCCGCCCGGCCGACTAGCGTACAAGGGGCCACGCCAACCCGACGATCTTCTACTGCGCCCATGCTCACCGACTACCACCTGCACCTACGAGAGGACGAGGACGACCGGCCGCCTGCGCGGTCGGCGTTCACGACCGAGAACGTGGAGCGCTACGTGGCCGCGGCCGAGGACGCGGGCATCGAGGAGCTGGGGTGCTCCGAGCACGTTTACCGGTTCACTGAGGCGCTCGAGATCTGGCAGCACCCGTACTGGCAGCAGCAGGCTCGCGACGACCTGGACGCCTACTGTGAGTTCGTGCGCACGACCCCGCTCCGGCTCGGGCTCGAGGTCGACTTCGTGCCCGGCGCCGAGGACCGCACCGCCAACCTCCTCGACGGACACGACCTCGACTATGTCGTCGGCTCGATTCACTTCGTCGGCGATCACGCGGTGGACGACGACGGCTACGACATCTGGGAGACGGAGGGCGACGCCGATGCCGTCTGGCGTCGCTACTTCGAGACCCTCGCCGAGGCGGCCGGCAGTGGCCTGTTCGACATCCTCGCCCACCCCGACCTGGTGAAGATGTGGGGGCGGGCCAGGCCCCATCCGGAGCGCGATCCGCGCTTCTACTACGAGCCTGCGGTGGAGGCGATCGCCGAGTCGGGGATCGCGGTCGAGGTCTCGACCGCAGGCCTGCGAAAGCCGGTGGGGGAGATCTACCCCGCGCCGGCGTTCGCCGCCATGTGCGTCGAGGCGGAAGCGGTGTTCGCCCTCTCCTCCGACGCCCACGTCGCCGCGGATGTCGGCCACGCCTACGAGACCGCGGTCTCCGAGATGGCCGGTTGGGGGATCGAGCAGATCGCAGTGTTCGAGCGCCGCGAGCGCCGGCTGGAGCCGCTGGGATGAGCTTTGGCGCCCGGGTCGGGATCGGCTACGACGCCCACCGCTTCGCCGCGGGACGCCGGCTGGTGCTCGGCGGCGTCGAGATCCCACATGACGTCGGCCTGGACGGCCATTCCGACGCTGACGTTCTCACCCATGCCGTGATCGACGCCGTGCTCGGGGCCGCCGGGCTCGGCGACATCGGAACGTTGTTTCCACCCGATGATGAGCGCTGGCGAGACGCCCACTCCCTCGACCTGCTGACGCTGACGCTCGGCAACCTCTACGGGCGAGTCGTGAACGTGGACGCGACCTTGATCTGCGAGGTGCCGCAGATCGGGCCGCACCGCGCCGAGATGGAGCGGACGCTCGGCGAGACGCTGTCGGCTCCGGTGATCGTCAAGGCGACGACCAACGAGGGGATGGGCTGGGTCGGGGACCGGGAGGGCATCGCCTGCTTCGCGGTCGCCCTCGTGGAAATCGACTGACGCCCCGGTGGGTGGCGGCCCGAGGCACGGGCGTCTGTGATTAGGCTACGAGCCTGATGCTTCGCTCAATGGCCGGCAAGCTCTCCACGGACATCGTCACCGGCCCGATGAGCTACGTCGGCCGCAACGTCAAGCTGGGGAAGCTCGGGCCTCTGAGTGAGGTGCCGTTCAACATCAGGACCCTCGCCGAGGCCGGGGTGATCCACCCGGTGCGTCCGGACAAGCTGGCGCTGTTGCTCCGAGTGCTGGCCCGTTGGGGCGCCTCGCCCGCGGCCGGAATCGCCGGTGCGGCGATCAACCATCCCGATCAGCCGATGGTCGAGGACGAGGCCGGCTCGCTGACCTTCGCCGAGCTCCAACGCCGCTCCAACGCGCTCGCTCGAGGGCTTGCCGCAGAGGGCGTGGGGGAGGGAAACGGAGTCGCGATCATGTGTCGCAATCACCACGGCTTCGTCGAGGCGACGCTTGCGATCTCGAAGCTCGGCGCCACCGGCCTGTACTTGAACACCGCCTTCGCCGCACCGCAGCTTGCCGGCGTGGTCGAGCGCGAGGAGCCCGTGGCGCTGATCTACGATGGCGAGTTCGGGCGCCTGCTCGAGCAGGCCGCGGAGGCGGGCGAGGAGATCGGCCTGCACCGCTTCGTCGCCTGGACCGACGGCGGCGAGCAGGACGCGCCCGATCGCACCCTCGATGACCTGATCGAGGCGAGCGACGACCGAGACCTCGATCCCCCTGCCGAGTCGAGCCGCTTCGTGATCCTGACCTCGGGCACGACAGGAACGCCGAAGGGGGCGCAGCGCGCTCAGCCCGACACGCTCGGACCGCTGGCAGCGCTGTTCTCGAAGATCCCGCTGCGAGCGCGAGAGCGAACGATGATCGCGGCGCCGCTGTTCCACTCGTGGGGATTCGCCCACTTCGTGCTCGGCCTTTCGCTCAATTCGACCTACGTGCTTCGCCGCCGCTTCGACCCGGAAGAGACGCTGCGCGCCACGCAGGAGAGCGGCGCAACCGCGCTGATCGTCGTGCCGGTGATGATGCAACGGATCCTCGAGTTGCCGAAGGCGACGCTCGACAGGTACCCCCTGCCCGATCTCAGGGTGACAGCCGCGAGCGGCTCGGCGCTCCCCGGGGAGCTGGCCACCAAGTGGATGGATACCTTCGGTGACAACCTCTACAACCTCTATGGGTCGACCGAGGTCGCCTGGGCGACGATCGCGACGCCGGAGGACCTGCGGGCCGCGCCGGGCACGGCCGGGCGGCCGCCTCGGGGCACCGTGGTGCGGATCGTGGACAGCGACGGCAACGAGGTCGAGCCCGGAGAGACCGGCCGTGTCTTCGTCGGCAACGAGATGGCCTTCGAGGGCTACACGGGGGGCGGTGGCAAGGACGTGCTCGATGGCCTGCTCTCCTCGGGCGACGTCGGCCACTTCGACGCCTGGGGCCGCCTGTTCATCGACGGGCGCGACGACGAGATGATCGTCTCCGGCGGCGAGAACGTGTTCCCGCGCGAGGTCGAGGACCTGCTCTCCGACCACGAGGCGATCAAGGAGGTCGCCGTGATCGGCGTCGATGACGAGCAGTTCGGCCAGCGGCTGAAGGCGTTCGTGGTCCTCGGCGAGGGCGCCGAGCTGACCGACGAGGACGTCAAGGGCTACGTGAAGTCAAACCTCGCTCGCTACAAGGTGCCTCGCGAGGTGGAGTTCCTCGACTCGCTGCCGCGCAACGCCACCGGCAAGATCCTGAAGCGCGAGCTGGCCTAGCCGGCTCCGCCGCCCGCCCGCTCGGGTTTCTCCTCCACGGCGGTGGGTAGCGGCGTCGGCGAACAGCGGCCACCGGCCCAGGAGGTGCTGAGATGCCACCGCGCGGGATCAAGAAGGGAACCAAGCGAGCCCGCCAGTACGAGAAGATCAAGCGGAGCCAGAAGCGACGCGGCACCTCCGAGCGACGCGCCGAGGAGATCGCCGCGCGGATCGTTCAAAAGGAACGGGCTCGAGCGGGAGAGTCGAGGCAGAGCTCGCGAAGCTCGACGCAAGACATCTCGTCGGGGCGCCGCGGCGGCCTGCGCTCGGGCAGCGGCGGCCCACGGGGCCAGACCCGCGAACAGCTCTACAACCAGGCCAAGAGGCTGAACATCGAAGGGCGCTCGCGAATGAACAAGCGGCAGCTTCTGGCCGCCGTCAACCGCAAGAAGGGCAAAAGCTAGCCGGACGCGGCAGCCGCGTCGCCACGGCGCCGGGCGGCGTCGGCACGCATCCTCTCGTGCTCGACCTGGCGCTTGAGCTGGCGCAGCGAGCGACGCAGGTGGCCTCCCAGCTGCGGCGCCGCGACCAGCTCGGCGATCCAGCCGGGGATCCCGGAGCCGGCGACACCGTAGGCGTAGCGCAGCTCGACCCGGGTGCGGCCATCGTCGAGCTCGCGTAGACGCCATCGCCCTCGTTGGTCGACTCCGAGCACCGAGCTCCAGGCCATGTCGCGCTGCTCGTCCCACTCGACGATCTCGATCAGGCCGCCGACCTCCGCCGAGCCCACCCTGATCAGCATCCGGTAGCGGGCGCCGAGGCCGGTCCGCTGCTCGCCCGCGACCTCCCAGCGCGTGATCCCGGACATGAAGTGGAGGTAGTTCGAGGGCTCCACCAGGTAGTCCCAGACGAGCTTCGGCGGGGCCGTGATGACGATCGACTCGTTCAGCCTCATCAGCCGATGAGCGGGTAGCGCCGCTCCGCCGCCAGCGTGTCGAGCGTGTCCTGCATCAGGGTGGTGACGTGGTCGTAGACGTCGTCGACGTCGGGATCGTCGCCGAACTGCGCGCGCACGTCGATCGGGGCCAGGACCTCGACCGTGATCTTCGCGGGCAGCGGGAGATGGCCGAGCAGATCGCCGACGTTGAGTCCCCAGGGCAGCGCAAGCGAGATCGGGATCACCTTCAGGCGCAGCGTCCGGTCGACACGCAGGGCTCGCGCCAGACGACCGCCGTGGCTGAGGAACAGGGCCGTTTCCTGGCCCCCTATCGAGACCACCGGAACGATCGGCACGTCGGCTTCGAGCGCCAGCCGGACGAATCCCTTGCGGCCCGCGAAGTCGATCTTGTGTCGCTCCCAGATCGGGCGGTGCACCTCCCAGTCGCCGCCCGGGTAGACGAGCAGGGCCGCGCCGGCGTCGAGCGCCCGCTGAGCGTGCTCCGGCGACGCGGGCACGGTGCCGTAACGGCGCAGGATCCGGCCCAACGGAGAGGCGAGAACCAGGTTGTGCGCCAGCTGGTAGAAGGCGCGCTCGACCCCGAAGTAGGTGTAGAAGGCGAGCGTGAACAGCAGGGTGTCGGGCGTCACGTTGCCGCCGGAGTGGTTGCCGACCAGCAGCACCGGGCCATCCTCGGGGACGTTGCCCATGTTTCGCACCTCGCCCCGAAACCAGAGGGTGGTCAGCAGCCAGCTGAGCGGAAGGTTCTCGCGGATGTAGTCCGGGTCGCGGTCGTCGAGGTTCGCCGTCAGGTTGCGGCGGATGCGCCGTGCCAGGCCGCCCGCGAATCCTCCCGCAGCGCTCTGACCGGCGCGGACGGGGGGGGGACGCCGCCGCCGACTCCGGGCGATCCCGTTCAGCGGAGCCAGCCGGTCGCGCAGGGCGCCGTCCTCGCCCCCGCTCTCGCCGCCGTTGCGCCTCGCCTGCTCGGCGAGCCCCTCCTGGTCAGCCATGACGGCGATTCTATGCGGCGCTGCTGCGGCGGTTCCGTGCCGAACCCCAGGACCTCACACATGCACCGCTTTCCGCAAATAGCATCAAGAAGATGACGCGCACGGTCCGAATCCGCGACACGCTGAGCAACGAGCCGCGGCCACTGGAGCCTCGCGAGCCGGGCAGGGTCGGGATCTACACCTGCGGTCCGACCGTGTACTCGCGGATCCACGTCGGCAACGCGCGCCCCTACGTGATCCCCATGCTGCTGCGACGACTTCTCGTGCGGCTGGGTCTCGAAGCCCGGCTGGTCATCAACGTCACCGACATCAACGACAAGATCTACGCGGCGGCGCGGGAGGCCGGGACGCCCTCGGACCGGCTCGCCCGCGAGATGACCCGCGCCTACGTCGAGGACACTGACCGACTCGGGCTGGGCCGCCCGGACGACGAGCCGTTGGCCTCCGAGACGATCCCCGAGATCGTCGCCTTGATCGAGGCGCTGATCGAGGGCGGCCACGCCTACGAGTCCGGCGGCGACGTCTACTTCCGGGTGCGCAGCTTCCCGGGCTACGGCAAGCTCTCGAACCGCGATCCGGACGAGATGGACCAGGGCGAGGAGGCGGGCACCGAATCGCTGAAGGAGGATCGGCTCGACTTCGCGCTCTGGAAGGCCCGCAAGCCCGACGAGGACACCGGCTGGCCCTCGCCCTGGGGAGAGGGCCGGCCGGGCTGGCACATCGAGTGCTCGGCGATGGCCGAGAAGCTGCTCGGTACCGACTTCGCCATCCACGGCGGCGGCATCGACCTCGTCTTTCCCCACCACGAGAACGAGATCGCCCAGACGGAGGCGGCCCGCGGGGTTCCCCTGGCCCGGCTGTGGATGCACAACGGGATGGTCCAGATGGCCGAGGAGAAGATGTCGAAGTCGGTGGGGAACATCTTCCAGCTCTCCGAGGCGCTCGACCGGTACGGGCGCGACGCGGTGGTCGCCTACCTGATCTCGGGCCACTACCGACAGCCGCTCGAGTTCTCGGAGGGGGCGCTCGACGAGGCGGCCTCCCGGGTCGAGCGAATCCGCAACTTCGTGCTCGACCTGCCCGAGGGCGACCAAGGCGGCGAGGACGAGTTCGTGCGCGCTCCGCCGGGAGGCACTGCTCGACGCGCTGGTCGACGACTTCAACACGCCGCGAGCGCTCGCGGCCCTGTTCGAGCTGATCGCCGAGGGTAACCGCCGGACGCTCCCGGGCGCCCGGGCGGCGCTCGAGGAGATGCTGCCGCTGCTCGGGCTCGAGTCTCTGCTGGCGCCGGCCGAGGCGATCGATTCGGAGGCCGAGCGGCTGATGGAGGCGCGCGAGCAGGCCCGAGCCGGAGGGGACTTCGGGCGGGCCGACCAGATCCGCGACGAGCTGGCCTCCCTGGGCTACGAGGTCCGCGACACGCCCGATGGGCCTCGGCTGGTCAGGCGCGCGGGGTAGCCGCCGATCGCCGCTCGCGCGGACATCGGGTCTCGACGACGCCGGGACCGGCGAGATCGTCTACGGGCGGCGGGCGGTGGCCGAGGCGAAGCGCGGCAGACGGCGCGTTCGCCGGGTCTGGACCGCGCCCGAGGTGTCCACGTCGGAGCTGGCGCGGCTGGCGGGCTCGCCAGACCATCAGGGAATCGTCGCCGAGGTCGACCCGTATCCCTACGCCGATCCTGACTCGCTCCTCGATCGCCCGGACGCGGTCGTGGTCGCGCTGGACCAGGTCCAGGACCCACGCAACCTGGGCGCGGTGTGCCGATCGGCGGAGGCCGTCGGCGCCGCCGGGTTGGTGATCCCCTCGCGGCGCTCGGCGGCGGTCACCGCGGCGGTCTCCAAGGCGTCCGCGGGCGCGGTCGAGCACCTGCCGGTGGCCCGCGTCACGAACCTCGCGGACTGGCTGGCCCGGGCAAAGGACTCGGGCGCGTGGGTGTATGGCGCCGAGGCGAGCGCCGCGGCGCCGTACGCGCAGGCCGATCTCAGCGGGAAGGTGGTGCTGGTCCTCGGCGGCGAGCAAAAGGGGCTGCGCCGCCGCGTCTCGGAGAGCTGTGACCTCTTGATCTCGATTCCCATCCGCGGTCGCGTCGGATCCCTGAACGTGTCCGCCGCCGCCGCGGTGCTGCTGTTCGAGGCCGCGAGGCAGCGGACCGGCAGCCGGCAGCAGGGGCGCCGGGCAGGCCTAGCAGCGCCCACGGACGGAAGACCCCTTCTGCAACGAATCGTGCACGACGGGCCCGGGGCGGTTGACAGAACAACGCCCAGGTGCCTACACTTGCGCATAAGGGTGAACTAAAGGTCGAGTCTCGATCTGCCGATCACCGACAGGAGAGGCGCCCAGGGGAGGTAACGGGCGCCACGGTTTTCCACCGAACGGAGGAATCCAGTGGCTGCACCGACCCCTACCCACGACTTCGTCGCCGTCGCGTCCCCAGGCCGGGCCGCCGCGGTCGCCCGCAGACTGGAAGCTCAACCTGAGCTTGAAGATTCGTACCTGGTGGCGCTGGCCAAGCGGGGCAGCGCCGGACGCCTACGACCGGATCGTGAAGCGCTATCGCGGCTTCGTGCGGCTGAAGGCCTCGTCCTACTTCCTGCTCGGCGGCGATTCCGACGACCTGATCCAGGAGGGCCTGCTCGGTCTGTACAAGTCGATCCGCGACTTCCGCTCCGATCGCGAGTCGAGCTTTCGGAACTTCGCCGAGCTCTGCATCACCCGGCAGATCATCACCGCGGTGAAGACGGCCAGCCGCAACAAGCACGCGCCGCTCAACCAGTACGTCTCCTTCGCCCAGACGCCGGCCGGCGCGAGCGACTCGGAGACCACCCTCGAGGAGGTGCTCCCGGGGCCGGGCAGCGAGGACCCGTCGGAGCGGGTGATCGCGACCGAGGAGCTCCAGAGCCTCGTCTCCTGCCTGTCGAGCGTCCTCTCGGAGCTCGAGAGCCACGTCCTCTCCCTGTACCTCGACGGCCACTCCTACGAAGCGGTCGGCGAGCACCTCGACTGCGACACGAAGACGGTCGACAACGCCCTGCAGCGCGTCAAGCGCAAGGTCAGCCTCCATCTCGCCTCGCGCGAGGTCCGGCTCTAGGCGCTCAGGCGACCTGCGGTCGACGCCGACACACGAACAGCACACTTCCGAACCAAGTTGGAACGCGCGGGGTTGTTTCGCGAATCCTCGCTGGATAGCTTCGAGGCGTGAGCAACTCGAAGCTACGACTGACGAAACCGAAGCTGACGAATCATCCGGTCGACGTCGGCCAGCGGACGGAGGCGGCGATCCTCGCCGAGCTGGTGCGCCGCGGCTACTCGGTGCTGCTGCCGTTCGGAGTCAACCAGCGATATGACCTCGTGCTCGATCTCGGCGGTAAATTCGTCAGGGCGCAGTGCAAGACCGGTCGTCTGCGCGGTGGCTGCATCGAGTTCATCCGCGCAGCACCAGAGCCAACAGGAGCGGCGTCTTCTCGCGCTCCTACCGCGGCGAGGTGGAGATCTTTCTGGTGCACTGTCCGAAGCTCAACCGAATCTATGCTGTGCCAGTGGAGGAGACTCCGGGCACGTTCATGGCGTTGCGACTGAAACCGACCCGTAACGGCCAGGCACGGAGAACTCATCCAGCGAGAGATACGAGCTGCCCGGGTAGCTCAACTGGTGGAGCAGTGCCCTTGTAAGGCAAAGGCTGCGGGTTCGAGTCCCGCCCCGGGCTCTGATGTCGCCGGTGCCCTCTGATCACGACTTCACCTGGCGCGACGGGGAGCGGACGGTCGTCTTCCGGGAGGGTGCGCTCGCCGGCGCGGCAGAGCTGCTGGCCGACGGGGTCTGGGAGCGCTTCGAGCTGGTGACGACCCCCCGCGCCCTGGGCGGGGCGCCGCTGGCGCTGGCCGAGCGGGCGTCCGCCGTTCACGAGGTGTCGCGCGGCCCGGTGCCCGACATCGCGGCCGCGATCATCGACGCGGTCAGCAACCCGACGCTGGTCGCGCTTGGCGGCGGGAGGGTGATCGACACCGCGAAGGCGATCGCCGCGGTGCGCGGGGGCCGGGTGTGCGCCCTCCCGACGACGCTCTCCGGGGCCGAGATGACGGCCATCCACCGGCTCCCGGCCGGACACGAGCACGAGGCGCCGCATCTCGTTCGCCCGATCTTGGTGATCGCCGATCCGTTCGAGCTGACCACGCTCGACGAGCAGCGCCTGCGGGCCAGCGCCATGAACTCGCTGGGTCACGGCGCCGAGGCTCTCTACACGCCGCTCGCCAACCCGGTGGCGACGCTCGAGGCGCTGCACGGCGCGCAGCGGCTCGCGGCGGCGCTCGACCGCCCCGCCGGAGAGGACCGGGCCGGGCTGGCGCTCGGATCGCTGCTCTGCGCCGCCGCACTCGACTCGGCCGGCTACGCCGTTCACCACGTCGTCTGCCAGACGCTGGTCCGGGTGCTGGAGACGCCGCACGCGGAGACCAACGCGATCCTGCTCCCGCTGACGATGGACGCGATGCTCTCGCGGGCTCCCGAGCGCGATCGAGTCGCTGGCCGTGGCGCTGGGAACGGACGGCGCCGGGATCCGTGAGCGGATCGAGGCCCTCGGCGGCGGCCCGCGGAAGCTGAGCGAGCTCGGCGCCGACCGCGGCCGGCTGCGGCGAGCGCTCGACGCGATCCTCTCCCGGAGCGGAGCTTCGGAACACTCCCGACCCGCCCGGCAGGCAGGAGCTCGACGAGCTTCTGGAGGCCGCCTGGTAGCGCACCCGCGCTTGCAGCCGGTCGTAGCGGCCCGGGCCGAGCGTGTAGCGCAGTAACGCCGTGGGCCGGCGCGTGTAGGCATCTGTGTGGTTGAGGCCCAGCCCAGACTCTGCGCCCCCGCGCACGGACGAGGTGATCAGCGAGGAGCGCTTCCAGCGCTACCACGCCTATGCGCGCAAGCACGGCGTCAACCGGTTTCTCTACCTGCTGGCCCGCCTGATCCTGCAGCCCGCCTTCCTCGTCTGGCTGCGCTTCTCGCGCACCGGCCGCGAGCACCTGCGCGGGATCAGGGGCGGGTTGATCGTCGCCTCGAACCACCGGAGCTTCCTCGATCCGTTCGTGATCGCCACCACGCTTCCGTGGCGCCGCCCGATGCAGTACGTGGCCAAGGTCGAGCTGTTCGAGCGTCCGCTGGCGCGGATGGCTCCTGTCGCGGGTCGGCGCCTTCCCGATCCGGCGCGGGCAATCGGACGAGACCGCCATGGAGACCGCCCGGCTCGTCCTCGACCGAGGCGGCACGGTCTGCATCTTCCCGGAGGGGACGCGGATCCGGTCGGGCTCATTGGGGACGCCGAAGCGCGGCGTCGGCCGCCTGGCGCTGGAGACCGGCGCGGCGGTGGCGCCGGTTGCCGTGCAGGGGTCAGAGCTGGTGCGGCGCGGTTGGCGGATCCGCCCCCGCAAGGTGAAGCTGCGGGTCGGACGGCCGCTGACCTTCCCGCGCACCGAGCATCCGTCGCCGGCGCTTGCCGCCACCGTCACGGCTCGGATCTGGCCCAACGTCGAGCTCCAGTGGGAGTGGCTCGGCGGTCTGCCGCCGCTGCGCAAGGCCGCGGTGATCGGCGCGGGGAGTTGGGGCACCGCGATGGCCGTGCTGCTGGCTCGCGGAGGACTCGATGTTCAGCTCGGGACCCGCTCCCACGAGAAGGCGGCGGAGATCGCCGCCAAGCGCGAGAACCCTCGCTACCTGCCCGGGGACGAGCCTGCCCGAGACCGTCGCCGTGAGGCGCGCCGGCGACATCGAGCTCGCCGGGGTGGATCTCGTCTGCCTTGCCGTGCCGTCCGCGGCGCTGCCCGCCGCCGTCGGCTCGCTCGGCGATCGGATCGGCTCGCGCGCGGCCGTGCTCCTGCTCACCAAGGGGCTGGTGCAGCCGCTCGGCCAGCTCCCGAGCGACTACGTCGGCGAGCGAATCCGCGCCCGGGCGATCGCGTCGCTGGGCGGCCCGGCCCACGCCCGCGAGGCAGCCGCCGGAATGGCGGCGCTGGTGCTGGGCTCCAGCCGACGCGAACCTTCGGGCCCAGCTGGGCGAGGTCTTCGACAGAGCGGGGCTCGTCTGCGAACGGAGCGATGACGTGGTCGGGGTCGAGATGGCGGGCGCCGCCAAGAACGCCGCCTCGCTTGGTGCGGCAGCGGCGGAGGCGTACGGACTCAACGCCGCGGGAATCGCCGCCGCGACGATCTGGCGCGAGTGCGTGGAGTACGCACTCGCCGCCGGTGCCCAGCTGGACACCTTCACGGGGCTCGCCGGCGTGGGCGACCTGACCGCGACCGTGATGGCGCCCGCGGAGCCGCAACCGGCGCGCCGGAGAGCTGCTCGGCGCCGGCGTTGCCGCGGACCAGATCCCGGGGCGGATCGGCCAGGCGTCCGAGGGGCTCGACACGGTGCCGCTGCTTGCGGAATCGATGGCTCGCGCGGGGCTCGAGGCGCCCGGCCTCGACGGACTCGCAGCCCTGATCGGCGGTCGTATCGACCCCGGCGAATGGGTGGCCGGCCTGCGCCGTGCCGAGCGCGCCCGGTGGGCGGCATAGGCATGGGGCGCGGGCTACGCTTGACCGGTGAGCGCCGCGAAGCAGGAGAGCGGGCCGGCCGATCCGGCCTCGAAGGCCGAGCTCGACCGGGCCTTCGAGGAGCTCTATCGCGCCCACCTGCGCGACGTCTACTCGTATTCCTACTACCGAGTGGGCAACCATCACGACGCCGAGGACCTGACCGAGCAGGCGTTCCTGCAGGCGTACCGGCACTTCGAGCGGGCGCGGCGGGAGTCCAACGGGCGTCCGCTGCGGCCGTGGCTGATCCGCATCGCCCACAACCTCGCCTCGAACTATCACCGCGACCGCGCCCGGCGCCCGGAGGCGGCCCTGGACGCGGTCGAGCCGCCCTCGCATCCGCACGGAACCGAGCAGATCGTCGAGGGGCGCGAGGAGCTGCGCGTGGTCATGGACAGGCTCGAGCGGCTGTCGGACGACCGCCGGGACGCGCTGATCATGCGCTTCGCCCTCGGGATGTCCAATCGCGAGATCGCGCGGGCGCTGGGGCGCACGGACGGAGCGACGAAGGTCCTGATCCACAGGGCGATCAAGCAGCTGGAGGAGGAGATGAGCGGGACATGACCGGCGACCGTTGCACGCACCGAAGATGAGCGAAGAGACCGAACACCTGCAGCTGGAGGAACTGCTCAGCGACGCGTTGCGCCCGATCGAGCCGCCCGAGAGCCTCGCCGGCCGCGTCGAGACGCACGCTGACGGCGATCACCGAGCAGGCCGCGGCAGAGCTCTCGAGCTGGGCCGAGGAGCTCTCGGAGGGAGAGCTCGACGCGCTCCGCGACCCACGCAACTGGGTGCGCCCGGTCGCCGCGGTCGCCGTGGGCACGGTCGCGGGCGGGGCGCTCGTCCTGGTCGGCATGCGCAGCCGCCGCCGACCGAGCCGGCCTACGCGCCACCGCCGAGAACGTCATCAGGACGGTCCGGCCCGACTGAATGCGCCCGCCTCGGCCGGCGGGCGCTCCGGAAGGCCGGGGCGCGCTCAGGCGGGGGCGGTGCGCGCGGGCACGCTCGCGGGGGTTGCGGCGCCCGCCGCCAGACCGGTGAGCCCGAGGATCAGGTGCAGGATGTTGTCCGAGGTGTTGACGGGGACGATGCTCAGGATCGAGTCGCCGCTGCCGATGATGAAGCCCCAGATCGCGACCACGATGTAGACCAGGCCGAGGCCGAGGGCGTATTGGCGCGCGGCGTAGCCGGCGGCGGCGAGGCCGAGCAGACCCGTCGCCAGGTGGACGACGTTGTGCCACCCGTTGACCGCCAGGATGCCGAACACCTTGTCGACTTCCCCGGGTGAGCCGAAGCTGGCGCTGTAGAAGAAGCCGATGATGCCGGCGATCGTCAATACCGCTCCGACCAGCGTCGCGTAGAGCTTGGCTGGGCTTGATGCTTCCATCCGCGATCCTCCTTCAGGGGGCGTCGATCGGTCTAACTATCTTGTTGCAGGCGGACGTTCTGATCCACGCACGGATGCCGTGCGTATTCGTGTGTGTCCGCCGGTGATGCGCATTTGCGCCGCCGCCGGATCAGGCGGCCCAACAGATGAGATCGAAGCCACATCCCGCGGTGCTGGAGCGCCTCGCCGACGAGGAGCTGATGACGCTGGTCGACGGGAAGGACCCGGACGCGTTCGAAGTCTTCTACGACCGCCACGGCGGGGCCGCGTACTCGCTGGCGCACCGGATCGTGGGAGATCCCGGGATGGCGGAGGACGTGACCCAGGAGGCGTTCCTGTCGATCTGGAGGAGCAAGGCCCGCTTCGATGCGGCGCGCGGCAGCGTGCGGGCGTGGGCGCTCGGGATCGTTCGCAACCGCGCCATCGATGCGCTGCGCAGCGCCTCGCGCCCGGCCCCGAAGCTTGATCGCGACGACGAGTCTGTGCTCGAGAGCCAGCCGGCCGGCGAGCGGACGGAGGCCGAGGCGATCCGTCGTGAGACCGCCGGTCGCGTCCGCCGGGCGCTGGGCCTGCTGCCGCGCGAGCAGTCGCAGGTGATCGAGCTGGCGTACTTCGGCGGCTTCAGCCACTCGGAGATCGCCAAGATGCTGGGGGCGCCGATCGGCACCATCAAGGGGCGGATGCGACTCGGTCTCGAGAAGATCAGGGGCACCCTCGCCGAGGGGATCCCGGACGAGGATGTCCCGGGGGCATATCTGTGAGCGACGCGCACCGAGCCCCGGATCACGAGCGCTACCGCGACGACCTCGCGGCCTACGCGCTGGGCGCTCTCGAGGAGCCTGAGGCGATCGAGCTGCAGGGTCACCTCCGCGACTGCGAGGCCTGCCGCGCGCAGCTGCGGTGGCTGCAGACGGCCGTCGACCTGCTACCGCGCTCGGTCGAGCAGCTCGAGCCGCCGGCGCGGCTTCGGAGGCGATTGGCGGCGACCGTGCGGGCGGAGGCACGGAAGGGCGGTCGGGCTGGAATCGACGGCGCGGAGCGGCGCCGACTGCGCAGCTGGGGGGCCTTGCTGTGGCGGCCGGCGACAGCGGTCGCGGCCGGGGCGCTGATCGTCGCCGGAGCCGCCGCCGGCTACCTGCTCCACGAGCCGGGCGAGTCGAGCTCGGTGGTCACGGCTCGACCGTCGTCGGCCGCCCCGGCGAACCTCGCCGGGACGCTCGAACGCCAGGACGGCTCGGCGATCCTGACCATGTCGCACCTGCCTGCGCTGCCCCGCAACGACGTCTACGAGGCGTGGGTGCAGCGCGACGGAACGCTTGCGCCCTCGAGCCTGTTCGTGCCCCGGCGCGATCGGACCGCCGATGCCGCCGTTCCAGGGCCGCTCGACGACGCCGACGCGGTGCTGGTGACCCGCGAGCCGCGCGGCGGCAGCCAGCAGCCGACCTCACCGCCGCTGCTGCGGGCCGACCTTCACTAGACCTGAGTCGGCCTAAAGGTCCGGCCAGTAGATTCCGCCGCTGTGAGCGCGAGGCTCGAGCAAGGGACTGACGCCGGGCCAAGCGCGAACAATCTGACCGTGCCCACCTGCTACCGCCATAGCAACCGAGAGACCAACGTGGCCTGCTCCAATTGCGGGCGGCCGATCTGCCCGGACTGCATGACCGTCACCCCGGTGGGCATGCGCTGCCCCGAGTGCGCGAGTCAGCGCACACAGGTGCGCCGGATCGGTGCCGGGCTCCGGGCGGGCGCGGCCCCGGCGACCTACGCGCTGATCGCGATCAACGTCGCCGCCTTCGTCGCCGAGCTGGCCGGCGGCGCCAGCCTCGGCTCGTTTTCCGGAGGCGGCACGCTCGTCCGCGATGCGGGGCTCAACGGTCCGGCGGTGGCGAACGGCGACTTGTGGCGAATGGTCACGGCCGGCTTTCTCCACGTCAATCTGATCCACATCGGGTTCAACATGTTCGCGCTGTTCATCCTCGGCACCCTGCTCGAGCCCGGGATCGGCACCCCCCGGTTCCTCGGGGTGTACTTCGTCTCCCTCCTGGCCGGCTCGTTCGGGGCCCTGCTGCTGACCCCTCACGCGTTCACCGTGGGAGCCTCAGGCGCGATCTTCGGCCTGATGGCGGCGGCGTTCATCGTCGCCCGGCGCCGCGGACTCGAGCAGCTCGCGTCCCAGATCGGCTTCTTCGTGATCATCAATCTCGCTTTCACCCTGGGGGTCTCCGGGATCAGCGTCGGGGGGCACATCGGGGGGCTGATCGGTGGGGGGCTCGCGGCGCTGTTGATCACATTCGCCGAGCGCCGCGCCCGGCGCCCGGTGCTCCTCGAGGTCGGGGGGATGCTGGCGCTGGCCCTGGTCAGCATCGCCGGCGCGCTAGCGGCCGCGGCGGCCGCCTAGGTGCGACGGCCCCGCGCAGCTCCTCGGTCAGCTCCCTCCAGCACAAGCCACCGGCGCGCGGGCCGGCGGGCCGGGTGGAGCAGATGCGCGAGCAGCTCGGTGCCGTCGACCAGGCGGGGGCCGGGGCGGGAGAACGACGCGGCCGCATCGACGGCGTAGGTGCGCTCGGCCCCCACCGACTCGAGCGGCTCGCGGCGCGCCAGCGTCTGCGCCGCGGCCTGCTCGACGTCGAGGCCGCACGGCATGGCGACCACCACCTCGGGTCGGGCGGCCCGAAGCTCGTCCCAGGTCGCCGTGCGGGAGTCGCGGCCCGGCTCGCCGGCGACGCTCCGTCCGCCGGCCAGCTCGATCATCTCCGGCACCCAGTGGCCGCCGACATACGGCGGGTCGAGCCACTCGAGCGCGACCACCCGGGGGCGCGGCGCTCCGGCAACGGCATCGCGGACGCGGTCAAGCCGGGCCGCAAGCTCGCTGCGCAGCGCCTCACCGCGGCCCCGCACGCCGGTGACCTGCGCCAGCCGAACGACGTCGTCCAGCACTTCGCCGAGGGTGCCCGGGTCGAGCGAGATCACGTCGGGGCGCGACTCGAGCCGCTCGGCCACCGCGCGCACGTCGTCATAGGAGACCGCGCAGACGGCGCACAGCGCCTGGGTGACGATCAGGTCGGGCGCCAGGCGGGCGAGGGCGGCGTCGTCCAACTCGTACAGGGCCTCGCCCCGCCCGGTCACCTCGCGTACCCGGGCGTCGATCTCGCCCGGCTCCAGGCCGTGCGGAATCACGCTGCGCGTCAGGCGGGGGATCTGCAGGACCTCGGCCGGATAGTCGCACTCGTGCGTGACCGCGACCACCTGGTCGCCGAGGCCCAGCGCGAACAGGGCCTCAGTCGCCGACGGCACCAGGCTGGCGATCCGCATGTCTCGACTATGGCACGCCTGCCAGGTGGAGCCAACCCGGTGGTCGCCCGCGTGGAGCGTAAGCTGGGGGTCGTGGAGCTGCTGTCCGACAGCGAGATCGAGTCCCGCCTGGCCGAGCTCGAGGGCTGGGAGCGCGACGGCCAGACGATCGTCAAGACCTTCGAGCTGGCGGACTTCGTCGGCTCGGTCGAGTTCATCGGCAAGGTCGTCGAGCCGGCCGAGGAGATGGGCCACCATCCGGACCTGAACGTGTCCTGGAACAAGGTGGGCGTCTCGATCACGACCCACGCCGCCGGGGGGCTGACCGCCAACGACTTCGAGCTCGCGAAGCGCATCGACGCGCTGACGGCCTGACGGCCACCCGGGGCCGGACGACAACTACGCTCCTCGCCCGATGCGGATCCTCCACGTAGTCGGAACGCGGCCGAACCTGGTCAAGATGGCGCCGGTGATCGCGGCGGTGCGAAAGCGCTTTCCCGACTGGCCTGCCTCGATCGTCCACACCGGCCAGCACTACGACCGGCTGATGTCCGAGGTCTTCCTCGAGGAGCTCGGCGTGCCCGAGCCCGACCACCTGCTGGGGGTCGGATCGGGAAGCCACGCAGAGCAGATCGCGCGCGTGCTGGAGCGACTCGAGCCGGTGTTGCGCGCCGAGCGTCCCGACCTGGTGATCGTCCCGGGCGACGTCAACTCCACCCTCGGCGCGGCGCTCTGCGCGGCGAAGCTGGGAATCGCGGTCGCCCACGTGGAATCGGGGCTGCGGAGCTTCGACCGCACGATGCCTGAGGAGACGAACCGGATTGGCGCCGACCTGATCGCGTCCCTGTGCTTCGTGCACTGCGACGAGGCGATCGAGAACCTGCGCGCCGAGGGGGTGGAGGAGTCCCGGATGAAGTTCGTCGGCAACACCATGATCGACACCCTGGTGGCGCTTGCGGACCGGATCCGTGAGCGCCGCGCGGCCGCGACCCTCGGCCTCGAGCCCGGAAGCTACCTGCTGGTCACGCTGCACAGGCCCGCCCTCGTCGACGGGCCGCTGCTGGCCGAGGCGATGCGGCGGCTGTCGCAGGTGGGCGGCGAGCTGCCGGTCGTCTTCCCGGTCCACCCCCGCACCCGCAAGATGCTCGACGGGGACTCCTACCCCGGCGTCACGCTGACCGATCCGGTCGGCTACCTCGACTTCCTCTCACTCGAGGCTGAGGCCGGCGCCGTTCTCACCGACTCCGGCGGAATCCAGGAGGAGACGACCTACCTCGGGATCCCATGCTTCACGCTGCGCGACAACACCGAGCGCCCGGTGACGGTCCGGGCCGGGACGAACACCGTGCTCGGCCTCGACCCGGCCCGGATCGCGGAGATACCCGAGCTCCTGCGATCGCAGTCCCGCAGCGAATCGCGCCGGCCCGGGAGGCGAATCCGAGCAGCCGGGGCGTCCCTACTTGTGGGACGGGAGGGCGGCCGAGCGGGTCGCCGATGTCCTCGAGGATTGGTAGGTTCACCGCGGTGCCGCTTCGCCAGCCTCGTTCCTCGCGATCGGGTCTTTTTCGACCTCTTCAACGAGGCGGGCCAGAACACCCTCCGTGCCGCTCGGATGCTCCAGGAGATGCTCCACAAGTGGCCCGACGAGAGCGGCCTGGCTCGCGAGATCCTGCTCGCCGAGCAGGAGGGCGACCGGATCACCCACGACATCGTCCGGCGGGTCAACACGACCTCCGTCACCCCGATCGACGGCGAGGACATCTACGCGCTCGCAACCCAGGTCGACGACATCGTCGACTTCACCGAGGAGACGGCGGACTTCCTCGGCCTCTACAAGATCGAGGCTCCGATGGAGCAGGCGCAGGCGATGGCGGACGTGCTCGTGAAGGCCTGCGAGGAGCTCGCCGCCGCGCTTGCCGGCTTGCGAGGCTTCAAGGGCCTCGAGCAGCACTGGATCGAGATCCACCGGCTCGAGAACGACGGTGACCGGCTGTATCGCGACGCGGTTGCGGCGCTGTTCGCCGACGGGCCCGACCCGATGGTCGTGATCCGCTGGAAGGACCTGTTCGCCGTGCTGGAGCGTGCGATCGACGCAACCGAGACGGCCGCCCACATCCTCGAGGGCATCGTGATCAAGAACTCGTAGTGGCGACGTTCGGGGCGCTGGCGATCGTGGCGCTGGCCGCTGCCGCGGCGGCGGTGACATTCGGGATAATCGTCATGACCAAGAAGTAGCAGCGAGCAGGCAGCGCATGCGCACTATCCGGAACATCGCCATCATCGTGTTGATCGCCGGCCTGGTGGCCTTCCTGCCGGGAGGCGGACAGGCGGCGAGCGCGGTGATCACGGTGCTCGTGATGGCCTTCCTGGCCACGATCGGGTTCGCCGCCCGCCAGGTCTACCGCGAGAACCGCCTCACCTACGACACGCTCCCCGACGACCAGCGCGCGGTCCTGCTCGCTTCGCTCGGCGTGATCGTGCTGATGATCGCCGGCGTGGACGAGATGCTCGGAGGTGGGGGCTTCGGCGCGGTGCTCTGGGTGACGCTGATCGCCTGTGCGGTGCTCGCGATCGCCGGCGTCTGGACCCGCGCCCGCTCTCTACTAGGCTGGGGCCGAAGACCTGGGCGGCGCGCCCGGATCTCGGGACGTGGCCGAGGTGGACCATCGGATCGATGAACAGATGCAGCCACGTCCGGCCCGCCGCGAATTCCTTCCGGGCTCGAGCCTGATTCGCAACGGTTAGCGCGCCACTCGCGCGATCGGCGCGGCCTAGGTTCGCCGCATGGCACGCCAGCGCGGAGAAGGCGGTCAGGCATCGGTCGAGCTGATCGCGGCGATCCCGGCGCTGGCGCTCGTCACCCTGTTGGTCGCCCAGCTGGCCCTCGCCGGTTATGCGCTGTGGAGCGCCGGCGTCGCCGCCCGCGCCGGTGCGCGGGCGGCCTACGTCGGCAAGGACGGCGGGCGCGCCGCCCTGGCCTCGCTGCCTTCGGCGCTTCGCGACGACGCCTCGGTCCACGCCGGGGACGGCCTCGCCGTCCGGGTTCGGACGCCGTCGCTGGTACCTGGGCTGCCGCAGGTCGCGGTGACGGCTCGGGCGGGGCTGGGGGTGGGGGGACGGCGGTGAGGGCGGAGCGGGGGCAGGCCTCGATCGAGCTGCTGGCGGGGATCCCGGCGCTGCTGCTGGCCGGCCTGATCGCCCTGCAGTTGCTCGCCGCCGGCTACTCGTTGACGCTCGCCGACGGCGCCGCAGAGGCCGGCGCCATGGCGCTCGCGGCGGGGCGTCCGGCCGCTCCCGCGGTTCGCGAGGCGCTGCCCGGCTGGGCGCGTGACAAGGTCGGTGTCGAGGTCGACCGCGGGCGGCTGACCGTGCGCCTGCGCCCGCCCTCGCCGATCGGGGCGATCGCCCGGCGCCTCGAGCTCAGCTCCTCGGCGTGGGTGCGGAGGCCCGCGGACGGATGATTGCTCGCGCGCGCCTCGGCGACGCCGGCAACGGAATCGGTTCCCGGGGTTGCGCTTCCCTCCTGCTCGCCACCGACGTCGGTGAGGCGAAGGGTGGGCTCGCGATCGCAGCGGCGATCGCGGTCGCGCTTACGGTCCAGGAGCCCGTGCGGCCATCGGGCGTGCTGCTCACCGAGCTCGGCGGCGAACGCGGCCGGGGTCCGACGATGCTCGCCTCGGGGCACGCGCGCGAGCTCGAGCAGGCTCTGCGCGAGGCTGGATTGGAGCGGGTCGCCGCACGGGGCAGGCTCTGCTGGCTCGGGCTTCCGGCGACCGTGGAGGCGCTCGGCGACCTGCCGCGGGTGCTCGCGGCCGTGCCCGCGGCCTCGGTGGCGATCGTCCATCTACCCGCTCGGCTGTGGCCGCTGGCCCTGGACGAGCCGGGCCTCGAGCCACGCGCGGGACTCCTTCGCGCCGATCTTCCAGGCGACAGGCCGCTGGCGGCGCTCGCCGTGGCCGAGCTTCGCGAACGCCGCCTCGGGGTGCGGATCGCCTCGCGACCGCTCAGCCACATTGCGTCGCGCCGTGCGATGGCCGGCCTGGAGACCGGTGGCGCCGCGGCAAGGCGAGTGGGCCGGCTGGCTCGGGGGCTGGTGGGCCGTACCGGACCGCCGGGCGCGGAGCGGGGCCAGGCGCTGCTGATGGTGCTCGGCGCGGCCTTCGCGATCCTGTTCGCGGCCTCGTTGCTAGTGGCGCTCGGGGGCGCGCTGACGGGGGTGGCCCGGGCGCAGCGTGCCGCCGACCTGGTCGCGCTCTCCGGCGCACGCTCGCTACGAGACGATTTCCCGCGGCTGTTCACACCATCGCGGCTTGCCGGGGGAGCGCCGAACCCGCGTCACCTGGACCGGCGCGAGTACCTGGCACGAGCGTCGGAGGCGGCGCGCCAGGCCGCCGCCCGAAACGGCGTCGATCCCGACCGGCTGCGAATCTCGTTTCCCGACGCCGACTCCTTCGGGCCGCTTCGCGTGCGGGCGGAAGTCGCCGCCTCGGTCGACCGGGAGGCGCTTCCGGGGCAGTCCGGACGGTCGGCCGGGGGCGCGTCGGCCGCTCGCGGCGCCATCCGGATCGAGTCCAGCGCCGAGGCGGTGGCGTCCCCACCAGCATCGACGTCGACGGGCGGCTCGCCCGCGACCGGCGGCGGCTACTCGGGACCGCTCGCCTACCGGCAGGGCAAGGGGATGCGCCCCGATGTCGCCGTGGCCTTCGACCGGCTGGCCAAGGCGGCGCGCCGGGCGGGGATCTCGCTGGAGATCACCTCGGCGTATCGCTCCGACGCCGAGCAGGCGCAACTGTTCGCCGAGCATCCCGACCCCAGGTGGGTGGCGCCGCCCGGCCAGTCGCTTCACCGCTGTGCGACCGAGCTGGACCTGGGGCCATCCTCGGCCTACCCGTGGTTGGCCGCCAACGCGACGCGGTTCGCCTTCCTGAAGCGCTATTCATGGGAACCCTGGCATTTCGGTTTCACCCGTGGCCCGGCGCCCTGTTCCGCCGCGGCCGACTCCCCCGACTTCGGCCGGCTCACCCCCGACGGCGCCGACGCGGGCGCCGGCGGGCTTCCGGCCTTCGTGCCCGAGCGCTTCCGGGCGCCAATCCTGCGCTCCGCGGCGCGCTGGAACGTCTCCGCTGGGCTATTGGCCGCGCAGCTGATGGCGGAGTCGAACTTCAACCCGTTCGCGATTTCGCCGGCCGGCGCCCAGGGCATCGCCCAGTTCATGCCCGGAACCGCCGCCGCCTACGGCCTCGACGATCCGTTCGACGCCCCGGCCGCGATCGCCGCCCAGGCGCGCCTCATGTCGGACCTGCTGGGCCAATTCGGGGGATCGGTGGCGCTCGCCCTCGCCGCCTATAACGCCGGCCCCGCGCCCGTGGCCGCCTGCAACTGCGTCCCGTCGATTCCCGAGACCCAGGCCTACGTCGCCCGCATCCTCGGCCTGCTGGGCGGGGCGGGGGAGTTGGCGGCTCCCACGCTCGAGGTGCGGCTGGTGGCGTGATCCTCGGTTGGCCAGGCTCCGTACGCTCGTCGTAAACGCCGCCGCTCCCTTGTCTCACGAAAGGCACGCCGGCCATGCAGGAAGCGGTGATTGCAAACGGGCTTATCGCCCGAGGCCCTCAGGATCCCCGCTCTTTTCGCTCGGTCGCTAGCTGCCGAGGGCCTTGAGCGCCTTGGCGCTGTCCGCGTGGAACTCGCCGCGCACCAGCTTGCCGTCGCGGTACTCCATCAGGTGCAGGAAGGGAGCCTCGAAGCTGCCTCCCTTGCCGGTGGCGCGTTGCGTGCCCCGGACGATCACCTTGTCGCCGGCGTCGATGAACTCAGACGCCTCGACGCTGAAGCTCGACCAGTAATTCGGGAGCTGCGCGAAGTTCTCCATGATCGCGTCGCGGCCGCGGGTCACGCCGCCAAGCGGCAACTCATCCGAGGTCTGCCACTCAGCATCCTCGGCGAAGCCCTCCTTCAACGTCTCCAGATCGCCCTGGTTGAACGACTCATAGGCGCTCTTCGCTGCATCCGCGTTTCCCATCTGCGTCCTCCCGTTGGATCGGGTAATTCCGTGGTGCTGAACCTATTCCTTCGCCGGCGCGCACGCAAGGGCACTGTCGCCAGCTCAGGTCTAGCGGACGTCCCGGGCCAGCCCCCGGGGCTGATGCCCGGCGTCCCGGTTTGGACGCAGAGCGACCATGACGTCGCGTCGTTGAAGTGGCTCCTCCTTTGCGCGACGGATGAAAGTCAAGTCCGCTCTAGACGCAGAACCTCCAATTTGGGAGAGTTCGACCGGGCGCCGGTCCTGACGACGAGCTAAAGCGCAGGCCCTGGGGCTGATGCCTGCCGCGCTGCTTGGCCGCTTGACGGCCGATGAGATGCGCGCCCCGGTGTCGCGCCGGCGCCCTTCTTTCCCTTCCTATTGGCCTGCCAGTCGGCGACGGTGCGCCGGTAGGCCAGCTCGCCCTGGCGGGCAAGCTCGCGCTCGGCCTTGCGCATCGCCTTGTTCGCCGCCCAGAGCCCAGGTGCGACCTTGCCCCGCTCCGCGCCGGCGCGAAGCTCCAGCCGACGGATCTTCTTGCGAGTCAGAGAGGGCTGCGCGTAGGCGTAGTCCTCCTCTCTAGTGAGCAGGCACCAAAACAGGCAGGCGAGCTTGCGGGCGGTGGCAACGATCGCCACCTGGTGGCCGCGGCGGGCACGTACTCGCTCATAGAAGGCGCGCAGCGGCCCGGGCTGTCGCACCACCGACCAGGCCGCCTCGCAGAGCGCGTAGCGGGCGGGCGCCGACCCCTGCTTTGAGATCCGCCCGTGGGCGGCCGGGGCGGAGCCCGACTGGCGCACCCGCGGGTCGAGCCCGAGGTAGCCGGTTAGCCGCCCGGGCGATCGGAAGCGGGAGGCCTCGCCGATCGCCGCCATGAAGGCGGCCGCGGTCACCACGTTCACCCCCGGGACGCTCATCAGCCGCCGGACCTCCGAAGAGGCAAGCGCGTCGGCGGCGATCACCCGATCCGCCTCGGCGATCTCGCCTTCCAGGAAGTCGACCTGGCGCAGGCAGCTATCGACCGTCTCGCGCTCCTCCTCGGGCAGCTCGAGGCTCGCGAGCCAGCGTCGACCGGCCACTCCGAACAGGTCGCTGACCTTGGGCTTTGCGATCAGCCGGCGGACCAGCGCCCCGTGGATCTCGTTCTTGGCGCGGGTGCGGGCCCTGATCAGCTGGCTTCGTCGCTGCAGGCGCCGGCGCATCGCTCGCGTCGGGGCGTCCGGCATCCAGAGCCCCTCCAGCGAGCCCGTGGCCAAGAGCTTGGCCAGCGCCCGCGCGTCGAGGCGGTCGGTCTTCGCCCGCGCCTGGCGGATCCCGGTATCGGTGGGGCTGACGACGATCACCCGCCCAACGTGCGGCTCGATGATCCGGGCGATCTCCCAGGCGTTGCCGGTCACCTCGAGCGCCACCCGATCGTCTCGGCCGAGGCTTCCGGCGAACAGCTCGAGTGCCTGCGGCGTGGTCTCGATCCGGCCCTCGGAGCGGATCTCGCCTGCTTCTGAGATCGCCACCTCGCAGAAGTCGCGGTGGACGTCCAGGCCGATGTCTCTCACTTGATCCTCCTTTGCTTGACGACGACTTGGAGAACCGGTGGGCAAACGACACAGACGGATTCGTGCTCTCGGCACAACCGGGCAAGTCGCAGGGGCGGCCACCGAAAAGTCGGGCTCAAAGCCCATCGCGCAAGAAACGGCCTGCCCATCCTGCGTTCTCCCAGAAGGCCCCTATCCCGGCCGGCGGACCGTAGGTCCGGACCCGGACGTCAGCCTTCGGGGCGCATTTTCATGCCCCGAGAAGTGAGAGTCACGCCAGCGTGATGGTCAGAGGCGGCAGCGCCGACCCTGAGGAATGGGGCGGTACTCCTGGTAGTCCGGGCTCTTCGGAACGGTGTCGCTTCGCATGGAAAGCGAAAGCGCCACCACGCCACCTTGCAGCCCCTCCGCGGTCCGGCAGCGCTCGCGGGTATCGCTGAGGCGGCCCGTAACTCTCGGCACAAGTTCGCGGCTAGTGTTGTGCCCCTTCGCGCTTGTAGGAACCCCGCGCGATGCATCAAACAACCGGGAGGAAAGAATCATGCGTAGAGGATTCGTTCTTGGCGGCGTCGCGGCCGGAGCCATCCTGATCTTGCTTGGGGTGGGCTCAATTGTCGTCGGGGCCAACGGGAAGTCTGAGGTGCAGGACAGAATCGCCGACGAGCAGATCGTGGGCACACCGGACATGACGCCTGATGCAACGCAGGCGGCTGTCAAGGAGGCCGGGCTCACCGATGTCGAGATCCCCGACTGCTCCGTCGCTGACGAGGAGATCGACACGGGCTCAGAGGCGAAATGCTTCGCGAGCTACATGCGCATCCATGCGCTTGAATCAACCGGCGGAAAGGTCTACTCGGAGATGCCGCGTGCGGTGGACACGAAGACCGGCAAGCCAGTTCCCGAGGACAAGGCTGCGGTCGCGCTCGAGAATGGAACCGCTATCGACAACCCGGAGCGACAGACCTGGGTGACCGAGACGGCACTAGCGACAGCGCTGAATACGTCCTACTTCGCTGAGCAGGTGTCCGACTTCGGGATCGCCATGGGGATCGCCATGGTTCTGATCGGGATTGGGCTCCTGGTTCTGACCTTCGGCGCCCTGCGGCCTCGGCTCGGGCCTCGCGAGGGGGGTTAAGTCGACAGGCGTGTGGCGTCTGGCTCCGTTGGCCGGACGCCACGCCGTCGCTTTTCGCACAGGCTGCCCGTCAAGCTGAGCATGTCGCATCGCGTCTTCCGCCCAGGGGAGAGCGAACCGGCGGAGGCCCTTAGAGCTGCCGGGCTGCGGGAGTAGGGCAGGGCCTATCAGGCGGAGATCTCCAGGAGGGGCAGGATTGACAGGAACCCGCCCGACTCTTGGGAGGCGTGGCACTTCGGCTATACGGGCGGGCCGGCGCCCTGCTCTGCGGCTGACTCATCGGCCTTCGGCCGGCTTGCCGCCGACGGCGGCGAGGCGGGTGGCGCCGGCCTTCCGGGCTTCGTCCCGGGGCGCTTCCGGGGGCCGATCCTACGCGCGGCGACGCACTGGAACGTGTCCGCGAACCTGCTGGCGGCGCAGTTGATGGCGGAGTCGAACTTCAACCCCTTCGCGCTTTCTTCGGCCGGCGCACAGGGCATCGCCCAGTTCACGCCCGGGACCGCCGCCGCTTACGGCCTCGACGATCCGTTCGACGCCCCGGCCGCGATCGACGCCCAGGCGCGCCTGATGTCCGACCTGCTCCACGAGTTCGGGTCGTTGGCGCTGGCTGCCTACAACGCCGGCCCGGCGCTGGTGGGCGCCTGTGACTGCGTCCCCCAGATCACCGAGACGCAGGCCTATGTCGCCCGGATCCTCGGCCTCCTGGGCGGGGCGGGGGAGCTCGCCGCGCCTGCGCTCGAGGTGCGGTTGGCGTCGTGACCGGTCCCCGCAACGCGGATGCCCCCTTGCGGGATGAGGAGCGTGCCCATCGGGGAGCCGCATGAACCACCCGAAGCCGGCGACGATTTGTGAATCAGCGCTTCCGCTTCCTCTCGCAGTAGGCGTACGCGGTGATCGCGATCGGTGCGCCATTATTGCCGTAGAACGCAGAGACCGCCCAGCGTCGCTTGCCGACGCGCTTCGAGGTCAGGAACCGCGGCGTGGCCTCGCCGGAGTCGTCCGGGCTTCCGAAGCCCCCCGAGACGACGCGCTCCCTGCGCTTGCAGCGCGCGATCACCTTGGCCGAGGGCGTTGCCGAGTCAAGCGTGGTGCTCGCGTGGCGCGCCTTCGGCGTCTTCCCCTTCGCGCAGTAGGCGGCGGCCTTAAGCTCGCCGTGCTCGTTTCCGTTGCTAAACGCCGAGGCCTCCCATCGGCGCTTGGTGGCCCGTCGCGACTCGGAGACGTAAAGGACCGGAGTGGTTCCGACGGTGTCGACGGGTGACGCCTCGAAGCCGCCGGAGACGATCTTGGTGCCGGCGGGGCACGTGGCGTGCGCGGTCACGAACTCGCCGACCGGGGCCGGGACCGTATCCGTGGCGGCCTTGAGCCTCTGCTTGCGGCAGTAGGCGAAAGAGGTCAGATCGCCCTCGGCGGTCCCGTCGTTGAACCCGGAGCTGGTCCAGCCGCGGGATCCGGTGCGCCGCGATGCCTCTATCGGGATGAACGGAAAGTCCAAGTCGATGCCGAAGAATTCCGTCTTGAAGCCACCCGAGACGGCCTTGGTTCCCTTTGGGCACACGGCCTTGGCCGCCCCGTGTTGCTTGTCTGGGACGGTCTCGCTGGCCGATCTCGTCTTCAGCCTGCCTGCGGTTGCCACCTCGGTCGCAACCCCGGCGGCGAGGAGTGTCAGGACCACGGCCGCGATCGTGGTTCGGCCGGTACGCGTGAGAGTCATCGCTCCTCCCCCTGAATCGCAGAACACCCTACCCGAGGTGGACCAGGCAACTGACCTCCATGAAGCGCAAGCCGCGCCAGGTGATCATGAATGGGCGATGCCGCGAGCGATCAGAAACACGCCGAGCAGCGTGGCCACGACCATCGCGATCCGGCGGCCGTTCGCCGAAAACCAGTGATCCGTGCGTGCCACGAGCGCGTCGGTGCGTTCGGGCGCGAGGATGAGGCCGAGCAACGGGAGCTCCGCGAGCAGGAAACATGATCAGGTTGAAGATCAGGACCTGGAAGATGTCGAGCCCCGTCGAATGGTGTCCCGCAGCGATGTCCTTCAGCGCGATCAGATAGGACGCGCCCGGCAAGGCCTTGAGAGCGGCGACGATCGCGAGCCCCAGTCCGATGCTGATCGTGAGGCCGCCGGCCAGATAGGCGCTCATCAGTGCGAGCCGCCGCGGTTGGGAGAGCAGGATCACCACGGCGGCGAACAGCGTCGGGTAGAACGCCGCGGAGAGGGCGAGCAGGACCAGGTGCACGCGCGCGAGCGTACATCGGCGAACGACGCCCCGGATAGGATCGCTGCCCGTCCATGCGGAAGTGGATCCCCCTGATCATGCTGGCGTCGGCCCAGTTCGTGATGGTGCTCGACACGAGCGTCATGAACGTGGCGATCTCGCAGATCGTCAAGGACCTCGACACGACGATCCAGGGGGTGCAGACGGCGATCACGCTGTACACGCTCGTGATGGCGGCGTTCATGCTGCTCGGCGCGAAGCTCGGCGACATCCTGGGCCGCAACCGCGCGTTCGCGATCGGCCTGGCGATCTACGGCGCCGGGTCGCTGACCACGGCGCTGAGCCCGAACCTCGCCGTTCTGCTGATCGGCTGGTCGGGGGTCGAAGGGTTCGGTGCGGTGCTCGTGATCCCCGCGATCGCGGCGCTCACCGCCGCCAGCTACGAGGGCCGCGAGCGCGCGCTCGCCTACGCGCTGCTCGGCGGCGTCGCGGCGGTCGCGGTCGCTGCGGGCCCGCTGATCGGCGGCTGGGTGACGACGGAGTACTCGTGGCGCTACGTGTTCGCCGCCGAGACCGTGGTCGTGATCGGGATCCTGCTGCTTCGCGGGCGGATTCCGCGAGCTGCGGCCGCCGAGCGGCGCCCGCGGCTCGACATCGTCGGCGTGGCGCTCTCGTCGAGCGGGCTCGGCCTGATCGTGTTCGCGATCCTGCGCAGCAGCGTCTGGGGGTTCGTCCAGCCGCGCACGCCGCCGACGATCAACGGCACCGAGATCACGCCGCTGGGATTCTCGCCGGTGCCGTTCCTGGTGCTCGGCGGCCTGGCGCTGCTCGGGGCGTTCTTCGTATGGGAGCAGCGTCGTGCCCGCCTCGGCCGCGACCAGCTGCTCGACACGACGCTGCTGCGGGTCGCGCAGCTGCGCGCAGGGCTCTCGAGCCTGCTGGGACAGCAGCTCGTCCTGATGGGCACCTTCTTCGTCATCCCCGTCTACCTGCAGGTCGTGCTGGGCCTCGACGCGTTCGAGACCGGCAAGCGCCTGCTCCCGCTGTCGGGCGCGATGCTCGTCTTCGCGCTGCTCGGGCCGCGGATCGCGGCCCGGCGCTCGCCGCGCACCGTCGCGCAGCTCGGGCTGGTCGCGGTCAGCATCGGCGCGATCGTGATGCTCGCGACGCTCGACGTGACGCTGAACGACACCGGCTTCAAGATCGCGCTCGCCCTGATCGGCGCGGGTGGCGGCCTGCTCGCCTCGCAGCTCGGGAACGTGATCATGTCCTCCGTCGCGCCCGCCAAGAGCAGCGAGGGGGGCGGGCTCCAGGGCACGGCCCAGAACCTCGGCTCCTCGCTCGGGACGGCGATCATCGGGGCGGTCCTGCTCGCGTCGCTCGCGACAGGCTTCAGCGAGCGCATCGCCGACAACCCCGACGTTCCAGCGGCCGCACGCGAGACGATCGTCGCGAACACCGAACAGGGGATCGACATCGTGCCCGTGAACGACGTCGGAGAAGGCGGCGCTCGAGGGCGGTCTGACGCCAGGACCAGGCCCAGGCCGTCGCAGCGGACTACGGCGACGCGCAGCTCGAGGCGCTGCGGCTGGCGCTGGGCGCCGTCGCGGCTGTCGGCGCTGCTGTCGCTGTGGTTCACGCGCCGGCTGCCGACGGATTCGCTCGCCGAGGGCGGGGCCGGCGCCACGGAGCCAGTGGCCACGGTCGCCTAGCACCATGCCGGCCGCAGCCAGCAGCGGGGGATCGCTGGTTCCGCTGAGCGGTCGCGGTAGTTCGATCTTGCTCTGACGATCTAGCGGCTGCCCAGAGGCTCGGTAGCCTGACCCATCCGTGACCGATTTTCTGTTCCATGGGGATACCGAGCGCTCGGCTGCCATCCGCCACGAGCTGCCGGTCTCGATCGGAGATCCTTTTCTGCTCGGAATCGTGGGCGGGCGAATGCACGTCTTGGCGAGCCCTCTCGAACGTACGCGGATAGCGGCGGCCGCACCCGACGCCGTGCTGCACGACATGGCCGAGCTCGGCTTCTACGACCTGCTCGAGAGCGGCATGAGCTACAACGAGCTGGACCTGGAGCTGACCTCGCGCGCCGCCGCGGCGATGGGGGTCAGTGAGGCCGTCGTCGACCCGGAGATGCCGGTCGCGGTTGCCGACCGACTTCGAGCCGACGGCATCGTCATTCACCCAGACGACGACGCGGTCGCGGCCAGACGCCGGGTGAAGTCGGCGGCGGAGCTTGCGGGGATTCGCAGAGCGCAAGCCGCGGCGGAGGCCGGGATGAGCGCCGCCGCGGCCCTGCTGCGCGAGGCGGCGCCCGATGGCGAGCGGCTCGTGCTCGGCGGTGAGGTCCTTACCGCCGAGTCGATTCGGGCCGTGCTGCGCGATGCCTGCCAGCAGCGTGGTGCGCCGGCGCCGCCGGATGTCATCGTCGCCTCCGTCTGGCAGGGATCTGGCCACGAGCCAGGCGCGGGCCCGCTGCCCGCGAACCTGCCGATCCAGATCGACCTCTGGCCCCGCGACGAGCAGTCGGGATGCTGGGCGGACATGACCCGGACGTTCGTCCTGGGTGAGATCGGCGACGCGCTGCGAGCGCAGGAGGCCCTCGTGCGCGAAGCGATGGAGCGGGCACGGGAGGCGGTGCGGCCTGGGATCACCGGGCGCCAGCTGCATGCGATGGTCTGCGACGTATTCGAGTCCGCCGGGCATCGCACCCAGAGAACGGGACCGGGGGACGAGGACCCGAACGAGGGCTTTCAGTTCTCGCTTGGCCACGGCGTTGGCCTGCGGGTCCATGAGGATCCGAGCCTCGGTCAGACGGGGCATAGCGAGCTGGTCGCCGGCGACGTGATTGCGATCGAGCCCGGCGTGTGGCAGCGCGGGGTCGGCGAGGTGCGGTTCGAGGATCTCCTCTTGGTGACCGAGGGCGGCAGCGAGACCCTCACGGACTACCCGTACGACTTGACTCCCTAGCCCCACGCGAGCCTCGTGGCCACTAAGCTCTCCCGCCGATGGAGCCGGTGCAGGTCGACGGAATCCAGCAGCTCAAGGAGCTGATCGGCAGGGAGCTCGGGCCGACCGATTGGCAGGAGGTGACCCAGGAGGACATCGATCGGTTCGCTGACGTCTCGCGGGACCATCAGTGGATCCACGTGGATCCGGAGCGGGCCGCGAAGGAGAGCCCGTACGGCACCACCGTCGCGCACGGAAACCTCACCCTTTCGCTGCTCGACTTCTTCCGCCCCCAGCTGATCCAGAACCGGGGCGTGAAGATGGGGGTCAACTACGGCTTCAACAAGGTCCGCTTCCCGGCGGCGGTGCCGGCCGGGACCCGGGTGCGGGCCCGCGCCGAGCTGCTCTCGGTCGAGGAGCTCGGCGATGGCTGGTGGCACGTGGTCACCAAGTTCACGGTCGAGGGGGAGGGTCAGGACAAGCCGGTCTGCGTGGCCGAGGGCGTCGGCCGGGCGCTGATCGCCTAGCGGAGCCGGCGGATCCTGCCGCCGGCGCTACTTGACCGTCAGGGTTCCCTCCATGCCGGCCTGCTCGTGACTGTCGACGCTGCAGAAGAACTTGTAGGTGCCGGGCTTCAGGTCGACCGTGGTCGAGGTCGTGGTGCCGGTGATCGTGTCGGTGGCCCCGACCGACTTCCCGCTCGAGTCCTGGATCGTGACGTTGTGGGGGGTCGAGGACGGGTTGTTGAAGTCGATCGTGTCCGAGCCGGCCTTCGCCGTCAGGGAGGTCTGCGTGTAGGCGAGCTGCCCGTTCGGATCGGCCTCGACGTTGACCGTGCCGCCTCCGGCCCCTCCGGCGGCCGTGGTGGTCGAGGATGTGGTGCTGGTCGACGTGCTGCTGCTGCTGCTGCTCGAACCGCCTCCACCGCACGCCACGAGTGCCAGCGACGAAAGGGCGCCGAGGACCAACACGAATACGAGCTTTCTCATTCCAGCCCTCCCTTGACTCCAGGTTTGCGTGAGTGTATACGCGCCCTTGCAGACTGAAGTTCAGGTCTTAGCGCCCCGTAAAGGTCGCCTCGCGACCGTCCAGGAATGCGGTCACCCCCTCGCGGAGGTCCTCGGTCGCCATGCTGTCGGCGATCCCGTGCCGCTCGACCTGCAGGTGGTCGGCGAGCGTGTTGTCGAGGCTCTGGGCGACCAGGAGCTTCGACATCCGCACGTAGTGGGGGGCCTTGGCTGCCAGCTTCTCGGCCTTCTCACGCGCCCGCTCCATCAGCCGCTCGGGGGGTACGACCTCCGAGACGATGCCCATCCCGTGGGCATCGTCGGCGCTCAGCAGCGGGTCGTTGAGCAGCAGCTCGATCGCCCGCGCCGGCCCCACCATCCGCGGCAGGAAGTAGGTCATTCCGCCGTCCGGAGAAGCCCCGATGCGTCCGTAGGCGCACACGAACGCCGCTTCCTCGGAGGCGATCCTGGTGTCACACATCAGCGCCAGCGAAAAGCCCGCGCCCGCCGCGACGCCGTTGACCGCCGCGATCACCGGATAGGGGATGCGGCGAAAGTCGACGATCGCCTGGTGCAGGACCTCGGCGCCGCGCCGCACGTCGGCCGACAGGTAGGCGTCGGACTCCTCGAGGCCTCGCTTGAACCAGGTGACGTCGCCACCGGCGGAGAAGGCGCGGCCCTCACCGGTGAGGATCAGGGCCCGAAGCGGGGCGCGGTCGGCGAGCCAGGCCGCCGCGATCACCAGCTCGGCGATCAACTCCGGGCTCATCGCGTTCAGGACCTCCGGGCGGTCGAGCGTCAGGGTGCCGATCTCGCCGTCGATCTCGAGGCGGAGGGTCTTGAGCTCGGGGGGGCTTGGGACGGTGGTCGTGGTCATGGTTACTCCCTGTTTGCGTTTGGCCAGCGGGCCCGGAGCCTAACCTTGTTGCGATGGCAAAGAAGCGGACAGAGGCGGACCCTACCCCGCCCGCATCCGGTGAAGGCCGGATGACCGGTCCCCCTGGAGGCTCCCCGGCGGACGAGCGGACGGCGGACCTTGCGCTCCAGCGCAAGCAGCTGCCCGACCAGCCGGGGGTCTACGTGTTCAAGGACGCCGACGGGCGAGGTGCTGTACGTCGGCAAGGCGAGGTCGGTCCGCAAGCGCGTCACCTCGCACTTCTCGGGGCCCCATCGCGGCGGGCTCGCGTTCATCGAGCAGGTCGCCTCGATCGACTTCCTGGTCACCGAGACGGAGGCCGAGGCGCTGCTCGCCGAGCAGCAGTTCATCAAGCGCCACCGGCCGCGCTTCAACATCCGCCTGCGCGACGACAAGTCCTATCCCTACGTCGGGGTCAGCCTCGACGAGGAGTTCCCGCGCGTCTACTTCACGCGCGAGCGCCACCGCTCCGGGCGTGTCTACTTCGGCCCGTTCTCCAGCGCCAAGCGGGTGCGCGAGACGCTGGACCTGCTCGGCAAGCTGTTCCAGTACCGGACCTGCGAGGGGCCAGAGCCCGGCCGGCGATCGGGGGTCCCCTGCCTCGACTACTACATCAAGCGCTGTCAGGCACCGTGCGTCGGCTACATCGACCGAGAGGAGTACCGGCGCAACATCGAGGCGATCATCGATTTCCTCTCCGGCCGCTACCGCGACGTCGAACGCGACCTGGAGCGCAAGATGGCCGAGGCGTCGGGCAACGAGGAGTTCGAGCGGGCAGCGATCTATCGCGATCGCCTCGAGGCGGTCCGCTCGCTGATGCAGCGCCGAAGCGTCGCCGGCGAGTCGCTGGAGACCGCCGACCTGATCGCCGTCGCCACGGACGGGCCGGTGGCCAACGCCCAGGTCTTCCAGGTGCGCGACGGCGTGCTCGCCGAGCGGCACGGCTTCTACCTTGCCAACGAGGGGGAGCGAGGCGAGGACGAGGTGACGGAGGAGTTCGTCGCCCAGTACTACTCCGCGGTGCCCGCGGTGCCGCGGCTGGTGGTCGTGGGCCCCGCGCTGCGGGGCCGCGCCGGCCTGCTCGCGGAGGCGCTGTCTCACCGCCGTGGCGGTCCGGTCGAGGTGCGCGTCGCCGAGCGAGGCGACAAGCGGCGCCTGCGGGAGCTCGCCGAGCGCAACGCCCGGCTCGCCCTGGCCCAGGACAAGCTGCGCGCCGAGCGGCGTCGCCAGCAGCGGGTGGACGCGCTCGCCGCCCTGCAGGAGGTGCTCGATCTGGAGTCGCTGCCGGTGCGGATCGAGGGCTTCGACGTCTCCAACCTCGGACCGGACCACACGGTGGCCTCGATGGTCGTGTTCGAGGGCGGCGCGCCGAAGAAGGCCGACTATCGCCGGTTCAAGGTCAGAGGCGATCGTCGCGGCCCAGACGCGTCCGCCTCTCGAGGCGAGGCCGGGAGGCGGCCGGCCCCGACGACTTCGCCTCGGTGGAGGAGGTCCTCGGGCGGCGCACGGCTCGCCTGCTGCAGCAGGCCGACCGCTCGCCGCACGATCCCGAGCGCGACGAGAGCTTTGCGGCACTTCCGGACCTGATCCTGATCGACGGCGGCAAGGGGCAGCTGTCGGCGGGCATGCGCGCCCTCGCCCCCCTGGTCGAGCGCGGGACGACCGTGATCGGGCTGGCGAAGCGGATCGAGGAAGTCTTCGTCCCCGGACGCTCCGACTCCGGTGGCCGTCCCACGCGACTCCGAGGCGCTGCGCCTCCTGCAGCGGGTGCGCGACGAGGCGCATCGCTTCGCGCTCGACTTCCACCGCGCGCGCCGGGGCAAGGCGATGACCCGGTCGCTGCTCGACGAGCTGCCCGGCGTCGGCCCGGTGCGCAAGCGCGCCCTGCTCGACCACTTCGGCTCGCCGGATCGCCTGGTGATCGCGAGCCGAGAGGAGCTCGAGGCGGTTCCGGGGATCCCCGGCAAGCTGGCCCGCGAGATCCATCGCCAGCTGCACAAGGCGGGTCGATGAGCGAACGGGCCCCTCCAAGCCCACGAAGGACGACGGCGCGCGCCCCGTCGACCTGGTCGTGATCACGGGTTACTCGGGGGCGGGAAAGTCCGAGGCGATCGCCGCCTTCGAGGACGGTGGCTACTTCTGCGTCGACAACCTGCCGCCGCGGATGATCAGCGCTCTCGGCGAGCTGTTTCGCCACGAGGGAAGCGGCGTGCGTCGAGCCGCGATCGTCTCAGACGTGCGCGGCGGCGAGTACTTCGAGGAGTTGATCGAGGTGCTCGGCCAGCTGGAGCAGGCGGGGCTCGACCCCACGGTCCTCTTCCTGGAGGCGAGCGAGGAGACGCTCCTCGATCGCTTCAAGGAGACTCGCCGCCGTCATCCGCTGGCCCCGGACGGCCGGGTGGTGGAGGGGATCCGTGCCGAGCGCGAGGTGCTCGGCCCGCTGCGCGAGCGCGCCGACGTGGTGATGGACACCAGCGACCTGACCGGAGCCATGCTGCGACGACGGGTGGTGACCGAGCTGCTGGGGCCGAAGCTCGCCCGCGGCAGAGCTCGCCCTGACGATCATCACGTTCGGCTTCAAGAACGGCCCACCACGCGAAGCCGACCTGGTCCTCGATGTCCGCTTCCTGCCGAATCCGCACTATCGCGAGGACCTGCGCCCCCTGACCGGCCTCGACTCGAAGGTGGTCGAGTACGTCGAGGCCGGCGATCTCGCGCGGGAGTTCTACGACCGGCTGTTTCCGCTGCTGGACTTCGTCCTGCCCGCCTACGTGACCGAGGGCAAGACGCATCTGACGATCGCGATCGGCTGCACCGGGGGACGCCATCGCTCCCTGACCGTCGCCGAGCGGATCGCGAGCCACCTGGCCGACCACGACGACGTCTCCCTGCGGGTCGTGCACCGCGACGTCGAGCTGGACTGAGCGGGACGGCGCCGGCCGCTGATCGGCGAACGCAGGGCGCGTTCATAATCCGGACCGATGGCAGAGTCGGTGATCTCAGTCGCCGGGCTGCGAAAGTCCTACGGCGAGCTCGAAGCGGTGCGCGGCATCGACCTCGAGGTGGCCGCCGGGGAGGTCTTCGCCTTCCTGGGGCCGAACGGGGCGGGCAAGACGACCACGGTGGAGATCCTGGAGGGCTACCGCAGCCGACCGCCGGCAAGGTCAGCGTCCTCGACTCCGATCCGGCGGCTACGGTGATCGTCGGTGGAGGCAGCGGATCGGGTCGTGCTTCAGGACAGCAACCTGCAGCCCGGAGCTCACCGTGCGGGAGTCCCTTGCGCTGCTTCGCCGGCTACTACGCGAGCGCCGCGATCCGTCGACGAGACGATCGAGCTCGTCGACCTTCAGGACCAGGGCGATCAGCGGGCGCGGCGCCTTTCCGGCGGACAGCAGCGCCGGCTCGACGTCGGCGCTGGCGCTGGTCGGGAATCCGGAGCTCCTGTTCCTCGACGAGCCGACGACCGGATTCGACCCTTCGGCCCGACGTCAGGCGTGGGAGGTGATCGCGAACCTGCGCGAGCTCGGCAAGACGGTCTTCCTGACGACGCACTACATGGACGAGGCCCAGGCCCTGGCCGACCGGGTGGCGATCATCGCCGGAGGCGAGATCGTGGCCGAGGGCTCGCCCGGCGAGCTGGTCGGCCGGGGCGACGCCGCCGCCCTGATCAGCTTCCGGCTCCCGACGGGCGTGGGCGCCGGCGAGCTTCCCCGCGAGGTGGCGGCGACGCTGGGCGACGCAGGGGCGCCGCACCCGAACGGCCAGGTGCAGCTTCGAACCGATGACCCGGTCGCGCTCCTCAACGCTCTCACGGCGCTGGGCTCTGGCGCGGGACCTCGACCTGGCGGGACTCGAGGTTCGCCGGCCGAGCCTCGAGGACGTGTACCTGGAGCTGACCCAGCGAGTCCGTTGACGCCGGGCCGAGCGGGAGCGATGTGAGCTGACCGGCCTGGCGCTCACCTTGCATCAGTTCCGATACGACCAGAAGATCTTCTGGCGGAACCCCGCCACCGTGTTCTTCACGGTGATGTTCCCGGTCATGTTCCTGGTTCTCCTCGACGTGATCGTCGACGGGAACGACACGATCCACGCCTCGGGGGAATGACGCCAGCGACCTATTTCGTCCCGGCGTGATCACCCTCGCCGTGGTGTCGGCCACCATGGTCAACCTGGCGATGAGCCTGACGATCCTGACGTGAGGGCGGGATCCTGAAGCGGTGCCGGGGAACGCCCTTCCCGAGCTGGGTGTTCTTCGCCGGGCAGGATCGGGAATCGCGGTCGTGCTGCCTTGTGATGCTCGTGCTCTGGGCGCGATCGGCCGGATCCCTACGGGGTTCGGATTCCCTGGGACCGGCTTCCGCGCGCTGGTCGTCACCCTGGCGATTGGCTCCGCCTCGTTCTGCTGCCTCGGGCTCGCCCTGACCGATGATCATCCCGTCGCGGAGTCCGCGCCGCCGATCACCAACATGACGATCTTCCCGCTCTACTTCGTGTCCGGCGTCTTCATCCCGGAGAGTGAGATTCCCATGGGGTCTCCACGTCGCCGACATCTTCCCGGTCCGCCACTTCTTCGACGCGTTGCTTCACGGGCTTCGACTCCGGCCACCGTCGGGGCGGGCTTCGAGTGGGGCGATCTCGCCGTCGTCGCCGCCTGGGGCGTCGCCGGCTTCTGATCGCGCTCGCACCTTCAGCTGGACGCCCCGGGACGGTGAGCCTGGCAACCGGCGGATAGAGTCTGCGAGACGTGCTTCACCACGCCAGCGTCGACGTCTCGGATCTCGAGCGGAGCGGCCGGTTCTACGACGGCCTGCTCGGCCCGCTGGGCTGGCGGCGTCAGGTCGAGACCGACGAGGTGATCGCCTGGGGAATCGTCAAGCCGGTGTTCTTCGCCTCGGCCCGGCGGTCCGCCGGCACGGGTGGTGGCCACGTCTGTTTTGCGGCGAGCGGAACTCCGGCGGTGAAGGCGGCCTGGGAGGGCGGCGTCGCGGCCGGCGGCATCGACGACGGCGCGCCCGGGAACCGCCCCCAGTACGGTCCGGCCTACTACTCCGCCTACCTGCGTGATCCGGACGGCTACCGGGTAGAGGTGGCGGTGAGCACCGATTGAGCTGGCGAGCGATGCCGTTCGAAGGAGGGCACAGGCAATGGCAGCAGTGAAGGTCGGGGTCAACGGATTCGGGAGGATCGGGCGCAACCTGTTCCGGGCTGCCCACGAGGCGGGCTCGGAGCTCGAGTTCGTCGCCGTCAACGACATCACCGACTCCGCCACGCTCGCCCACCTGCTCAAGTACGACTCCGTCCTGGGCCGCTTCCCAGGCCGGGTCGAGGCGCGCGACGACGCGATCGCCGTCGACGGGCACGAGATCAAGGTGCTCGCCGAGCGAGATCCGGCCGCGCTTCCGTGGCGCGAGCTGGGGGTCGACGTGGTGATCGAGTCCACCGGCCTGTTCACGAAGCGCGACGACGCGGCGAAGCATCTCGAGGCCGGGGCTCAGAAGGTGATCATCTCCGCACCCGCCACCGATCCAGACGTCACGGTGGCGCTGGGTGTCAACTTCGATCAGGCCTACGACCCCGATCGTCACCAGATCATCTCCAACGCCTCCTGCACGACGAACTGCCTGGCTCCGGTGGCAAAGGTGATGCACGAGACGGTCGGGATCGAGCGCGGCCTGATGACCACGATCCACGCCTACACCGCCGACCAGCGGCTCCAGGACATGCCCCACAAGGACCTGCGCCGGGCCCGGGCGGCGGCGATCAACCTGATCCCGACCAGCACCGGAGCGGCGAAGGCGATCGGCGTGGTGCTGCCGGAGCTCGAAGGCAAGCTGAACGGGATCGCCGTGCGGGCGCCGGTCGCGACGGGCTCGGTCGTCGACCTGGTGTGCCAGGTCTCGCGCGAGACCAGCGCCGAGGAGATCAATGCGGCCGCCAGGGAGGCGGCCGACGGGTCGCTGCGGGGCATCCTCGCCTACACCGAGGACCCGATCGTCTCCACCGACATCGTCCAGGACCCTCACTCGTCGATCTTCGACTCCGGCCAGACCATGGTGATCGACGGGCGGCTGGTCAAGGTGGTCGCCTGGTATGACAACGAGTGGGGCTACTCGAACCGCTGCATCGAGCTGGCCACCAAGGTGCTCGAGCCGAAGCCGGCGGCGGTCGGAACCAGTTGAGCTTCGACAAGGCGAGCGTCCGGGATGCCCCCGTGGAGGGGAGACGGGTGCTGCTGCGGGTCGACTTCAACGTGCCGCTCGCCAACGGCGAGGTCGAGGACGACTCGCGGATTCGCGCCGCGCTACCGACCATCGAGTGGCTGCGCGAGCGCGGCGCGGCGCTCGTGGTCGTCTCGCACCTGGGGCGACCGAAGGGAGTCGACCCGGCGTTCTCGATGGCCCCGGTGGCGGTGCGGCTCGGTCGGTTGCTCGGCTCCGAGGTGGCGCTGGCGCCGGCGGTCGTCGGCCCGGAGGTCGAGCGCATGGCTCGACGGCTGGAGCCCGGGGACGTGCTGATGCTCGAGAACAGCCGCTTCGAGCCGGGCGAGACGGACAACGACCCGCAGCTGGCCCGGCGGTTGGCGGCGCTCGCCGATCTGTACGTGAACGATGCCTTCGGCGCCGCCCATCGGGCCCACGCCACCACCGAGGGAGTGGCGCATCTGCTTCCCGCCTACGCGGGCCTGCTGCTCGAGCGCGAGATCAGGGAGCTGACCGCCGTTCGCGACGATCCCGCCCGCCCCCTCTGCGTGGTGCTCGGCGGCGCCAAGGTCACCGACAAGATCGGCGTCATGGAGCGGTTCCTGGAGGTCGCGGACCAGGTGCTCGTGGGCGGAGCCATGTGCTTCAGCTTCTTCTCGGCTCAGGGAGTGGCGACGGGCGATTCCCTGGTGGAGGAGGAGGGGGTCGAGCTCGCCGGCGGGATCCTGGCGCGCGTGGAGGACTCGTCGTCTGATCTCGTGCTGCCCGTGGACCTGGTTCTCGGGCGCTCGTTCGATGCCGACACGGAGCGCCGCGAGCTCGACGGGGTCGAGGTCCCGGACGGCTGGGCGGGGCTCGACATCGGCGCGCGCACGGCGGCCTCCTACGCCGATGCGATCGGGGCGGCGGGCACGGTGTTCTGGAACGGCCCGATGGGCGCCTTCGAGCTCGAGCCGTTTGCCGCCGGTACCCGCGCGGTGGCCGAGGCCGTGGCCGGGGCATCCGCGACGACCGTGGTCGGGGGCGGCGACTCCGCCGCCGCGCTCGCGGAGTTCGGGCTCGCCGATCGCGTCGACTGGCTGTCCACCGGGGGCGGCGCCTCGCTGGAGCTGATGGAGGGGCGGGAGCTGCCGGGGGTGGAGGCGCTGATGGATCGCTCCGAGGTATCGGGTGCCAGGTCCGGGCACGCGCCGAAGCGAAACGCGCGAGGTCGGCTCCGATGGCTGAGCGAACGCCCCTCGTCGCCGCCAACTGGAAGATGCACAAGACGGTCCGCGAGACGGAGGCCTTCCTGGATGCGCTCCTGCCGCGGGTGGCGGAGCCTGGGTCCCGCCGAGCTGGTCGTCTGCCCGCCGTACCCGTCCCTGGCCGCGGCGGTGGCGCGCTGCGCCGGAAGCGGCGTGCGGGTGGCGGCGCAGAACATGCACTCCGAGCCGCAGGGTCCGTTCACCGGCGAGGTCGCCGCCCCGATGCTGACCGAGCTCGGCGTCGACGCCGTCATCCTCGGCCACTCCGAGCGGCGGCTGCTGTTCTCCGAAAGCGACGACGCGCTCGCCCGCAAGCTGCCGGCGGCACTCGAGGCGGGGCTGATGCCGATCCTCTGCGTGGGAGAGACCGAGGCCGAGCGCGACGCCGATCAGACCGAGGCGGTGCTTCGCCGCCAGCTCGAGGCGGACTTGGCCAGGGCGCCGGACGGCCGCCTCGCCGAGGTCGTGATCGCCTACGAGCCGGTATGGGCGATCGGCACCGGGCGCAACGCCACCCCCGACCAGGCGGCCGAGGCGATCGGCTTCATCCGGTCGCTCGTCGCACAGCGCGACGACGCGGCCGGCGAAGCGGTTCGCATCCTCTACGGCGGCTCCGTGAAGCCCGGGAACGCGGCCGAGATCCTCGGTGAGGACGGCATCGACGGCGCGCTCGTCGGGGGGGCGAGCCTTGACCCGGACGACTTCTCCGCCATCGCGGCGGCCGCGAGCGCATGACCATCCCCGACGGGCCAGGCGAGCCGCCGGTTCCCTCAGCTGGCGCTGGTCGTCCTCGACGGCTGGGGTCTCGCGCCGCCGGGGCCCGGAAACGCCATCAGCCAGGCTTCGACGCCTGTCTTCGACGGCCTGTGGGAGCGCTATCCGCACACCACCCTGTCGGCCAGCGGGCGCGACGTGGGCCTCCCCGACGGCCAGATGGGCAACTCCGAGGTCGGGCACCTCAATCTCGGCGCGGGATCGATCGTCAAGCAGGACCTGACCCGGATCGACGACGCGGTCGCCGATGGCAGCTTCTTCGAGAACCCCGCCCTGAAAGCCGCCTGCGAGGCAGCGCGCTCCGGTCCCCGGGGGCGCCTGCACCTGATGGGCCTGGTCTCCGACGGCGGTGTCCACTCGGGTTGGGAGCACATCGAGGCGTGCGTCGAGCTGGCCGCCGACGAGGGCGTGCCCGACCTGGTCGTGCACGCGTTCACCGACGGCCGCGACACCCTGCCCACGGCAGGAGCCGGGTACCTGCGGGAGCTCGAGCGCTGGCTGCGGCACGCGGGACGGGTCGGGACGGTGAGCGGCCGCTACTACGCGATGGACCGGGACGGCCGTTGGAATCGAACCCAGCTCGCCTACGATGCGATCGTCCACGCGCGGGGACTGGAGGCCCCAAGCGCCGCGGAGGCCATCCGGGAGTCGTACCGACGTGACGAGACCGACGAGTTCGTGCGCCCGACGGTGATCGGCGACTACGACGGAGTGGCCGACGGCGACGCGATCCTGCACTTCAACTTCCGTCCCGACCGGGCTCGCCAGCTGGTGCGGGCACTGGGGGAGCCCGAGTTCGACGAGTTCCCCCGGGGCCAACCCCCGCAGGTGCACCTGACCACGATGACCGAGTACCGCGAGTGGATGGGAGTACCCGGTCGCGTTTCCACCGCGGACTCCGGAAACGACCCTGGCCGAGGTGATCGCCGGCCGCGGCGAGCGCCAGCTGCACGTCGCCGAGACCGAGAAGTACGCCCACGTCACCTACTTCTTCAACGGCGGGCGCGAGGCGGAGTGGGAGGGGGAGGAGCGGCGCCTGGTTCCATCGGCGCGAGACGTCCCCACCTATGACCACAAGCCCGAGATGAGCGCGGGCGAGGCGGCCGCCGCCTTTTGCGAGCGCTGGGCGCAGGACGGCTACCGGTTCGGGATCATCAACTTCGCCAACCCCGACATGGTCGGCCACACGGGCGTCATCCCGGCTGCGGTTGCCGGGGTGGAGACCGTGGACCGCTGCCTCGGTGAGGTGGTCTCGGAGGTCCATCGCTCGGGTGGCGCCTGCATCGTCACGGCCGACCACGGAAACTGCGACCACATGCTCGAGCCCGACGGCTCGCCCAACACGGCCCACTCGACCAACCCCGTGCCGCTTGATGGTCACCGTCACGGGGCCGTCGCTGGAGGGCCCCGGGATCCTCGCCGACGTCGCCCCCACGGCGCTCGCCCTGCTCGGGATCGAGCAGCCGCCCGGGATGACCGGGCGCTCGCTGCTCGGCGCCTAGGCCGCGGCCGGCGGCGGACCGTTTATTCGGCGACTCTCGCCCACGCCTGCGAAGACGCGAGCAGCCGGGGGTGGACCGGAATCCGTCCCATATGGGGACGCTTTGCAGTCCACCCCCCTGATCTGGCACAAGTGGAGGGGAATGCGCAGGAGAAGTAGCACCTAGGCTTCCGGGTCGTGCGCAGCGACCCGGAACGCCTTCGATTCGAGATAACCGCACGAGACGGAGCCGCCCGGGCCGGGCGGCTCCACGTCGCTCACGGCACGGTCGAGACCCCGGCCTTCATTCCGCTTGCGACCCGCGGAAGCGTTCGCTCGCTGGCGGCCTCAGAGGTCCGCGAGCTGGGCTATGAGCTGGTGCTCGGGAACACCTTTCACCTGATGCTGTCGCCGGGGCCGGCGCGGGTCGCGGAGCTCGGGGGCTTGCATCGCTTCATGGGCTGGGGGAGAGCGATCATCACCGACTCCGGGGGATTCCAGGTCTTCTCGCTCTCCCACGGCGGGGTCGCCGACGAGATCAAGGGGCGGAGCGGGCGCCGGTCCGGCCAGGGGACCGTGCTCGAGATCGGCGAGCAGGGGGTTCGCTTCCGCTCCTACCTGGACGGTTCGGAGCAGTTCCTCGGGCCCGAGGAGTCGATGGCGGTGCAGGGCGCACTCGGCTCCGATATCGCGCTCACCTTCGACGAGTGCACTCCGTATCACGCCGATCGCGACTACACGGCCCGCTCGATGGAGCGAACCCACCGGTGGCTGGATCGCTGCCTCGACTGGCACGAGCGCCACGGGCCGCGACGCCAGGCGGTGTTCGGGATCGTCCAGGGGGGCGTGCACGAGGACCTCCGCCGCGTCGCCGCCGAGCGCGTGTCCGAGGCGGCCGTGGACGGCGTGGCGATCGGGGGGACGCTGGGCCGCGACAAGGAGGAGATGCGAGGCGTGGTCGCGATGACCGCCCCCCATCTCGCCGCCGAGGGGCCGCGGCACCTGCTGGGGATCGGCGAGCCCGACGACCTGGTCGAGGGGATCGCGCTGGGCGTGGACCTGTTCGACTGCGCGGTGCCAACGCGCCTGGCCCGGCACGGGACGGCCCTCGCTCCGCTGCCTGCCGCGAGGTTCCGGTTCGACGTCCGCCGCGCCGAGTTCTCGACCGACGAGGGGCCGCTGGTCGAGGGCTGCCCGTGCGCGGCCTGCGCCGAGCACAGCCGAGCCTACGTCCACTTCCTCTCGCGAGCCGAGGAGCTGACCGGGGTTCGGTTGCTGGTCCTCCACAACCTCACCTACCTGGAGCGCCTGGTCCGGGGCGCCCGGCAGGCGATCCAGGGTGGGCGCTTCGGCGACTACAGGCAGCGCGATCCTCGACGGTGCCCCGCCCTGGCGGGCAGGCGGCGCTCACGCCGAGCGCCCCTTGACGGGCGTCACTGCGAGTGGGAGTTGATGAAGTCCTCGAGCGACTGAATCTGGTCGGGGATGGTCTGCTTGACCAGGTCGGTGTTCTGGCCGGCGTTCGTGGTCAGCAGGACGACAGCCGCGATCACCGCGGCCAGCAGCGCGATCACCAGCAGGATGCCGATCGCGCTGCCGAGGCGGCCGGCGAGCGAGCGGCGCGGCCCTGGCCTCGGCGGGCTGGACCGCCGGGCGGGGGCGGCGCGCCGGCCGGGGAGGGGCGGGAGCCTGGCGTCCAACCGGGGTCACCGGCTCGCTGGGCGCCAGTCGCCGCGTGGCCTCCGTCGTGCCGCCGGCCAGCGCCCGCGTCGGCGCCTCGGCCTCGGCCTGCGGCGGCTCGCGACCGGAGAGCCCGGTCCGCAGCGCGACGGCGAGCTGGCGGGCGGTCGAGTAGCGCAGCCCAGGGTCGCTCTCCAGCGAGCGCAGTACCGCCGTCGACAGAGTCTGCGGCACCGCGGGGTCGTAGGAGCTGGGCGGCAAGGGCCGCTCGCTCTCGCGACGGATCGCCAGCTCGGCCAGCGTCGTTCCCTCCCACGGAAGGCGCCCGGTCAGGAGCTGATAGATGACGACGCCGAGCGCGTACACGTCGGATGCCGGCGTCGCCTCCTCTCCGCGGGCCTGCTCGGGCGCCAGGTAGGCGGCGGTGCCGACCACCGAGCCCACCTGCGTCAATCGCGTCTGCTCGGCGGCTCGCGCGATCCCGAAGTCGGTCAGCTTGACGTCCATCTCTCCGGTGGGTGGGTCGTGGGCCGTGGTGCGGACGTTGCCGCGCCGCGCGGGACCGCCGATGATCATCAGGTTCCCGGGCTTGACGTCGCGGTGGATGATCCCCTGCCGGTGCGCGTACTCGAGCCCGGCGCAGGACTGCACGCCGATCTCGACCGCCGTCTCCGGTCCGAGCGCCCCCCGAGCCTGGAGCAGCTGGGCGCCCGAGCGCCCCTCCACGTACTCCATGACGATGTAGTGGCGGTCGTTGTCGACGCCCGTGTCGTAGACCTGGACGATGTTCGGGTGGATCAGCTTCGCGACCGCGAGCGCCTCGCGGCGAAACCGGGCGACGAACTTTTCGTCGTCCGAGAGGTGCTCGGCCAGGATCTTCACCGCCACGGTGCGCTCGAGGACGCGGTCGGTCGCCCTGTAGACGCTCGACATTCCGCCGGAGCCCAGGCGGTCGCCGAGCTCGTAGCGGTCGGAGATCAGCGTCGCGCTCATCGCCTAGCCACCGGTGCCGCCCGTGCCGCCGCCGGTGCCGCCGTCACCGCCGCCACCCCGACCGCCACCGCCGTTACCGTTTCCGTCGCCGCCGTTGCCGCCTGCCGTTCTCGCTGCCGTTCCCCCCGTGGTTGCCGTTTCCCTGCGGGTTGGTCTCGGTCGTCGAGGTGGTGGATGTCGTCGTGGTGTCGGTCGTGGACGATGTCGTGCTCTCGGTGGTGGACGGAGTCGATGAGCTTGCCGGCGGCTGGGCGCCGCTCGGCCCTGTTGCCCCGGTCGGCGGACACTGGTCTTCGACGAGCGCGCGGAGGTTCGCTCCCGCTTCCTGGAGCGCCGCCTTGAGGTCGGCGCCGGCGGTTGCCGGCAGCTCATTTACGGCGTCGATGAATCCGTCCGCCCCGGAGCTGGCGGTCACGCAGTCGTTCGACGCGACCGCGCTGCGGACGGTGTTCAGCGCGGCGTTGAGCTGATCGGCGTTCGTCGCCGGGATCTGGCCGTTGATGTCGTCGCCCGAGCCGCACCCGGATAGCGCCGCGACCGCGGCGACGAGCGCCAGCAGCGGGGAAATTCTGTTCGTCCCCGGCATCGCGGCGAGTCTAGTCAAGCGGTTTCGGCCGTCCATGGCCCTCACCGGCCCTTCACTGCCCCACGTAGAGCCGTTTGGCCAGGTGCTCCGGCAACTCGCTGGCGGCGATCGCATCGGCGGCGCGGTCGATCTCGTAGTCGACCCGGTGGTAGGTCGCCTGCCACGCATCCGTGTCGAGCTCAAGCCAAGCCGCGCGCGGATCGCCGTCGCGTGGCTGCCCCACGCTGCCGGGGTTGACGAGCCAGCGGCCCTCGGTGAGGTCCAGCCGCGTGCCCGCGCTCGCCTGGGCGCCCTTGGCGACCTCGTCGAGCTCGACGGCATGGCCCGTCGGCAGTCCCCGGTCGCCGTTCGGGCATGACGAAGAACAGCGCCACGTGGGAGTGCCCGATCAGGCTGACCCGCGCCGCCTGAACGGCGATGCACTCCGCGGCTTGGTCGGGCCAAAGCACGTACTCCCAGACGGGGTCCCGCGGCGAGGCGTGATACAGCGCCACCTCGCGGCTCTCGTCGGCCGGCTCCAGCCCGCGCAGGAACTCGATCGTCTCGGGCTTGGCCGTCTCCCGGGTCCAGCGCACGGCGGCGGCCGCCGCGGGAGAGAAGGATGAGTCGTCGAGCTCGCCGAGGACCGCCAGGTCGTGGTTTCCCACCAGGCAGAGCTCGCAGCGCTCGGCGACAAGGCTGGTGCACTCGTCCGGATTCGCTCCGTAGCCGACCACGTCGCCAAGGCACCAGAGCTGTCTCGAGGCCGGCGCCCTCGACGTCGGCAAGCACCGCCTCCAGGGCAGGAAGGTTCGCGTGGATATCGCTGAGGATCGCCAGTCGCACGAGCCGGGCGGAATATCGTAGGGACATGTCCAGCCCCGCCGGCAGGAGGCGAATCGTGAGGGTTGGGACCGCGGCCGTGGCGATGGTCCTGGTCGCGGAGGCGGCCGTGTGGCTGCTGCGGCCCCGGGATCGGCCGATCCAGCCGGCGGCCGTGTCCGAGAGCGACTACTTCACGCCGGCCCAGATCGAGCGCGGCCGCACCTACAGCGACGGCCAGCTGTGGCTCTTCGTCGCCGTCCTGGGCGCGCAGGGCGCGGTGCTGGTCACGCTCGCGCTCGGCCGGCCGGCCACGGTCCGTCGCCGGCCTCGAGCGGCTCGGCGCGCGCCCCGTGCTCGGCGCGGCCGCGGCGGGCGCCGCGCTGTCCGTCGCCCTCGGCGTCGCCGCCCTGCCGGCGAGCATCGCCGCCCACGAGCGCGCGGTCGACTACGGGATCTCCACCCAGTCATTCGGCTCGTGGCTGGCGGATACCGGGAAGTCGACCGCGATCGGCGCGGTGCTGGCCGCCGCGGGCGGCGCGCTGTTGATCGGGCTGGTGCGCCGTTTCGGGAGGCGCTGGTGGCTGCCGGGGACGGTCGCGGTGGGCGCGATCGCCGCCGTCTTCGTCTGGCTGGCGCCGGTGGTGGTCGCGCCGCTCTTCAACAAGTTCACGCCGCTCCCGGCGACGAGCAGGGCGCGCGCCCAGGTGCTGAGCCTCGCGCGGCGCGCCGGGGTGGATGTCGGGGAGGTGTATCGCGTGAACGCGAGCCGCCGGGTGCGATCGCTGAACGCGTACGTCGACGGGATCGGGCCGACCCGGCGGGTGGTGCTGTACGACAACCTGCTGCGCCGCGCGAACCGCCCGGAGCTGCGCAGCATCGTCGCCCACGAGCTCGGCCACGTCAAGCACAACGACGTGCCCCGCGGGCTCGCCTTCCTGATCATCGTCACGCCGCTGGGGCTGTTGTTCACGAGTGAGCTTGGCGGCGCGCTCGTACGTCGCACCGGCGTCGACGCGCGGGGCCCGGCGGCCCTCCCCGCGTACATGCTCGGGCTGGTCGTCAGCCGCTCTCGTCCTGGGGGTGCCCGGGAATCAGCTCTCGCGCCAGGTCGAGGCGAGCGCCGACACCTTCGCGCTCCGGCTGACCCACGATCCCCAGGCGCTGATCCAGGTTCAGCGCCGCCTCGCGCTGGCGGGCCTCGCCGACCCGGACCCGCCGGGCATCGTCACCGCCCTGATCGGCACGCATCCCGTCGACGGTCGATCGGATCGGTGCCGCGGTCGCCTACGAGCCGGAGATCGATGCACCGCCGGGTGCGATCGTGCCGCGCCTCGCGGCCCGATATCGGCCGCCACAGCGCCGCGGAGCCTCACCAGAGGCACCACTAGTTTTCGCTGCATGGCCGATCCGCTCGACGAGCTGCGCGCCACGATCCGCTCGGCGGCGGACGCCCTGCGTGACGGAGCGTCGGATTCCGTCGTGCCGACGCTCGAGCGCCCGCCCAAGCCCGAGCTGGGCGACTACTCCACCAACGCCGCGATGCTGCTCGCGCCGGGGCTGGGGCAGGCGCCGCGCGAGATCGCCGAGCGGCTGCGCAAGGAGCTGGACGCCCTGCTGGCCGACAGCGCCGAGCGAGTGGAGGTCGCGGGCCCCGGATTCGTGAACCTGTTCCTCGCGGATCGCTGGTACCGCCAGAGCCTCACCGTTCTGCTCGACGCCGGCGACGCCCTGGGCGCGCGGCGCTCCCGAGCGGCCCGAGCGCGTGCTGATCGAGTTCGTGTCCGCCAACCCGACCGGGCCGCTGACGGTGGCCGCCGGCCGGGGGGCCGCGTACGGGGATTCGCTCGCGCGGTTGCTCGAGCTGGCGGGCCACGAGGTCGAGCGGGAGTACCTCCTGAACGACGTCGGCGGCCAGGTGCAGCGGTTCGCGAAGTCGATCGCGGCGCGCATGCAGGGCCGCGAGCCGCCGGAGGACGGATACCGAGGCGAGTACGTGGCGCAGCTGGCCGGCGACTTGGCCGCCGCCGGAGCCGACCCGGCCGACCTCGAGGACCTCGCCCGCCGCGGCACGGAGGCGATGCGCGAACGGATCGAGGCGAGCCTGGAACGCTTCGGGGTGCGCTTCGACACCTGGTTCTCGGAGCGCTCGCTGCACGACGGCGGCAAGATCCAGGCGGCGATCGAGTATCTGCGCGGGCGCGGCCACGTCTACGACAGCGAGGGCGCAGTCTGGCTGCGGACGAGCGAGTTCGGCGACGACAAGGATCGGGTGCTGGTGCGCTCCGATGGCGAGCCGACCTACTTCGCCGCGGACATCGCCTACCACCGGGACAAGCTGGAGCGGGGCGCGGAGCGGATGATCGATCCGGTGGGGGCCGATCACCACGGCTACGTGCCGCGGATGCGGGCCGCGATCGAGGCGCTGGGTCACGATCCCGATCTGTACGAGGCGCCGATCATGCAGTTCGTGCGCCTGGTGGAGGGTTGCAGAGCGAGCGCGGATGTCAAAGCGGAAGGGCGAGTTCGCGGCGCTCGATGACCTGATCGACGACATCGGCGTCGACGCGGCCCGCTTCTTCATGCTGCATCGCAGTCACGACACGGCCCTCGACCTCGATCTCGAGCTGGCACGCCGGCCAGTCGCAGGACAACCCCGTCTACTACGTCCAGTACGCGCACGCGCGGATCGCGAGCATCCTCCGCAAGGCCGTTGCCGAGGGGAGCGCTCCGGCTGGGACCGATGAAGGCATGGCCGACGAGGCGGCGCTGGTCGAAGCGGCAGCGGCGGATGGCGCGCTCGCGGCGCCGGCCGAGCCGGCCGAGCGCGCGCTCGTCCAGCAGCTGCTCGAGCTTCCGGCCGAGGCCAGCGGGGCCGCCGAGCGCCGGGCTCCGCACCGCCTGGTCGCCTTCGCGACGGCGACCGCCGCCGATTTCCACGCCTTCTACCGGGACTGCCAGGTGGTGGGGGCTCCTGACGGCATCGAGCAGGCTCGCCTGGCGATCTGCGTGGCCGCCAAGCGGGTCATCGCCCGCACCCTGGATCTGCTCGGGGTCAGCGCCCCCGAGCGTATGTAGGGGAGCGCTGCGCAGCGCTTTCGTCCTCCCAGGCCCAGAGGAAGTCGGGCGCAAGCGCCTGAAGGTAGTAGAGGTCGGCGCTCGTCCAGAATCGCCGACCGAGCCAGGGAAACCGGCGAGGGACGAGGCGCAGCAGGCGTGCGCTGCGGACGGGGGCCGGCGGCAGCCGGGCCGCATGGCTGAATCGGCGGTAGAAGTACGGCGGGACTTTCGGGTGAGTGCGAACGAAGGCTCGCTCGGCGACTGCGAGTCGCCGCATCTTGGTGCGCCAGAAGTCGAGGTCCATCCCACGGAGGTGCTCGACGACCGCCCGCCGGTTGTACAGGAGGCGGAATCACAGCTTCTCGGCGCGGTATCCGAAGTCGAGATGGTCGTACGGATAAGGCAGTCGCTCCGCGTCGAACCCGCCCACCCGCTCGATCATCCGCTTCTTGACCGAGATGTTGGCGCCATAGAAGCGCCTCCATCCCGCGTGCGTGCCGTCGAGGTTAGGGTAATCGAGCTGCATCCCTTGGTCGAGCCAGAGCATGAACGGAGTGACTTCCAGCTCGCGTGCCCAACGTACGTGTCCCAGCACCCCCACCTCCTCCCGAGGATTGCGACGATGCCAGGCGCGGTGCTCCGAGATCAGTCGTCGTTCCGGGACAGTGTCGTTGTCGGTGAACAGAACGATCGGGGCGTCCGCGGCTCGCCAGCCCACGTTCCGATCGGAGGAGGGACCCGGAGTCTCCCGCGTCAGGTTGCGAACGGGGTAGGGGCGAGTGCCGATTGCCCGTTCGACGGCTCCGGGATCGGAGTCCGCCACGGTGGCGACGACCAGGACCTCGAAACTCCCGGGCTCCGCGTCCTGGACCTCGAGGCGATCGAGCATGCGCCGCAGCCCGGAATGGTCCCCGAGGGTCGAGATGACCACGCTTAGCCCCGCCACCGCGAGTCGAAAGCTAGCGGAGCCGGTCGTAGACGGCGCCGGCTACCCAGTCCGCCGAGCCGCTCGTCGGTCCTGTTAGATTGCCGTCGCTCCTGGCACCCCACGAGGAGGATGACCCTTGACCAAGGCTGAGTTCGTCGACCTGCTCGCACGCGACGGGCGGATCGGCAGCAAGAAGGCAGCAAGCGAGACCGTCGACGCGGTGCTCGACACGATCTCTTCGGCGCTCGCCCGGGGGGACAGCGTCAGCTTCACCGGCTTCGGCAAGTTCAGCGTCGCCGAGCGGGGGCCGCGCCAGGGCGTGAATCCTCGCACCGGCGAGCGGATCACGATCGCGGGTGGCCGCGTGCCGAGGTTTTCGGCCGGGGCTGCGCTCAAGTCCCGGGTGAAGGGCTGATCGGCAGGGCGCGGCGCCTGTCGCAAGCGGCGCGGAGGCGGGCACCGGGTGAGCCCGGCGCCCTTCGCCGACCGGCTCGCGGCGCTCGTCGAGGAGCGCCAAAGCCAGCTCTGCCTCGGGCTGGACCCCGATCCGTCGCAGGCTCGACCCGCGTTCCGCCGCGCCGGAGGGGAGTGCCGCCGAGCGAGCCGGCGAGGCGGTCGCCGCTCACTGCCGCTCGCTGATCGAGCGGGCGGGTCCGGCGTGCGTCGCCGCCAAGCTCCAGCTCGCGTGCTTCGAGCGGCTCGGGGCGCCCGGTTGGGCGGCGCTCGAGCGGACCGTGGACGCGGCGCGGGAGGCCGGGCTCGTGGTGATCGCGGACGGCAAGCGCGGAGACGTGCCGGTCAGCGCCGCGGCCTACGCGCAGGCGCTGTTCGGCTCGACGCCGACGCCCTGGGGAGACGTCGCCGGCTTGGGGGCGGACGCGGCCACCGTCAGCCCCCTGATCGGCACCGACTCCCTCGAGCCCCTGCTCGAGGGAGCCGCGGAGGCAAGCGCGGGTCTGTTCGTCCTGGTGCGCACCTCCAATCCCGGGCGCGGCCGATCTGCTCGACCTGCCGGCTCCCGAGGCGCCCCTGTTCGAGCGCCTGGCCGCGCTGGTGGCCGAGCGCGCTGACCGCCTGATGGGCGAGTGCGGGCTGTCCGGCCTGGGGGCGGTGGTCGGCGCAACCGAGCCCCGGCCATCTGTCGCGCCTTCGCGAGCTGATGCCGCGCTCGATCTTCCTGGTCCCGGGGCTGGGTGCGCAGGGCGGGCGGGCGGCCGACCTCGGACCCGCGTTCGGCGCGCATCCGGCCTCGGTCCTGGTGACCGCATCGAGGTCGATCGCGAACGCCCCGGACCCAGCGGCCGCCGCGAGCGAGCTGCGCGCCGAGCTCTGGGCGCTCGCCCGAGGCTGACCGCGTCCCCCACATGCCTGGGCACGGCCTTGCCGTGTGCCACCCACCGGCGACCAAGCGGATTCGCGGGCTACCATCGCCTCTACAACGCCGCAGCCCAGCCGCTCGCGGCGCGCTCGGCGCCTCCCTTGGTCCCGGCCGCCGGGGTAAGACATGGAGCCACAAGCCACCCAGACGAGGCCGAGCCGGAATCCGGTTGGCGAGGACCCTGGCCGTCTTGGCGCTGGTCGCGGTCGCGATCGTGCTCGCGGTCGTCATCGCCGGCTCGATCGGTGGATCGGACAGCACGGCCGGCAGCGCGCAGCAAGCCGGCGGCGCGAGCCACATCAAGCCGAAGGGCAAGTACTACGTGGTCCAGCCGGGGGACACGTTCGGCGGCATTGCCGAGAAGGAGGGAATCCCGATCGCCAGGCTGGAGAAGCTCAACCCCAAGCTCGACACTCAGCTCCTTCCCCAGAAGGGATGCGTGGACCTGGTGCCCGACGGGTGCAAGGTGCTCGCCAACGGGGGTTGAGGCCCGGGCTTCGGCAAGCGGTCCGCCGCCGGGGCGCGCTCGCAGCCGTGTCGGTGGTCGGGCTGGCGCTCTCATCCCTCTCGCCGGCAACGGCCGGAGCGGCCGAGGGCGCACCCGCGCCGCCGCAGGTCCCGGCCACCGCCTGGATCCTCGTCGACGCCGGCGACGGCACGCGCCTCGCCTCCGCGCAGCCCACCAGCTCGCTGCCGATAGCCAGCACGACCAAGTTGATGACGGCGTACCTCGCCCTCCGCGACCTGCCGCTTCAGCGGCGCCTGGTCGCGCCGCCGTACCATCCGATCCCGGGTGAGTCGCTGCTCGGGCTCGAGGCGGGAGAGCGGATCTCGGTCCGCGATCTGCTCTATGGCCTGTTGCTGCCGAGCGGCAACGATGCAGCGGTGACGCTCGCCGACGGAGTCGCGGGCTCGGTTCCGGCGTTCGTCGAGCGAGATGAACCGCGCCGCCGCTCGCCTGGGGCTGCGCGACACCCACTACTCCAACCCGATCGGGCTCGACCAGCCCGGCAACTACTCGAGCCCTCGCGACCTGGCGAAGCTGGCGCTCGACCTGCGGCGCGATCGCCTCTTCAGGCGGATCGTCGACACGCCCCAGAAGACGCTGCGCACGGGCAGCCAGTCCGCGAACCGTCGTCAACAGGAACGACTCTGGTGGGGCGCCTGCCGTGGGTGAACGGCGTCAAGACGGGCTACACGCCCGAGGCGGGCAACGTCCTGGTCGGTTCGGGGACCCGCAACGGCGTCACGCTGCTCTCGGTGGTGATGGGAGCTGCAACCGAGACGGCGCGCGACGACGACACGCTGGCGCTGCTGCGCTACGGGTTCTCGCTCTACCGGCGCCAGACGCCCGTGCAGCGGGGGCAGAGACTCGCGGCAGCCGCGGTGCGCGGTCGCGACGACTCGCTTCCCCTGGTCGCGGCTCGTTCGGTGCAGGTCACAGCCCGGCACGGCCAGGCCGTTCGGGTGCGGGTCCAGGCTCCCGCGCGACGTCCTGGGACCGATCCCGCGCGGGCGCCGCCTCGGAGCCGCCGTCGTCACCGTGGACGGCGAGGTGGCCGGACGCGCGCCGCTGTTGAGCAAGCGCGCGGCGCTCGCCCCGGCAAGCCCGTCGCTCGTCTCGCGGCTGGACGATGCCGTCCCCGGGCCCCGAGCCGTCGTCTGGATCGCAGCCGGAGGCGCTGCCGTCGCGATCGTGATAGGCATTGCGCTTGCGCTGACCCACCGCCGTCTCGGCACCAAGGTCAGCCGGGACGAGCAGGAGCCATAGTGATCCTCACCGTCACCCTGAATGCCGCGATCGACCGCACTGTCGCGGTCCCGAACTTCCGGCTTGGGCACCGCCATCGCGCGGTCGAGTCGCGCACGTTCGCGGGAGGCAAGGGCGTCAATGTGGCGCGCGCCCTGAAGCTGCTCGGCCGGCCCGTGATCGCCACCGGGCTCGCCGGCTCGGCGACCGGCTCACGCATCCTCGAGCGGCTCGTCGAGGAGTCGATCCTCCACGACTTCACCCGGATCGAGGGGGAGTCCCGGACCAACCTCGCGGTGGTCGATCCCACCTCCGGCGAGCAGACCGAAATCAACGAGCGTGGCCCCGAGGTGAGCGCCGAGGAGGTCGATTGGTTCATCGAGAAGCTCCTCTATCTCGCCCAGGGGGCGAGCCTGTGCGTGCTCGCCGGGAGCCTCCCGCCCGGCGTCGACCCCGGCATCTACGCACGCTTGATCGGCGAGCTTCGCCGGCTCGACGTGTCGGCGATCCTCGACACCGATGGCGAGCCGATGCGCCTCGGCCTGCGCGCCGAGCCGGCCGTGGTGGCGCCCAACGTGGACGAGGCCGAGGAGGCGGTCGGCCACGAGTTCAACGACGCCGACGACTACGCGCTCGGGCTCGCCGGACTGCTGGAGATGGGCGCTGGCGAGGCGGTCATCACTCGCGAGGTGGGATGCGTCGCGATCGTCGGCAACGGCCATGACCGCCGTCGCTACGAGATCGAAATCGCACCACTCGAGCCGATCTCGGGGGTCGGCTCCGGCGACTGCTTCCTGGCCGGCTACGTGGCGGCACGCTACGAGGGCGGGTCGGCACGCGAGTGCCTCGCCTATGGGGTCGCCTGCGGCGCCGAGTCCACCCAGCATTTCGGGGCCGGCAGTCTCGACCCGAAGGAGGTCGAGCGGATCCTGCCCCGGGTCCAGGTCCGGGAGCTGGACGTCCCGGCCGGGGTGGGCGTAGGCAGCGTCTGACTACGGGCCGACGTAGTTGACGTGCCACCACTCTCCGGGCGCCTCGGTCTTGGCCCAGCCGTAGTTGGCCCCGATCTCGTCGACCACGGCGCGCATCGACGGGTCGGCGAGGTCGAGCGCGTAGCCATACTCGTGGGAGGAGGTGCCCGGCGGAGCGGCGAGGCTTCCCTGGCCTGACAGGTAGAGGTTGTACAGGTAGAGCTGCTGCGCGTAGGAGCGATACCCGGAGAACGGGCCTCCGGGGTAGAGGTCGATCCCGAACTCACGCAGCGACCCCTGGCGCATCGCGTCCCAGGCGGCGGCCGCGTTCGACGCCAGGTAGGCCTCGCCGGACGGGCAGGACGGGCAGTAGACGGGAGAGGTCCAGTAGGGCTGCTCCTGTGGCGGCGGCGCGCCGACGCTCGTGATGGTCGTCGGGGAGGTCGAGCCGCTGGACGCCGGGACCTGGATCGTCTGCCCGATGATCAGCAGCGAATCGGCCGACAGGCCGTTGTCGGCGGCAAGCGTCTCGGGTGAGATGCCGTACGCGCTGGCGATCGACGACAGGCTCTCGCCCGGCGTCACGGTGTGGGAGGCCTCGGAGCCGACCGAGGTGGACGGCGCGGCCGACGCGGTGCCCGCGGAGGCCAGCGCCGTCGCGCCCTCGGCCTCGGTGGGTATCTGGATCGTCTCCCCCACATAGACCTGGGAGTCGACGGACAGCCCATTGAAGGCGGCGATCGTCTGGGTCGTGAAGTTGTTGGCGGCGGCGATCGACCACAGGGTCTCGCCGGGAAGGACCCGATGAGAGACCGCGGCGCGAGCGGGGGCCGCGAGCGCGGCCGCTGCGACGACCGCGATCGCCAATGTCGTGCGAAGTCTGGGGACGGGCATCAACCGGCCTCCTTCTCTGTTCTCTGGTGCGGTTGGGTGGGCTTTCGGCCCGTCCGCGTGCCCGGGGACGCCGTCCCCTTTTGCCGCGTCGCAAGGCCCTCCTCCCCCTGAAGGAGGTCATGCAGGGCGGTGCTAACATCGCCGGGGCGTTGGACAAGCCGGCCCTCCAGTTGCCTCAAGCGCGTTCTTCGCCTCGCTCGCCGGGGCTTTTTTCGTCCGCCCTCGCGCCTAGCCTGGGCACTTACCGTCAGAGGGGAGCTTCGTAGGCGATGGAAGTCGAGATCGGTCGCGGCAAGAAGGGAAGAAGGGCCTACGGGTTCGACGACATCGCGATCGTGCCGTCGCGGCGGACGCGCGATCCCGACGACGTCGACATCACCTGGACGCTGGGGCCGTACCGCTTCGAGCTCCCGCTGCTGGCCGCGGCGATGGACGGGGTCGTCAGCCCGGCGACCGCAGCCGAGGTCGGCAGGCTGGGCGGTCTCGCGGTGCTCAACCTGGAGGGGATCTGGTCGCGCTACGAGAACGCCGAGGAGCAGCTGGAGCGGATGGCCGCGGCCTCGCCCGAGGCGGCCACGGCGACGATGCAGGAGATCTACCGTGAGCCCGTGAAGCCGGAGCTGATCGCGCAGCGGGTCGAGGACATCAAGGCGCAGGGCGTGGTCGCCGCCGGGTCGCTTACGCCCCAGCGCGTCACCGAGTACTACGAGATCGCCCTCGAGGCGGGGCTCGACCTGCTGGTGATCCAGGGGACGGTGATCTCGGCCGAGCATGTGTCCTCGAAGACGCGAGCCGCTGAATCTGAAGAAGTTCATCGCCGAGGTCCCGGTGCCATGCATGGTCGGCGGCTGCGCCTCCTATTCCACCGGCCTGCACCTGATGCGCACCGGGGCGGTCGGGGTGCTGACCGGCGTCGGTCCCGGCGCAGCGTGCACCACAAGCGGGCGTGCTGGGAATCGGGGTGCCGCAGGCCACGGCGATCGCCGACGTCGCCGCGGCTCGCGTCGCAGCACATGCTCGAGACCGGCGAGTACTGCAATGTGATCGCCGACGGCGGCATGCGCACCGGCGGCGACGTCTCGAAGGCGATCGCCTGCGGCGCCGACGCGGTGATGATCGGGTCGCCCCTGGCCCGCGCCCAGCAGGCGCCGGGGCGGGGCTTTCACTGGGGCATGGCGACCTTCCACCCCTCGCTGCCGCGCGGCACGCGTGTGGCCACCCAGCAAGACGGCACCCTGGAGGAGATCCTGCTGGGCCCGGCGCAGGAGAACGACGGAACCTTCAACCTGATCGGCGCCCTTCGCACCTCGATGGCCACCTGTGGCTACGAGGACATCCGCGACTTCCAGCGCGCCGAGGTGATGGTCGCGCCGGCGCTGCAGACCGAGGGCAAGCAGCTGCAGCGCGACCAGTCCGTGGGCATGGGCTCCAACGGCCGCGCCGCCGTGGCCACGGGGGTCGCCGTATCGGATGACTAAGCGGCCCCGGTGCCCGGCTCGCCCAGATGGCGACCAGCCAAGCGCCGCGGCCGCCGGCCTCTCCGCCGCCGGCCATCCGCGGATGACGGGATCGGCGCGTGAGGAGGTGCTGGTCCTGGATTTCGGCGGCCAGTACTCCCAGCTGATTGCCCGGCGGATCCGCGAGCGCGGGGTGTTCGCCGAGCTGCTTCCCCACGACACCGCCATGGAGCGGATCCGGGAGCGGCGCCCGGCGGCGCTCGTCCTGTCAGGCGGCCCGGCCTCGGTCTACTCGGAGGGCGCACCTGAGCTGCGACGTGAGCTGCTCGAGCTCGACGTCCCGGTGCTGGGCATCTGCTACGGGATGCAGGCGATGGTCCATGTGCTCGGCGGCCGCGTCGAAGGAGCGGATGCCGGGGAGTTCGGCCGCACGTCGCTGGTCCTCGCCGACGGCGGCGGACGTCTGCTGTCCGGGCTGCCGCACGAGCAGCAGTGCTGGATGAGCCACCGCGACAGCGTCTTCGAGCCCCCGACCGGCTTCGTCGCACTTGCCTCCAGCCCGGGGTCGCCGGTCGCCGCGCTCGAGAGCCCCGAGCGAGGCCTCTACGGGATCCAGTTCCACCCCGAGGTCGTCCACACGCCCTACGGCACGCCGATCCTCGACCGCTTCCTGCGTGAGGTCGCCGGTCTCGAGCAGCGCTGGTCGCCCGCCTCGGTGATCGAGGAGCAGGTCCAGCGAGTGCGCGCCCAGGTCGGCGAGGGAGGGGTGATCTGCGGCCTCTCGGGAGGCGTCGACTCGGCAACCGCCGCGGCCCTCGTCCACCGCGCCGTGGGCGATCAGCTCACCTGCGTGCTCGTCGATCACGGCCTGCTGCGAAAGAACGAGGCGGAGCAGGTGGTCGAGGCGTTTCGCGACCGGGGGATCAGGCTCGTCCACGTGGCCGCTCAGGAGCGCTTCCTGAACCGGCTCGCCGGTGTGGACGAGCCCGAGCGCAAGCGCAAGATCATCGGCGAGGAGTTCATCCGCGTGTTCGAGGAGCAGGCGGAGAAGCTGCCGGACGTCGGCTACCTCGTCCAGGGAACGCTCTATTCGGATGTGATCGAGTCCGGCGGGGACGGGCGCGCCGGGGCGGCGACGATCAAGTCCCACCACAACGTCGGCGGTCTGCCCGATGACCTGGACCTCGATCTCGTCGAGCCGCTGCGAATGCTGTTCAAGGACGAGGTCCGCGCCGTCGCCACGGAGCTCGGCCTGCCGGAGCGGATCGTATGGCGCCAGCCCTTCCCCGGGCCGGGCCTTGGCATCCGGGTCGTCGGCGGCGAGGTCACGGCGGAGCGGCTCGAGATCCTGCGCGAGGCCGACGCGGTGCTTCAAGAGGAAATCCGGGCTGCCGGGCTGTACAACGAGCTGTGGCAGTCGTTCTGCGTCCTGCCGGCGGTGCGCTCGGTCGGCGTCCAGGGGGACGGCCGAACCTACGCCTACCCGATCGTCGTCCGGGCCGTCACCTCCGACGACGCGATGACCGCCGACTGGGCCCGCCTGCCCTATGACCTGCTCGAGCGCGTATCGAACCGGATCATCAACGAGGTCCCCGGCGTCAATCGGGTCGCCCTCGACATCTCCTCGAAGCCCCCGGCGACGATCGAGTGGGAATAGGAAGCCCGGCCGCTCCTGGGGGTTCCGGAGCTGACGCCGAATACGCTGGGTGCGAGGGGCGAATAGTGGGTAGGCAGCTAGACCAGGGCACATCGGTCTCGCCGGCCGAGCCGACAACGCCGACGCAGGGAGCTAGGCGCGTGATGGATTCAGCCCCCATATAGGCGGCCGGCACCACATGCGGCTGGGCCGAATAATGGCGCGCGCATAGGCGGCTTGGATGCGATTGTGGCGTTGACGGCGCGGGGCAGTGGCAAGCAGGTCTAGGACCAGCCGTCCCAGCGTTTCAGGATCGGCAGCGGGTCGACGGGGCCGCCGCGGTGCCAGCCCGAGGGCCAGACCTCGAAGTGGAGCTGGCAGCCGACCGTGCGCGCGTTGCCGGTCTTGCCCACACGGCCGATCCGCTCGCCGGTCCTCACCCGCTCGCCGTCGTGGGCCGAGGCGGGGTGGAGGAAGTGGGCGTAACGGTAGTCGGCACGCGTGCCTCTGCCGTCGATCACCACCCAGTTCCCGTACAGCTGTGGATCCGAGCCACGGGCCTGGACCCTGCCGCCGCGTGCCGCGACCACCCGGGTACCACAGGAGGCGAACACGTCCTGGCCCTGGTGGACGCGACCGCCTGAGCGGGGGGCGCCGAATCTCTGCACCGCGCCGCCGTAGCCGTGCGGGCCGCGGACCGGGAACTTGCCGTCGAGGAGTCGAAAACCGTGGGTCGGGTGGGCCCGACGTCCGGGCGCCTTGAGCTTGAACCGGTAGTGACCGCGCGGGGCGGCGTGCCCCGCGGAGAGCATGCCGTTCCACCGCAGCGGTGGGGTGTATAGGGCGCTTGGCTTCGCTCGGCCCAGGTCTTCGCGACCCTACCGCCGCGCACGACCGCCACCTTGACGTCGATCGTGCCGCGGGCGCGAAAGCGATAGCGGAGCCTGATCCCGCCCTTTGCGTCGACGAACGCCCTGTGGGGGCGCACCCTGTCGCCGAGCAGGTCGATGTTCCCCGGCGCCGGGAGCCTGCGGGCGGGAACGATGCGCAGAACGTGGGGCGCGGCCGTCCCCTGCCCGCCCGAGTCGACCGGGCGGGGACGCCCCGTGCGGGCATGCCGGGGAACGATCAGGTCCACCCGGTGGCGGCCGAGTGCCGTCGGCGTAGCGAGCACGTGCCCCGAGCGGCCGCGGAACTCGACCATGGTCACTTGGGCGAGCCGGCGACCGGCGAGCCGCAGCTTCGATCCGACGGCTGCCTTCTGGCGGCCGGCGCAGCGCTCGAGGCAGCGGATGTCGGTGGCCCTGGGTGGCCGGGAGGCGGAGCTTGCGTGGCCGCCCGCCACGGCGGCGAGCGCGATCAGCCCGGCGAGGGCGGCGGCGAGTCCCAGGCGGGCGAGGTAGTTCAGGGCGCCTACGCTAGCCGGAGGACGCCGGCACGACTAGCTCCAGCGATCCCACTGCTTGAGGTGCCTGGTGATCGCCTTCAAGAAGTGCCCGCCCTCGTACCAACCCGGCGCCGACCACTCCTCGATGTGCAGATGACAGCCGGTGGCGTCGCCGGTCTGGCCGACGACGCCGATCCGCTGACCGGTGCGCACCACCTGCCCCTGCCGAAGATGGGAGCGCCTTCTGAGGTGCGCATACATCCAGTCGTGCCCGGTCCTCTTGCCGTCGATCACCAGGTAATAGCCGGCGCCGCTCCCCTGGTAGGCCCTCCACTGCACCCGGCCGCCACGGACCGCCACCAGCGGGGTGCCGCATCGGGCCAGGACGTCCTGTCCCTCGTGGATGTGGCCGGACCGCGGGGCGCCGACCCCGTCGCCGTAGCTGTGGGGGCCGCGAACCGGGAACTCAAACCGGTGGTATTGGAACCTGGAGTCGGTGGTGGACTTCATGCTGCCGCTCTTGGGGCCGACGCGGAACTTGTAGGTGCCGTTGAAAGCGGGCCTGTGGTGTCGGACTCCGCTCCATTTGGCGGTGTGGGCCATGTTCGGCACCTGCGCGTGCTCGATCCAGCTGTCGACGACCGTGCCCTGCGGCCGCTTGACGACGTCGATCCGCACGTCGGTGGGCTCGGTGTTCGTGAACATGTAGGTCACGCTCGGCTTCTTCTTGCCGTAGTAGTAGGAGCGGCGCGGCTTCGCGGAGGCCTTCCGGAGCTTGAAGTTCCCGGAGGGCTCGATCTGCGACGCAGGAACGATCTTCAGCTCGGTCGGGGACTTGGCGCTGTGGTAGGAGTCGGACACCTTCGGCTTGCCGGTCGCTGCGCCATCGGGGACCCAGACCTTGACCGAGCGGCTGGAGACGGCGATCGGGTCGGCCGCGAGCCGGCCGCCGCCGTCGGCCTTGAAGCGGACCTGTGTGACGTGCTTCAGGTGGCGGCCGCTCAGCTGGACCTTGGAGCCGGTGGTCGCCTTGTGTATCCCACCGCAGGTGGAGATGCAGACGACGTCGGTCACCTTGGGAGGCTCGGGAGGCGTCACGCCGCCGCCTCCGGCGAAGGCCACGCCGGCGCAAACGGAAAGCGATGCGACCGCGACCGCCACGGGTACCGCTGGGTGCCATCCGCGCCGAGCCGGCGTCATTCCATTGGGCCTCAACGGAGCTTCTCTCCTTCTCCGGCCTCCGGGGTTAGCTGTCGGGCTCGCGCCGAAAGAGCGGCGCTACGGACGGGTTCGGCGTCCGATTCGCCCCCAGGACGGCTTATTGACGCCGTCCCTTTGGTTCCCCCGCTCCGCCACGGCTGGGCCGCATCGGATTCGGCAGGTCAGTTGGGCGAGCGGCAGTATATCCGGGCAGGCGGTGGGATCAGCGCGTGCCGTTTGCGATCGATCGATGAAGATTCGATGAGAGCGGCTAATACTCCGGGGCCCCCCGCCGGCGCTTGGACTCGATATCCCGGCGCGCTCGACTATCATGCGCCGGCCGCGCCCGTGAGCGTGACGCCCTGTGGTGGGCCGAGCGCGAGCAAGTTGATGGGGGCGGCTTTTCGCGGTTCGGCCGTGGTCGGACCCGGCGCATCGAGATGAAGACCTACGTAGCCACACCCCAGAATCGCCAGCGCGACTGGTACGTCGTCGACGCCGACGGCAGGACCCTCGGCCGGCTCGCAACCCAGATCGCCGACGCACTGCGTGGCAAGCGCAAGCCGGAGTACACGCCGCACTGCGATACCGGGGACTTCGTGGTCGTGGTCAACGCGGCCAAGATCAAGGTCACCGGGAACAAGCTGAACGACAAGCTCTACCACCGCCACAGCGGATACCCCGGGGGAATTCGCACGCGCACCCTCGGCGAGATGCTCGAGCGCCGGCCCGAGGAGGTGATCCGCAAGGCGGTCAAGGGGATGCTTCCCCGCAACCGTCTGGCGCGCCAGCAGCTGCGGAAATTGAAGGTCTACGCCGGCCCGGAGCACCCCCACGAGGCGCAGAGGCCGCAGCGGATGGAGGTTGACGCCTGATGGCGGACGACGAGCGCCGCGACGACGAGCAGCAGCCCGAGGGCGGCGAGGAAGAGGCCGACGCCCGAGGATCAGGGATCCGAGGAGCAGCCTGGATCCGAGGAGAGCCCGCGAGGCGCAGGCACCGGCCGACGCGGCGACGTCGAGGCGCCACGGGCCGAAGCACCCGAGTCCGAACAGGGATGAGGAGGAGCCTGAGGCCGAGCCGTCCGAGGAGGTCGAAGCCGCGGGCGAGACCTCCGAGGATTCCGATTCCGATTCCAAGGACAAGAGTCCTCCTGGAGCCGAGCTCGAGCCGATCACGATCGAGCCCCAGCGCGAGCTCACCGCCGAGGAGCGGGCGCGGGTCGAGGCCGAGGCCGAGGAGCGGGCGCGGCTTGAGGCCGAGGCCACGGCCGAGGGTGGCGAGGAGCCCGTGCCGGCGCGCGAGCCCGCAGTGGAGCTGGCCAGCGAGGCGCGAATCCAGGCCACCGGCAAGCGAAAGACCTCGATCGCGCGCGTGATCCTGCGCGCCGGGAGCGGCAGCTTCGAGATCAACAAGCGCAGCCTCGAGGAATACTTCCCGCGCCACCAGCACCAGACGCTCGTTCGCCAGCCACTGCTGACCTCTGGCTACGAGGGCAAGGTGGACGTCCGGGTGCGAGTGCACGGAGGCGGGCATCTCCGGACAGGCGGGCGCAGTGCGCCACGGGATCGCCAGGGCGCTGACGGAGATCGACGGCGATCTTCGGGGCGAGCTGAAGCGACGTGGGTTGCTGACCAGGGACGCCCGGGCCAAGGAGCGGCGAAAGGCCGGACTGAAGAAGGCTCGTAAGCGTCCTCAGTTCTCGAAGAGGTAGTGGGGACAACGAAGCTCTTCGGCACCGACGGCGTCCGCGGGCTCGTCGGCATGGAGCTGACCGCCGACCTTGCCCTGGCGCTCGGCCGGGCCGCCGCGGCGGAGAGCGCGAGCACGCGGCCCCAGGTCCTGATCGTCCGCGACACGCGCGAGTCCGGTCCGATGCTGGAGGCGGCGCTCGCGGCCGGAGTGGCCGAGGGTGGTGGAGACGCCTGGCTCGCCGGCGTGCTGCCGACGCCGGCCGCGTCGATCCTCGTCCGCCAGCACGGTCTCGACCTGGCCGCGGTCGTCTCGGCGTCCCACAACCCCTGGCGGCACAACGGGATCAAGTTCTTCAGCGCCGATGGGCGCAAGCTGGAGGACGAGGCCGAGGCGGGTATCGAGGCACGCGTCGCCCAGGCCGGATCCGAGCCGGGCGTCTCGACCGGGCGGGTCCGCGAGCTCGACGGAGCGCTCGACGACTACCGGCGCGCGCTGCTCTCGGCCTTCCGCCTGGACCTCTCCGGACGCCGCGTGGTGCTCGACTGCGCCAACGGGGCCACGTACCGGGCTGCTCCGTCCGTCTTCGAGCGGTTGGATGCGGAGGTCGAGACGATCGGCGCGGAGCCGGACGGGCGCAACATCAACGAGGGCTGCGGCTCCATCCACCCGGAGCATTTGGCCGAGCGCATCGGCCACAGCGGCGCGGAGATCGGCTTTGCCTTCGACGGCGACGGCGACCGGGTGATCGCGGTCGATGCCGAGGGAACGGATTCGCGACGGCGACGAGCTGATCGCGCTCTGCGCCCGGCACCTCGCCGACGGCGGCGCACTCGAGGGTGGCGTCGCCGTAACGGTGATGAGCAACTACGGCTTCCACCAGGCGATGGCCGACGCCGGCATCGAGGTCGCGACGACGCCGGTCGGCGATCGCCACGTGATCGCGGAGCTCGAGGAGCGCCGCTGGCCGCTCGGCGGCGAGCAATCCGGCCACATCATCTGGAGCGAGTACGGGCCGACCGGCGACGGGATCGCCGCGGCGCTGCTCGTTATGCGGGCGCTTGGGGACGGGGAGCTCGCCGCGGCGATCCCGATGCAGAAGCTGCCGCAGGTGCTCGAGAACGTCGAGGTCGCCGAGCGCGAGGCGCTCGACTCGGCCACCCCGGTCTGGGAGGCGGTCGAGCGCGAGAGCGACGCCCTGGAGGGGCGCGGCCGCGTCCTCGTGCGCGCTTCGGGCACCGAGCCGCTCGTCCGCGTGATGGTCGAAGCGCCCACGGAGGCCGAATGCGCCGAGGTCTGCGCCAGGCTCGTGGCTGTGATCCGCCAGGAGCTCGGGTAGACCGGAGCGCCACCGGCGCCCCGGCCACTCTTTACCCTTAAGCCTCGAATGTGCGGGATCGTCGGATATGTCGGCAAGCGGCCCTGCCGCGACCTGCTGATGGCGGGGCTGGAGAAGCTCGAGTACCGCGGCTACGACTCCGCCGGCATCTCGCTGCTCGAGGATGGGCACGTCGACTCCGTGCGAGCGGTCGGCAATCTCGCCAACCTGCGTGCCGCGATCGGCCTCAACGGCGCGAACGGCGAGGGTGGCGACGCGCCGGGGGCGCGGTCGCGGTGGTGGCGCCGCCGGCGACCATCGGCCTTGCGCACACTCGCTGGGCGACGCACGGCCGGGTGAGCGAGGAGAACGCCCACCCGCACGGGGACTGCGACGGCGACATCCAGATCGTCCTCAACGGGATCGTGGAGAATCACACCGAGCTGCGCCGCGAGCTCGAGGCCGAGGGCCACCGGTTCAGCTCCGAGACCGACGCCGAGATCGTCGCCCACCTGATCGAGCGTCACGATCAGGGTGACCTCTCCGAGGCGGTGCGGGCCGCATTCGGCGAGCTGCGAGGCCACTACGCGTTCGTGGCCATGCACGCCGATCACGCGGACACGCTGGTCGCCGCACGCCAGGAATGCCCACTGGTCGTCGGATTGGGCGACGGAGAGACCTTCGTCGCCTCGGCGATCCCGGCATTCCTTGCCCAGACCCGGCGGGTGCTCCTGATCGAGAACGGCGAGGTGGTCACCGTCGACGCCGGCGGAGCGACGATCACCGACGCCGCCGGCAACTCCGTCAGCCGGGAGACGGAGGAGGTCGCCTGGGACCAGGAGGTCGCCGAGAAGGGCGGCTATGAGACCTTCATGCTGAAGGAGATCCACGACCAGGCCGACGCTGTGGCCGAGACGATCACCGATCGGCTGCCCGGGCTGGATCGCGTCGATCTCTCCGAGCTCGAGCTCTCCGAAGAGTTCGTCTCCGGGGTGCGCCGGATCGTGATCGTCGCCTGCGGCACCAGCTACCACGCCGGCCTCGTGGGCCGCTACGCGATCGAGCAGTGGGCTCGCGTCCCGGTCGAGATGGACATCGCGTCCGAGTACCGCTACCGGGACCCGGTGGTCGGCCCCGGCGACCTGGTGATCGGGATCACCCAGTCAGGCGAGACCGCCGACACGCTGGCCGCCATGCGGCTGGCGCGCGAGCGCGGCGCGCGCGTCATGGCGCTGACCAACATCATGGGCAGCCAGGCGACCCGCGACGCCGACACCGTGCTGTTCACGCGCGCCGGGCTCGAGATCGGCGTCGCGGCGACCAAGACCTTCACCGCGCAGGTGGCGGCGATGTACCTGCTGGGGCTGTGGCTGGCGCGAATCCGAGGCACGCTGTCCGCGGAGCGGATTGCCGAGCTGATCGCCCAGCTGAAGGGGATCCCGTCGATGATCGGCCGCACGATCGAGTCGGTGGAGGACGGGGTCGACGCGATCGCGGAGGCCGAGTACCAGGGCCGCTTCTTCCTCTACCTCGGCAGGAACATCGGTCTCCCGGTGTGCCTCGAGGGGGCGCTGAAGATGAAGGAGATCTCCTACATCCCGAGTGACGCCTACGCGGCGGGGGAGATGAAGCACGGTCCCATCGCCCTGCTCGACGAGTCGACCCCGGTGGTCTGCGTCGCCACCGACAGCCCGACCCTGGACAAGGTCCTCTCCAACGTGGCCGAGGTTCGTGCCCGCGGCGCCGACGTGATCGCGATCGCGACCGAGGGCTCGGAGCGAGTGGCTGAGGTCACGGACAAGATCCTGTACGTGCCCCCGACCGACTGGATCCTGCAGCCGATCCTGGCCGTCATTCCGCTCCAGCTGCTTGCCTACCGCGTCGCCAGGCTCAAGGGGCTGAACGTCGACCAGCCTCGCAACCTGGCGAAGACCGTCACAGTCGAGTAGTGCCCGCCGGGATCGGGATCGACCTGCTCGAGATCGGACGGCTCGAGCGGGCGCTCGAACGCCGGCCCCGGCTCGCCGAACGGCTGTTCACGGACGGCGAGCTGGCCTATGCACGCTCGCAGCATCGGCCGGGACGCCATCTCGCGGCTCGCTTCGCCGCCAAGGAGGCCGCGCTGAAGGCGTTGGGCGGCGGAGCGCTGCCGCTGTGCGAGATCGAGGTCACCGGCGGCGATCGCGATGCGCCACGGCTGCGGCTGCACGGTCGCGCCGCCGCCTTGGCCCGCCGGCGCGGGGTCGAGCTCCAGGTATCGCTCACGCACTCGCGGGAGCTCGCGGCGGCCGCGGTCCTGGCGGTGCCGGGCTCCGAGCAGTAGGGACGAGGACTCGACCGACCCGCGACCAGCCGATTACGCTGGGCGCGAGATGGAAGCCTGGCTGGAGCCCGTGTATGACGCGACCGGGATGCGTGCGGTCGACGCCTGGGCGATCGACAAGCAGCAGGTCCCGTCGCTGGAGCTGATGGAGATGGCGGGGGCGGCGGTCGCCGATGCGGCCCGCTCCGTGGCGCGGCCCGGTCCGGCGCGCGTCGTGTGCGGCAAGGGCAACAACGCCGGCGACGGGATGGTCGCCGCCAGAGGGCTCGCGGGCACCGGGTACGAGGTCGAGGCACTCCTGCTGTGGCCCGCTGACGAGCTGTCGCCCGACGCGACGGCCAACCTGAGGCGGTTCGACGGTCCCGCTGTCCAGGTCGGCCCCGGCGAGATCGCGGCGGCGCTGGAGGGCTCGGGGGTCGTCGTAGATGCGATCTTCGGCACCGGTTTCTCGGGAGCGCCGCGGGCCCCGGCGGACGCTGCGATCGAGGCGATCAACGGCTGTGGGGCCCCCGTCGTGACGGCCGACATCGCATCGGGCGTGGATGCGTCGACTGGCGAGGTTCAGGGGATCGCCGTGGATGCGGACATCACCGTGGGCTTCCACAGCGCCAAGCTCGGGCACTGGATAGCGCCGGGGAAGGCGCACGCCGGCGAGCTTCGCGTGGCCGAGATCGGCATTCCCGCCGGGGCGCCCGCTGAGGCCGCGGGAGGCGTGATCACGGATGGCGTTCTGGACCTCCCCTCCTCGCGGGCGCCCAACTCGACCAAGTTCGATTCCGGCCAGGTGCTTGTGATCGGGGGCTCCCGGGGGTTGACGGGCGCCGTCTGCATGGCGGCGGAGGCGGCGATCAGGGTGGGCGCCGGCTACGCCACGGTGGCGGTGCCGGCCGACCTGGAGCCGATCTTCGAGGTCAAGCTGACCGAGGTGATGTCGCGCGGCTTCGCCGGGGCCGAGGGTCGTCTGGCGGCCAGCTCGGCCGACGCCATCCTGGCCGCGGCCGAGGGCGCGGCCGCCGTGGTCCTGGGCCCGGGGCTGGGGCGCGACGAGGACTCGCTGGAGCTCGCCCGCACGCTGGCGCAGCGGATCGAGGCCCCCCTGCTGATCGACGCGGACGGGCTGAACGCCCACGCCGAGCGCCTGGACTCGATCGCTGGGCGAGTCGCGCCGACCGTGCTGACGCCTCACGCCGGCGAGCTCGGTCGGCTGCTCGGACGCGAGTCCCGCGAGGTGGCCGAGCACCGGCTCGCCTGCGCGCGCCAGGCGGCGGAGGCAAAGCGGGGCAATCGTCCTGCTCAAGGGAGACGACTCGCTGGTCGTCGACGGTGGGCGGCTCGCGATCAGCGCCGGAGGGAGCCCCGGCCTCGCCACCGCCGGCACCGGCGACGTGCTCTCCGGCACGATCGGGGCGCTGCTCTCTCGGGGCATGGAGCCCTTCGCGGCCACCTGCGCCGGGGTCCACGCGCATCAGCGCGCCGGACGGATCGCCGCCCAGCGACTGGGCGCGGCCGAGTCGGTGATCGCGACCGACGTGATCGCCGCCCTCCCGGCGGCGCTCAAGCCCTGAAATGAGCGAGCCTCCGGTTCAGCGCGCCGTGGCCGTCGTCGACCGGGGCGCCGTGGAGCGAAACTGCGCGCGGCTGGTCGACCAGCTCGGCGGCTCGCGGCTCTGCGCCGTGGTCAAGGCGGACGGCTATGGGCACGGGGCGATCGAGTGCGCGCGGGCGGCGCTCGCCGGGGGAGCAACCTGGCTCGCGGTCGCCGCGGCGACGGAGGCGGTCGCCCTGCGGCGCCATCTTCCGAACGCCCGGATCCTCACGATGGGGGCACTGACCGAGGCGGAGCTGGACCTGGCGCTCGGGGCCGATTCCGACCTGGCCGCGTGGCGCGAGGACTTCGCAGACCTGGCCGCCGAGCGCGGCGCGGAGCTGGGCGTGCGCCCGCGGGTCCATGTGAAGTACGACACGGGCATGGGTCGTCTCGGCGAGCGCGACCCCGATGCGGTGCTCGCCTGGTGGATCGGGTGGCGGCGGACGATCGCCTCGAGCTCGCCGGAGTGTGGACCCACTTCGCCACCGCGGACGAGCCCGACTCGGACTTCTTCGACGAGCAGCTCGGGCGCTTCGGCCCGCTCGCCGAACGGGTGCGCGCCGAGCACCCCGGCGTCGTGGTGCACGCCGCCAACAGCGCCGCCACCCTGCGGGATCCGGCTTCCCACTTCGACATGGCTCGCTGCGGGATCGCGATCTACGGCCTCGACCCGTTCCAGTCCGACCCCTTCGTGCGTGGCCTCGAGCCCGCGCTCGAGCTGCGCTCCTACGTCGCCGACACCAAGCGCTTCCCTGCCGGGGCCAGCGCCGGCTACGGCCGGCGGTGGCGCGCGCCCAGCCGACACCTGGGTCGGGGTGCTGCCGATCGGCTACGGGGACGGCGTTCGCCGCGGGCTGACGAACAACGGCGAGGCACTGGTCGGTGGGACGCGATATCCGCTCGTCGGCACGATCTCGATGGACAACGTCACGGTCGACCTGGGCCCGAGCTCGGAAGTCGAGCCCGGCTCGCCGGCGGTGCTGATCGGCGCTCAGGGCGACGATCGGATCCTGTGCGAGGAGGTGGCTCGGCGCCTGGACACGATCAACTACGAGATCACCTGCGGGATCGGGCCCCGAGTGCCTCGCGTGCACGTCGGCTCCGAGGGCCGGTGAGCGCCCCGATCGCAGAGCTCTTGGCCCGCGCTCCGGCCGTGCGGGCCTCCCGCGAGGCCCTCGGCGCCGCGGAGGGCGCCTGGATCGTCGGCGGCGCGATCCGCGACGCGGCCCTCGGCAGCGAGGTCAGAGACCTCGACCTGGCCGTCTCCGGCGACGAGCGGGAGGCGGCCCAGGCGATCGGTCGCGTGGCCGGCGGGCCCGTGTTCCGGCTGTCGGCCGAGTTCTCCACCTGGCGCGCCCTGGCGGCGGACGGCGCCTGGCACGTCGACGTCAGCAGTGTGCGCGGCGACCGAGTCGAGGCGGACCTGGCGCTCCGCGACTTCACGATCAACGCGATCGCGGTCCCGCTGGCAGATCCCGATGCCCCGCCGCTCGACCCGCACCGCGGGCTGGACGACGTCGAGTCGCGGCTGCTGCGCGCCGTCTCCGCGCGCAGCTTCGCCGACGACCCGCTCCGGATCCTGCGCGCCGCTCGGATCGCCGCGGGCCTGGGGCTCGAGATCGACGAAGAGACCGAGGCTCTCGCCCGCGCGGAGGCCGGGCGAGCAGGCGAGCCGGCGGGCGAGCGCCAGTTCGCCGAGCTGCGCCTGATGCTCACGGGCGCCGACCCGGCCCAGGGGCCTGCGGCTGCTCGATCGGCTGGGGGCGACGCCGTACCTGCTGCCGGAGCTCGAGGCCCTCCGTGGCGTCGAGCAGAACCCCTACCACCACCTCGACGTTCACGGGCACACGATTGAGGTGCTGAGGCGGTTGATCGAGGTCGAGGCCGAGCTCGAGACCTTCGTCGGGCAGGAGGCGACGGCCGTCGGGCAGCTGCTCGCCGAGCCGCTCGCCGACGAGCTCACGACGGGGCGGGGCCATGCGCTTCGCCGCCCTCTTTCACGACCTCGGCAAGCCCGAGACGCGCACCCTCGGCGAGCGGGGCAGGGTGCTGTTCATGGGCCACGACCGCGCTGGTGTGCGCATCGTCAGGGGACTCTGCTCGCGCCTGCGTGCGAGCCGCCGGCTCACCGACTACCTCGCCAACCTCACCCTCAACCACCTGCGGCTCGGCTTCCTGGTGCATGAGCGGCCGCTGTCGCGACGCCACGTCTACGAGTACCTGCGAGCCACCGACCCCGACTCGGTCGACGTCACGCTGCTGACGGTCGCGGACCGGCTCGCGACCCAGGGCGAGCGAACCCGGCCGGAGGCGGTCGATGCCCACCTCGAGCTGGCCCGCGAGATGATCGCCGAGGCCCTGGCCTGGCGCCGCTCCGGCCCGCCACGCGCGCCGATCCGCGGTGACGAGCTGGCTGCGGAGCTGGGCATCGAGCCGGGCCCCGACCTGGGCCGCCTGATCGGCGAGATCGAGGCGGCGGTGTTCGCGGGCGAGGTCTCCGACCGCGAGGACGCCGTTGCGATTTCGCGCGGCCAGGTCGCGAGCCCGGAAGGCGATTAGCGGGGGTGGCCGGCCTCGAGGTTGGCGGATAAGCTGCCGCTCCGATGCCAAGCGATTGCCTCTTCTGCGGGATCGTTGCCGGGGACGTGCCGGCTCAGATCGTGGACTCCGACGAGCACACGGTCGCCTTCATGGACATCAACCCGGCGACCCGGGGGCACGCGCTGGTCGTGCCGCGCGCCCACAGCGCCGATCTGTTCGAGATCTCCGATGACGACCTGCAGCGAACCACGCTCGCCGCGCGCCGCCTGGCGCGCAAGGTCCGCGCCGCTTTGGAGCCGGACGGCTTCAACGTCCTCAACTCGTGCGGGCCGGTCGCCTGGCAGACGATCTTCCACTTTCACCTGCACGTGGTCCCTCGCTACGAGGACGATCCGCTGAAGCTGCCCTGGATACCGCGCGGAGGCGAAGCCTCGGAGATCGCCGCGCTGGCCGATCGGATCAGGGAAGTCCGGGCCATGAGCGGCACCCCGATTCGGCTCGACCGTGACGGCGCCGTAGCGGCGATGGTGCTGCACGACCCGCCGCTGAACCTGTTCGGTGCGGCGGCCTTCCAGGCGCTCAACGAGTGCCTCGACGAGGTCGAGGGCTCGGACGCCCGAGCGCTCGTCTGGCGTGCCGAGGGAGAGGTGTTCACGGGCGGCGCCGACGTCAACGTGTTCCAGCAGATCGTCGATGCAGGCGGCGACCGCTCGGACCTGAGCTTCGAGCCCTTGCTCGGCGCAGTGCGGCGGATCGAGGCGCTGCCGATCCCGACACTGGCTCTGGTCCACGGCCTTTGCCTGACCGCCGGGCTCGAGGTCTCGCTGGGCTGCGACATGATCTGGGCCGACGAGTCCGCCCGCTTCGGCTTGGTCGAGGCCGTGGTCGGCCTCACCCCCGGCGCCGGCGGCACCCAGCGGATGGCGGAACGAGCGGGGCCGGCGCGAGCCCGGGAGTTCGTGATGTCCCAGGGCATCTACGATGCTGCGACGCTGGAGGGTTGGAACGTGGTCAACCGCGTGCTTCCCGACGACCAGCTACTCGAGAAGGGGATGCGGTTCGCGCAGCGGCTGGCGGCCGGTCCCACCAAGGCGCACGGGGCGACCAAGCGGATCGTCCGCGCCTACCTGCAGGGCGGCGTCGAGGAGGCCGACCGGGTGACGCCCGAGGTCGCCGGCGCGCTGTTCGAGACCGAGGACCTGCAGCGCGCCGTCAAGTCGTTTCTCACCGAGGGGCCGGGCAACGCCACGTTCGAGGGTCGCTAGTGGCGTCCGCTACGCTCTTCGGCGCGAATGGGTAAGGAAGAGAAGATCGAGATGGAGGGCGAGGTCACGGAGGCCCTGCCCAACACCATGTTCAAGGTCAAGCTCGACAACGACCACGAGGTCCTGGGCCACATCTCGGGCAAGATGCGGCGCCACTACATCCGCATCCTGCCAGGCGACCGGGTGAAGATCGAGCTGTCGCCATACGACCTCGATCGTGGCCGGATCACCTACCGCTACAAGTAGCGAGGCTGCGAATGGCGACTAAGTGGCGGCATGCGCCACTTTGTCGCCAATCGGGTCGCAGGTCACGCTTGCGCCGCGTCTAGGTAGCTCGCCGGCGCGTCGTTCGCCGGGTCCACCATCTCGAGGATCAGGCTGGTCCAGGCGAAGTCGGGGGCGCCGAGGCCCTCTCCGGTGCTGGGGTGGTAGTACTCGCGAAGGCCCTGGGAGAGCACCGCTTCGCCCAGTCGGCGCGCCATCTCCTCGGCTTCGGCGCGGTAGCCGAGACGGACCAGGCCGATCCACAGCATCCAGGCGGCGTTGACCCAGGTTGGGCCGCGCCAGTAGCGGCGCTTCCAGCCCGGCCCCCGTCCCGGCTCGAAGCTCCGCTCCGCGGCGGACACCGAGGGCGGTGGCACCGGCAGCCAAAAGCGCCTCGGGTCCAGCAGATGCTCCTCGACCATGCGGCGCCCGATGCCTTCCGGCAGGTCCGGCAGGGCGAGCGGGGCCAGCGCGGCCCAGGTCTCGACCTCGGGGCGCAGGCCGCTTGGCTGCGCCTCGTCGAGGAACAGGCCCAGCCGCTCGTCCCACAGCCGATCGACGAGCGCCGGGGTGATCGAGGGCTCCCCCATCGCCAGGCGGGCGAGCCCCCACAGCACGTTGGTGGAGACCTCGCAGAGGATGGGCCCGCCGGCGTCCCGGACCCGCCGCGCGTCCCAGTCGAGCCGCCGGTTACGGGCCACCAGCAGGGGGAAGCCCAGCCTCGCGTGCGCCCGCCGCCCCCACACCGGATCGAACTTGGGGGAGGAGTCGAGGCCCGACTCGTCCGGCTGAACGAGCCACAGCAGGCCGTCGCGGTCCAGGTCCCGGTTCGCCACGAGCCACTCGTGGTGGCGGGCGATGCGTGGCTCGGCGGCCGGGTCACCGACGGCGATCCGCCACGCCCAGGCGAGCAGCGGGGGCTGGATCGTCCCGGTCATCGGCGCCGACCGCGAGGCGACGTTGTAGTAGACACGGCGGCGGAGCGAGATCGGATGGTCCCAGAAGATGACGTGGCCGACGAACCCATCCGGTCGGCAGGCGCGCAAGAGCGTCTCCAGCTCGGCGCGCGATCGCTCACCGTCGAAGCGCCGCCAGACGATCGCCGCGAAGCAGGAGTCCCAGTACCACTGCCACGGGTAGCGCGACGGGCTCGGGCGCGTATAGGCGTACGGGACGCCGTCGCGCTCCCCCTCGGCCCAGCTCGCCCGGAGTACCCGGTGGCTGAGCGCCGCAAGCTCGCTCGAGCTCGGGGCGAGGCCCTCGTTCACGCGGCGGTGCGGTGCATGCCGCGCAAGGCGAACGCGGTCAGCACCGCCAGAAGGCCGGCCAGGGCGAGCAGGCCCGGCCAGGTGTCGCCCCAGGTCACGCCGCCGACGAATCCCTGGCGCGCCGCCTCGACGATCTGGGTGGCGGGGTTGTACTTGGCCACGGTGTGGAGCCATCCGCTCAGCAGGGCAAGCGGCGCGTACGCGGTGGTGGTCAGAATCAGGACGAACATCCCGGCCTGCATCAGCGGCGCGGCCGACTGCGACTTGAACTTGAGCGCCAGGGCGCACCCCCAGAGGGCGGCTAGGGTGCCCATCCCCATGACGATCACGATCGCGATACGCCAGCCCTTCGACCCCCGGCCAGCTCACCCCGAGCGCGAAGCCCACCACCAGCAGGACCGCCGCCGGGATCAGCGACCGCAGGCTGGCCGAGATCACCAGGCCGGCCAGCAGGACGGGACGAGGCGCGGGGGAGACCAGCAGCCGGTCGAACCAGCCCTGCTCGATGTCACGGGCCAGATTGACCCCGGTGGCGGCGCCGGTGAACCCCGCGCCCTGCATGAGGCTGATCGGGATCAGGAAGCTCTGGTAGCTGTTCGTAGTCGAACCCCGGCAGCAGGGTGAGATGCCCGAACACCGAGCTGAGGCCGAGGAAGAAGATCGTCGGCGCGAGCACCCCGGGAATGGCTGCTCCCGGCACTCGCAGCAGCTCGTTCGCGGCTCGCCGAACCAGGGCCGTCGATCGTGTCGATGTCCGCACGCCAGCCCGCAGTCTAGCCTCCCAACCTGAGGCGCCGCCTGAGCGCGAGGGCGCTGAGGCCCACGCTGATCCCGGCGATCAGCGCGATCGAGCCGATCGCCTTGGCGAACGCCCCGACGGAAAGCGATGAGATCACCGGGTCGCGGATCCCGTCGACGATGAAGCTCAGCGGGTTGTACCTGGCCACCGTCGCCGCTGGCTCCAGCATCAGGTTGGCCGGAAAGAAGGCCGAGGAGAGGAAGAGGATCACGAAGACGAGCGGGAACAGGCCCTGGACGACCGAGGCCCTTCCGGTGCGCAGCGCGACGGCGGCGCCGATGGCCGCCGAAGGCGATCGCCGAGAGCGTCACGAACAGGATCATCACCAGCGCGCCGGGGACCCCTTCGTCGATCCGCACACCGAAGATCAGCCCGACCGCGAGGAACCAGATCGCGGAGAAGGCGCCCAGCGCCGCGGTTCCGGCGAGCCGCCCGAGCACGATCGCGTAGCGAGAGATCGGCGCCGCCAGCAGGCGGTCCGTGAATCCCATCTCGATGTCGACCGCAAGGGCGATCCCGCCGCTGTTGCCGGCGAGCAGCGTCGACTGGATCATCGCCCCCGCGAGGATGAAGTCGAGGAACGCGTTGACGTGCGGAAAGCCGGGCAGGTCCACGCCTCGACCTGCACCACCGGTCTGGATCGCCAGGAGCAGCGACGGGAAGACGATGATCGGCGCCAACAGCTGGGGACGGCGGAACGTCTGCTTCACCGCGCGAGCGCCGAGCGCCCCGATCACTCTGAGGTTGGCCACCAGGTTCATTCGGGCTCGTCGGGCGCCGTGGCCTCTTCGGGCTCGAGGTGGTGGCCGGTCTTGGCCAGGAACACGTCGTCGAGGCTCGGCTCGACCAGGTCGAGGGCCTCCACGGTCAACCCGGCCTGGTCCAGCGCGCGAACGACCGGCGCGACCTCGGCCGCGCCTCGCTCGAGCTCGACCAGAACGGCACCGTCCCTGCCAGGAAGGGGCTTCCCGAACCGGGCCACCACCTCCTGGCCTGCTCGACCGCCGCCGTCCAGCAGCTTGATCTCGAGGTGGGGACGGCCGATCTGGGCCTTCAGCCGTCCGGGCGTGTCCTCGGCCACGATCCGGCCGATGTCGATGATCGCGACCCGATCCGCGAGCTGGTCGGCCTCCTCCAGGTACTGGGTGGTCAAAAAGACCGTCGTGCCCTCGACGTTGAGCTTCGAGACCTCCTCCCAGATCGCCTTGCGGCTGACCGGGTCGAGCCCGTGGTCGGCTCGTCGAGGAACAGCACGGGCGGCTCGTGGACGAGCGCCGAGGCCAGGTCCAGGCGCCGGCGCATGCCGCCCGAGTAGGTCCCGACCTGGCGGTCCGCGGCGTCGAGCAGGTCGACGCTCTCCAGGAGGGCCTCGGCCTTGCGCCGTCCCTGCTCGCGGGGCAGCCCGTGGAGCGTCGCCTGGAGGCGAATCAGCTCGCGCCCGGTCATCAGCGGATCGAGTGCCGCCTCCTGGAGCGCGACCCCGATTACGCGGCGCACGCGCGGCGGCCTCGGAGACGACGTCGTGACCGGCGACGGTTGCGGTGCCCGCGGTGGGGCGCAAGCAACGTCGTCAGCATCCGGACGGTGGTCGTCTTGCCGGCGCCGTTCGGCCCGAGGAAGGCGTAGATGTCCGCCTCCGCCACCTCGAGGTCGACGCCGTCCACGGCACGAACGTCGCCCGAGAACGTTCGCTCCAGCCCTCTTGCCTCGATTGCGGACATCGCGAGGAGGATAGAGCCGCGACTTCGCGCGCTAGCCCTGGCGCGCCAGGGGCGGGGCGGCGTCGACCCACCGGCGTCCGTTCGCTCGCTCGAGCGCCTCCGCGGCGTCCAGCAGCAGCTCGTCGCGGCCCCACGCGGCAAGCAGCTGCAGCCCGATCGGCAGCCCCTCCGAGGTCAGGCCGACCGGGACGCTGATCGCGGGGATCCCGGTCAGGTTGGCGATTCCGGCCTGGCGCGGATTCGACGTAGTCGGCCGGGTAGGCGCCCGAAGGGAGCTCGACGGTGGGGTTCTCCAGCGACGGCGCGGGCGCCGCGACCGTCGGCCAGGCGAGCACGTCGACCAGCTCGAACAGCTCCGCGAGCGAGCGCCGCACCAGGGTGCGCACCCGCGACGCCTTGGAGATCGCCACGGCCGGGAGCAGGAGCCGGTAGCGCAGGAGCGCCCGGGCGATCAGGCTCACGTCGTCGCCGAGCGCCGCGACCCGCTCGGGGGTCACGTCGGCGAGCTCCTCGGTCTGAGCCGACCAGGATCGAGGCGATCAGGACGTGCTCGCGGCCCGCGGAGGTCGACCTCGGTCGACGGTGCCGCCGGTGGCCTCGCGAAGCGCCTCCAACGCCTCGCGCCAGGCCGCGCTCACCTCGGCGTCGCAGTCGTCCCAGAGCTCCCCCGGGACGGTGCCGATCCGCAGTCCGTCCGGCTCGCCGGCCGCCAGCTCCTCGCCGAAGAGGACGCCGCCCAAGAGGCCGGCAGTCGGCGGCGTCGCGGCACAGCGGCCCGGAGACGATCGTCGTGGTCTCGGCGACGTGGTGGCCGCCCATGGCCGACCGGCCGAAGGTCGGCTTCAGGCCGGTGAGCCCGCAGTAGGCCGCGGGTAGCGGATCGAGCCGACGCCGTCGGCGCCCACCGCGCCGCTGACCAGGCGGGCGGCGACGGCGGCGCCGGGGCCGCTCGACGAGCCCCCCGGGGCAGCGGTCGGTGTCCCACGGGTTGCGGGCGGGCCCGATAGGCGGAGATGTGGCCCGTGCTTCCGGACCCGTATTCGTGCATGTTCGCCACCCCGACGATCACCGCCCCGGCGTCGCGAAGCGCCCGGTAGGGGCCGGATTCACCGGGCGATCGGGGCAGTCCGACGTGCTCCGCGGCACCCAGCCGCTCCGCCGCGCCACGGCAGCGGCCACTCGTCCTTGATTGCCACCGGCACCCCGTGCAGGGGACCGCTCGGGGCCTCGGCGAGCATCTGTCGCGACTGCTCCGGAAAGGTCTCGACGATGGCGTTGACGCTCGGGTTGCGGTCCTCGATCCGCGACAGGGCGTCGGCGAGCAACGCGGCTGGATCGGCCTCGCCGCCGGCCACCGCCGCGGCCTGCTCGCGCAGCGTGGAGTCCAGCAGGCTCATCCTTGTTCCAGCGCCCGCGGCCCGCGGGACATGTCGACCCCCGGCTCGGGATCGATCCCGTCGAGCTCGGCCTCGATCAGCCCGTCGACCAGCGGCCGGTACAGGCCGTGAACCGCCTCGATCACCGCCATCTCGGCTTCGCTGGCCTCGAGATCGAGCAGCTCGAGACCGCTGCGGACGAAGCGCTCGATGGCGCCGGCGTCGCCCCCGTCCCCGCCCTCTGTGGGGTGTCGCGATGCCGTCATCGGCCGAGGACCCTAATCTATGCGGTCACACCGCAGCCCCGACCCACGGTGGGACTGCTCTTCAGGGCCGCGAACCAGGCGCGGCGAGCGGTGTTGAGCACACAATGACCGGAACGATCGAATCGACAACCGGCCGCCGGCATCGCGCCCGTCACGCCCTCGCCTTCGGGGCGATGTGCGTGGCGCTGATCGGCGTGGTGGCGGTCTCGTCCGCGGGCGCCAAGCAGGCGAAGGTGCTGGGAAAGACGAAGCACACGCCGCCGCCCGACTGCCCCAAGGACACCGGGCAGCATCCCTGCGAGGGCATCGGCAGCGTCACCGGCTTCCCCCTCGTCGCGGACGGCGAGAAGCGGCCGATGAACGTCCACCACGACGGCAAGCTGGTCGCCTGGGCGATCGATCTGTCGAGGCCCAAGAAGTCGCAGCGGACCTTCTTCAGCACCCTGTTCAAGTCCAGCAGGTACGGCAAGACGCCCACGGCCCGGATCGCCGTGATCAAGCACAAGGGAAAGACCAAGTACAAGCTGGTGCGCCAGAGTCCCGTCGTCAAGCTGTCGGGCGCCCTCGGACGCAAGCAGCTGTTCACGCTCGACAGGCCCCTGAGGGTGAGGAAGGGCCAGATCGTCGCGCTCACCGTGCCGACCTGGGCGTCGAACTTCGCCAGTCACATCAGCCGGCACGGGAACCGCTGGCGAGGGAGCCGATCACGGAAGAACTGCTCGCCCAAGAGCAGCGACATCACGGATATCAGGGCATTTGCGCGCAAGAGCAGGCCGCAGCAGAAGGTGGGCTCGGTGCGCGGCTACGGCTGCGACTACACGTCCGCCCGGCTCCTCTACTGGGCCTATTACGTTCGGGGCTGATCGGTTACCTAGTCGCAGGCGCTGGGGTGCTTCTCACAGAAGCGCTCGAACGCCGCCGGCCCGCTGCCGGGTGGGGGCGGGATGTCGTGGTGGGCGGAGTCCTCGCCGGAGCTCGATGAACCTCCGCCGCCTCCCGTGCCGCCCGTACCACCGTCCCCTCCTGTGGTCGAGGTGGTCGTCGTGCTGGTCGTCGTGGTTGTGGACGACGAGCTCGTGGTCGTCGTCGGAGTCGTCGTGCTGCGCGTCGTGGTCGAAGGGGTGGTGGCGGGGGCCGGCGTCGAGACGGTCACGGTGGTCGTGCCCCCACCGCACCCTGCCAGCGACAGGCCCGCCGCCAACGCGAGGGCGGCGAACGGCGCCAATATCCGGCTCATGACGCTCCGTCGAGGGCGGGCTGTCGCAGGCCGCAATAGGGACAGTCGCTGACGTCCAAGCCGATCAGCTGCTCGCAGCGCCGGCAGATCCTCAGGTTCTCCGGGGTCCGCAGCAGCGCGGACTCGGAGGGCGCCAGCGGAAGCGTCCTGGTGACGGGGCGCATCTCCTCCCCGGTCTCGCGATCCACATACACCGCCCCGGGCTCCACCGGAGCTGTCGCCTCGCGGCCCGAAGCGGGGGCGCGCAGCCTGTAGACCTGCCTGGCGTGCATGAGCGGCAACACGATAGCCGCTGACCAGGCGCTCCGCCGGTAATCCCGGAACCCCATGCTGTCGTGGCGTTAGCCTGGAGGCCATCCGGGTCCTGATCTTCCACGGATACCTACTGCGCGGGACGGGCAGCAACGTCTACAACGCGAGCCTGGCAAGGGCGCTCGCTCGGCTCGGCCACGAGGTCCATCTCCTCTGCCAGGATCGCGACGCGGGCTCACTCGACTGGGTCGCCGGCTTCGGTCGCTGGACGGACGGCCGCCTGCATGTGGAGCCCATGGGCGGGACCTCGTTGCCGGGCTCGGTGACCGCCTACGTGCCGGAGATCGGCGGCCTTCTCCCCGTCTATGTCGCCGATCGCTACGAGGGCTTCCGCGTCAAGAGGTTCGCGGAGCTGGCCGACGACGAGCTCGAGCGCTACCTGGAGGCGAACCTGGCCGCCGTGCGCGACGTGGTCAAGGCGCTTGGCGGCGTCGACGCCGCCCTCGCCAACCACCTGGTGATGGGGCCCTCCGTCCTCGCTCGGGCGGGTCTCGGCTTCGCGGCCAAGATCCACGGCTCGGCCCTCGAGTACACCGTCAAGCCGGAGCCGGCGCGCTTCCTGCCGTATGCCCGGGAGGGCACCGATGCGGCGGCCGGGGTGCTGGTCGGCTCCCGCCATACGGCCGAGAGCCTCTGGGAGGCGATCGGCGACCCCGACCTGCCCGAGAGAACCCGGCTCGGCCCGCCGGGGGTGGATACGGAGCTCTTCCGCCCGCTGGACGGCGAGTCGCCGGCAGGGCGTCTGGCGGAGCTCGCGGCGAGCGTCGCGTCGGAGGAGCCGGGGGGCGGCGGCGCGTTCGCCCGCGACCCGCGGGCGGCCGCGGACGCGATTCGCCACCTTGCGGCCGCCGGCGGGCCGCGCGTCGTCATGGTCGGGAAGCTGATCGTCTCCAAGGGAGTCGATCTGCTGCTCGCGGCCTGGCCCCTCGTCCACCGCGCGAACCCCGGTGCGCGCCTGCTGGTGGTCGGCTTCGGCGAGTACGGGCCGGCGCTGGAGCGGCTCTGGGCCGCGCTGGCGGCCGGGGATCTCGACCAGGCCCGCGAGATCGCCTCCCGGGGCCGGGCGCTGGAGGGAGGCGAGCAGAAGCCGCTCCGAATGCTGAACGCCTTCCTGGCGCAGCCGGGCCCCGGCTACCGGGAGGCGGCGCGCGAGGCGGGAGCCAGCGTCGCGTTCGCCGGCCGGCTCGAGCACGACGAGGTCGGCCGCCTGATCCCGGCCACCGACGCGCTGGTCTTTCCGAGCACCTTCCCCGAGGCCTTCGGCATGGTCGCGGCGGAGGCGGCCGCGGCCGGCGTCCTTCCGGTCTCGGCCGCGCACTCGGGCGCCGCGGAGGTGAGCCGGGCGCTGGCGGCGACGCTTCCGGCGGAGATCGCTGAGCTGGTCTCGTTTCCGCTCGACGAGGGGGCCGTGAGAGGGATCGCCACCCGGCTCAACGCCTGGCTGCGGATGGAGGAGCCCGCTCGCGAGCGGGCACGCCGGGCGCTGGCGGATACGGCGTCGGAGCTGTGGGGCTGGGAGCGGGTGGCGCGGGGGGTGCTCGCCGCCTCCGCGGGGCGGCTCGATGAGCTCGTGCCGGTTCCGACCGACTGACCGTTCGGCGACCAAGTACCGGTTGCGACTAGCTCGAACGGACGCCGAAGAGGGCCCGGGCAAGGAATAGAATGCCGCGCGGTGACCCGCGCCACGCTTGTCAGGCTGATCGCCGCGATCCTGGTCTTGACCGCCGTCATCGCCGTGCCGGCGACGCAGATCCACTGGGACGGCACCCAGGCCTCGACCGAGGCGGACCAGATCGACACGCTCCTCAACGTGATGATCGTGCTGTCGTCGTTCGTGTTCGCGATCGTCCTGGTGATGCTCGGGTACTGCGTCTGGAAGTACCGGGCGAAGCCGGGCGACGAGTCCGACGGCGAGCCGATCCACGGCAACACGAAGCTCGAGATCACCTGGACGGTGATCCCGACCGTGATCGTCCTGTTCGGGGCCATCTACAGCTGGATCGTGCTCGGGGACATCGAGACCAAGGCCTCGGACGCCCTCCACCTCGACATCACCGCCCAGCAATACCAGTGGACCTTCAACTACCCGCAAGACAACGGCAAGGCGGTGAGCTCGAAGACCCTGGTCGTGCCCGAGGGGCGTCAGCTCGACATTCGCCTGACCTCGCTCGACGTGATCCATTCGTTCTGGGTCCCGGAGTGGCGGATCAAGCGCGACGCGGTTCCCGCCGGGCCCGGCGGCAACGACATCGACAACACGGTCGAGGTGACGCCGGACCGGCTCGGCACCTACAACGTGGTCTGCACCGAGCTCTGCGGGTTCGGCCACGCGACCATGCGGGCGCTCGTCAAGGTGGTGCCGCAGAGCGACTTCGACCAGTGGCTGCGACACCAAAAGGAGGTGCCGCTCCAGCCCGGCACCCCCTCGGGCGACGCGACCGGCGCGCCCTCCGGCGGAGCCTCCACCACGACGACGACCTCTCCGAGCGCCACTACGACCTCGACTGGAGGGCAATAGGCAGTGACCAGACTTCGACCCGGAGGTAGGACTTGGCGGCGGCGCTGAAGAAGCCCGGCATGGCGCGTGGCGGGCTCGGGCTGCTGGTCGGCGGGGCATTCGGGTTCGGCCTGGTGGTGCTGTTGCGGACGCTTGCCGGGCTGCCGACCTTCCAGACCGAGCAGACCGGCTACCCCCAGGTGATCGTTCCCGCGATCTTCGCCCCGATCGGCTTCCTCGCCGGGCTCGGCGCCTTCGACTACTGGTTCCGTTGGGCGATCGGCGGGCCCACCTACCCGGCGGAGCTCGAGCACAAGGATCACGGCGCGCACTCCTGGAAGGACTACTTCAAGTTCAACACCGATCACAAGGTGATCGGGATCCAGTACGTCTGCACCACCTTCATCTTCTTCTTCATCGGTGGGGCGATGGCGATGATCATGCGCGCCGAGCTGGCGCAGCCCGGAACCCAGATCGTCGAGCCCGGGACCTTCAACGGGCTGTTCTCGGCGCACGCCGCGATCATGATCTTCGTCTTCGTGATCCCCGTGTTCGCGGGGCTCGCCAACTACGTGCTGCCGTTGATGATCGGGGCGCCGGACATGGCGTTCCCGCGCCTCAACGCGCTCAGCTTCTGGATGCTGCCCTTCGCCGGCCTTTTGTTCGTCGGCAGCTTCCTGCTGCCCGGTGGGGCGTTCGACGCCGGCTGGACGGGCTACGCGCCGCTGTCCACCGGGGCGCCGCTCGGCCAGTCGTTCTTCAACCTGGGGGTGCAGTTCGCCGGCTGGTCCTCGGTGGCGACCGCGATCAACTTCCTGGTCACGATCATCACCATGCGGGCGCCGGGGATGAACTTCTGGCGCATGCCGCTGCTCGTCTGGGCGAACATGTCGACCTCGCTGCTGGTCGTCGCCGCGACCCCGTTCATCGCCGGGGTGCAGTTCCTGGTCCTCTTCGACCGGGCGCTGCACACCAACTTCTTCCAGGAGCTGAACGGCGGCGACGTGCTCAGCTACCAGCACATCTTCTGGTTCTACTCGCACCCGGCCGTCTACATCATGATGCTGCCGGGGTTCGGGATCGTCTCCGAGGTGATCTCCACCAACGCCCGCAAACCGATCTTCGGCTACCGGTTGATGGCCCTGGCGCTGATCGGGATCGTGGTGCTCAGCTACACGGTCTGGGCGCACCACATGTTCGTCTCCGGGATGTTCAGCTGGCTGCGCGTCCCGATGATGATCACCACGCTGTTGATCGCCGTCCCCACCGGGATCAAGATCTTCTCGTGGCTGGGGACGCTGTTCGGCTCGAAGCTGCACCTGCGCTCGACCGCGATGCTGTTCGCGCTCGCCTTCATCGTCACCTTCACGATGGGCGGGATCAGCGGCGTGATGCTCGGCATGGTGCCGATCGACATCCACGTCTCCGACACCTACTTCATCGTCGCCCACATCCACTTCGTGCTCTTCGGCGGCTCGGTGTTCACGATCTTCGCCGGCATCTATCACTGGTTCCCGAAGATGACCGGGAAGATGTACGACGAGAAGCTCGGCCGGGCGCACTTCTGGCTCACCCTGGTCGGCATGTACGGGACCTTCCTGCCCATGCACTGGATCGGGATGGAGGGGATGCCACGCCGGGTCGCCGACTACTCGGCCCAGTTCGGGGACTGGAACCTGCTGATCTCCTGCTTCGCTTTCCTGCTCGGCGCCGCCCAGCTGATCTTCCTCTACAACATGATCGTCAGCTGGAGGTGGGGGCCGCTCGCCGGGGACAACCCGTGGCGCGCCAAGACCATCGAGTGGCTGGTCTCCTCGCCGCCGCCGATCTTCAACTTCGACGAGGTGCCCCGTGTGGTCGGTGGGCCATACGAGTACGGCGTGCCCGGGGCGCGGCACGCGATCATCGGCCCGGCCGAGACGGAGGTGGGCACCGCCGAGCCCGCGGGTGCCGGCACGGCAGGGGCCCCCAGCCCGTGACCGAGGCTGGCGGCACCATCCTGGCCTTCCTGAGCGAGGTCGCCGGCGGCCGCAAGCTGCTCGAGACCATCCGTGAGCGGGTTGAGGCGGGCGCCGAGGCGGTCGCTCTCGCTGCTCCTCAGAACCAGCCGATGGCCGGCCAGATCGTCGATCGCGACGAGGTGCGCGAGGCGGCGCAGAGCCGGGTCGAGGTGACCCAGGCGGTCCTCCGAGATTTCGGGATCGAGTCGGTGGGCGCGGTGCTGGACCCCGACCCGGCCCTCGCCCTGGACGACGCAGTCCGGGCCTTCCAGCCCCGCGAGGTCCTGCTGTCATGCCTGTACGACACCCGCTTCGGGCTGACGCGCAAGGATCTGGTCGAGTGGGCCAAGGGGCGCTTCGAGGTGCCGGTCACCCACATCCCGGTCCGGATCGAGGACGACGCGGTCCGCTGGGACGTGAACCACGCCCTGGTCGTCGCCACCCAGACCGTCGCCAGCGCCGATCTGATCGCCCATCTGAAGCAAAAGGCCGCCGAGCGCCCTCACCGCTACACGTTCATCAGCCCGCCCTCCGGCCGGCTGACCCGCGAGGAGGTCTGCGATCGCCTGGCCCGCACCCTCGCCGAGCTATACCGCTCGGACATCGACGCCACCGGCCAGCCCATGAGCCCAGCGCCCCTCGCGGCCGTCCAAAACGCGATCGAGCACTACCGCGTCGACGAGATCCTGATCTCGACCCTCGCCGGAGAGCAGTCGAAGTGGGTGCAGGAGGGGCTGATCGATCAGGTGAGGGCGATGACGGACAAGCCCGTGGAGCACATCGAGGCAGGGGGGACCCAAGCCCCCCTCGCCGCTGCCTCCGGCGGCGGCTCCCCCCAGGTTGCCGGAGATGCGGTGGGCTGATGGAGGCGCACGCCGCCACCGCCGAGCATCACGGCCCGCCCGAGGCGCACCAGAGCTCCCGGATCGACCGCCAGACGCTCGGCATCCTCATCTTCATCGTCTCGGAGGTGATGCTGTTCGGCTCGTTCTTCGCCTCCTACTTCTTCCTACGCGTGGTGGCCAACGTCGGGCCGTGGCCGCCCGACGGCCTCGAGCTCCCGAAGGCGGTCGCCGGCGTCAACACGGCGATCCTGATCTCCTCGAGCTTCACGGTGCACTGGGCGCTGGAGTCGATCCGCCGCGGCAACCGCCGCGGATTGGTGATGGGCCTCGCGGCCACCTGGCTGCTCGGCTTCACCTTCCTGTTCATCCAGCTCAACGAGTACTGGCACCTCGGCTTCAGCGCCCGCGACACCGCCTTCGGCTCGATCTTCTACGGCCTGACCGGACTGCACGGCGCCCACGTGACCGTCGGGCTGGGGCTGCTGGCAGCCGCCAATATCCGCGCCTGGCGCGGCCACTTCAGCTCGACGCCGAAGGAGCATCTGGGCGTCGAGGTCCCCGGGATCTACTGGCACTTCGTGGACGTCATGTGGATCATCGTCTACACGACGGTCTACATCCTCTAGAAACCCTTCGGCAAGCCATTCCGCCGCTGATCGGTCGGCCTGTGCTCCTCACATCCGCAGCCCGGCGGCTTCGAGGGCTTCGGCGTGCTCTCGGAAGTTTTCGAGCCGGATCACCTTGCCGCCCCGAAAGGACCAGACCTGGGAGTAGCGGAGGTCGGTCTTGGCCCCGCTTCCACTTCCGACACCGCTTTGACGCACAGCGACGACGACGGTGCCGCTGTCTGCCTCGGTGATGTCCTCCGCCTCGATGGTGAGGGGACTCCACGACTCCAGGAAGCCCCGCATGAACTCGCGCACCTGATCAACCCCGAGATAGGTACCGGGCTCTGGGAGCGGGGGAGGATGGACGAACAAGACCAGGGGATCGAGTACCTCCATGCTGGCCCGGAAGTCCCCCTCGCCCCACCGAGCGTAGACACCCCGCACGATCTCCACGTTCTGCTGCGACATCCCCCGCGCAGTATCTCGCGCCGAGGGGGAGGGTTGCGACCGCGTCGCGCGTGCTCCGACTACCGTCGCGGAGGTCGCAGGAACTCCATCGTCACCCACGCCGGGCGAAAGCCGAGCCGAGCGTAGAGCTCCTTCGGCCGGTCCTCGGCGTCCGCAGTGATCCAAAGGTCCCGGAGGCCGGCAGCCGCCTCGACCGCGGCGCGGGTCAATGCCGTACCGCGACCAGCGCCGCGATACTCCGGGTGGACGTACACCTGGGTGATCTCGGCCCCTGCACCGTCGCGCTCGAGCTGCGCGAAGCCGACGGGCTCACGGTCCTCTCGCACGACCAAGACCTTTGCACCGCGGCGCAGCGAGACCTCGCGTGCGTGGGCGTGGTAGTTGCCGGGATCCTGGTCGGGGAAGTCCTCGTGGTGCCAGGCGAGGCGCAGGTCGTGCACCGCGTCGTAGGGAAGCTCCTCGACGGCAACGTCAGGGCCCGGCGGCGCCGACGCTTCGTGCCGCATCCACAGCAGACGCGTGGCCTTCCACCCCTGCGCCTCGAAGCCGGGCCGCAGCGGCTCGGCGGCGTTGACGAGATCGAAGTCCATCCGCCGGTGCGCGAGCCCGGCGAGTGCCTGATCCGCGAAGGCCGCGAGCTCCACCACGCTCATTGCCGGGTCTTCCTCGACCCGAACGACATTGAAGTCCCAGTAGGTCGGGCGGCTCGTCGCTCGCACGACCGTCCCGTGCGCCCACGGCTCGAGCACGTCACAGACCGATGCATGCAGGGCGTCGCGCCAGGCGCGTGCGCGGGCCGCCGCCTCACCGTCGGGAAGGCTGGCCGCAGTCACCCGGTCAGGGTACATACGCGAATCTTCCGCGCGCTCTCCTTCGCATGGAGGTCTTGGGGTCGTGTACGCGGTGAACCTTTGCCCTCACTCGGTACGTAGACCAGCCAATGACTGCCGCCCTTTCCCTTCGGGTCGCACCCTCAAACCCGCCGTCCTCGCGGGATAACGCCGCGATCGTGCGAGCGGTGTACGCGGCGTTCAGCGGTCTCGCTCAGGGCGGTGAAATTGCTTCGTACGTCGCCGCGCACTTCGACTCGGATTGCGAGTACCGGCCGGTGGAGGAAGCGAGCACGATTCGTGGGCACGTCGCGCTCATCCGCTGGGTCGAGCGCTGGCTTGAAGCCTGGGACGATGCCTGGGACGAGGTGGACGAGCTGATCGAGGCGGGCCAGATGGTCGTCGCCGCGATCAGGGTTCATGGCCGTGGTCGACTCGAGCGGCATGGAGATCAGCCAGCGGCTGTTCGACGTCTTCGAGCTGCGCGACGGCAGGGTCCTGCGAATCAGGGAGTACCTGGATCCCGAGCAAGCCCTCGAAGCCGCCGGGCTGCGGGGTATGCCGCGACGGTCAGGACTCAGCGTCGAGCCCGCCTGCCCTGCGGCTTGAGGCCGCATCCTGAGCTTGCGGCCACGGCCGCGTCGTTCAGCGACCGCAGTACACGTATGCCGTGATCCTCGCCGGGTCCGGATTGGAAAGACCGAGGGCGGCGGTGTGCCAAGACCGTGCCCGGGCACCGCGCTTGGAGGTGATCGCCGCCGCGACCTGTGAGCCCCCCGCTCGAGATTCCGTAGTGACCATCGAACCCCCCGGAGAGAGCCTTGCGGCGGTGGGGGCACTTCACGTCGAGGTTCCGAATGTTGAGGGCGGGTGCCCTGACGGTCTTCGACCTCACGAGCACCTTCGATCCCGCCTTCTTCTTCTGGCAGTAGGCGTAGGCGGTTAGGCGCCCCGCGGGATTGCCGCCGGGATTGCCGCCACCGGGAGAGCCGAGGTTGAGGCCGGCGGCCTTCCAGCCCCGTTTGCCGCTCCGCTTCGACGTGAAGGTGAAGATCGGCGCCCCCTGGGTCATGGTGAAGCTAGTCGTCCTGAAGCCGCCACCCACCGCCTGCCTTCCGTGGGGGCATCTGGCAACCACGGAGCCATAGCTGCCTGGAAAGAGCCGGACCCGTTCGATTTGATCCGCAGGACATGGGCCCGCTTCGCGCAGTACGCGTAGGAGTCGAGCTCGCCCGGGTTGTCGCTGAAGTTGAACGCCGCCGTCTTTATGCCGCGCTTACCGGCCGGCATCGAAGCAAAGCGGAAGACCGGGCCGTTGTTGAGGGTCGGATTGAAGCCTGGCGCGGCGAAGCCACCAGCGACAGGCTTCATCCCGCGTTTGCACTGCGCGGTCGCCGAACCCGCCGAGCTCGTGGGGATGATCGTCTTGTGCCGGCTGACCACCGCTCCCATCGCGACCGAGGTGGCGGCGATCGCGATCACCGCGGTGGCGACCACGATCCAACGTCCTGCTCGGCTTGCTTGACGGTGCTCTCGGACTCACCGGCAGTCCGTATCGGCTTGTCGGCCGAACGGCTTGAGCGGAGGCGGTCCATCCGTCAGGATGCGTCCATGGCCGCGACCACCACCAAGGGCTCGGGGTTTCCGCCCGGACCGCCGCTGCCGCGGCTCGTCCAGACGCTCGGGTTCATGCTCGCGCCGGCGCGCTTCCTCGACGCCTGCCGGCGGCGCTACGGCGACGTCGTCACGTTCGGGACCCTGTTTGACCCGCGCGTTCGTGATGGTCTTCGAGCCCGAGGACGTCAAGCAGGTGTTCCGCGGGCCCGGGGACCAGCTGCACGCCGGCGAGGCGAACGCGGTCCTGGGACCGGTCGTCGGCGCGCGCTCGGTGCTGCTGCTCGACGGGGCCGAGCACCTGCGCCAGCGCCGGCTGATGCTGCCGTCGTTTCACGGCGAGCGGATGCGGGCCTACGAGGAGGTGATGGTCGGCCGCGGCCGATCACGCGATCGACGGATGGCCGGTCGGGCAGGAGTTCCCGCTGCTGCCGTCGATGCGGTCGCTCACACTCGAGGTGATCGTGCGGGCTGTGTTCGGCGTCGAGGAAGGGCCGCGCCAGCAGGAGCTCAAGCGCCGTCTGCGGGCGATGCTCGATCCGGTCGGGACGCGGTTGAGCGTCGCGATGATCGTGCTCACGGGCGGGCGCCTCGGGATCGGCGGCCGCAGCGCGCCAGTTCGAGCAGCGCCGGCGCGCGGTCGACGAGCTGATCTACGACGAGATCGCCCGCCGCCGCGAGGCACCCGACCTCGAGGAGCGCGAAGACGTCTTCTCGATGCTGCTGCTCGCCCGCGACGAGGAAGGCCAGCCGATGAGCGACCATGAGCTGCGCGACGAGCTGGTGACCCTGCTGGTGGCCGGACACGAGACGACCGCCACCGGCCTCGCCTGGGCATTCGAGCTGCTGCTGCGAAACCCCCGCGTCCGGGAGCGGCTGCAGGCGGCGCTCTCGGACGGCGACGACGCCTACCTCGATGCGGTCGTCAAGGAGACGCTGCGCGTTGCGGCCTGTGGTATCGGGCATCGGCCGCGTGGTCCGCGAACAGCCCTACGAGGTCGGCGGCTACCTGATCCCGCCGGGCGTCGAGATCAACCCGTCGATTGCGGTGATCCACCGGCGGCCCGACCGCTACCCGCAGCCGGGCGAGTTCCGCCCGGAGCGCTTTCTCGGTCCTGACGCGCCCGACACCTACACGTGGCTGCCCTTCGGCGGCGGCGTTCGGCGCTGCCTCGGAGCGAGCTTCGCCACCTTCGAGATGAAGGTCGTGATCCGGCGCGTGCTCGAGCGCGCGCAGCTTCGGGCCGTCGGTCGCCGGCCCGAGCGGGCCGTGCGCAAGGGCGTCACGTTCGTGCCGAAACGCGGCGCACGCGCGATCCAGACCGCGCCGCCGAGGCCTGCACCGGCACCGGTCGAGCCACCCTTGAGGCAGCAGGACCCCGTGCCGGCGGAGCGGTAAGTTCTAAGCGGCACGAGTCGACTCAGGAGCCTGAGATGCACAATCCGCTGCGGTCAGAGCGAGAGGTCTTCCGCGCGGTGGTGGTGATCGGCATCGGAGCCGGCGCCGTCATCGCGCTGACGCTCCTCACGCGGCCCGCGTTCGGGGCGGTGCTCCTGGCCGCCGAGGTGGGTCTGGGCGATCGGGGTGCTGTGGCGGCGCGCGCAGGGCACGCTGCCGCACCAGGCTGAGGTGGTGCGGCGCGGCGACGACGCCTACCGTGTGCTCGTGATGGCCAATCAGACGGTGGGCGGCCGAGCTCTGCTGGAGGAGATCAAGAACCGCTGCCAGGGGCGAGACAGCGAGATCCTGGTCGTCGTGCCTGCGCTGACCAGCTCACCGCTCGAGCACTGGGCCTCGGACGTCGATGGCGCCATCGCGGAGGCCAGGCAGCGCCTCGAGGATTCGCTGCGGACGATGGAGTCGGCCGGCCTGACGGCGCGCGGCGAGGTCGGGGACCACCACGAGCCCAACGCGGCGCTCGAGGACGCCCTGCGACTGTTCGCGGCGGACGAGGTGATCATCTCGACCCATCCGCCGCACAGGTCCAGGTGGCTCGAGCGCGGGGTGGTGGAGCGGGCGCGGCGGGAAGTGCCGCTGCCGGTCACGCACGTGGTCGTGGACCTCGAGGCGGAGGCGGCCCGGGCCACCGGGGCCGCGGGGACCACCGCCTGATCGCGCCCCTCTGGGCGGACCGCTACTTGTTGCCGCCCTGCTTGCCCGCGTATTTGAGCAGGAAGTTGACCAGCGCGTTGAGGTCCTGGGGGCTGATCACCTGCCCGAAGTTCTGGGGCATGACCCCGGAGGGATAGCCCTTGGTGACCTGGGCGTTCGGATCGACGATCGACTTCTTCACCTCGGCGGCGCTCATTCCCGGGATCACCTGGTCGAGGTCCGGACCGGTGGTGCCGGATGCGCCGGCCGCCTTCAAGATGTGGCAACCGGAGCAGCCGTTGTTGGCGAACACCGGCGCCCCTGGGTCGTTGGGTAGCTGGGGGCCCTTGATCCCGGGCGCGCCCGCGACGCTGGCGACGTAGCTCGCCACGTCGTCGAGGTCCTCGCCGCTGACGAGGTGAGCCGGCATCGAGACGCTCGGGTTGCCATTGCTCGGCCGCGGGTTGTCGACCTGGGCCTTGACCACGCCCGCGATCGTGTCGGCGTCCATGCCGACGTGGCGGGCCTGGGCGAAGGCGGCGTCGAGATCCGGGCCGATCAGGGCGGTACTGCCTGCGTCCTTGAGGGAATGGCAGGTCGCGCACTTGCTGGTGAACAGCTGGCGGCCGCGGTCGACGCTGCCCGTCTGCGGCGACGCCGCAGCCGGAGGCGGTCAGAAGGGCGATCCCGGAGAGTGCGAGGGCCGTGCAGCGCGCTGCTCCCCGGGGCATTGGCATCCGTCTCGCCACGAGGCCGGAATCCTATCGTCGGCGTCCGGCGCCCGGCGGGCGTGGCTTGGCGGCCGCGCCTGTTTCGGATAGGGTTGCCTCAATACGCACTAACCGCCTGAGGGGGCGCGCTGGATGGAAGTTCGCGAAGGCATGTCGAATGTTGTCCTGACCCTGGGCCCAGGTCACACACTGCGCGACGCGGCGAAGCGCATGGTCGAGAAGGGGGTGGGGGCAGCGATCGTGGTCGACGACGAGTACCCGGGCCCGCGGATCATCAGCGAGCGCGACATCCTCAACTCGCTCGGCAAGGGCGAGGATCCCGACTCGGAGTCCATCGGCGAGCACATGAGCGACAGCTTGATCGCGGCCGCCCCCGACTGGAGCCTCGAGCGTGCGGCGATGGAGATGTCGAAGCGCCACATCCGTCACCTGGTGGTGATCGAGAGCGGAAAGCTCGTCGGCATCCTCTCGATGCGGGACATCGTGCGGGTCTGGACCACCGAGGGTGCCACCTCGGGGATGACGTCACCCGAGAGCGAGGCGACGGCGGCGTAGCTCGGAGGCGCCGCTAGCGGTCGGTTTCGCCTGCTGGCGGGGCTGGCGCCGGGCGCTCGCAGCGGCACCGCGGGCAGCACGGCTGTGCTCAGGCGTTGCTCGCGCGGCAGGCGGGCGACGTCGTCGCCCGTCTTGCGGACCCAGGCCCGCAGCGCCGCGAGCAGGAGGATCGCGCCGGCGACCGCGTACGGGAAGCCGGCGAACAGGCCGACGAGCAACCCGGCGAGCCCGGCAGCGGCGAGCACCGGCAGCCAGGAAGGTGCCGGCACGTACACCAGCTCCGACGGCTCGGGTGGCTGGCGATCGTCGCTCATCGCTAGGTGGTGTAGATGACGGCCACGAAGAAGCTGAGCCCGAAGAAGAGCACGCGCGAATCCGGCCGCGATCAGCCCCGCCGTCAGATTCCGCTGGGCGAGGATTCGGTCCATCGAGGGTCTTCTATCACAAGACCAGTCGGCGTCCGGTGGATGGCGGGGAGGCGCGCGGGAGCCTGGCAGACGTCCAGGCTCCCGCGACCGTCAGTTCAGACCCCTGAGCGTGTCTCTTCCTCTTCGCCGAACACGAGCAGGCCGTAGGCCACCCACAGGCAGATCGCGAAGACGCCCAGCGACCAGAACGGCACCGTCCCGATCGCCAGCAGCGCCCCGAGCGCGCCGAGGGTCGCGGCGATGACCCCGATCACGCGACCATATGCTCCGCCGCCGAACAGCGAGAATGAGGCGGTGAGCTGGATGACGCCCAGGATCAGGGTGATCCAGCCCCAGGTGTGGAGGGTCCCGAGTACGTAGTGCGTTCCGGTGCTGGTGTAGAAATTCGCATCGCTGATTGCGCCGATGCCGTAGATGATGTTGAGCGTGCCCGCGATCAGCAGCAGGACTGCTGCGAAGACGACGCGTCCGGCACCTCTCATTTGTTGCTCCCTTCTGTAGCCGGTCGCCACTTCGCCGGCGGCCGAATTATGCGCGGAGGGGGTTCGCGATTCGCGGGTCCGCTCCTCTTCGAAGCACGCTTTGACCCGCCCTGGGCCGGCGTTTGTAGCCGATCGCGGACAAACACGGCCAAGGCCCAAATCAAACCCGAGGCGCGCTGAGGCGGCATCACCCGAACCGTGTGAAATCGGCAAGGCCGAGCGCCACGCCCACACGGCCCGCCTACGCGACCCGGCCAGGCTGCTATCGAGCCGATTAGGCTCCCTCGCGTGCAACTGGTCCTGCTCGCGCTCGCGGCGGCGTTCTTCCCAACCGTCCTCGCGGCCGTCGTGATCTTGCTCTCCCAGCCACGGCGGCTCCCCCTGCTGAGCGCCTATCTGGCCGGGGGCCTGACGATCAGCATCGGGCTGGGGCTCGGAATCGTCGCGGCGCTCAAGGCCTCGCACACGCTCCACACGAGCAAGTCGGCGCTGAGCTGGGGCGCGGACCTGGCGATCGGCGGTTTGGCGTTGCTGCTGGCCGTGGCGCTCGCGACGCGCGCCGACCAGCGCCTGCGGGATCGCCGAAACTCGCGACGCACCGGCAAGGAGGATGCCCGACAGCGTGAGCCGTGGGCCGAGCGCATCCTGTCCCGCGGCTCCCTGCCGATCGTCTTCGCCGCCGGCCTGGCGATCAACGTGCCCGGCCCGGCCTATCTGATCGCGCTGAAGGACATCGCCGCGGGACACCACTCGACCGGCGTCGACATCTTCCAGGTCCTGCTCTTCAACCTGATCATGTTCCTGCTCGTCGAGGTTCCGCTGCTCGGCCTGATCTTCGCCCCCGAACGCACTCGCGCGGTGGTCGCGAGCATGAACCACTGGTTGTCGGCGAACAGCCGCCGGATCGCGATGGTCGTGGCCGCGCTCCTCGGCGCGTTTCTGATCGCTCGCGGCATCGCCCACTCCTGATCACTCCGCCAGGGTGATTTCGGGGTCGTCGCTCCGTCGGGCTGCGGGTCACTCCAATCCCCAGCCGGGCCCCCGATTCACCCACATCGGGTGACGTTCCGGGCCACAGATCCGTATACCTTCGTGGGCACGCGGAGCGTAATGCGATAAGGATGCAGGGCGCGGGCGGCGACCGAGAGGATCAACCAGAATGAGCTCCACAGCCAGTGCCCAGCGGCGTGCATCGGCCCAGGACGGACCAGTTCAGCCCGCCGACGTACTGGTCATCTTCGGGATCACCGGGGACCTCGCCAAGGTGATGACCTTCCACTCGCTCTACAGGCTGGAGCGCCGGGGTCTCCTCGACTGCCCGATCGTGGGGGTGGCGGTCGACGACTGGACCGTCGACGATCTCAGCAAGCGCGCTCGCGACTCGATCGAGGGGACGGGCGAGTCAGTCGACGAGGAGGTCTTCGACCGGCTCGCGGCGCGGTTCTCGTACGTCGCCGGCGACTTCTCGGACTCCGGGACCTTCGAGCGGGTGGCAGCGGAGATCAAGGGCGCGAAGACGCCGGTCTTCTACCTCGAGGTCCCGCCGTTCCTGTTCGGAACGGTGATCAAGGGATTGGCCGACGCCGGCCTGACCGAGAACGCGCGCGTCGTGGTGGAGAAGCCGTTCGGCCACGACCTCGCCTCGGCGCGCTCGCTGGCCGCCGAGCTCCACGAGTACCTCGACGAGCCTCAGATCTACCGGATCGACCACTACCTCGGCGAAGATGGGCCTCGTGGAAATCATGAACCTGCGGTTCGCGAACGCGATGCTCGAGCCGCTGTGGAGCCGCAACTATCTCTCGTCGGTGCAGATCACGATGGCGGAAGGCTTCGGGGTCGAGGATCGGGGCCACTTCTACGACCCGGTGGGCGCGCTGCGCGACGTGGTCGTCAACCACATGATGCAGGTGGTCGCAGCCGCCGCGATGGAGGCGCCCGCCCGGAGCGACCCACAGACGCTCAAGAACGCGCAGGTGGCTCTGTTCCACGCGATCGCCGACGCCGACCCCGCCCATTACGTGCGCGGACAATACGAGGGCTATCGAGAGATCGACGGGGTGGCGAAGGACTCGACAACCGAGACCTTCGCGGCATTGCGCCTCGAGATCGACAACTGGCGCTGGTCGGGCGTTCCCTTCTTCATTCGGGCGGGCAAGTGCCTGCCGGTCACCCAGACCGAGTTGCGGCTCGTGTTCAAGCACCCGCCGCGCCTCGGCTCACCTGCGCGCCGCGCGACGCGCCTGAGCCGAACCAGCTCGTGGTCAGGCTCGACCCGTCGACCGGGATCAGGCTCATCCTCGACGCACACGCGTGCGACACCGGCAGCCCGAGGAGATCGAGCTCGACATGGAGTTCTCGCAGGAGGGGGGGAGGGTGCCACGCCGTATGAGGTGCTGCTCCACGCGGCGATGGTCGGCGACAGCACGCGCTTCACCCGCCAGGATGGCGTCGAGGAGACCTGGCGGATCATGCGAGCCGCTTCTCGACAAGCCCCCGCCGGTTGACCCTACGCCAAGGGATCGTGGGGCCCGGCGGCCGCCGACAAGCTCGTCGCCGGTCACGGCAGATGGCACGGCCCATGGGCCATCGTGAGCGCGGCAGAAGGCGCAAAGAAGACGCTCCTCGCAAGGCGCCCGGACGGCGCCAAGGCGCCCGCCGCCGGCCCGGAGGACGGCAAGCCGCAGAGCGCCGCCGCGCCGTCGCCGTTCCCCCCGATCGCCGACTACGCCTTCCTCTCCAACTGCCACACCGGCGCGCTTGTGGCGCCGGATGGAGCGGTCGATTGGCTCTGCGTCCCGCGCTTCGACGCGCCGAGCGTGTTCGGCACCCTGCTCGACCGCGAGGCCGGGCTCCTTCCGCCTCGGGCCATTCGGGATCAACGTTCCGAGCGCCCGCATCTACGAGCCCGGGACGAACATCGTCGCCACGACCTGGAAGACCCCGACCGGCTGGGCCACCGTATGCGATGCGCTGACCATGGGCCCGACGCGGGGCGAGGACGAGGTCACGCCACACACCCGTCCACCGGCCGACGACGACGGCGACCACATGCTGGTGCGGACGGTGCTGTGCCTCGAGGGCAAGATCGAGATCGAGCTCGTCTGCGAGCCGGTGTTCGACTACGGGCGCACGCCCGCCGAGTGGTCGCTGGTCGACGGCGACCGCCACACGGCCGATGCCAGCGGCGCCGACCTGACGATCCGGCTGCAGACCGACATGGCGCTCGGAATCGAGGGCGAACGGCGCGGGCGCGCCACACCCTCGAGCAGGGGGAGCAGCTCTACTGCTCGCTCTCGTGGGCCGAAGACCTGGCCTCACCGCAGGACATCGACGAGGCCAACGCGCGGATCGCCGCCACGCCGAACTACTGGCGCGGCTGGTCTGGCGGGCGCGGCTGCCGGACCACCGCTTCCGGGATCCGATCCAGCGCTCGGCGCTGACGATCAAGGGCCTCACCTACATGCCGACCGGGGCCACCGTGGCGGCGCTCACCACATCGCTGCCCGAGACGCCCGGTGGCGAGCGCAACTGGGATTACCGCTTCACCTGGATGCGGGACTCGACCTTCACCCTCCAGGCGCTGCACTACCTGGAACTCGACTGGGAGGCCGATGAGTTCATGCAGTTCGTGGCCGACCTGGAGGCCAACGACGACGGCGGCCTGCAGATCATGTACGGGATCGACGGCCGGCGCGACCTGACCGAGTCTTCCCGGGAGGACCTCTCGGGCTACGCGGGCGCCAGCCCGGTGCGGGTCGGCAACGGCGCCTTCGACCAGCGCCAAAACGACGTCTTCGGCGCGGTCCTGGACTCGATCCTGCAGCACACGCGGCGCAGCGAGCGCCTGCCGAGGCGACTGTGGCCGATCGTCCAGGCGCAGGCCGAGTGTGCGACCAAGGTCTGGAAGAAGCCGGACCAGGGCATCTGGGAGGCTCGCGGCAAGCCCCAGCACTACGTGTCATCGAAGCTGATGTGCTGGGTCGCCCTGGACCGGGCGGCGCAGGTTGGCCGAGATCCGCGGCGACCCGGAGCTCAAGTCGACCTGGGGCGCGACCGCGGATGAGATCAAGGAGGACATTCTCGAGCACGGCGTCCGAGACGGCGTGCTTCGCCAGCACTACGACACCGACGCCCTCGACGCCTCGACGCTTCTGGCGGCGATCTTCGGTTTCCTGCCCGGCGACGACGAGCGTGCTACGCAAGACCGTAGAGGCGATCGCCGACGACCTGACCGAGGACGGCTTCGTCTTGCGTTATCGCACCGGCGAGACCGACGACGGGCTGTCGGGCAAGGAGGGGAGCTTCCTGATCTGCTCGTTCTGGCTCGTCTCCGCGCTGGCGATCGTCGACGAGCAGCAGCGCGCCCGCGACCTGATGGAGAAGCTGCTGAGAGTCGCCTCGCCGCTCGGCCTGTTCGCCGAGGAGTTCGACACCAGCACCGGTCGTCACCTGGGCAACTTCCCCCAGGCGTTCTCCCACCTGGCGCTGATCGAGGCGGCGGCGGGGATCATCCTGGCCGAGCGGCTCACGGAGCTCGCGTAGTGGCCGATGCCTACGACGTGATCGTGATCGGCAGCGGCGCGGGGGGCGGCACCCTCGTCCACCGCCTGGCTCCCTCGGGCAAGCGGATCCTGCTGCTGGAGCGCGGCGACTGGCTCCCGCGAGAGCCGCAGAACTGGAGCGCCCAGGACGTCTTCGTCGACAACCGCTACGTCTCGCCGGACACCTGGTACGACGCCGACGGCAAGCCGTTCCAGCCGCAGGTGCACTACTTCGTCGGGGGTGCCACGAAGCTCTACGGGGCGGCCCTCTATCGTCTGCGCGAGGAGGACTTCGGCGAGCTGCGCCATCACGACGGCGTCTCGCCGGCCTGGCCGATCTCCTATGACGAGCTGGAGCCCTATTACACGCAGGCGGAGCAGCTCTATCAGGTGCACGGCGCGCGCGGCGAGGACCCGACCGAGCCTCCGGCCAGCGCGCCCTATCCCTTCCCCGCGGTCTCCCACGAGCCGCGGATCCAGCAGCTCTCAGACGACCTCGTGGCCGCCGGTCACCAACCCTTTCACGCGCCCTGCGGGATCATGCTCAACGAGGCGAACATGCCGTACAGCGCCTGCGTCCGCTGCGCCACCTGCGACGGGTTTCCGTGTCTCGTGCACGCCAAGTCGGACGCCGAAGTGCTCGCGGTGCGGCCCGCGCTGGAGCACTCCAACGTCACCCTCCTCACCAACGCCAAGGCGGTCAAGCTCGAGACCAACGAGGCGGGCACGGCGGTCACCGAGGTCGTGGTCGAGCGGGAGGGCGAGACGGAGAGGTTCGCGGGCGACGTCGTGGTCGTCTCGTGCGGGGCGGCCAACTCGGCCATGCTCCTGCCAGCTCTCCGCGAGCGACAAGCATCCGAATGGCCTGGCCAACGGCTCGGACCAGGTCGGTCGCAACTTCATGTTCCACGACAGCGTGGCCGTGCTCGCGCTGTCGACGCGAGGAGAACCCGACCGTCTTCCAGAAAACCCTGGGGCTGAACGACTTCTACTTCGGATCCGACGATTTCGAGTATCCGCTCGGCAACATCCAGATGGTCGGCAAGTCGTCGGCGCCCATGTTCCGGGGCGAGAAGCCAGGGGAGACGAAGCTGGCCCCCGAGTGGACCCTGGAGCGGGTCGCCCGCCACGCGGTCGACTTCTGGCTCTCGACCGAGGACCTGCCGAGGCCGGACAATCGGGCGATCGTCGACCGCGACGGCAAACTCACGCTCAGCTACACGGAGACGAACGCCGAAGCGAAGAAGCAGCTCTACGACAAGCTCAAGTCGATGCTCGGCCAGCTCGGCATGCACCACGACCACCTGTTCAGCAAGCACGCGTACATGAAGAACGACATCCCGGTCGCGGGTGTCGCCCACCAGGCGGGCACCTGCCGCTTCGGCGCCGACCCGGACAGCTCGGTGCTCGACGTCGACTGCAAGGCGCACGAGCTCGACAACCTCTACGTCGTCGACACCAGCATCTTCCCCAGCATCGGCGCCGTCAACCCGGCGCTCACCGCGATGGCGAACGCGCTGCGCGTCGGCGACCATCTGCTCGAGCGCATCGGGGCTCTGCCGGCCGGGTGACGATCGGGTGGGCCGGCTAGGCTCGCGGCGATGATTCAGCTCGAGGTCTTCGGCGAGACGGCGGTGATGACGGCGGTCGCCGAGTCCCTCGAGCGACTCGATGGCGTCAGCCGCGTTCGGTCCGTGAACGCGGCGCGGCCGGGGCATGTCCTGGTCGCGGGCCTGGTGCGCCCGCGCGCCGTCGACCCGCTGCTGGACGAGATGCGACGTCTCGGGGTTCCCGACTCGGGGATCACCTTGACTCGGCTGGATGTGGTGGGGCAGATGGTCGGCGGACCAGCCGAGACAACGCTCGTGTGGGCGGACGTGCTGAGCGCGGCCTGGCATCACGCGCGTCCGATCGGCCGCTACCTGACGCTGATGTTGGTCGCCGGCGTGATCGCCAGCTACGGCGTGACGGAGAGCAACGTGATCCTGATCGTGGGCGCGATGGCCGTCAGCCCGGACCTCTTGCCGATCACCGCGATCGGCGTGGGGGTCGTCGGTCGAAGCAGGCGGCTGGTCGGCGAGGCCTTCCTGACCCTGGTCCTCGGGCTGGCCGTGACCTGCGCGGCGGCGGCGACGGTCGCCTTCGCGCAGGACCAGTTCGATCTGCTCCCCTCGGGCTTCGACTTGAACCAAGCGGCCACCGCGTTGGGGGGCCTGACGACCGTCAGCAACGAGACGATCGCCGTCGCTCTGGTCGCCGGGGTTGCGGGGATGCTCTCGCTCGAGACCCGCGCCAGCGCGGCAGTCGGCGTTGCCGTCTCGGTGACCACGATCCCGGCCGCCGCCTACCTCGGCGTTGCGGGTGGGGTGGGCGAGATCGGCACCGCCATTGGCGCCTTGGGGGTGCTGGGCATGAACGTCCTGATGATGGCGCTCGGCGCCTCGGGCACCCTGGCTGTTCAGCGGACTCTGAATCGCCGCGTCGCGGCGCGACGGCGGCGGGCGGCTCCCTAGTCCTTCTCGGCGGGCTCGTCAGAGGCGAGGCTCAGCTCGAACGACCGGCCGCCCGCCTGCTCGATCGCGACCCTGGCGAGCACCTGTTGCGTCGTCAGGGTCCGCTCGCTGCGGCCCCTTCCGATGAAGCTGAGCGTCCAGCCGAGGATCGTGGTGAACCTGTTCCTGAACCCCGTCATGAATGCGAGATGCACGAACAGCCACATCAGCCACCCGAGGAAGCCGGAGACGCGGATCCCCTTGAAGCTGACCACCGCGCGGAAGCGCGAGATGGTCGCCATGCTGCCGAGGTCCCGGTAGCGGAACGGCCCGGAGTCCTGGCCGCGAAGGCGCCGCTTGATCGTCTTGGAGGCGTGGATGCCCTGCTGCATGGCCACCTCGGCGACCCCCGGCAGGCCATCGAGCGACATCATGTCGCCGATCGCGAACACCTCCGGATGGTCCGGCAGAGAGCAGTCGGGCAGGACCGCGACGCGCCCTGCCCGATCGCACTCGGCGCCGGTGGCGTCCGCGAGCATCTTGGCCAGTGGCGACGCCTGGACGCCGGCTGCCCAGATCTTGGTGCGCGCCTCAACCCGCTCGACCTCCCCATCGTGGCCCTTGACCTCGACGCCTTGGCGGTCGATGTCGGTCACGATGCTGCCGGTGTGTATCTCCACCCCCTGGCGCTCCAACTCCCGGCTCGCCTTCGAAGAGAGGCGATCGCCGAAGCCGGCCAGTATCTCCTTGCCTCCGTCGAACAGCAGGACCCGAGCGCTGTGTGAATCAATCGTGTGGAAGTCCTTGGGCAGGACCCTCCTTGACAGCTCGCCTATCTGACCGGCGATCTCAACCCCGGTCGGGCCGCCCCCCACCACCACGAACGTGAGCCATGCCCGCCGCTTCTCGGGCTCGTCCTCGAGCACCGCCATCTCGAAGGCGCCCAGGATCCTTCCCCGAATCTCGAGCGCCTCGTCGATCGACTTCATGCCCGGCGCCCAGCGCGAGAACTCGTCGTGACCGAAGTAGGACCCTCCGGCCCCCCCGCTGACAATCAGGCTGTCGTACGGAACCGTGAAGAACGCCCCGTCGGGGCGCATCGCGGTCGCCGTTCGGGCGTCCAGGTCGAACCCCGTCACCTCCGCGAGCTCGACCACGACGTTGCGCTGACGGCGAAGGACGTTGCGGATCGGCGGGGCGATCTGTCCCTCGGAGAGGATTCCCGTTGCAACCTGGTAGAGGAGGGGCTGGAAGAGGTGGTGGTTGACTCGGTCGATGAGTGTGACCTCCACCGCGGCGCGCCTCAAGAAGCGCGTCGCGAAGAGGCCACCGAAGCCGCCACCGACCACGACAACCCGGTGTGGTTTGGGCGCCGTTGGGTCGGCGCCGGATGCGTGGTCTGCGGCAGTCACTTCGATGGTTCTATTCAAGCGTGAGAGCCCTGGCACGCATCACCCCGATAAGGTGAATTGGTCGCTGCGGTGCAAATGCGGTCTTGAAGCCCGACATAGCTGAGGAGCCGCCGACCAGCGGCGCGCAAGGGGCGCTCAGTGGTTCTCCATGACGACCCTTCTTGCCGTCTCCTCACAGCTGGCTCCGGCCCGGAGCCAGATGGCGTTCACGCTCGGGTTTCACATCATCCTGGCCTCCCTCGGCGTCGCCTTCCCCGCGATGATGCTGATCGCCAACTATCGGGGATTGCGGCACCACGACCCGGTCGCGCTCGAGCTGGCGCAGCGCTGGTCGAAGGTCGCGGCCGTGCTCGTTCGCCGTGGGCGCCGTCACCGGCACCGTGCTGTCGTTCGAGTTCGGCCTTCTGTGGCCGGAGTTCACCGGCCGCTTCGGGGAGGTCTTCGGGGTCGCGTTCGCGATCGAGGGCATCTTCTTCTTCACCGAGGCGATCTTCATCGCGATCTACATCTACGGCTGGAAGCGCCTGTCCGGGTGGGCGCACTTCTGGACGGGCGTCCCGGTGGTGATCGCAGGGCTCGGCGGCGCTTTTTCGGTCGTCGCCGTCAACGCCTGGATGAACCAGCCCGACGGGTTCAAGATCGCCTCGAACGGGCAGGTCACCGACGTCGCCCCGCTCGATGCGATCTTCAACCGGGCCACGGCGTACGAGGTCCCGCACATGATCCTCGCCGCCTACCTGGTCACAGGGTTCCTGATCGCGTCGGTCTACGCGGTTGGGATGCTGCGGGGGCGGCGAGACCGCCACCACCGTCTCGGGCTGTTGATCCCGCTGACCGTCGCCGCCATCGCGACGCCAATCCAGTTCGCCGTCGGCGACACCGCCGCCCGCGCGATCGCCGACGACCAGCCGGTCAAGTTCGCGGCCATGGAGTGCGTACAGAAGACCTCGACGGACGTGACCGAGTACCTCGGCGGCCGCTGCACGTCCTCCGGCGTCAAGGGAGGGATCGGGATCCCCGGCTTCGACTCGTTCCTGGTCGGCTGCAGCACGAACACCAAGGTCACCGGGCTCGACTCGGTGCCCGCCGAGCGATCGCCCGCCCGCGAACACGATGCTCCACTGGGCCTTCGACACGATGGTCGGCATCTGCTCGGTGCTCATCTTGCTGGGGCTCTGGCTCGGCTGGGCCTGGTGGCGCCGGCGCGACATCCCGCAGACGCCGTGGTTCCTGCGCGCCACGGCGGCGTCCGGCGTGGCCGCGGTGGTGGCGCTCGAGTGCGGCTGGATCGTGACCGAGGTTGGCCGGCAGCCGTGGGTCGTCTACAACGTCATGCGGACCAAGGACGCGGTCACGGGGGCAAGCGGCGTCTGGGTCACTTTCTCGGCCGTGCTGGTCCTTTACACCGCACTGGGGATAGCGACGGTGCTGATCCTGCGGACGATGGCGCACCGCTGGCGAACCGCCGAGATCGGGGAGGACGAGGTGCCCTACGGTCCCAGCGAGCCCGCGCCGCCACCTGAGCCCGCTCCGCCCACCGGGAGCGCCGGATGAGCACCGCCGACGCCGTCGCGGGCGTGCTGTGGATCGGCGCGACGCTCTATGCCGTGTTCGGCGGCGCCGACTTCGGCGCCGGCCTCTGGTCGCTGCTGGCGGGCCAGCGGCGAGCGGGGGGAGCGGGCGCGGGCGCTGGTCGACTGGGCGATCGGGCCGGTCTGGGAGGCGAACCACGTCTGGCTGATCTTCGTGCTGGTGGTGCTTTGGACCGCGTTCTCGGTGGCCTTCGCGTCGATCATGTCGACGTTGTTCATCCCGCTGAGCCTCGCGGCCCTTGGGATCGTGCTCCGCGGCTCGGGGTTCGCCTTCCACAAGCTCGCGCGCCAGCTTCGCTACCGACGCCTCGCCGAGCGGATCTTCGGCCTCTTCTCGCTGCTGACGCCATTCTTCATGGGCACCGTGGTCGGCGCGATCGCTTCCGGGCGAGTCCCGGTGGGCAACGCGACGGGGGACGCCGTCACCAGCTGGCTCAACGCCGTTTCCCTGCTCACCGGGGCGCTGTTCGTGGCCACCGGCGCGTACCTGTCGGCGGTGTTCCTGGTCAGCGACGCCCGTCGAGCCGGCGACCCGGACCTCGAACGCTACTTCTCGGCTCGCGCGCTGATCGCGGCGCTGGCGACCGGGGCGATCGCGCTGGCGGGGATCTTCGTTTACCGGGCCGACGCCCGCTACATCTACGACGGGCTGACGAGCGAGGGCCTGCCGCTGGTGATCCTCTCGGCGCTCTGCGGTCTCGGAGTGCTGGCCCTGCTCTGGCGGGGCGCGGGGCGCGGGGCACGCCCGCTGGCCGTGGGGGCCGTGGTGGCGGTGGTCTGGGGTTGGGGGGTGGCACAGTACCCCTATCTCCTTCCTCAGACGCTGACGATCAAGGATGGCGCCGGGGCGAGCGAGACCCTCACCGCGGTGCTGATCGTGTTCGGCGTTGCGGTCGTCGTGGTGCTGCCGGCGCTGGGATTCCTCTACACCCTCACCCAGCGCAGCGTGCTCGAGGGCGAGGCGGAGGCTCCCCAGCCGATCCGCCCGCCCGGGGGCTGAGTCGGGTCTCCCCGACGGAGCAGGTCGATGATCGGCGAACGGATGGTGGAGGGGTTCTCCGCGTTGACGCTGGCGACCCCAGAGCGCGGCGGCTCGAGGCGACTTTCGTCCCGGACGCCGGAATGGTCGGATGCTCGCTCCGCCACCGCGGGGAGGAGCTGCTGGGCCAGCGGGGCGGCGTGCGCGCCTACGTCGCGGAGCGCTCGACGATGGGGATCCCGTTGCTGTACCCGTGGGCCAACCGGCTCACCCAGAGGCGCTTCTCGGTGGCGGACCGAGACGTCGACCTCGCCTCCGACGCCCTGCCGCTGAGCCTGGATCCCAACGGACTGCCGATCCACGGCTTGCTCGCCGGGGCGAGCGGCTGGCAGGTGGAGCGGCACGAGCCCGTGGGAAATGGGGCTCTGCTTGCGGCGAGCTTCGACTTCGGCGCCGACGACGAGCTGATGGCCGCTTTTCCCGTTTCCGCATGAGCTGCTGCTCGAGGCGACGCTGGCGGGAAAGACGTTGACGATCGCGACGACCGTCCGCGCTTCGGGTGACGCCTCGGTGCCGGTCTCGTTCGGCTTTCACCCCTACCTCCGTCTGCCGGGCGTCGACCGATCCGATTGGGAGATCGAGCTCCCGGTTCACGAGCGTCTTCGGCTCGATCGCCTGTCGCATCCCGACCGGCGAGCGTGAGGCAGTCCACCGTGCCGGCGGGCCGGCTGGGCGCGAGGACGTTCGACGACGCGTTTCACGTGCAGGAGGAGGCGACCGGCCCCTTCGTTCTCGCCGGCGGGGGCAGACGCATCGAGCTCTCGTTCGAAGCCGGCTATCGGTACACGCGGTGTACGCGCCGAACGATGACGACGTGGTTGCCTACGAGCCGATGACCGCGCCCGCCAATACGTTGGTTGCCGGCGGCCCGGATCTGCAATTGCTGGCGCCCGGCGACAGCTACCGGGCGATCGTTCTCGATCACCGTGACCGACGTCGCCGGCTGAGCCTGCGGATGCGGGTCGCCGTAGTCGGGCACGTGGAGTGGATCGAGTTCGCGCGGGTGGAGCGCGTGCCGGCCCCCGGCGAGATCGTGCACGCATCGGAAGCATGGGAGGAGCCGGCCGGCGGCGGCGCGGTGGCTGCCGTGCAGCTCGCTCGACTCGCGGGTGAGTGCCTGTTCCTGACCGCGCTCGGCGATGACGCCCTGGGGCACCGGGCCAAGCGGGAGCTCGAGGCGCTCGGTGTTCGGGTCGAGGCCGCGTGGCGTGGAGAGCCTCAGCGGCGAGCGTTCGTCTACCTGGACGCCGACGCCGAGCGCACGATCACGGTGATGGGCGAGCGGCTCGGCCCCCGCGCGAACGATCCGCTGCCGTGGGCCGAGCTGGACGACGTCGACGCCGTCTATCTCACGGCGGGCGACCGGGACGCCGTGCGTGCGGCGCGAGCGGCGCGCACATTGGTGGCGACGGTGCGCGCGCGCGAAGGGCTGGCGAAGGCCCACGTCCAGCTCGACGCGTTGGTTTCCAGCGCCGACGACGAGGGCGAGCGCTACACGCCGGGCGACATCGACCCGCCGCCTCTGCTCGTCGTGCGCACGGCTGGGCGCGGGGGCGGCTCGTTCGTGGCGGCGGACGGCCGCAGCGGCGAGTGGGTGGCCGCACCCCTGCCCGGACCTCCCGGTCGACGCCTACGGTGCGGGTGACTCCTTTGCCGGTGGCCTGACCTACGGGCTGGCGGAAGGGCGCTCAGCTGAACGGGCAGCGGCGCTCGGGGCGCGCTGCGGCGCGGCGTGCGTGACCGGACGTGGGCCCTACGAGGGGCAACTCAGGGAGGCGAGCTGACCAACCGTCGTTATGAGAACCTCGGGTGGCGAACGTGAGCGGGGAAGAGCACACCCACGACGACGATCGCCGTACCGATGTGAGCGCTGCGGAGTTCAGGGCTCTGTTCGAGGCCGTCTCCAACTGGGGACGCTGGGGTGAGGACGACGAGCGCGGGGCGCTCAACGATCTCACCGCCGATCGCGTCGCCGCCGCCGCCCGGCTGGTTCGGAGCGGCGAGACCGTGACGCTCAGCCTCCCCTTGAACACCCGAAGCCGGGATCGACAATCCGGAGCCGGCGGATCACCGGATGACGATGCTCGGCGATGTCGACATCGGATCCGGGACGCTCCGCTTCGCCAAGGACTACATCGGCGTCGACTATCACAACGACGGACACAGCCATATCGACGCGCTCTGCCACGTCGCCTTCGACGGCGCCATCTACAACGGCAAGTCGAGCGACTCCGTCACCTCGGATGGGCGCCACGGTCGACGACGATCGAGGTCGTCAAGGACGGCCTGGTCGGACGCGGCGTGCTGCTCGACGTGCCCCGGCTCCGCGGGGTGCCGTGGCTCGAGCCCGGCGAGCACGTCTTCGGTGAGGACCTCGAGCAGGCCGAGCGCGAGCAGGGGGTGACGGTTGGCGAGGGCGACATCCTCCTCGTCCGCACCGGCCACGCTCTCCGCTGCGCCGAGCTGGATCCGTGGGACACGCCGCACGCCAAGGCGGGGCTTCACCCGACCACCGCCCTGTTCCTCGCCGAGCGGCGTATCGCAGCGCTCGGTTCGGACGGCAACAGCGACACTGCGCCGAGCACGACCGAGGGCATCGACTTCCCCATTCACGCGTTGACGCTCAACGCGATGGGCGTCCACCTGCTCGACTATCTGCAGTTCGAAGACCTCGTGGCCGCCTGCGAGCGGGCAGGACGCTGGGAGTTCCTGTTCGTCGCCGCACCACTGCGCATCGTCGGCGGGACGGGATCGCCCCTCAACCCGATTGCGATCTTCTGACGGCGGAAGGGTGAGCCTGCACTGCGCCAGGCCAGGGCGGTTCTGGCCGCGACCGGCGACTCCTCAGTCGAGGTCCGTCTCCACCTCGATGCGGCCCGACTTGGCCGCGTCGGCGAGCGCGGCGTAGTCGAGCTCGTTTTGGTCCGCGTAGCGCTCCGAGAACTCGGCGATCGCGTGGTCGAACGCGTCGCCCTTGCCGAGGTAGGACCCGATCGCGATCCGGTCGCCTGACCGGGCATGGGCTCGGGCCAGCGTCCAGCCGCAGACCCGCCCGTAGATCGCCAGCGCTTCCGGTGCCAGGGTCTCGACCTCGACCGAGCGCTTCCCGTCCCAGAGTTGGCGGACGTAGAAGTCCCGCTTCTGGTCGTCGATCCCGATCGCCGGAAGCCAGCCGAGGAGGATGTCGCTCGCGGCCTGCATCAGCCACTGGCCCTCGACTACCCGCTCGCCGTGATTTCCGAACTCGCTCTCCCCGACGTAGGGCTCGAGCACCGAAGCCTCCGCCTCCTTGGCCTGCAGGAAGACGGACGGACGCCGTCGCGGCCCATCATCAGCAGCACCCAGGCGCGGGTTCCGACGCTGCCGACCCCGACCACCTTGCGGGCCATTTCGACGAACCGGTAGCTGTCGAAGAGGTGGCGGCGATCACCCTTGAGGCTCTCGCGGTAGCGGCCCAGCATCTCGAGGATCCGCTCCTCGAGCTCCTGGCGCTGATCGTCGGGGACGAGCTCTCGGGCGGGGACCAGAAGCGGCGGGTCGCTGATGATCTGCGGCTCGCCGTTGACAACCTGGACGAGGCGATCGAAGGCCTTCATGCTGTTCTTCTTGTGGGCCTTGGCGACGTTCTTGTGCACCGCCTTCATCTGCTTTTTGTCGGCGACCTTGCCCAGCTCGGCGAGCAGGCCCTCGACGTCGAGGCGCGCGTACCAGACGTCGAGGTTTTGCATTCCCGCGAACTCCCGCATCGCCTCGCGGTAGGAACGGACCGTGCGCAGGACGGCGGCCTGGGTCTCCTTCGGGGTGAAGTCGCGATCGCGACCGGCGATCGCGAAGCTCGCCGCGAGGCGCTTTAGGTCCCACTCCCAGGGCCCCGGAAGGGTCTCGTCGAAGTCGTTGACGTCCAAGACCAGCCGGCGATCGGGGGCGGCGAAGGCACCGAAGTTGGAGAGATGGGCATCGCCGCATGCCTGGACCCGCAACCCGGACTCGGGGGTGTCCGCGAGGTCCATCGCCATGATCGCCGCGGCGCCGCGGTAGAAGGTGAATGGGGAGGCCAGCATCCGCCCGTAGCGGATCGGGACCAGTTCTTGGACGCGGTTCTTGGCCTGGTCCTCGAGCAGCTTGACCGGGTCTCGCCGGCGCGCCGCCGGCTCCCACTCCCCGTGGCTCGCGCGCGAGACCTTCTCGCGCGCCGCCTTGCCGGCCGCTGCGCGCTCCTCGGGCGACGATCCGGCCCTAACAAGGGTGTCAGTTGATCCCGTGGTCATGTCGCGTCACCTCACTTGTTGGGCCGTCCCGGCCGTCGTGGTCAACAGAGCCTACGACGGCGAGGGCCCGCGTGACATCCCCCGGATCGGGTGAATCGAGCGGCGGCACCCGTCTAGCCGCGTCGACGAGGCCAACAGGAGTGCCGAATGCAGTGGCGAACACTGCGAGCATGGAGAAGCAGGCGCAGCCGCGTTGGCCCGGCCGACGGCTGCAGAGACAAGTTGAGCGGAAGGGCCTCCGTCCGCGCTTCGCCGCGTATCTGATCATCGGGTTCTGGGCCGTCGGGGTTGTGGTCTTCGGCGTGATCGAGCGTCTCGTCGACCCTGACACCTTCGACAACGTCTGGCTGGGCATGTGGTGGGCGATCCAGACGGTCACCACGGTCGGCTACGGCGACGTCGTTCCAGACTCGACGGCCGGAAAGGTCGATCGCCTCCTTCCTGATGTTGGGCGGCTTGTCGTTGTTGGCGGTGGTGACCGGCGTGATCACCAGCGGCTTCGTGGCGCAGGCGCAGGCTCAGCGGCAGGCGGATCGAGAGGACCCGGTGATGGAGAAGCTCGAGGAGATGGCGGGGCGGCTCGAGGCGATCAACGCCGATCTCGCACGTCTACAGCGAGGGAGCGACGCAGGCGGCTAGGTCGAGGCCGAGCTCGCCGCGCGCTCGGTGGAGGGCGCCGCCGTCCCATCTCCTCCTTGGAGCATGTCCGCGCCAGCCCTGAGAGCACGGCGTGTACGGCGGCGGCGCCGACGATCGGCTCGCTCGGAAGCGGCAGGCGCTCGGGGTGGAGGATGAAGGGACGCGTTTGGGGGCCTCCGAGGCCGCCGTGGAAGGAGATCAGCTCCTCGAAGGCGCAGCCCTCGTCGAGCTCGGGGTCGTAGAAGCTGCCGACCATGATGTCGGCCACGTGCGGGAAGCCGTCCGTCCGGAGCAGGTGGCGCGAGGCAAGCGGCGAGAAGGGGGCGAGCGGATCCTCGCCCTCGATCCGGCCGTCGGCGAGGTGGTGGGCCCCTCGCGCGCCGAGCGCCACGGGGCCGTGCTCGCCGGAATGGACGAGCAACCAGCCGATGTGCGGGTGCTGACGCAAGGCGGGGATGAGCTTCGGGTGGTGCTCGTTCGAGCTCCTCGAGCGTCAGCCGGCGCTTTGGCTCCATCAGGTAGATGAGCCCCAGGTTGCCGGAGCCGAGGACGACGACCTGGCGATCCGAGACGTCGTTCTTTGGGCGCTTCGCCGTCTTCCTGCCGGTCGCCTCGTTGGCGGCGTGCTCGACCATCGCGCTCTGCTCGTCACCCCCCGCGAACCCGGCCACCTCCCCGGTGGCGAGCGACCGCTCGACGAGCTGGTCCAGGCCGTAGCCGTTTCGCTGCATGAAGGTCGCGCCCTGTGTCTGGCCGTGATCGGAGAGCACCACGATCTCGTAGGGGCGGGGCGCGTAGCGCCGAGCCCGCTCGATCCGGCCGAACTGCTGGTCCAGCTTGCGCAGGGCCTCCATCGTGTCGGCGCGCTCGAGGCCCGAGTGGTGTGCGACCTCGTCGTAGCTCGAGAAGGTCGCGTAGACGGCCGGGCACCCGCGCATCATGTCGGTGAGCACGCCGAACACGATCAGGTCGCGGACGATCACGCACAGCGCACCCCGCAGGAACGGATACTTCCCTCCTCGGTGTCCGCGCGGGCGGACGTCGCGCCTGGCTGCCCTGATCGCCGCCGTCCACTCGAGCAGCACCTCCCACCCGAAGAGGACGAGCGCCCGCGTGACGTTGAAACCGTTCGAGAGGAACGCCCGGTAGCCCGGATTCGCCTTCTTCTCGGCCTCCATGCGGCTGACTGTGAGGATGGTTTCGGCGGCCTCGCCGGAGAGCAGGTTGCCGCGACTCGCGCCGCCGTCGACCAGCAGGCCGACGCCCGTCGCGTGTCGCCGCTCGATCTCGGCGCAGTCGGCCGGCGCCGAGCAGGTCATCAGCGTCCCGGTCTCCTTCTCCACCCACCGGAACGCCGGCATGTCCTCGTTCGATCCGAGCAGGATTCCGGCCTGGCTGGCGCCCGTCTGCGAGGACAGGTCGGTCTCCCACTCCGCGAGGCGGTAGCCGCCATCCGCGAGCCAGCGCGCCATGTTCGGGGCGCTCCCGTCGCGCATCGCGTGGCGCAGCACCGGTAGCGCCAGCCCGTCGATCTCGAGGAAGACGATGCCGGGGACGGAGGTGGGCCCCTGTCCGCCCTGGCGGCGCGCGATTCGCTGGACCACCCGCAGCGTGTACTCGTCGTCGTCGCTCGTGCCCGCCACCACCTGAAGCACGATCGAGACGGCGGCCATCACCAGCGCCGCCAGCAGCGCGTCTCCGAATGAGTCGACGGCGATGAAATCCGGGAGCACCTCGTGGGCGAGGACCAGCGCCCCGGCGTCGACGAACAGGACGAGCAGGAAGCCGAGCGCGAGCATGAACGGCAGTCGCAGCGCGGCCACGACCGGCGGAAGGAGAGCGTTGAGGACTGCGATCACCGCGGCAACGAGAAACGCTCCGCCCGGTTCCTCGAGGCTCACCCCGGGCACGAGGCCGGCTGCGACATACACGGAGGCCGCGGCGACGATCCAGGAGACGACCAGCCGGAAGGGCTCCAATCGCGGTTTCGACGGCTCCCATGCCACCGGCGCGCCGTAGGCGGACTGGGTGGTCGATCCTGCTGCGTTTGCCGGCTCGACGGCTTCCGGCCCTGCTGCCATGCACGCAACCCTATCCCGGGCTGGGTGGCGGCGAATCATCCAATTCGGGTGATGTGGACAGGTTCTTGGCCCGTGTGGACAGGTTCTTGGCCCGTCCGAAGCCGGCGGCGATTTCACCCGTTCGGCATGATGTGCGTTGACGGTCGATCGGTTCGATTTGGACGATCCGCGTTCAGGCAATAGAGAAAGGGATTCGAGAGATGATCGGAAGACGAAGGCCGCTCGTGCGTGCGGCGATGGTCGGTGGCGGCGCGTATGCGGCGGGCAAGGCCCGTCAGCGCAGCCAGACGCGACAGGCCGACGAGGAGCAGCAGTCGGCGGCGGCCGCGCCAGCGCCCGCGGCACCGGCGGCTGCCACGGGGTCCGGCGATGTCGTCGACAAGCTCAAGGAGCTGAAGGAGCTTCAGGACTCCGGCGCGCTGACCCCGGACCAGTTCGAGGCCGCCAAGCAGAAGCTCCTACAGGGCTCCTGACCCCGAGCGAGAGGAGACGACGATGACTATCGGACCGGTCCAGCTGGTGGTGCTCGGCTTCGAGGGCAACAGCTTCACGGGCGAGATCCTCCCGGAGCTGAGGCGGTTGCGCGACCACGACGTGATCCGCCTGATCGATCTGCTGTTCGTCAGCAAGGACGAGAGCGGCGAGGTGACCGTGATGGAGGCGAGCGACCTCACGCAGGAGGAGGCGATGGAGTTCGGTGCCACGGTCGGTGCCCTGATCGGACTCGGCGAAGCAGGCGAGCAGGGGGCCGTCGCTGGGGCCGTCGCCGGGGCCGAGGCGCTCGAGGACGGCCATGTATTCGACGAGCACGAGGTCTGGTACGTCACGGACTCGATCCCGAATGGGAGCTCCGCGGCCGTCGCACTGCTCGAGCACCGCTGGGCGATTCCCCTGAGGGACGCCATGCAGAGCGCGGGCGGTGCGCTACTCGACGAATCGTGGGTGCATCCGCTCGACCTCGTTGCGGTCGGCTTGGCGGCGGCGGAGGAGGTCGCCGAGCAGGGCTGATCCAGCGGCCCTGCGCCCGGCGCTCAGGATATCCCGGAGGGCGTGCTCTAAGCTCCGCGAAGTCCTCGCCACTCAGGTGATTCATCATCGCGTGCACGGTCGTGAGCGCTCAAGCCGCTGCCTCTCCGGGCGCGCCTCCTGCGCCCCCGCGTCGCTTGCCGATGCGGTACGCCCCACCGCTGATCGCCACGGCCCGGAGCAGTGGCCTGCGTCGCATCAGCGGTGACATCTTGTGCTACCGACCTTTGTAATCAGGGCCGTCGGGCAGCGAGAGCCCAAGCGCCAGCATGATCTCGGGTGCGGCCCCGACGACCCTGGGCGCGCCCACGTGCGGCGCGACAGCGCGCAGCACACCGAGGATGTCCTCGGCGGTGACGCCGGCGTCCACAGCGTCGGCCACCTGCCAGCCAAACGATGCGGGCGGCGCGTCGAGCGCGATCAGCACCGCCACCTTCACGAGTGCGAACGTCCGCTCGTCGAGGCCCGTCGCGACGCGATGCTCGTCACGTAGCCCAAGAGCTCCCTCCAGGCTTTCGAGCCTGCCGATCGAAATGCTCGCCAGCGCTTGGTGGGTCTCTGGTGATACCGCGGACATGGAGCCTGGCCGTCGCGCCCTCTTGTCGCCGTACGCGACGAGGCGTCGGGACAGCACTCGCCACCGTATGGTCCCTTCGATGCCGCGGCATCCCCCGAACAGGGTGATTTCGCGGTGCTCACATCCGGAGGCCGCGAGGCGCTCCTCGGGTCGCAGGCCTGTCAACCTCGCAGATCGGCGCCGGCGCTCTAGCTTTGCGGGATCGGCGCCGCCGGCTCTGGCGCCGCAGCAACCTTCGCACCGTCGTCGCCGGCCGGATCGGAGGCTTGGCGCGCGGACAGGCCCAGCGTTGTGAGGTATGCGGCGGTCACCCCGACGATGATCAGCGGCCCCGTCCCCAGGCCTGCGACTTGGACGTCAGCACCACGGCGAGCACGAGCGCTGACAGTGGCAGCCTGAGCACCGACACGACCGCGGCCCCGAGGCCCACGGCGACCGCAGGGGTGATCTCGAACCCCGGCAGCTGGGCGGCCATCAGGCCGGCGGCGGCCCCGAGAAACATGGCCGGGAAGACCGGACCGCCCCGGAAGCTGCCCAGCGAGATGCTGTAGGCGAGCCCCTTGAACGCGATCAAGAGCGCAAGGGCGGAGACGGACCATGTCCCGGCGCTTGCGACCAGCCCCGGCAGGGCGTCCTGGCCGGAGAACAGCACCTCGTTGACGCTTTTGTCGGTCGCCTCGGAGAACCCGATCGCGAGCCCGGAGACGATGATCCCGATGGCAGGAAGGACGAAGAACGGTCGCCACAGCGCCAGATGCTGGGTCGCTCGGGCGAGCCGGAAGATGGCGAAGGTGATCACGGCGACGGCGATTGCCAGCGGGATCGTCCAAAGAAAGTCCACGAAGTCCGGGCGCGCGAAGGCTGGGAGGGGCAACACACCGATCGAGATGTGGCTGGTGCTGAGCCCGGTCCACGATCCCAGCCCGATCGACACCAGAGACCCGATCCCCGCGGCGAGCAGGCCCGGAACCAGCACCAGCGGCAGCCTCGCTCCACCCAAGCCCGCCGCTTCGATCAGGATCACGGCTCCGATCAGCGGCGAGCCGAAGAGGAACGAGAGCGCGGCGAACGTCCCCGCGGTTGCGAGGAGGGTGCCCACCTCCGGTGGCACATCGCTTCGGATCAGCCGGACGGCAAGGAACCCGAGGCCCCCGCCCAGGGCGATCAGCGGCGCCTCCGGTCCCAGCACGATCCCGAGGCCGATCGAGGCGAGGGCCGCCAGGATGACCCCCGGCAGCTCGATCGGCTGAGTGGGCGCGGGATTGAGGCCCCCGGCGGGCACGTGACCCCCGCTGCCTGGCAGCCGCACGATCGCAAACGCGGTCACCAGGCCGGCGATCGCGAGAACGGGCAGGGACCACCAGAGGGGAGCGCCGTCGTAGCCCAGGTCCTTCGGGAGATGGGTGAACACCCCCTGCTGGATCTGGTAGATCAGCTCCAGGAAGCCCCAGGCGGCGAGAGACGCCACGACGCCCACCACCGCCGCGAGTACGAGCAGCGCGGCGAACCGCTTGCTCACCATCGTCGAAACGGGGTCCACCGGCGAAGCTGTGACCTCAGCCATGGTCGGCAACCCTACCCGGGCGGCTCCTGACCCCTGTCATCCAAAGTGGGTGATCGTCACCGGCGACGTAGAGGACCTAACTCGACCTTCGTCCTGCACTTTGACGGTGCTCGGTGAGCCGTGCGAGGCAGTGTCGCCGGTTTCGATCAATCCGGCCGCGCCGGCGGTAGCGACCGCCTCCGCTCGCGAGGAGACACCGAGCTTGCGGTAGATGGACCGGGCCTGCGTCTTGACCGTGTTGGTCGAGACGAAGAGCTGTTCGGCGATCTCCCGGAAGCTGAGGTGCGTCGGGAGGCAGTGAAGCAACCGCAGCTCCGCCATCGTCAGGGGCCATTGCCCATGGGCCGATGCGGCCGAGTCCGCCTCTTTCGATGCCTCCTCGAGCCACTCGCCAAGGACGACTGCGTCGGAGGTCTGCCGCAGGTAGCGGGCCGCGTCGCCGAGATGGGTGCGGGCGGCGGCCACGTCGTCCAGCAGCAAGAGGGCACGCCCGAGCACGATCCGGGTCTCGGCCTCGTACCACGGGCTGAAGTTCGTCAGCAGCTCGAGGAGCCCAATCGAGCGCTTGACGTCGCGGGCGGCATCCTCGATCCGGCCGCGACGGGCGCGGACCAGAGCCGATACCGCGAAGACGAGGGTGCAGACCGGGTAGTCGTTGAGCCCATAGCGATCTGCCTCGGCCGTGGCCTGCAGGGCGAGATCCGAAGCCGCGTCGAGGTCGTCTTCGTCGATCGCCAGCAGGGCCAGCTGCGCCAGGCATAGCGTCTGAACGTTCGGGGCCGCCACGCCGCCCCGGCGGCAGCCCTCTTCGAGCGCCGCCCGCGCCTGCTCACGATCTCCCATCAGGTGATGCGCGGCTCCCTCGAGCAGGCGGCAGAGCGAGCGCCAGGGGCTGTCCTCAGGCAGCAGCTCGTAGGCGCGCGACGGCGTCCTCGCCCATCCGGGCCACGCCGTCCCTGGCCGCGCCGGACGCCTGGATCAGCGCCGCGCCGACCTCGAGCGCACCCCGTTCCGATTGAGGCACATTCTCCAGGCTTCGTGTCGCCACGGCTGTCCAATGCTCGACCTTGTCCCCCTCGCCCCTTGACAAATGATTCGTCGGCCAGAGCCAGGCACAGGGTGGGGGAGCCCGCGATCTGCGCGTCGGTGAACCGATCGAGCCAGCGACGCATGGTTGCTTCGCGGCCATGGCTCTCGTAATCCGCGGTGTTCGCCCAGATCAGCTGGCCGACTTGGTGGATGTCCCCGGCCGAGATGGCGTGGGGGATGGCCTGATCGAAGTCGCCCTGCTCGGTGTACCACCGGCTTGCGCGCGCGTGCAACTCGGATTCTCGGCGCTGTCCCAGGCGGTGAAGCTCGGATTGGAGCATTTGGCGGAGCAGCGCGTGGTAGCGATACTGCTCGTCTCTGCGGTCCAGCGGGACGAGTAGAAGGTTCGAGCGTGAGAGCCGCCTCAGCGTCGCCGCCGATCCCTCCCGGCCCAGCATCGCGTCGCAGAGCGGACCCGAAAGCCGATCCAGAACAGACGTACCGGTCAGGAAATCGAGATCGTCATCGTCCAGGCGAGCCAGGAACTCGTCCCCCAGGTAGTCGGCGACAAGCCGGTCGTCCCCGGTGAACCGCTCGAGCGCGAAGTCGAGGTCGTCCTCGCCATCCAGCGAGAGCGCCGCCAGGTAGAGCGCTACAGGCCATCCCTCGGTTCGCTCGATCAACCGCTTGAGCGCGGCCGGGACCGAGCTTGACCCCGCATGCGCGAAGCAGGCGGGATGCCTCAGAACGGGTCATCACCAGGTCGTGCGCGTGCAGCTCGACCAGCCGGCCCTGTGCCCGTAAGGCGCGCGAAGCGCATCGGCGGCTCGCTGCGTGCGGCCAGAGCCAGCTGCGATCCGGGGGTGAGGTGCTGGCGCCATGGCGATCAGGGGGCCGAACGCCTCCGGGTCGTGCAGCGCGTGGACGTCGTCGAGCACCAGGACGAATGGCTGCTCACGCTCGCCCAGCGATTGGACGAGGCGCGGAACGACGACATTCGAGATGCTCGGGCGCGGGGTCGAGAGCGCGTCGAAGATCCCCGCGTCGATCGCCTCGATCCCGTCCAGGCCGTGGGCGATCGAGGCAACCAGGAGCGCCGGGTCGTTGTGCCGGTCGTCGAGCGTGATCCAGGCGAATGGCCTCTGATCGGCCGCGTCCCATTCGGAGAGGACGGTGGTCTTCCCGTAGCCGGCGGGTGCGACCACCGACGCAATCGGAGCGTCGGCTGCTCCAAGCAGTCGCGAGACGAGCCTCTCGCGCGTGATCAGGCCGGTGCGAGCGCCGTGGTCGGCGCGCTCGAACGTCGCCCGGTCCGAGCATCGTGGTTGCGAGCCCGCCTGAAGCGCTCTTCCGTGGCATCTTGCCTTCTCCGATGACGCCGCGCTCGATGCGGCTCGATCCCGCTTGAACGGCCGCCAGTCTGACTTGCCCGCGCAATAAAGCCGGATCCCCGAGCTTCAGCCGGCGCGGCGCGACGGGCGATCATTGCAGTGCAGCAGCCCTGGTGAGCGCAGCTGGATCAGTCAGGCGATCAGGCGATCGACGGCCATCGCACAGAACAGGAGCGCCAGGTAGGCGAGCGAGGCCAGGTGGAGGCGGACGGCGGCGGCCCGCGAGGGGCGCGCAGCCAGGTGCGCCGCGAGAGCGATGAAGCCGGCGCCGAGCACGAGCGCGGCCGCGAGGTAGAGCGCGCCGAACAGGCCGGTGAGGAAGGGCAGCACGGTGAAGGCGACGAGCACCACGCTGTAGGCGACGATCTGTCGGCGCGTGGCCGCCTCACCGCGCGCGACCGGCAGCATCGGGATGCCGGCGCGCGCGTAGTCGTCCTTGACCAGCAGGGCCAGCGCCCAGAAGTGGGGTGGCGTCCAGAGAAAGACGATCGCGAACGGGTAGAGCGCGTCCAGGGTCAGCCCGCCGGTCGCCGCGGCCCAGCCGACCAGCGGCGGCACCGCGCCGGCGGCGCCGCCGATGACGATGTTCTGAGGCGTCCGCGGCTTCAGCCACAGCGTGTACACGAACACGTAGCCGAGCAGTCCGCAGAGCGCCAGCGCGGCGGCGAGGACGTTGACGGTGATCGCCAGCTGGACCGTCGCGAGCGCGCCGAGCGCGACGCCGAAGACGAGGCCGTGAAGGGGCTCGATCCGCCCCGCCGCCAGCGGACTGCCGCAGGTCCGCGCCATGCGCGCGTCGCGGTCGCGCTCCAGGTAGTGGTTGATCGCCCCGGCGCCGCCCGCGGCCAGGTAGCCGCCGAGCATCGTCCAGAGGATCGTCGCCACCGCGGGCCCAGAGGGATCGGCCACGAACATCGTCGCCACCGTGGTGATCAGAAGCAGCGAGATGATTCGCGGCTTGGTCAGCGCCAGGTAGTCGCGCAGCACCTGCGCACGGGGGCGCCCGGCGGCCAGCGGCGGGGGTATCGGTTGCGCCAGCTCGCCGGTGTTGGTCGCGCTCTCCATCGTCGTCAGGCCGTCGCCGCCTGGGTGTCGCGGCCTGGGCGGCTCCGGCGCCCTCGGCGCGACGCCCGGCGGCGGCGGGCACCGCGAGCAGCGAGGCTCGCGGCGTAGACAACCGTCGCCCAGAGCAGCGTGGCCAGCGTCAGGTGGGCCACGATCAGCGCCGGATGCTTGCCGAGCCACACGTTCATCGCGCCGAGCAGGATCTGCAAGGCGAGCAGCGCCGGAGCGAGCAGGAAGGGAAGGAACCGCTCTCGAACGGCGGGATCACGCGCCCGGCGCCGGAGCGCCACCGCCGTCATCGCCAGCACGGCGATCGCGGTCAGGTACATGAACAGCCGGTGGGTGAGCTGGATGTCGACCAGCCGCCCGTAGGAGAACGGCATGAACTTGTTGAGGCAGGTCGGGAACTGCTGACCGCAGGCGAGATGCGCTCCCAGGATCGGCTGGTTCGGCGTTCCCTCGCCCTCGGTGCCGGCGACATAGCCACCGGCGACGATCGTTCCGAACAGCAGCACCGTCGCCACGGCCGCCGTCGCGCGCAGCGCGCGTGAGCCGTCCACCGGCGGCGAGCTCTCGGCCGGCCGTGCGATCCGGTGCAGCGTGATCAGCAGGGCGAGCAGCAGCATCGCCAACCCCAGATGGGCGGCGACGAAGGCCGAGTGCAGGCCGTGCTCGACGGTGAGGCCGCCGAGCGCCGCCTGCGCCAGAACCAGGACGGCGGCGGCCACCGAGCCGCGGACCAGCCAGCCGTGATCGCGAAGGCGGCGGAATGCCTGCAGGGCGAGCGCCGCGATCAGCACGACCACGATCGTCGCCGCGGCGCGGTGGCTGAACTCGATCACCGCGTTCTGCTGCAGGAAGGGCAGCACGCGGCCGCCACACAGCGGCCAGCCCTCGGTGCCGCTGCCCGCTGCGCCGCAGCCGAGGCCGGAGTCGCTCACCCGAACCACCCCGCCGATCACGATCAGGACGAAGGTGGCGAGGATGGTCGCGTTCAGCAGACGGCGGAAGCGAGCGAGCTCGTCCGCTTCGCCACGAGCGGCGGTCAGCTCCATTCCGCTCAGGCTACCGACGGGCCTTCGGGGGCGTCCTGGCTGACCGGCTCGGCCTCGCGGTCGCCGGCCTCCGGCACCTTGGGCGAGGCCGGCGGGCGCCACGCCTCGGTGCGGTCGCGGATCGCCCTGCGGATGTCGTGCAGGGGCTCGGCGCTGCGCACGTCGGGGACGACGTCGAAGTTGTGCTCCGGCGGAGGCGAGAGCGCAAACCACTCGAGCGTCGCGGCGCCCCAGGGGTCGTGGCCGGCGCGCACCCCGTGCCCCCAGCTATGGGCAACGTTGCGCGAGCTCGACCAGGATCCCCGCGGCGAGCACGAAGCCGGCGATCGAGGCGACGAGGTTGAAGCCGTCCAGGCCGTTGTCGGCGAAGTACTTGTAGATGTCCACCGGCTGTGCCTTGAGCCCGGCCAAGAACGTCGCCAGCACATAGACGTAGAGGCCGGCGATGATCGCCGAGAAGGCGATCTTGCCCGCGCCCTCGCCCAGCGTCCGGCCGGTGAGCTTCGGGAACCAGTAGTGAAGCGCGGCGAAGCCGCCCAGGACCGCACCGCCCACCAGCACGGCGATCGTGTCGCCCTGGGCGGCCGTCGTGTTGTCCAGCTGCCAGCCGACCGGGAGCACGGAGTAGGCGAGCTCTCCGGCGAGGCCGATCGTCATCGAGCTGATCGCCCCGAGCGCGAACAGCGGCGCCGCCCGGAGGTGCAGCGTGCCGCCCCACAGGGTGGCGATCCAGTTGAAGAGCAAGAGGCCGATCGGGACCGTCAGCGCGAGCGCGAACAGCATCGCGAAGATCTCGAAGCCGACCGGGATCGGGGCCGTGTACATGTTCTGCATCCAGGCGAGCGGTCCGAGCACGGCGATCGCAAGCAGCGAGAGCATCGCGCCGCGATGGCTGAACAGCGGCTTTCGGGCGAAGGTCGGCAGGACGTCCGAGATCACCCCGCCGGCCACGATCAGGACGAGCATGTAGGCGCCGGTGAAGAAGAACCAGGCGAGGTGCTCGTATAAGAGCGCTGCCCCGCCCGCGCCGGGATCAAAGAAGTCGCCGCTGTAGTTGCGGTCGATGAACAGCATCGTCAGCGCGGCGAGCATCACCGGGGCGATCACGAGCAGCAGGTATCCGCTCAGGCCCGACGCCCAGGAGAACAGCGGCACGCGGCGCCAGGCCATGCCGGGCGAGCGCATGTTGTGCAGCGTGACGACGAGGTTGACCGCGAAGCAGACGAAGCCGAGGAGCGCGAGCCCCACGCCGACGATCCAGGCGTCGACCCCCGCCGTGTTCGAGAACACGTCGTCGGAGAGCGGGGGGAGCGCCGCCAGGCCGGCCTCGGATGGCCGGTAGACGAAGCTGCCGTAGACGGTCACGGCCCCCGCCAGGTAGAGCCAGAACGAGAGCAGGTTGAGTCGCGGGAACGCGACCCCGCGGGCGCCGATCTGAAGCGGCGCGATGTAGCCGATCAGCCCCAGGGCCAGCGGGATCGCGAACAGGATCACCGCGGTGACCCCGAACACGGACATGATCCGGTCGAAGATCTCGGGGTGGATCGCCGTGTTCTCGGGAACGATCAGCTGCACCCTGATGAGCACGAACTCGACCACCGCCACGGCCAGGAAGCACAGCGAGGTGCCGATGTACAGCACCCCGACCGACTTGTGGTTGGCGCTGGTCGCTCGCTCGACCCAGCCCGGCCGGCGGCGCGGGATCTCCTCCGTGACGACCTCGGGGCGGGGCGGCGCGACGACCGTCGGACGGGGTCACGGGCTCGAAGCCCCGGAATCGTCGTTCTGGGTGACCTTCTGCTGCACGTACCTCTGGGCCGCGTCCAGGTCGCTCCGCTTCTGCCGGAGGAACTGCCGGTAGGCGTCGGGGCTGACCACGCGTACCCAGGCGCGCATCGCCGAGTAGGAGGTCCCCGAGAAGAAGGTCGACTGCCCTTGGTAGACGCCCTCGCGATCGGCGCGAAACCAGGTGTCGGCCGTGTCGCCGGGGACCGCGTCCACCTGGCCGCCGAGGCTGGGGATGAACCACCGGTGCATGACGTCCGTGGCTGTGACGTGGAGGACGATCGCGGTGTCCACGGGGACGACGAGCTCGCCGTAGGAGAAGAGCCGGTCGCCGGGCCGGCCGCCCGGGTACTCGAACCGCCATACGAACTGCTGGCCGATCGCGTTGATCGTCAGCGGCTTGGCGTCGGACGGCACGCTGAGCCCGCCCACCTGGGCGACCAGGCTGTTCGACGCACCGAAGCCCTCGGACCCGGTCGGCTTCACGTCACGCGTCTTTCCCGCCATCACGATCCCGAATACGAACGTGCCGACCGCCACCGCGGTGAGCGGCGCCGCAGGTCGCAGGAAAGCGCCGGGTCCTGCGCCGAAGCGCCGCGGCGAGCGCCCGCGGCGAGCCCGGAAGCGGACGATCGCGGCGAGCAGAAACACGTGCACGACGATCACCAGCAGGGCGGCGATGGCGATCGCGACCCAGTAGGCGGTCCGGATGTCGTCCGCGTTCGGGGAATGACCCGCCCGCGGACCGAAGACGGTCGCCTGCGCAGGCGCGGCGAGCACCGCCAGCGCCAGCCCGGCGACGACCAGCGTGGGGGCTACGCGGCGAAGGATCGTGCGGCGCGCCAAGGCGCGAGCATTCTAATCACGCCGACGGCATGCTCGGGCGGGGAGTCGAGGGTGGGCTGATCCTCAGATCAGCCGCTCGGCACGCAGCCACTGCTCGGTTCGCCGCATGCCCTCCTCGTAGGAGACGAGGGGCTGCCAGCCGAGCTGCTCGTGGGCCTTCGCCGCGGACACAGTGCCGCGGCGGTCGATGAAGGTCGGGGCGCGGGCGGTGAAGGCGGGCGGCTTGCCACGCAGCTTCGCCCACCCCTCGGTCGCCATCCCCGCCAGCTCGAGCACCGGGCGCGGCAGCCGCCGCGCCTCGCGGTGACCGCCGAATCGCGCCAGCCGGTTGAAGTGCTCCTCGAATGTGACCCGGGTCGTGTCGTCCCAGACCGCGTAGGCGTGGCCGGGCTCGCCGCGGGCCAGGCCGAGGACGACCGCCTCCGCCAGGTCGTCGACGTAGAGGGCAAGCATCAGGCCGTCGCCGCGACCGGGCACGGCGAGTTGCCCGGCCCGTGCCAGCTGGAGCGGGCGAAGGGTCCACGGCACCGAGCCTGGCCCGTAGACGTCGCCGGGGCGGATCACGACAGCGCCGCGCCGGCATGCCAGCCGGTCGGAGGCCGACTTGGTGTCTATGTAGGGGATTCCGTGGGCGCGCCGAAACGCCCCCTCGTCCTGCTCGGAGCGGCTCTCGTATCCGTAGACGACGACCGAGCTCAGGTGGACGACACGGTCCGCGCCGGCCTCGGCGGCCGCGTCGAGGACGTTCGCGGTGCCGGCCACGTTGACTCGAACGAAGTCGTCCATGGAGCCCCACTCGTGAACGTGGGCGGCGGTGTGGACGACCAGCTGGGTCTCGTCGAACGCCCCCTCCAGCGTCTGCGGGTCGGCGACGTCGGCCTCCACGAAGGAGGCTCCGGCCGCCCTGACGCGGCCGGCGCTGGCCGGGTCGATGTCGAGCCCCTGGACCTCGATCCCGCCGGCGGCCAGCCGGCGGCAGATCGCATTGCCGATGAAGCCGCCGGCCCCGGTGACCGCGGCCTTGCGACCCTCGAAGCGCTCGGTCGGTCATCCGCGGCCCGAGCTTATACTCGCCGCGCCTTGCTCACCCTAAGGCGCCGCCGCCAAAGCCCACTGCTCCGAACGGCGGTCCGGGCCGCGGCGGGCCTCGCGCTCGCCGGCTCGATAGCCGTGCCGCTGGCCCGCCGGCGGCTGCGCGTCCCGGCGTCGGTCACGATCGCCGCGACCGCCACAGGCCCGTTCGCGCTCGCGGTGCTGCTTCCGCGGACCAAGGCCCGCGACGCGGCGCTGTTCGGCGCTCCAGATGTGGGCATTCACGGTCGTCCACGAGCTGCCCTACGACGATCAGGAGGGCCTCCGGCGGCGTCTTCACGTCCGCTACCCGATCCGCGTCGACCGCGTGCTGGGGCTCGGCGAGCTCCCGAACGTCCGCCTGCAGCGCGCCTTCTCGCGCCCCGGAGAGGTCACCGCGCTCGACCGCGTGCTCGCGGTCGTCCACTGGGCCTGGTTCGTCGAGCCGTACCTCGCGCTGCTGTGGATCCTGCTGCGCCGCGAGGAGCGGTTCGCCCGAGCCGGCTGGCAGATGGCCGCGGCTTATGACCTGGGGTGCGCCGTCTACTTCGCCGTCCCCACGGCCCCTCCGTGGTGGGCCGCCGAGCAGGGATACATCGCAGAGGAGCTGGGAGATGACAGCGCAGAGGCCGTCGCGGGGTTGAAGCCGCCGCGCCTGCGGCGGGTGATGGTCGAGGTCGGCGAGAAGGCCTGGGGGCGCGCCTGGCCGGCCCTGTACAAGTCGCTCGGCGGGAATCCGTGGGCGGCGATGCCGTCCCTGCACTTCGCCAGCTCGGTCCTGGCGGCGATCCTGCTCTCGGAGGCGAGCCCGCTGGCCGGCGCCACGGGTTGGGCATATGCCCTGACGCTCGGCTTCGCCCTCGCGTACCTCGGCGAGCACTACGCGATCGACCTGGCAGCCGGCGCGGCGCTGGTGGCGCTGATCCGTCGCGGCGAGCCGCTGGTCGAGCCGCTGGTGCTCCGGATCAGCGCCGCCGCGCAGCGGCTGGAGCGGGTGGCCAACGGCTGACGGGCGTGCCAGTATTCGGGGGGATGGCGAACGACCAGGAGCTGGTCGATCGGGACGAGGAGGCGCTCGAGGAGGAGGACCGGGAGACCGAGCCCTCCTTCTTCGCCGATCCGAAGCGGATGGTCCAGACGCTGGTCGTCGTCGTGCTGCTGGTGGCGGCGATCTACATCCTGCTGCCGAAGCTCTTCGATACCCAGAACGTCTTCCACAAGCTCGCCGACGCCAATGCGATCTGGATCGCGGTCGCGCTTGCCTTCAACGTCCTCGCCTTCTTCTCCTACGTGGCGCTGTTCCGGGGCGTGGTCGGAGAGCAGGTACTCCACCTGGAGTGGCGCGAGTCCTACCAGATCACCATGGCGGGTCTGGCGGCGACGCGGCTGTTCTCGGCCGGCGGCGCCGGCGGCATCGTGCTCACCTACTGGGCGCTTCGAAAGGCGGGGATGCCTCGGCGGCAGACGGCCTGCCGCATGGTGGCCTTCCTGGTCTTGCTGTACGCCGTCTACATGCTCGCCCTGATGCTCGACGGGATCCTGCTGCGCACGGGAGTGCTGAACGGGGCCAACCCCGCCGGCCTGACGATCGTCCCGGCGGCGCTCGCCGGCGCCGCGGTCGCCGTCTTCCTGCTGATCGCCCTGATCCCCGAGGACATCGAGCGCCGCCTCGGCCGGTTCGCCCAGGGTTACCGGTTCGCCCGCCACGCGCAGCGCCTGGCCAGCGGCCCCGCCACCCTGGCGCGCGGCACGCGCACGGCGATCGACTTCGTGCGCAATCCGTCGCGGGGCGGGCTGGCGGTGCTGGGCGCGGTGGGGTTCTGGGCGGCCAACGTCGGCATCCTGTGGGCGGCGTTCCACGCCTACGGCGCCGAGGTCCCGCTCGGGGTCGTCGTGGAGGGCTTCTTCGTCGGCATGGTCGCCAACCTGGTCCCGTTCGCCCCCGGCGGGGTGGGGGCCGTGGACGCGGGGATGATCGGCACCTTCGTACTGTTCGACGTGCCGGGCGCGGAGGTGTTCGCGGCCGTGCTCACCTATCGCTTGATCGCCTTCTGGCTGCCGATCCCGCCCGGGATCGTTGCCTTCCTCCAGCTGCGAAAGACGGTGACGCGCTGGGAGGAACAGGGGGCCGCGGCGCCGCTGGGCCACCAGACCGAGGAGTCGCTGCCCGTGACGACGCCGCCCATTACTTCAGAAAGTAAAGTATAGTGTCTCCTACAAGGAGAACACGAGAGCCCCAGCCGAGAGGGAGCGAAAAGTGAACGAAAAGCAAGTCGAGAGCGTGATCATCGTCGGCGGCGCCTGCGCTGGCTACACCGCGGCGCTCTATACAGCTCGCGCCGAGCTCGAGCCGCTTGTGATCGAGGGCTTCCAGTGGGGCGGGCAGCTCCAGAACACCACCGACGTCGAGAACTATCCGGGCTTCCCGGAGGGGATCATGGGACCGGAGCTGATGCAGCACTTCCGCGCCCAGGCGGAGCGGTTCGGAACCCGCTTCGTGAGCGACGACGCTACCCGGATCGAGCTCTCCGACGGGGGCCTCCATCGGGTCTGGGTCGGCGACACCGAGCATCTGGCGAAGACCGTCATTCTGGCGATGGGCGCCGAGCCGAAGCGGCTCGGCATCCCCGGCGAGCTCGAGCTGGGCGGTCGCGGCGTCTCCACCTGCGGCGTCTGCGACGGCGCCTTCTTCAAGGGCGAGAAGGTGGTCGTGATCGGCGGAGGGGACTCGGCGATGGAGGACTCGATATTCATCTCCAAGTACGCCTCCGAGCTGACCATCGTCGGCCGCCGCAACGAGTTCCGGGCCTCGAAGATCATGCTGGAACGCGCCAAGGCGGTCCCCAACATCAGCCTGAAGACTCCCTACGTGCCGGAGGAGTTCGTGGCCGGGGACGACGGCAAGCTGGCGAAGGTGCGCCTCCGCCACGCCGAGACCGGCGAGCGCGAAGAGATCGAGGCGGGTGGCGCCTTCGTGGCGATCGGCCACACGCCGCGATCCGAGCTCGTCCGCGACCAGGTCGACACCGACGAGCAGGGCTACGTGCTGACCCAGGATGGCTCGACCCGCACCAACCTGGCCGGGGTGTTCGCCGTGGGCGACCTGGTCGACCACACCTACCGCCAGGCCGTGACCGCCGCCGGCACCGGCACGATGGGCGCGCTGGACGCCGAGTGGTACCTGCGCGACACGCCTCCCTCTCCGGAGGCGCATTGGTACGGCAAGGCCGGCCAGGCCCAGACGGCCGAGCCGGCGCCGGCCTCGTAGGAGGTCTCGTCCCGCGCGGGTGCTGGACGGTCAGCTATCCGGTGCAGCGGCCGCTGAGCCGCTTCACCGTTTGCTTCGCCGGGTGTAGCGCGATCCGGGTCCTACGGACGTTGTTCGAGTTGTTCGACTCTCGCAGCAGGTTGTCGGGATCGCCCTTGGAGACCAGGCAGTAGCGGCCATGCTTCAGCCCGGTGACGTTCAGTTGCTGGCCGGGCAGCCCGTAGTAGTACTCGTCCGCCCAGCCGACGGAGACCCCCAGCGTGGAGTTCTGGTCGCAGCCGCCCTGTGGGTAGTAGCCAACATGCGGCGATCCGGGCAACCCGGGAAACGGATGGTCGAGGTCGATCGTGCAGAACGCGACCTTGGTCGTCCGAGCGACCGTCTTGCCGCTGTGTAGCCGCCACAGCTTGTAACGGGCGAGGTCGAAGATATCCCACTCCGCGGCGCGCGGGTTGTATCGGTCGCAGCCGAACTTGAAGTGCTCGGAGTCGGTGTCCGTGGCGCGGCGAAAGACGCCGTCCCCGTTACTGTCGAGGAAGATCCGCTGATAGGCGTCGCGGTCGGGATTGGGCGTGCCGTCGCAATTGTGCGACTGTGCGCTGGGATAGATCTCGAGCGGCCCCCGGCCGCGGTTCGCGAGCTCGTTCGTGAGCCTCAGGAAGAGCCTCCCTCCGCTTGGCTCCACGACCAGGTCGTGCTGACCGACTTTCGTGGTGACCAGATCGGGGAGCAGGCGGGGGTTGATGCCTGCACCGGCGCCAGAAGCCATAGTGGCCCCCGCGAGGACGAGCATTGCAGCCGTGGCGGCGACCAGCGTGACGAGACGGCGGCCCACGACTTGGGGTCCGGCTGGGCGGGGCATCGTTCTCTTATCGGCCGCAGCGGCCCGGCGCTAGAGTTCCGCATCGACCCCCCTACCGGAAAGCCGGTACTGGCGTCGGCGAGGCGCCAGCAAATCGAGGCGAGGAGGAAGACGAGCGATGGCCGTCGTTGAGGTTCCCAAGGTCAAGATCGAGAAGCTCGGGCTGCGGCCCTTCCACGAGTTCGATCAGGCGAACGAAACTTGGCCGCGCGGCGACCGGCCGGCGGCGATCCGCGAGGCCGCCGCCGAGTTCAGGGCCCGCTTCGCGACCCCCGAGAACCGGGTCCGCGGCGTCCGTACGGTCGACATCGCATCGGCGGGCTATCCCCTGAAGTTCGCCTTCGGCGGCGCCGCCAAGGGGGCGAATCCCTACGTCAACATCATCAACCGCCTCCAGGTGGTCCAGTTCGAGGACTTCGATGGCCGGCTGCGGACGCTCGCCTACGAGCCGACCGTCCCCGAGGGGCCCGCGGAGGCGCCCTACTACGCACAGCAGATCGAGAAGCTCGGTGAGTTCCTCTCCTACAAGGTCCTGGCCACGATCTGGAACCACCCCGACGAGGCGCTGGTCAAGGTCGGGCTGCGCCCAGAGGACGTGGACTACGTCAGCTTCGACCACCTCCACGTCCAGGATCTGCGGTTCGTGCTCGGCACCACCGAGCCCATCCCGGGCGAGGCGGCGCCCCGCCCGCCGCTGTTCCCGAACGCGAAGCTGATCGCCCAGCGCAGGGAGTGGGACACCTTCGGGTCGCTGCACCCGATGCAGTGGGCCTGGTACGTCAAGGACGGGATCAAGGATCTGATCACCGACAACGTCGTCCTGGTCGACGGAGACGTCGAGCTGGGCAAGGGCGTTGCCCTCGTCTGGACCCCCGGCCACACAGACGGCAACCACTCGCTGTGCATCAACACCGAGGACGGCGTCTGGGTCTCGTCCGAGAACGGCGTGGCCGCCGACTCGTGGCACCCGCATCTGTCGAAGATCCCGGGAGTCCGCAAGACGGCCGAGTTCTTCGGGCGCGAGGTGATCCTCAATTCGAACACGCTCGAGGACTCGATCGACCAGTACGACTCGATGCTCAAGGAGAAGGCGCTGGCGGACCCGAACAAGCACGATCCGCGGTGGCTCAACGTCTTTCCGTCCTCGGAGATGGCCAGCTGGAAGCGGCAGTGGCCCGTGGTCCCGACCTTCGTCTACGGCGGCATGGAGTCCGGGGTCATCCAGCGCCCCGAATCGGGCAACGGCAAGCGCTGATAGCTCCGATCAGCAGAGCTAATAGATAGACCCGGTTTCGCCGGCTAACCTCGGGCTGTGAGCCGACGCTCGTGGACGTGGCTGTTGCTGCTTGCCTCGATCTGGGGGGCGAGCTACATGTTCATCAAGATCGGGCTCCGCGACTTCTCGGCGCCGATGATCGCCTGGCTGCGGATCGCGCTGGCGGCGGCCGTGCTGGTGCCGATGGCGGCATCCCAGCGGGCGCTCGGCGCTGTCCGCGGCCGGCCGGGAACCGTCGCGATCGTGGGTGGCGTGCAGGTGGCTGGGCCATTCCTGTTGATCGCCCTGGGCGAGCGGGAGATCTCCTCGGCCCTGGCGGGCATCCTGGTGGCCACGGCGCCGATCTTCACCGCGGTACTGGCGGTCTGGATCGACCACGAGGAGCGCTCCGAGGGAGCCCGGCTGCTCGGGATCATGATCGGGATCGCCGGCGTGGTGGCGCTGTTCGGCCTCGACCTCAGCGGCTCGGGTTCCGCCGTCCTCGGCGGCCTCGCGGTGGTGCTGGCGGGCCTGGGGTACGCCGTGGGCGGATTCCTGGTCAAGCACCGGCTCGGCCATGCGCCCCCGATCGGAGTCGCCGCCTGGGTGATGTTGGCGGGCACGATCTGGCTGCTGCCGGCGGCGCTGATCACGGCGCCGGGCTCCGTCCCGGCTCTCGGACCGATCGCGGCCGTCACCGCTCTGGGCGTTGTCGGAACCGGGCTCGCGTTCGCGATCTTCTACACGCTGATAGCCCGGATCGGGCCGGCGCGGTCGTTCATCGTCGCCTACCTGGCGCCCGGGTTTGCGGTCGTCTACGGAGCCCTGCTGCTCGACGAGCCGATCACCGCCGCCACGGTGGCCGGACTGGCGCTGATTCTTGCCGGCTCGTGGCTGGCGGTCGAGGGGGCTATTCGATGGCGGCGCGGCGAAGCGACGGCGCTGCCCGATAGCGCTCCTCGCCCAGCTCCGACCGGAGCGCGTCCAGGACGCTGACCACCCGCGCCGGGCCGATCGCCTCGGCCCACTCGAACGGCCCCCGCGGATAGTTGAAGCCCAGCCGCATGGCGGTGTCCACGTCCTGCGGCGTGGCCACTCCCTCGCCGACCGCGAAGTGAGCCTCGTTGACGATCTGGCAGATGATCCGGCCGAGGACCAGGCCGGGCGCGTCGCCGGGCACCCACTCGACCTGCTTGCCCATCGCGCGGAAGTAGGTCTTCGCCGCTTCAGCGTCGGCGGGGGTGGTCGCCGGCCGGCGCGCCAACTCGACCAGGGTCGCCTCCTCCAGGTTCGGGAACGCCGCGAAGTGGACCGAGTCCTCGATCTCGGCGTTGCGGGTCCACTCTGGGTCACGAACCCTCGGCTCAGGGTCGTCGGGCCTGTGGGGGCCGCCTCCGTAGTCGTAATACCCCCGCCCGGCCTTGCGGCCGATGCGACCGGCGGCCACCATCCGCGACTGGATCGGGTGCGGTCGCCAGCGCGGCTCGTGAAAGCTCTGCTCCCAGAACGACTTGGCGACCTCGAAATTGAGATCGACGCCCACAAGGTCCATGAGCTCGAACGGGCCCATGCGGAAGCCGCCGCCGATCCGCACGATCCGGTCGATCTGATCGTGCGTGGCGATCCGGTCGCCCAGCAGGCGCAGCGCCTCGAGCGTGAACGGGCGCGCCACCCGGTTGGCCACGAAGCCGATCGCGTCGGCGGCGCGGATCGGCTGGCGGCCCATCGCCCGGGCCACGTTGCCAGCCATCGCCAGCGTCTCCTCGGAAGTCTCGTCGCCGGCGACCACCTCGACCAGGCGCATCAACGGCGGCGGGTTGAAGAAGTGCATGCCGCAAACGCGCTCGGGTGACTCCACCCCGGAGGCGATCGCGCTCACCGAGAGCGAGGAGGTGTTGGTGGCCAGGATCGCCCCGGTTCCGCAGACCCCGGCGAGCTGCGCGAACAGCTCGCGCTTCAGCTCCAGGCTCTCGGGAGCAGCCTCGACCACCAGCTCGCAGCCGGCCAGGTCCTCCAGCCTCGACGCTGCGCGAAGCCGCGCCGATGCGGCCTGAGCCTCGGCCTGCGTCCACCGGCCTCGGTCGGCTCCCTTGACCAGCGCCCCGCGAAGCCTCTGCTGGCCTTCGCGCAGCGCCGCTGGGAGGGGGTCGTGCAGGTAGGTGTCGAAGCGGCCCAGGCAGGAGAGCTGGGCGATCCCGGCCCCCATCGTTCCGGCGCCCACGACTCCCACCCGCTCGATCACGGCCCGAGCTTCATTGCTTGTCCTGGACGATCTGGTGGACGCGCTGGTGCGAAAGCCCGGTTGCCGCCGCGACCTCGCGCAGCGTGTGCTTGGCAGCGGCGGCGCGGATCGCCTTGTCGCGAGCGTGCCGGGATTCGGTGTGACGTCGAGCAAGTCGTTGCGCCTTGTCGAGTTTCTTTGACATACGAGAGGAGCATTCTGACCCGACTTAGCTCTATAGGCCGATTTGCGGTCGCTTGGGGAAGATGCCCGTCATCGTCACCTCCCCTTGAACTGGGGCTTTCGCTTCTCCAGAAACGCGTCCATGCCTTCGATCCGATCCTCGGTCGCCATCGAGAGCTCATACAGCCGCCGTTCCTGTTCGAGGCCGGAGCTGAGGGTGGTCTCCTCGGCCGCGAGAACGGCCTGCTTGGCGAGCCGGGCGGCGATCGGAGGGCGCCTGGCGATGCGCTGCGCCAGCGCCACGGCCCGCTCCAGCCACTCGCCCTGGCCGGCGACCACGTTCACGAGGCCCAGCCGGGCGGCCTCTTCGGCGTCGATGCGCCGGCCTGTCAGCACCAGCTCCATCGCCCGCTGCTTTCCGATCACGCGAGCGAGTCGCTGCGTTCCTCCGCCGCCGGGGATGATCCCGAGGGTGATCTCGGGCTGGCCGAACTCGGCCGACTCCGAGGCGACGATCAGATCGCAAAGCAGGGCCAGCTCGCAGCCGCCCCCGAGCGCAAAGCCCGACACGGCGGCGATCAATGGCGTCTTGCAGGTGGCGAGCCGCCACCAGAACGACGCCGCCGGATGGCGCAGCGACTCCTCGAAGGTGCGCTCGCGCAGTGAGTTGATGTCCGCCCCGGCGGCGAACACGTCGTCGGAGCCGGCGATCACGACGACTCGGATCTGCGGGTCGGCGTCGAATCGCTCCACCTCGGTGGCCAACTCCTCCATCAGCTCGGGCGACAGGGCGTTGCGGGCCTCGGGCCGGTTCAGCCGGCACAGGGCTACGTGGTCGTCGACGCTGGTCTCGACCAGAGGACTCACGCGTCGACGCGCGGCGGTGTCATCGCGTTGATCCCGGTCGCCTCGCGGCCGATGATCAGCTTCTGGATCTGCGAGGTTCCCTCGTACAGGGTCGTGACGCGGGCGTCGCGAAGGTAGCGCTCGACCGGGTAGTCGTCGACGTAGCCGGAGCCGCCGTGCACCTGGATCGCGAGGTTGGCGCACTCGACCGCGGATTCGGTCGCATACAGCTTGGCGATCGACGTCTCGGCGGTGTTCGGCTTGCCCTGGTCCTTGAGGATGCCCGCCCGGCGCACCAACAGCCTTGCCGCATCCCTTCGCACCACCATCTCGGCGATCATCTCCTGGACCAGCTGGAAGCTCGCGATCGGGACCCCGAACTGCTCTCGCTTCTTGGCGTAGTCCACCGACGCCTGGACGCAGCCCTCGCAGATACCCACACACCCGGCCGCCACCGAGTACCGACCCGAGTCGAGCGCCGTCATTGCAATCTTGAAGCCTTCCCCGACCTCGCCGAGCAGCGCGTCCTCGGGCACCTCGGCCTGATCGAGCGCTATCGAGCCGGTGTCCGAGGCGCGCAGCCCGAGCTTGCCGTGGATCTCCTGCGACGAGTAGCCCTCGGTCGAGGTCGGGACCAGGAAGCAGGCGATCCCCCGGTGGCGCTTTGCCGGATCGGTCTGGGCGAAGATCAGCGCCACCTCGGCGTGGTTGGCGAGCGAGATCCACATCTTCTGGCCGGTGATCTGCCAGCGGCCGTCGGAGAGCTGAGCCCGGGTGCGCATCGATGACGGGTCCGAGCCGGCGTCGGGCTCGGAGAGGGCGAAGCAGCCGAGTGCCTCGCCGGAGCACAGGCGCGGCAGCCAATGGCGCTTCTGCTCCTCCGTGCCCCAGCGCTCGATCGAGCCACAGACGAGCGAGGTCTGGACCGAGACCACCGTACGGGCCGAGGAGTCGCCTCGGCCGACCTCCTCGACGATCAGGCCGTAGCTGAGGTAGTCGAGGCCGCGGCCGCCGTATTCCTCGGCGACCGGCGCACCGAGATAGCCCATGTCGCCGAGGCGCTGCGCGAGCTCGCGATCGAAGCGCGCGGCGCGATCGTTCTCGCGCGCCCGGGGGACGATCTCGTTGTCGACGAAATCGCGCGCCGTCTCGGAGATCAGGCGCTGCTCGTCGCTGAGATCGAGATCCACGAAGGAGGCCTAGGCGGTTGGTTGCGGCGCCCCAAACGCCTCGTCCAGGGCTCGCTTGAGCGCCGCCTGCGCCTCGAGCGTGCGGGACCCCGTCTCGAGCTCGTGCCCGTCGATCGCCGCCACGGGCTGGACCTCGCGCACCGTCGAGGCGAGAAAGGCCTCGTGGGCGCCGAGCAGGTCCTCGGCCGAAAACTCACCCTCTTCGACGTGGAGTGAGCGCACGATCTGCGCGCGGGTGATCGATTCGAGGATGCCCGCGCCCAGCGAGGGTGTCCGCAGCCCTCCCTCGGGCGAGATCCAGAAGATCGCCGAGGTGGGGGCCTCGAGGACCACGCCGTCCGGCCTCACCAGGACCGCCTCGTCGGCGCCGCGGCGCTTGGCCTCGCGGGTGGCCTGCATGTTGGCCGCGTAGGACAGCGACTTGACGCCGGTCAGGATCACGGTGGGCGAATATGTCACCGTGGCGAGCCGCACGCTGGCGCCGCGGTCCGGCAGCAGCTCGACGAGCAAGATCCTGCGCCCGCCGCGGGTCAGCACGATCCGAAGCTGTGCCTCGTCGTTCCCGAGCTCGGCCAACAGGGCCGCCAGCTCGCGCTCGATCAGGGATCGCTCCACGGGCAGCTCGATCGCGGCCGCCGAGCGCTCGAGGCGGTCCAGGTGCTCCCGGAGCGCGAAGGGACGGCCTCCATACAGGCGGATCACCTCGAATACGCCGTCACCGCGGTAAAGCCCATCGTCCGGCAGCGGGATGGTCGCCGCGGTTGTGGCCGAGATCCGTCCGTCGACGCTCGCCAGCTCCTTCGCTGCCATGACCCGAGGCTATCCCATGACCCGCGTGCGGCTCAGGTCGCCTCGGGGTTCTCGACGATCGTCGCCACCCCCTGCCCGACGCCCACGCAAAGCGCCGCGAGCCCGTACCGGGCCCTGCGGCGCCGCAACTCCCAGACGAGCGTGGTCATGAGCCGGGCGCCGGAGCAGCCAAGCGGGTGGCCGAGGGCGATCGCCCCGCCGTTCACGTTCAGCCGCTCCTCCTCGATCCCAAGCTCGCCGGCGCAGGCGAGGACCTGGGACGCGAACGCCTCGTTGATCTCGATCAGGTCGATGTCGCCGAGCGACAGCCCACCAGCGTCGAGCGCCCGTCGGATGGCGGGCACCGGGCCCATGCCCATGTAGGCGGGATCGACACCGGCGACGCCGATCGAGACGATCCGGGCCAGGGGACGGGCGCCGAGCGCCTCTGCGCGCTGGGCGGTGGCCAGAACGAGGCAGGCGGCGCCGTCGTTGAGCGTTGACGCGTTGCCGGCCGTCACCGTGCCGCCCTCGCGAAACGCGGGACGCAGGCGGGAAAGCTTCTCGAGCGAGGTGTCGGCGCGAGGTCCTTCGTCGACCTCGACCACCACCGGGCCGTTTCCGCCCTTGGGTGATGGGACTTCGACGGGCACCACTTCGGCCGCGAACCGCCCCTCGCGCATCGCCGCCACCGCTCGAGTGTGGCTGCGGAGCGCGAACCTGTCCTGCTCCTGGCGGGCGATTCCGTAGCGCTCCGCCACGTTCTCGCCCGTCTCGCCCATCGACTCGGTCGAGTAGCGCTCGGCCATCCGCGGGTTGATCAGGCGCCAGCCGAGGGATGTGTCGTGCATCGTCTGCGGACCCCGCGGCAGCCCGGCATCCGGTTTCGGGACGACCCATGGCGCCCGGCTCATCGACTCGGCGCCCCCCGCCAGGTACAGGTCTCCCTCGCCGAGCCGCAACGCCCGCGAGGCCTGGTTGACCGCCTCCAGGCCCGAGGCGCAGAGCCGGTTGACGGTGACCCCCGGGACGTCGGTGGGCAGCCCCGCCAGGAGCGCCGCCATCCGAGCGGCGTCGCGGTTGTCCTCACCCGCCTGGTTGGCGGCGCCCAGGTAGACGTCGCAGACAGCCGCTCGGGTCGAGCCCGGTTCGCTCCACGGCCTTCGAGATCGCATGTGCGGCGAGGTCGTCGGGCCGCACCCCGGACAGCGCCCCCCGGTACCGGCCCACCGGCGTGCGAACCGCGTCGACGACGAAAGCGTCTAAGGTTGAAGCAGGGCCCATGGATTACATTCTCCTGACCCTAGGGATGGTTGGCTTCATCGTCTTGGTGCTCGTCCTCCTGGCGCGAGCGTACCCGGGCAGCGGGGCCGATCTCGTCGACTGGCAGCCGACCCGCTCCTACGAGGACGAGGCCAGGCTGGAGACCGAGGACATCCAGCAGATGATCGAGGCGCAGAACGAGATGCGCCGTCGCCGCGGCAAGCCCGACCTGACTCGGGCGGACGCCTCGAGAATGGCGCGTGAGGACGAGGCGATTCGGGAGCGCCAGCGGCGCTCCTACGACGACCGCCTCGAGGAGCTCGAGGACGAGTTGGGCGTCTGATGACCTCCGCCACGCCGACCATCTGACGGAGGCCCAGCGTGGCGCGGGCGCTGATCGTCGGCTGCGGCTGCCGTGGCCGGCAGCTGGGAAAGCGCCTGGTCGCCGCCGGTTGGCAGGTTCGCGGCACGACGCGCGATCCGGACAACGCCCAGGACATCCGGGGGGCCCACCTTGAAGCGGTCGTCGCCGATCCGGATCGCGCCGGGTCGATCCTCGACCACGTGGGCGACGTGACGCTCGTCTTTTGGCTGCTCGGCTCGGCGCTCGGCGAGCCGGAGGTGATCGCCGCGGTTCACGGCCCGCGGCTCGAGCGGCTGATGGAGAAGCTGGTCGAGACGCCGGTGCGCGGGTTCGTCTACGAGGCGGCGGGGCGCGTGCAGCGCGCACCACCTCGAGCGGGGCGCCGCGATCGTCCGCGAAGCGGCTGAGCGGTGGCGAATCCCGGTCCAGGTGGTCGCCCAGGAGCCCGGCGATTGGGAGACGTGGAGCGACGCGATGCTGGCCGCCACCGAGCGGCTGATCGGCGAAGGCGCCACGAAAAGGCAATGACCTAAACTCGGATACGGATTAGGTTAATTTGCGATCAAGGAGCAGCGAGCATGACCGACTACTCGACGGACGTGCTGGTCGAGACGAATTGGGTGGCCGAGCACCTGAACGACGACTCGATCCGGATCGTCGAAGTCGACGAGAACCCCGCCCTCTACGCGGAGGCCCACATCCCCGGCGCGATCGGGTTCGACTGGAAGCACGATCTCCAGGACCAGGTGAAGCGCGACTTCCTGGGGCCGGAGGAGTTCGGGGCGCTGATGGGCAGCCGGGGGATCTCCAACGACCACACCGTGGTGCTCTACGGCGACCGCAACAACTGGTTCGCGGCCTACACCTACTGGTACTTCAAGTACTACGGCCACGACAACGTCAAGCTGATCAACGGCCCGCGCGAGAAGTGGATCGCGGAGGATCGCGAGACGACCTCGGAGGTTCCCAGCCATCCTGCCGCGACCTTCGAGGCAAAGAGCGGCGACGAGGCGATCCGGGCCCGCCGCGAGGAGGTCTTCGAGGCGCTCGGCGAGGGCACCAACCTGGTCGACGTGCGCAGTCCGCAGGAGTACTCCGGCGAGCTGATCGCGATGGCCGGCTACGAGCAGGAGGGCGCCCAGCGCGGCGGGCACATCCCCGGAGCGATCTCGGTTCCATGGGCGCAGGCCGTCAACGACGACGGCACCTTCAAGTCGGCCGACGAGCTTCGCGACCTGTACAGCTCCAAGGGCGTGATCGCGGACTCGAAGCCGGTGATCGCCTACTGCCGGATCGGCGAGCGCTCAGCGCACACCTGGTTCGTGCTCCACGAGCTGCTCGGCCTGGACCAGGTCGAGAACTACGATGGCTCCTGGACCGAGTGGGGCAACATGGTCGACGTCCCGATCGAGAAGGACGTCTAGTGGTTGAGAGGCGCCGTTAGTCGCCGAGGCGGTCCAGGAGCTCGCCAAGGATCCGGGCGGTCGCGCCCCAGATCAAGTGCTCGCCGACGACGTAGGTCGGCGTGCGGATCGGGATGCCGCGGCGGACCAGGCGACGCAATGCGAAGCCGGCGCGCAGCTCCTCGAGCCGGAGCAGGAGGATCGCGGCGACCTCGGCCGGGTTGGGCCGCAGCGGGAGGCCCTCGGAAATCAGGCCGACGAACGGATGGACCTTGTAGCCGGTGACGAAGGTGCCCACCGGCGGCAGCGCGCCGACCACCTCGACCTCGCCCGGGTCGAGGCCGATCTCCTCCTCGGCCTCGCGAAGAGCTGTCGTCATCAGGTCCTCGGCCGGACCGTCCTGGCGACCGCCGGGAAACGAGATCTCGCCGGGGTGGCGCCGCAGGTCCGAGCGCCGTTCGGTGAACACGAGGCCGGATTGCCCCGGGTGGCCGAAGAGCGGCACCAGCACGGCCGCCTGGGTCGCGCCCGGCGCCTTCATCGCCGCCGCCTCGGCCGGCTCGAGGAGGGCGCCGCGAAGGGTTTCGTGCGCGGAGTCCACTTCCCAAGTATCCAGTCCGCGCTCGATCTAGATGATCACCTGGACGGTGCCGCCGTCGACGCTCCAGGCCGCGCCGGCGACGTATGAGGCGCGCTTCGAGCACAGGAAGACGATCGCGTCGGCGATCTCCTCGACCTCGGCGAGGCGACCGATCGGCCGGCCCGCGCCGGCGGCGGCCAGCGCCTCGGCGCGGCTCACGTCGCCGGCGAGCTCGGCGGACTGGTCGAGAAGGCCACCGGGTTCCATCCACAGCTCCGACTTGGTCGGACCCGGACAAACGGCGTTCACGAGGACGCCATGCTTTGCGTACGCGTCGGCGAACACCCGCGACAGCGAGAGCTCCGCCGCCTTGGTGACCGAGTATTCCGGGGTCATCCCCGATGGCCGCTTGGCGGCCGACGAGCAGACGTTGACGATCCTTCCCCATCCGCGCTTGGCCATGCCTGGAGCCGCCGCGCCCATCGCCCGCATCGGCGCCATCACGTTCAGCTCCCAGGCGGCCTGCCAGTCCTCGTCGGGGACCTGGTCGAGGGGGCGCCGCTTCGAGGTGCCGGCGTTGTTGATCAGGACGTCGAGCTGGCCGAAGCTCTCGGTGGCGGCGGAGACGATGCGCTCGCCGGCGTCTGGCACGGTGACGTCGAGCGGCAGCGGCCTGGCTTGGCGCGCCGTTCTGCGGGCACTCGGCCGCGACCTCCTCGAGCGCCTCCGCCGAGCGCGCCACGAGCAGCACGCTGGCCCCCTCGGCGCAGAGCCGCATGGCGACCTCTCGACCAATCCCGCGGCTGGCGCCGGTCACCGCGCAGGCCTTGCCGTCGAGCTCGAGGTCCACGTCAGACCAGCTCGACCCGATCCTCGATCGAGACCTCGGTGTCGTGGCTCAGGGCGCGGTGCACCGGGCACTTTCCGGCGATCACCCTGAGACGCTCGACCTGGTCCTCGCTCAGCCCCGTCGGTAGTCGCAGGATTGACGACGAACGACCGCGGCACGCTCGACTGCCCGTATTCCATCTCCACCTCGACCTCCAGCTCACCCACGTCCCAGCCCTTGCGTTCCGCGTACATCTCCATCGTGATCGCGGTGCATGCGGCAAGCGTCCCGGCGAGCGTGCGGGTGGGGGATGGGCCCTGGTTCGCGCCGCCGGACTCCTCCGGCTCGTCGATCACCAGGCGGTGGCCGCCCTGGATCTCGACGTCGTGGGTGTAGCCCTGGCGGCGGCGAGCGGTCGCCCTAACCATCGCTCGCCTCCTTGTCGCGTCCCTCGAACAGCTCCGGGTGGTCAAGGTCCGCAAAGCGGGCCATCGCGAAGGCCAGGTCGGAGACTCGGTTCAAGAAGCGCAGCACGGCCTCCGAGGCAAGCCCATCGGCTTCCTTCAGCGCCACCACGCGCCGCTCCGCACGTCGCACCGTCGCTCGCGCGACATCGAGCTGCGCGGAAAGCTGGGTGCCCCCGGGGATCACGAACTTCGGAGGCAGGTCGACGCGGTCCATGTAGCGGTCGATGGTCGGCTCGAGGGCCTCGACCATCGCGTCGGTGACGCGGCTGACCCCGTCCTCCAGGCGCCCGGCCGCCTTCGGCGCAGTTGCGAGCTCGGCGCCGGCCACGAACAGCTGGCGCTGCAGCCTCAGCAGATCGGCGGCCAGCTCGGTGTCGTCGGGACCGCAGAGCGAGCGGGCTACGCCAAGGGCGGCGTCCGCCTCGTCGATGGAGCCATAGGCCTCGGTGCGGGCGTCGGTCTTCGCGACCCTGCCCCCGTACCACAGCGAGGTCGTGCCGTCGTCGCCCTTTCGCGTGTAGATCTTCATCAGCTCAGTGGATTGAACACCACTCCCGTCAGGACCTTGGGGAAGAAGTAGGTGGACTTGGGGGGCATCGTCTCACCCTGCGCCGCGACCTCGCGCACCTGCTCCACCGGGGTGGGGCGGAGCAGGAAGGCGGCCTGATATGCGCCCGCTTCGAGCAGGCGCCCGCGCCTCCGGGACGCTCTTTGCGTAGCCGAGCCCGCGCTTCGCCGCGATGTCCTCGGCCGACATCCCGAGCGTGCGTTTGAGGATCAGCTCCTCGAGGATCACGGCGTCGAGCCGTCGGTAGGCCTCCGAGCGGTCGCCGAGCGCCTCGTCGATCGCCTCGGCGTCCTCGAGCCGGAGGCGCAAGCGCCTGGCCGGAGGGGCCGTCGAGGTAGCCGAAGACGCCGGTGCCCGTGGCTGCCGGCCGGATCGAGATCGTCCTCGCCCGCCTCCTCGACCTGGAAGTGCTCGCGGATCCCGTGGCCCAGCCGCTCCCGGGCGTCGGCGTCGAGGTCGCCGAGCATGCGGTGGGTGCCGAAGATCGTCAGGCCGGGGTCCTCGAGCGAGACCAGGCACATGAGCGTGTAGCGATGGGGCCCCTCGCCGCCGATCTCGTCGGCGTAGGCAAGCGCAGTCTCGTAGCGATGGTGCCCGTCGGCGATCAGGAGCTCGGCGTCGGCCAGCTCGGAGGCGACCGCCTCGCGGACCGCCGGATCGGCGATCCGCCAGACGCGATGCACCGTGCCGTCGGGGTCGGCGACCTCACCCCAGGGTTCATCGCCGAGCCGGGGCTCGATGTGGCGCCACGCGTCCCCGGGGTGAAGGGCGAAGATCGGCGACAGGTTGTGGCGGGTGGCCTCGGTGAGCCGCAGGCGATCCTCCTTGGGGCCGGGCTGGGTTCGCTCATGAGGGCGGACCAGACCGGCGCCGTACTCGGCTGACCCGCACCCGGGCGAGGAATCCCTGGCGGGTGCGACGGTTACCGTCGGGGCCCTCGTATTCCTGTGTCAGCGCCCAGATCGCGGGCTCCCGGTCGGCCGACAGCACGCCCTGCATGATCCACGCCTCGAGCGTCTCGGCGGCGTGCTCGTAGGGATCGCGGCCCGCCGGCGCCTGCGGCAGGTCGATCTCGACCACGTTGAAGGGCGAGCGTCGGAGCAGCTCGGCCCGCTGCTCGGCATCGACCACGTCATAGGGCGGGGCGGTGACGTCGGCCAGCGAGGAGATCGCGCTGAGCCCGTAGTGCACCGCTTTCAGTGGCCGGACCTCCGCCATCGCGGCGGAACCTATCCGTTCGACTGCGACTGGCGCTTTAGTGGCGGTATGCGCCACTTTCTCGCCAATCCGGTCGCGGACTAGCCTGCGCTCGGCGATCCGACGCCCCGCGGCGGTGAGCTCGGCGAGGGTGGTCGCCTCACTCACGCTGGTCAGCCCGATTCGCCGGGCGGCAAGCGGCTCGAGGTCGTTCTCGCCGACCACCGCGTGGCAGGCCACGCCGACCCGACGGCAGCGAGCGGCCGCCTCGCCAACCGCCTTCCCGGAGAGGGTTTGGCGATCCAGACGGCCCTCGCCGGTGACGGCGAAGGACGAGGCGCGCGCCTTGCGGTCGAAGCCGACGAGGTCGAGCACGTAGGCCGCCCCGGGCATGAGGTGCGCCCCCCGGAAGGCGAACAGCCCGCCGGAGAGGCCCCCGGCGGCTCCCGTCATCGGGCACGCCTCGAGGGTCGCACGGCGCCTGGGTGGCGAGCTCGTCGAGGCGCTGTTCGAGGCGCTTCACGGTGCCGGCGTCGGCGCCCTTCTGAGGGCCGAACACGCGTGGCGCGTCCTCCCACGCGGTGCGGACGTCGCATACGACCTCGAGCCGAGGGTCGACGCCCGCTTCCTCCAACGCCTGGAGGCATCCCGCGCCGCCGTCGGTGGTCGCGCTGCCGCCCACGGTGACGATCACGGTTCGCGCGCCTGCCGCGAACCGCGGCGACGATCAGCTCGCCTGTGCCGCGGGTCGAGGCGCGCCAGGCATCGCGTTCATCCGACGCCAGCAGCGAGAGCCCGCTCGCCCGCGCCATCTCGACCACCGCACGGCCGTCGGGCAGGATCCCGAAGCTGGCCTCGACGGTCGGCCGAGCGGGTCGGGGACCGTCGTGGTGCGCAGCTCGCCCCCGAGCGCCGAGACGAGGACGTCGAGCGTCCCGTCGCCGCCGTCGGCGATGGGCAGCTGATCGGCCTCGATTCCGCCCTCGCGCAGCCCGCGGGCGATCGCCGCCGCGACCTCGGGGGCCGAGAAGGTTCCCTTGAAGCTGTCGGGCGCAACGAGCGCCCGAGCCGAGCGATCGCGCGGCTTGGGCCGCTATGCGCCGGCCGGCTGTATGGCGCCGGCTCGCTCATGCGAAGGCAGGGTATTCCCTGTTTCGCCACACGACCACGGCCAGCGCCGCGATCGCGATTCCGAGCAGGGTCCCCAGCGCCCGCTCGTCGGCCGCCTGCCACGCCGATTGGCCCAGGGCGTGCGCGAGCAGAACGACGTAGGCGGTGATCGCCGTCGTGAACAGCGCGTACTCGATCGCCAGGAAGGCGAAAGAGAAGCCCGCCGCGATCGCGAGAACGACGGCGTCGGGCAGCGGATGCTCGCCGACGATCGCCGCGAGAGCGGTGGCCAGGGCAAGGCCCGCGACGGTTCCGGCCGCCCGCATCGCGATCCGCTCGAAGGTGTCGTCGGCTTCCGGCTTCAAGACGAAGAGGACGGTCAGGGGGATCCAGAAGCCGTGCTCGCCCAGGTCCACGACGTGATAGGCGGCGACGCCGATTCCCAGAGCGGTACCCCAACGCAGGGCGTGCCGAAAGCTCCGCGAGCGGATGTTGAGATTTGCCCGGATCACCCGGACCGCCGTTCGAAATCCAGCAACGGGATCCAGTGGCTCGGCGTCGCGGTCACGCAACCACGCCGCTCCCGACAGTCACGGCCTGCAGCATCGCGCCGACGGCGCCGAGGAGCAGGGCCTCGGGCGCCTCGTGGGCGTCGAGGGACAGTCCCTGCGCGATCAGCAGCGCGAGAACGCACGTCATCGCGGCAATGGACAGCCGCGGTGAGACGGCGACCGTGATGCCGGCCACGGAGGCGAACAGCGTCATCGCCACCACCGCCAGCAGCGGCCGGCTCGCTCGTCAGCGCCCCGAGCGCCGCGGCGGCGCCGATGACCGGGGCGGTGAGGCCCTGCCAGACGAGACGAGTTCGAGCGGGAGCGTCGAAGGCCACGAACCCCGCCAGCAGGGCACCCGTGGAGACGGCTCCCGCCGCGGGCACGTCGAGCGCGAGATCCAGCAGCAGGCCAACGCCGACTGGGAGCGCCGCAAACAGTCCGCGGCGCAGGGCCGGCGACAGCGGCGCGTTGAACTGCCAGGTGCTCGGAACCACGTGCGCTCGCCGAACAACCTATTGCCTGCCATGCCGGCCCTCTGACAGCCGACTGTCAGTCGGGGTGGGCGGATTTGAACCGCCGGCCTCCTACTCCCAGGGCAGGCGCTCTGACCAGGCTGAGCTACACCCCGGCGCCCAGCGAGTCTAACCACTGGTCCTGCGTCCGATCCATCCAGGCCTGCAAGCGCGCCCGTAAATAGGTGTCGCCGCACGACACGGTCAACACGCCATAGCGGGACCGCCAAGTCCGTGCCGGCGAGTTCGTTGCTGTTGGACTTGCGCTGCAGACGGATTGATGCTGGATCCACACCAAGCGCCGCGCCCCAGAAACGACACAGCTCATCGAGGCTCTGGTCGGCGTGGTACTGGACCGAGTACGCCAGGAGGTTCCTCGACATGCGGCGGATCCATCGATCAGCCAACTGAACGACACGAGGGTCGGAGTTTCCCAGCGAGACGACGTTCCGGTTCCGCTTGTAGCCCTCGCCGATGTACATGCAGACGAAGTCGCGGAAGGTCGGCTCCAGGGAGAGCTCCGGGAACTCCTCCCATCCTCTTTGATACGCGTCTTCGCGCAAGCGCTTGTACTTGGCGACCATTCGTCGGCTGCCCTTCGCCCGGGCTCGGGCGCGGGCCGGGCTGTCGCGGTGCTTGATCTCCGGATCCGGAAGGTCCCGAATCCAGTAGAAGACGGTGGTCTTCGGCAGGGCTAGGCGCTCTGCGATCTCCAGCAGGGAGAGCTTCTTCTTGATCCGAAGCTCCCGGGCCTTCTCTCTGAGGTAAGGCGGGTATGCCATCGCGGTCGAACACATGTTCGCATGACGATCGGACGGAACCGGCCGGTCGGCCGGATGGTTGGGGCGTCGCGGGATGCGGGACCCGGGGACGTCGTGAGCGCCCCCGGGAGGACTCGAACCTCCGGCCTGCTGCTTAGAAGGCAGCTGCTCTATCCAGCTGAGCTACGGGGGCGTCTCGTCAGGATAGGCCTGGGGCGGATGAGAAGGAGAGGATGCGCTGATCTGCTCGGCGGGTGCGCCCCTTTCGCCGCTGCCGGCCATCTGGGCGGCGATGTCGATCGCCTGGCCCGCGAACCGGCGTAGCGTCTCTTCCTGAGCCTCGGCTCGCTCGCGCAGGTAGGCCACCAGTCCGGCTACCAGCACGATGGTGGGGAGCTCGAGGAGCGCGTGATGGATGGTGCTCGAATGCTCCGGGTCGTAGAGGAGGGGCGCGAAGAGGAACAGGCCGATCAATGCCAGATGCGCCGCGATCTGAGCCCGCGAGGCGAACGCGTAGGCGACGAACAGCGCCACCAACACGAACAGCACCCCGCCGGCGGGGTCGGTCGCCCGGATCACGGCGCTGATCTCCAGACCCGCCACGATCGGGACGACGTGGAGGGAGGAGCTCGGGAGCCGCTCCCACGGCAGTACCAGGCAGATGAGTCCCGTGCAGACGGCGACGAGGGTGGTGGCGTAGATGGCCCAGCGCGACGATGGGTCGAAATCGAGCTCCGCCGGCAAGGTGGCGAGTGCGGCAACCACGAACAGCACTCCGGCCACGAGCCCATAGCGGCGCCTGCGCTTGGACTCATCAGTTCCGTAAGAGGCCAGGGCCTGCCGGGCGCGGGCGACCATGCGCAGCGTCTCCGCCTGCGCGGAGGCCTCCCCCCGGGAAGCCGGTCCTGTGCTCACACCCATTCATCGGCCCCACCCAGCCGGTACTTGATCCCGCCCTTTTGGGGTAAAGGACCGGCTCGCTCCCAACCTGCCGCAGTGGGGCCGTCGGTGGGCGCCGCCACCGGTACATTGAGTGGCGCGCGGTGAGCGTAGCTCAGCTGGTAGAGCTCCTGGTTGTGGTCCAGGTGGTCGCGGGTTCGAGTCCCGTCGCTCACCCTAAAGCGCTGCAAATCAGCACGTTTGATTTGGGCCGACCAGTCCGGGCTGCCAGTCAAGCGACAAGCGCGCGGGAAGGGACGTCCTAGGCTGGCTGCTGCCTTGCCGGCGACGGTCAGGAACCGCTCGCACCGGGCGGAAACTCCCGCGCCGCCTGCCGCCGCAGGATCTCGATGCCCACCACGGCCAGCGCCGCGAGCACGACGATCACCAGTACCTGTCCCAGGTTGTTGATCCCGGGTATGAACGACAGCCACAGCAGGAAGAGCACGGCCACGACCGCGTAGACGCCGACCGGATGGTCGCGCAGGTACGGAGCGAGGAATCGGCGGACCGCCACCTCGTGGCGGCCCGGGCCCGCGAGGGCGCCACCGCCGATGAACGCGAGGCCGATCACGAGCACGAACAGGGCCCGCTGGCGAAGCCCCGCCGAGAGGATGTCCCACACCGACGTGATCGCGGGCTTGACCGTGTCGGACGCGGCCACGGAGTCCACTCCGTTGCCGATCAGGCGGCGGAGCAGAAGAATGAACACCGCCGCCACCAGGATCCCGCCTCCGGCGGCGATCAGAGCCTCACGGCGCCAGCCCTTGGCCAGGTAGAGGGCGCCCAGGTAGAGGAGAAGCGCCAGCACCGGCAGCACGAAGCCGAGATTGCGCAGCAGGCTCACGAGGCTCTGAAGTCCCGAGAGCTGGCCCGAGCTCATCAGGACGAGCTGGCCGGGGGTCTGGACGGCCTGGCGGTTGAGCACCGTCTTGATCCGCGACTGAGCCGAGGCGAGCGAGTCATCGAGCGCGGTGACGTTCGCCGTGCTGGGGTCTGCGAGCACCGCCGCGGTCCGCTGCTTGAGCGCCGTGACTCGGCTGTCGGCGTGGGACAACCTGCCCTGAAGCGCAGACAGCCGGCCCTTGAGCTGATCGGGGACCTTGCCCTTTACCCCCTTGATCGTCGTCTCGAGGCCGGCGATCTTCGCCTGGAGCTCGGTCGCGGCCTGATGGAGAGCCTGGAGGTTCTGCTTGAGCGTCGGGCTCAGCTGGCCCGCCTGGAGCTGGGAGAGGGTCGACTGCACCGAGCTGATCCGGGCCTGAGCAGTGGTCAAGCTCTGCCGCAGGTCCGTTGAGTACTCCTGCACAAGGCCTTGGACCTTGGAGATCGTCGCCGGGTCCACCCCGAGGCGGGCGGCGAGGTCGGCGACGACGCTTCCGTATTCGAGGGTGACATTCCCGCCGGTGGTCGAGACGTAGGCGTCCTTGTTCTCGATCAGGCTGACGAACTGCTGCTGGGCCCCGGCGACCGCGGTCGAGACCAGGTTCTGAACCTGTGGCGAGGCGAGCGCCCGCTCAGCCGCATTGGTGGCGAGCTGCCTGACCGCCGCCGAAACCGGGAGGGCCAGCGGCTGGGCGGCGCTCGGCAGCTTCTTCTTGATCTCGCCCTGGACATCGACGTTGGCGTACAGCTGATCGACCGTGTAGGTGGCGAGCGCCTGCTGGACGTCGGGGTCCTTGACGATCTGGTCGGTGGTGTCCTTGACCTGGTTGGTGTCCAAGACCTCGGTCTGCACCCAGTTCGCGATCATCGAGAAGATCAGGACCACCGACGCGAGCACGACGAGCGGCCAGACGATCGCGCGGTGGCGATGCTTCGGCTTCGGGCTCCCCGATCCTTCGGGCGCCGGCTTCCCCGAGGGCTCAGGTGCGGGCCCGGGGGCTCGCCCGGGTGGCGGGGAGGTGTCGGAGTGGTCGGGCATCGTGCTTGCTCGCGAGGATCGCGGGAGCCTGGAGCGGTCCAGGCTCCCGCGACCGCTAGTTCAGACTCCTGAGCGTGTCTCCTCCTCTTCGCCGAACACGATCAGGCCGTAGGCCACCCACAGGCAGATCGCGAAGACGCCCAGCGACCAGAATGGGACCGTCCCGATCGCCAGCAGCGCGCCCAGCGCGCCGAGGGTCGCGGCGATGACCCCGATCACGCGGCCATAGGCTCCGCCGCCGAACAATGAGAATGCGGCGGTGAGCTGGAGGATGCCCAAGAGCAGGGTGATCCAGCCCCAGGTGTGGAGCGTTCCGAGCACGTAGTGGGTCCCGGTGCTGGTGTAGAAATTCGCATCGCGATCGCACCGATGCCGTAGATGATGTTGAGCGTGCCCGCGATCAGCAGCAGGACCGCTGCGAATACGACCCGTCCGGCACCTCTCACCTCGTTGGACTCCCTTCGTAGCTGGCCGGCCACCTTAGGCTGGCGGCCGGAGGGTAGTTGATCAGCCAATCAAACCGAGCTGCGCCGAGGCGGCATCACCCGAACCGCGTGAAATCCATGCAGTCGCCCGCAACAGCGACCACGGGGCAGCTCGGCCCAACGTGCGCGATGCCGGAGGCGTACGAGCACGGGGGTAAGCTGGTCGGGGTCGTGACGACACTCGGATTCGCGATCGCGTTCGCAATCCATACGCTCGATTAACCGAATCACCCCGTCTGGATGATGCAGGTTGCGCCCGGCTGTTTTAGGGTCGCCCTTAGTAGACGCCTGCATCAGGCGAGACCTACCCGAAAGGAAGTTGCAATGGCCGACAGACCAGTGTTCCTCTACGCCGCTGTCTACGACGAGATCGCCGACGCTGAGACCGACTACGAGGCCGTGTTCGACCTCCACGCGGCGGGCGCGATCGGGACTTTCGACTCTGCGGTCATCCGAAAGGAAGAGGACGGCAAGGTTCGCGTGACGAAGACCGAGAAGCCGACTCAGCACGGCGCCTGGACCGGCGCCGGCGTTGGTGCCTTGGTCGGGATCATCTTCCCGCCCGCGATCCTCGGCAGCGCGATCGTCGGCGCGGGCGCCGGAGGCCTGATCGGCCACCTCAGGGGCGGCGTCTCCCGCGATGACCTGAAGGAGCTCGGTGACGCCCTCGAGGAGGGCAACGCCGCGGTGATCGTGATCGGCGAGTCGAAGATCGAAGAGCAGCTCGAGAAGGCAACCCAGCGAGCCAACAAGCTGATCGAGAAGCAGATCGATGCCGACGCCGACGAGCTCAAGCGCGAGATCGATGCGGCGGCCAAGGAGGACGCGAACTAGGGTCTTCCGCCATCGACCCCTCGGCGCGCGACACGTGCCGCTCGACGAGGGCGTGGAGGCGATCTGAATGGAGTGGTCGCTGACGATCGTGGCGTTGGCGCTGATCGCCGTCGCCACCGTTTCGAAGCGGCTGTCGGGATCGCCGATCACGCCCGCGATCCTGTTCGTATCGATCGGACTTCTGGTTGGCCCCAAGGTCCTCGATGGGATCGACATCTCGAGCACCAGTTCGACCGTGCGGGCGCTGGCGGAGGCGACGCTGGCGCTCGTGCTCTTCTCCGACGCTTCCCGCATCGATCTCGGAGCGCTGCGGCGGGAGGTCTCGCTTCCGATACGGCTGCTCGGGATCGGCCTGCCGCTGACGATCGCCCTCGGAGCGCTCGCGGCTGCCGTGATCTTCGGCCAGTTGACCTTCTGGGAGGCCGCCATCGTCGGGATCATCCTGGCGCCGACCGATGCCGCCCTCGGCCAGGCGGTCGTCACCGAGCCCCGGGTCCCGGGCCGGATCCGCCAGGGCCTGAACATCGAGAGCGGGCTCAACGACGGGATCTGCGTGCCGCTGCTCTTCGCGGCAGTTGCCGCCGCGGACGTCACATCGCAAATCTCAGGAGGGCGGACGGGGGTCACCCTCCTGGTCGAGGAGGTCGGCTACGGCATCGTCGGAGGCGTCGCCGCCGCGCTCCTGATCGGAGCCGTCGTCATCTACGCCGGCCGCAGGGATCTGATCGACGGTGTCTGGCGCCAGGTGATCCCGGCCGCCGGCGCCGGCCTCGCCTACGGCACCGCGAGCGCGCTCGACGGATCGGGCTTCATCGCGGCCTTCGTCGCCGGCATGGTCTTCCGGGCCGTGATCAAGCGCGACCCCGGGGAGATGAACCGGCTCACCGACGAGGTCGGCAGCGTGCTCAACGGCGTCACCTTCGTCATCTTCGGGGCGATCCTGCTCGGCCCGTCCCTCGGCGAACTGGATTGGAAACTTGCCCTCTACGCGATCCTCAGCCTGACTGTCGTGCGAGTCGTCCCCGTCGCGACCGCCATGCTCGGCACGCACGCCCGACCCCCGACGCTGGGATTCCTCGGCTGGTTCGGACCCCGCGGCCTCGCCTCGATCGTCTTCGCTGTGATCATCATCGAAGAGTCCCAGCTTCCCCACGAGCACCTGATCGTCCTCGCGATCTACCTCACCGTTGGGCTCTCGGTTTTCGCCCACGGCCTCACCGCCGCTCCCCTGGCCAACCGCTACGCACAGTGGTTCGAGCGCCACCCCCGCGACAAGGCACCGCCGATGGAGGGCGTCCCGACCGAGGTGACCCGCACCCGCGGTCTGATGCAGCAGCCCACTACGGCTCGCCAGGAGACTGCGTAAATGCGGCGAAGAGACACCCGGTGATTCCCCTTTACCTTGCGTTTCGGGGACTAGCGCGGGCGATCGTCGCCGTCTGGCGCGATCCGGAAACCAAGGCGCTGCCCCTCGTGGCGGGCGCCTTGGTGCTCACCGGCACGATCTTCTACTGGCGCTTCGAGGACTGGACCATCATCCAGGCGCTCTATTTCTCGGTCGTGACCTTGACGACCGTGGGCTTCGGCGACTTCACCCCGACCTCCGCCGGTACGCAGATCTTCACGATCATTTACATCCTCACCGGACTTGGCGTGCTCGTCGCCTTGCTGAGTTCGGTCGCTCAGCAATACATCATGCAGAAGGCGGAGAACGGCAAGGTGAGGGAGCGTCTGGGGGCCCGTCGGCGCCGCACCTCGGCCACCTGAATTGGGCGAACCGCTGATGCCGGATGACGCGACTCGACAAACACAGCTTGCCAGCGAGCGCACCCAGCTGGCATGGTGGCGAACCGGACTTGCGGCACTCGCGGTATCGATCGGAGTCGGCCGGCTGGTCCCGGCGCTCGACGACAGCACGGTCGTGTGGCCCTACACACTGCTCGGGGTGGCGTTCGCGCTCTACGGCATCGCGCTGTTCGGGTACGGGAACCTCCGCGGGACCGCGGTAGTGCGGGACGTTTCTGAGGGTGGATTTGCCCAACCATCGGCGGCGGTCGCAGCTGCGCTTGGCGTCGTCGGCGGGATGCTCGGGCTGGCGACGGCCGTGGTCGTCGTCGTGAGCTGAGACGCACGGGTCCGGAACGCCGGCAGGCATCTTGAGGATGGGCGCGGCTGGTTTCGAACCACAGCGAGCCCGGAGGGCGAGCGATGGCACTGGTTCGAGCCGCCCATGACTCGCGAACGGTGGATGGCCCTGTTCTTCGCGCTCGGGTCGACATGCTTCCTGATCGGTCCGTTTCCGGGCTATGCCCAGCTCGTCGGCGGCCGCGCCGACGCGGTCACCTTCTTCATCGGCTCGCTCCTGTTCACTGTCGGCGGAGCGCTGCAGACCCTGATCGCGTTCCCCGAGCGCCGTTCGCCTGGAAGCGACCGAGCGGCGTGGTGGACCGCTGCGGTGCAGTCCGCCGGCACTCTGTTCTTCAACGTGACCACCTACCAGGCGCTCCACACGGCCCTGTCCAATCCCAGCTACGACCGGCTGGTGTGGCGGCCGGACGCATTCGGGTCGATCTGTTTCCTGGTCTCCGGCGCGATCGCCTACCGCGCCTCCGCGCGGCGCGGCTGGCTGCCCGCACGCGGCCGCCCGGGATGGTGGGAGCCGGCGATCAACCTGCTCGGCTGCATCTTCTTCGGCATCTCGGCCGTCGCCGGCTACCTGGTTCCCTCGACCGGCTCGCTGATCAACCTCGCGGCGGCGAACTGGAACACCGCGCTCGGAGCGGCGTGCTTCCTGGCCTGCGCGCTGGCCACGCTGGCTACCGGCCGCACGTCGAAGTCGCCGCGGCTGCGGCGTCTGCACGGGCTCGAGCGCGATGTGGAGCGGATCGTCTGACGCACTGAGAGCAGCAGCGCTCGAATCGCATTCGGGTGGAGGCTGCCTGCGGAGGGCCGGTCAGCGACGACAGTAGACGTACGCGGTGATCGTCCCCTGGTCCGGGGGCTCCGCGAAGCCGAGGGCGACCGTGTGCCAGCCGCGCCGGTGGGCCAGCCGTTTGGAGCTGAGCGCTGCTGCTGCCCGCGGCTGCCCTTGGGGGGTGATCCCGAAGTGACCGTCGAAGCCTCCCGAGAGCGCCTTGCGGTGATCCGGGCATTTGAGGTCCAGGGTGCGAACGCCGTTGGCCGGCACCTTGGCTTGCTTCGACCTCCTGACCACCTTGGGACCTGGCGCCTTGCAATAGGCGTAGGCGGTCAGCCAGCCCGGCCCACTGGGGTCGCCTTCTCCGAGGTTGAAGCCGGCGACCTTCCAGCCCCGCTTGCCCGCTCGCTTCGAGGTGAGCGTAAGGATCTCCGGTCCCTGGTCCTTGGAGAACGGGCTCGTGCCAAAGCCCCCAGCGATCGCCTTGCTCCCACGCGGGCATCTGGCAATCACGGAATCGGATCCCGTGGGAGCGATTCGGACCCGCTTCGAGTGGATGCTCGGAGGGCGGGCGCGCCTGCCGCAGTAGGCGAAGGAGTCGAACTCGCCAGGCCCGCTTCTGCCGAAGTTGAACGCCTCCGACTTGACCGCGTGCCTGCCGATTGGCTTCGAGGTAAACCGGGCGACGGGCCCCTCCCCGTTGGCCGGCGCGAGGGCCGGGGTGGCGAAGCCACCTGCCAGAGCGCTCTGGCCCCGCTTGCACTTCGCGGTGACGGACCCCGCCTCCTGGGAGGGGATGGTGGTTTCGTGTCGCCTCTGCACCGAGCCCGTTGCGACCGCCGTAGCGGCGAGCACGATGGCAGCAGCGACCACTGCGCACGTTCGTCCCACTGGGACTGCTCGGGCGTGCTTGGAGCTGATGCGCACTGGCCCTCCCCATCGGCGTTCCGGCCGACGGCCTTTAGGTCAAGTCGATGCGGGAAGGCGTTGCGGGCCAGGTTGACGGGCTAACCTGACCATGAATGGCGGGAAAGAAGCAAGCGCCCGAGCAGAAGGCCGGGGCGGGAAACGAGACTCCCGCCTCCGCCGCGCCCGCACGCAAGGATCCCTTGGGGCCGCTCAAACGGGCGGCGAAGCGGGCAATGCTCCGCCGCACCAGCACGAGCAGATAGCCGTTCGCTTCCAGAGCAGCGACGTCGCTCGCCCTCTTGAGGGCTGCAGCCAGCCCGATGGCTCGAAGGTCGGGCGATCGGCGTTGATCAGATCTCGCAGACGGTCGCCCCGGTGATCTTTACGGACCACGGGCGAACCTCCTGGCTCGCCCCCGGTTTCAGGGCCATGGGACCCGACCCGGCGGGGACGTCGAGGCCCTGATACCCAGACGCGAAGCGGCGGGCGGCCACGGTCACGTTCGCCCTCGATCCGTGAGGCCGGATCTCCAGGCCGGCCGCGGGAACGCCGATGGGCTGACCGTCGCTTGAACGGCAGTCGTGCCCGCCGGCTGAAGCACCGGCGGAGAGGCTGGACAGGGTGAGATCGCCGGCGTTGCAGGAGCACCTTGTCGGCGGCTTGCCGCCGTATCTCGCCCGCGGCCGCGAGCTGCGCCGGGCTGTAGGCCGGGCTGCCGTAGCGATCGAAGGCTGGGAAGTACGTGACGGGGAGGATGCGAAAGCCTGCACCGCCGACGGCGAGGACGTTGCCCTTGCGCGACAGGTACGGGATCGAGGCCGCAGGAACCTCGTTTCGCAACAGCTCCAGGGCGCCGAGCTCGACTCGCTCGTCGGCGGCGGCAGCGCGGATCTGCCGTGCCTGCTCGTGGAGGTTGATCGCGTTGGGGACCAGCGAGACGAGCAGGACACCGACGCCGATCAAGGCAACTCGCGGCGTCAGCCGGATGCTACGCGTGAACTCCAACAGGATCAGCAGCAGGAAGACCGCGCTTGGGTAGATGTAGCGGCTTTCAGTTGGGGAGCGTTGGGTGCTCGTGACCATCCCGAGCAAGATCCAGAAGGTCAATGCGAGCACGACCGGGACCCAGATCTCCCGCGCTGGAGGGGATCCGCTTCGAACCCTCCAGATCACCCCGATTACGAGCAGGCCGAGCAGCAGGTAGCCCGCCTGGAGGTTGAACGATCCCGCGATACCGGGCCCCGAGGCGCCGAAGAACCCGCTGATCGACGAAAGGCCCGCGGCGAACACCGACAGGGCCGTCGAGGGGACCTCGCCGAGGTTGTGCGGCTGAACCGGCTCGGGGGTCGGGCCGGATGCGGTCAGCCGGTACCAGGCGAGCCAGGTCACGTAGAGGACGGCGGGGACCCCCACGACCCAGATTCTGGTCCAGAAGCGGCGCCCGCTCTGGAGGGCCAACAGCACGGCGGCCCCAGCCACGAATGCCAAGCCATCGCTGTGCGAGGACACGGCGGCGATCAGCAGCAGGCAGGCCAGGAGGTCTCCGCGCTGCGGAAAGCGCTGCAGGCACACGAGGGCGGCGAGCCCGAAGGCGACCGGAAGCAGGATCACGCTCCCGTACGGGGTGGCCGTCACCTCCCATGCGGAGCCGAGAAAGAGGAGCACGAGGGTGGCGGCCAGGGAGGGCCACGCCCCGGCCCGGGTGCGCGCAAGCGCATAGAAGAGCAGCCCGCACGTCCCCACGAGCAACGCCTCGACGATCCGAAAGGGGAGGTAGGAATCGGCTCCGAAGACGCCGAACAGCCCCTTGTACAGCAGGACGTGGAGGATGACCAGGTGGCCGCTGCGCCATCGCAGGAGCGAAGCGAACGAGTCGTTGTCGCTGCTGGGGAAGAAAAGCCGCCCCCACTCGTCCGAGTAGAAGGTCTGTCCCCGGGTCTCCCAGAAGTTCAGCGCGACGGCGATCACGACGAACGCCAGCAGGATCACGTGCGGCCGTGCCGCAATCCGACTCAGCCTGCGAACGAGGGACGAGCCGACTCTGGTCTGTGCCCAGGGCACGGTGTCCGCCCACGCCCCGAGCGCCGGCCCTGCGGCCGGGCTCTTCAGCTCCTGCTTCGGGGTGGCCACCGGCGCCATCCTAAGGTTTCGCCGATCGCGAGTGGTCGGCTAACCGGGCGGTAGGCAGGTGCGGGTCGACTCCTCGCTCAGCCCTTCGGCTGCCAGAAGGCGACCTCGGCGCCGGCGGGCGCGGCGACGACGCTGCGCCACCCGGCCGGGCCTTCGCGGGGCTCCAGCAGCACCGAGGCTCCGAGCAGGCGCGCCCGCTCGGTGACCTCGGAGATCTCGGCGACCTCGACGTAGGGCAGCCACAACGGGCGCCGCGTCTCGCACTCCACGACGCCGCCGCCGAACCCGTCGCCCAGCTCGAGCGCCAGGTAGGAGTTGGATCCGGAAGCGACCCGTTCGGGTTGCCAGCCGCACAGCCGCGCGTAGAAGGCGCAGGCGCGGGGCAGATCGCCGGTGTGCAGCTCCAGGTGGACCACCGGCTTGGAAGCGGTCGGAATCATCCCCTGCCTGTGTGACCGGCGCGGGTCCCCAAACTCATCGCTGGGAGCGATGAGTTCGCCCCGCCTCATCTGTCTACGCTGTGCAGCCCATGAGTACCGCTCCCACAGGCGCGACTGCGAGAGAGCGAGAGCTGCTCGAGGCGGCTCGCGGGGGCGACGAAGACGCCTACGGGCGTCTCGTCGAGCCCCACCGCGGCGAGCTCCACGCGCACTGCTACCGGATGCTCGGCTCGGTTCACGATGCCGAGGATGCGCTGCAGGAGACGTTGCTGCGCGCCTGGCGCGGATTGCCGCGGTTCGAGGGTCGAAGCTCGCTGCGCTCGTGGCTCTACACGATCGCCACCAACACCTGCCTGAATGCAATCGAGAAGCGGCCCAAGCGTGTGCTTCCGGTCGACTACGGACCCGCCGCCGACCCCCACGACGGTCCCGGCGAGCCGCTGGTGGAGTCGGTGTGGGTGGAGCCGTACCCGGACGAGACGCTCGGCCTCGAAGACGGGTTTGCCGCTCCCGAGGCTCGCTACGAACGGCGCGAGAGCGTCGAGCTGGCGTTCGTCGCGGCACTCCAGCATCTGCCGGCCAATCAGCGGGCGGTGCTGATCCTTCGCGAGGTGCTCGGCTTCTCGGCCCGCGAGGCCGCCGAGTCCCTCGAGACCACTACCGCCTCGGTCAACAGCGCCCTGCAGCGCGCCCGCACGGCGGTCGAAGAGCGGCTGCCCGAGCAAAGCCAGCAGGCCACCCTGCGGGCGCTCGGCGACCAGCGCCTGACCGAGATCGTCGACGGCTACGTCGATGCGTGGGAGCGGGGCGACGTCGACACGGTCGTCGCGATGCTGGCCGACGACGCCACCTTCGCGATGCCGCCGCTTCGGACCTGGTTTGGAGGCCGCGAGGCGATCGCGCTCTTCCTGGCCGGCTGGCCGCTGTCGGGCGAGTGGCGCTGGCGTGCGCGTTCGGGTCCGCGCAAACGGGCAGGTGGCGCTCGCCTTCTACAGCTGGGATCCCGACCAGCGGACCTATCGCCGGTTCGCGCTCAACGTGCTGAGCTTTCGCGGGACGCAGATCAGCGACGTCACCGCCTTCTTGACGCGCTCCACGCAGGATCCCGATCGCCGCGTCCTGGCGCGCCTTCCGGAGCAGCCCGCCGATCCCCGAACGACGTGCGGCCGCCTTCGAGCGCTTCGGTCTGCCCGAGCTGCTGGACTGACTCGATCGCGGCCAGATTCCACCGCCCCCAACCGGGTAGTCGCGACCGGCGACCGATGAGTTTTGGGACCCCGACCGGTCCCCATTGAAAATCGACGAAGAAGGAGGCAAACGCGCGTGACGGAGCAGATGACCGACAGAAACCGCTGGATCGCCCTCTACGTCCTCTGCGCGGGGATGCTGATGATCGTCCTCGACGTCACAGTGGTGAACGTCGCGCTGCCGTCGATCCAGAGCGACCTCGGCTTCTCGCAGTCGAGCCTCGCCTGGGTCGTCAACGCCTACCTGATCTCATTCGGCGGCCTGCTCCTGCTGGCCGGGCGCTTCGGCGACATCCTCGGGCGCAAGAGCGTCTTCATGGCCGGCCTGGGCGTCTTCACGCTGGCCTCCTTCCTTTGCGGCGTGGCCGACAGCCAGGAGCTGCTGGTCGCGGCGCGCTTCGTCCAGGGCGTTGGCGGCGCGATGACCTCCGCGGTCATCCTGGGCATGATCGTGACGATGTTCCCCGAGCCGAGCGACCGGGCGAAGGCGATCGGCGTCTACGGCTTCGTCGCCTCCGCGGGTGGCACGATCGGGCTGCTCATCGGCGGCGTGCTGACACAGTCGATCAACTGGCACTGGATCTTCTTCGTGAACGTCCCGATCGCGATCGTCACCGGGGTCCTCGCGATGCGGCTGATCGACAGGGACGAGGGCATCGGCTTCGGCGGCGGGGCCGACATCCCCGGCGCCGTGCTGATCACGAGCTCGCTGATGCTCGGCGTCTACACGATCGTCAAGCCGGCGGCGGACGACGGCTGGGGCTCGGCCCAGGCGCTTGGGCTCGGCGCCGTCTCGCTCGCGCTGCTGGTCGCCTTCGTGGTGCGCGAGGCGCGGGCCGGCAACCCGCTGATCCCGCTGCGGATCTTCCGCTCGCGCAACGTCTCGGGAGCCAACGTGATCCAGGCGTTGACCGTCGCCGGGATGTTCGGACTGTTCTTCATGGGATCCCTGTACCTCCAGCGGGTGCTGGGCTATGACGCGCTTCAGATCGGCCTTGCCTTCCTGCCGGCGACGCTGATCATGGGGGTGCTGTCCTTCCGCTTCGCCGAGCCGCTGATCATGCGCTTCGGCGCCCGCAGGACGCTGCTCCCCGGCCTGGTGCTGATCGTCGTCGGGCTCGCCCTGTTCACGCGGGCGCCGGTCGACGGCAGCTACGTGCAGCACGTCCTGCCGGTGATGATCATCCTCGGCTTCGGGATCGGCGTCTGCTTCCCGGCGCTGATGACGCTGGCCATGTCCGGCGCCACCCAGGAGGACGCGGGCCTGGCCTCGGGCCTCGTCAACACCACGGCGCAGGTGGGCGGGGCGCTGGGGCTGGCGGTGCTCGCGACGCTGTCCGCCACGCGCAGCGACAGCCTGATCGCAGGCGGGGACAGCACGGCGTCCGCGTTGACCAGCGGATACCACCTGGCGTTCCTCGTCGGGGCCGGTCTCGTCGTGGCGGCCATCGTCGTGGCGCGTCACGGTCCTTCAGCCGGAGGAGCAGGCCATGGAGCACGCGGCGGCCGAGGCAGAGCCAGGCCCAAGCGGAGCCCGCTGCCACGGAGCGCCGTGAACGTCAACCAGTACCAGGGTGATGGGGTGGTCGAGTCCGTTCGCGCCCGTCAGGTCATGCGGCGTGCTCGTTCCGTCCCGGCCGGCTTCGTCACCACCTACGGGGACCTGTGTCCGGGCGCGCCCCGCTTCGCGGGCGCGGTGATGGCTGCGTGCGAGGACCCCCGCGTTCCGTGGCAGCGTGTCGTGCGCGCCGACGGGTCGCTGGCCAAGGGGGCGCGTCAGCGCCGGCTCCTCGAAGCCGAGGGCACCCCGTTCCGCGGCCAGCGGGTCGACATGCGGCTCGCCTGGTTCGCGATCGACGATGCCGCCCAGGTGCGGGACTGAGTCGTCGCTGGCCGAGCCGGCGATGCAGGGCAAGCCCGGTCGGGGCTTCTAGGGCTACTCCGCCTGTCCTGAGGGAGTGTGCGCCCCGGCGCCATTGGCGCCGGCTGCCTGTGCGCCGTTGGCGCTCGTGGCGAGGGTCCCCCCCGAGTGGCCCTGGTGATAGCGCTCGATGGTTCGCTGGGCGCGATGCGCGGCCATGAACCGGCGCGGCGACCAGGTCCGCAACCCGCCGAGGTCATCGGCGACGCCGACCAGCGCCCGCAGGAGGCCTGTCGCCTCGCGCTCCGCTTCGCGGCAGCGGTCGCGCCACTGCGAGGCCATCTCCTTGAGGCGCGCTACGTCCACGCCCAGCCTGGAGCCGTCGTACCGCCTCACGAAGCCGAGCTGGTCGGCGTAGGCATAGAGGTCCGGCGGCAATGCCGGCTGCTCTTCGACCGGCAGCAGCATCCCGCGGCGCTCACCGAAGCGCCTGCCCTCCAGCTCGCGCGCCAGCCGGCGCTCCACCCCGTCCGGCGGGACGACCGCCCTTGCGCCGCTCCCTGCCTGTTCGCCGCTCACCACCCCGGCGCTCGACCACGACCTCGACCTTCGGGTCGCCGGAGAAGTGACGTCTCAGCGGCTCCGTGAGCTCCGACAGCTCCGAAGGCACCAGGCAGTAGATCGTGGGCTGGGGCTCGGTCGAGCCACTTCCAGAGTCCTCGGGGCGGTCCATCAGATCGAGGAGGCGACGGAGATTCGCGGACGGCCGTCGTGCCTGCGATCGCCGCCCGGGAAGAGCGCGTTCCGGATCCGCTGGTAGTCCTCGGAGGCGAGGTCGTGGTTGACCGGCGCGATCGTGTACGAGGTCACGACCCGGTGCTCCTCGGACAGGCTCAGGGTCCCATCGCCGAGCAGCTCGGTGAGGCAGCTGGAGACCTGGGGATCGAATTGCTTTCCCGCCTGCTCTGACCAGCTCGCCGGTCGCCTGCTCGAGGCTCAACGGGTCGCGATAGGCGCGAGCCGTCGTCATCGCGTCGAGGGCATCCGCGGCGCCGATGATGCGGCTCGCCAGCGGGATGCGCTCACCTGCCAATCCGTCCGGGTAACCGTTGCCGTCCCAGCGCTCGTGGTGATGGCGGATCCAGGTGGCGACATCGTCGAGGCCGAGGGCGAGCACCGTTCGCTCCCCAGCCGCGCTGTGGCCCTTCACCAACGCGAACTCGTCGCTGGTCAACGTCCCGGGCTTGACGAGCACTGAGTCGGGAACCGCGAGCTTGCCGACGTCGTGCAAGGTGCCCGCGATCGCAATCCGCTCGATGTGCTCGATGGGAAGCCCGATGTGCACGGCCACCGCCGTCGCGTAAAGCGCCACGCGCTCGGAGTGGTTGCGCGTGTAGCGGTCCTTGTCGTCGACGGCCAGCGCGAGGGCACGGATCGTCCGCATGTCCTGGAGCTCCCCCTGTGCTGTCGCTGTCATCTTGAGGTCACCGTCCTGTTCGCTGTGGCCTGGGAGTCGGCCGCTCATGACTCGAAATCGCGATCCCCGCTCAGCCGTTTGGGTCGAATCGCGGTCGGATCTGTCGCTCCCGATGGCATGAGGGTATTGGCTCTCATACCAGAAAGCAAGTAGGAACCGTGCCGCTCGTCCCGCCTCGCTAGCCTGGGCTCAGTGAGTCTCCGGGCAGGGCGCTACACCTTCTCGCACGTCACCTACGATCCGCCGAGCGACGTCGTCTACGCGGCGATCGGCCGTTCGCCGGCGAGCGCCCGGGAGCGAACGCCCGAGTCGCACTACCTGCGCTTCGATGACCGGGGCCGGTTCTCCGGGATCGTCTTCATGAACCCGCGCGAGCAGCTGGAGCGGGAGGGCGGGGTCTACGTCAGCCTTCCCGAGGGAGACCGCGTTCGGGTGCAGGGGATCGAGGCGCTCGTGCGCCAGGGGGACGAGGTCTAGGCCGCCGATCGGCTAGGCGCGTCGAGGCTCCCAGCGCCTCACGTTTCCTCACCCGCGCACGTTTCTGTAGTTGGATGATCGCGATGGCACAGGCATTGCCGCCGTTCCAGGCCTTCCTCGACGAGCACCTGGAGCCCGTCGGCGCATTCCTGCGCGGGATGGTGGGCCCGAATGACGCCGAGGACTGCCTGCAGGAGACCTTCCTGGCGGCTCTTCGGGCATATCCGCGCGCCGAGAAGCGGCAACCTGCGCGCCTGGATCTTCACGATCGCGCGTCGCAAGGCGATCGACCACCACCGCTCCCGGGCCCGCCGCGCGCAGGCCCGTCGCCGAGCCGGACGAGCTGGTCGACAGCCGGGCCGGCCGGCAGGGGCCAGGCTCGCTGGACGGAGCGCTGGGGATGAGCCCCCGGCACAGCGAGATCTGGGCCGCGGTCGCGGAGCTTCCGGCGGGTCAGCGGGCCGCGGTGGTGCTGCGGTTCGCCGTCGATCTGCGCTTTCGGGAGGTCGGCGAGGCGATGGGGACGTCGGAGGAGGCGGCGCGCCAGAGCGTGCACGAGGCACTCAAGAAGCTGCGCGCGAGCGCGGCGGAGCTGAAGGAGATGGCGAGATGAGCGAGTTCGTCGACCGACTGATGGCGAGGGCCAACGAGGACGGCCTGCTGGACGTCGCCTACGCGACGCTGGACACGCCTCTCGGCAAGGTCGCGGTCGCGGCGACGCTCGCGGGGACTGGTGCGGGTCGCGCTTCCGAACGAGAGCCTCGACGAGATGCTCACAGGCCTCGCGGCAGAGCTGTCGCCGCGGGTGCTCGAGTATCCCGCCCGGCTCGACGAGGCGCGGCGCGAGCTCGACGAGTACTTCGAGGGGCGGCGCGACCACTTCGAGCTGCCGCTCGATTGGCGGCTCAGCCACCCCGGCTTCTATCGGCGAGTGCTGCGCGCCACGGCGCGGGTGCCGTTCGGCGAGGTGATCACCTACCGCGACGCGGCCAAGCGAGCCGGCAACCCGCGCGCCTTCCGCGCGGCGGGCACGGCCGTGGGCTCGAACCCGATCCCGATCGTGGTGCCCTGCCACCGGGTGGTCCGCTCGGACGGCGAGATCGGCAACTACGGCGGCGGCCCGGAGATGAAGCGTTTCCTGCTCCACCTCGAAGGTGCTGTGTAAGCTGCGCCCATGGTCGTAGTCATCATCATCGCCGTCCTGGTCGTCCTCCGCGTCCTGATCTTCATCGGGGTCAACAACTCGATGATCGGGGCGCGCAACCGTGTCGACGAGGCCTGGTCCGGGATCGACGTGCAGCTGAAGCGCCGCCACGACCTGGTGCCGAACCTGGTCGAGACGGTGAAGGGCTACGCAACCCACGAGCGCGAGACCTTTGAGAAGGTGACCGAGGCGCGAGCCGATGCGATGAAGGCGCAGGGCCCGGCCCAGGCGGGCGCCGCCGAGGGCCGGCTGAGCGCCGTGCTCGGTGACCTGCGCGCGGTCGCCGAGAACTACCCGGAGCTGCGGGCCACCGAGAACTTCCAGCAGCTGTCGCGCAACCTGTCCGAGCTCGAGGACGAGATCCAGGCGTCGCGCCGGATCTACAACTCGAACGTCCAGACCTACAACACGAAGATCCAGGTCTTCCCGAACTCGGTGATCGCCGGGATGCGCGACTTCGAGCCCAAGGAGTTCTTCGAGGTCACGGACGCCGCCGACCGCGAGCCGGTCCAGGTCAGCTTCAACTAGACCGGCTGGGCTCAGCAGGGCGTTTTCGACCGGGGCTCGCGAATCGACGACCACGAACGCGGTGCCGGGCACCGTCTTGAGGCGGTTGAGGTCGCCGTCGTGCCAGCGCTTCGAGCGAGCGCCGGTGATGAACCAGTTGGCGCCGGTGCCGCCGTTGTCGGCGTTGATGATCCCGTAGTGGTAGAGGGCCTTGAAGATGACGCGGGACTGGCTCCCGGCCGGGAACCGGTGCAGGTTGTGGTGGAAGTAGTCGCGACTGAGCCGTAGGCGGAGCCCCATCGGGGGCAGATTCGGATCGCAGAGGTCCGAGGCGTAGTGGGTGGCGGGGTGGATGTAGGCGCGACGGGTCTCCTCGAAGGTGACCCGGATTGCGTGGCGGACGTGGCCGCGGTGAACCTCGCCGTAGCGCACCAGCCCGGCGAGGATCGACAGCCCCGCGGCGTCTGCGGACGTCCAGCCGTCGTGGCGGAGCCTCGTCGAGCGCAGGTTGAAGCGGGCCGTCGAGCCGGCGTTCCAGCGCTGACCGTGTCCGCCGACGTAGTGGGCGGCGTACATCTCGAACAGGTCGCACCGGTGGCGCTGGAGCACCAGCACGTGGCGGTCGGAACCGTTCTCGACCGGCGCGTCGGCGGGAATCGGCGCACGCCCGAAGTCGCTTTGGTCCGGATAGCCCGTGACATTGACCCGGACCCCTCGCTGGCGGGGACCGACGGTGGTGTAGGGGATCCCGTAGGCACCGTTGCCGCCGAAGTCGGGGTGGACCACCTGGTTGCCGCCCAGGCTGGCGATCCGGGAGATGTAGTGGCCCGACCTCGGATCGACGGGCGCCTTGGAGACGTTCTGGTTCCAGGCGCTCTGGTTCGCTCCCGAGCGAGCCGTCGCGGATCCCTCGAAGGCGGGGAAGACCGGGCAACCGCCGATCTTCGGCGTCGCGGCCGGCGACGCAGCGGCCCCAAGCCCCAGCACGAGCAACACGGCGCCCACGGCCCCCAGCCACAGCCGCCGCGTCTGAGTGTCCGTCCTCACGCCCGTAATTATCGGCGTTCGAGCGGCCTGGTCTTGAGCCTCCCAACCCTCGCTGGACCTGCTCCCGATCTGTCAGCGCAGTTCGTCAGAGGAGGTCGGGAGGACGCGACCGGGCGGGGCACCGCAGCGCGAGGCACGGCGGCGGCCAGCGGCAGGAACGGCGGTGCCGGCGCTGAATCGGGAACCGGAGGCCATCCGTCCAACCCGTCCTCCGCCCATCAGCACCATGATCGTCGACTGCGCCTACTACAAGGATCGCCAGCGCCAAACACGACAAGCCGCTGAGCCTCGAGCGCGCGCGAGAGTGCATGGACACCGGGATGGGCTTCGTCTGGATGGGAATGAAGGACCCGACCCCGGAAGAGGTCGCGCAGGCCACCCGCGCGTTCGACGTCCCGGAGCTTGCGATCGAGGAGGCCTCCGAGGTCCACCAGCGGCCGAAGCTCGACGAGCACGGAGACCACTTCTTCGGCGTCGTCAAGACCGCCTGGTACGAGGAAACCAAGGAGGAGGTCCACTTCGGCCAGATCCACGCGTTTCTCGGCCCGGGGTACGTGATCACCGTGCGGCGCGGAGAGGCCGCCGACCTGAAGCCGGCTCGCACCCATCTGGAGGAGGACCACCCGGATCTGTTCGACGCCGGGCCCGCGGCGGTCGTCTGGGCGATCCTCGACCAGGTCGCGGACGACTACGAGCCGGTGGTCGGCGGGATCGACGACGACATCGAGGAGGTCGAGCAGGCGGTGTTCGAGGGCGGGACCGAGTCGACGGAGAGGATCTACTTCCTGAAGCGCGAGGTGATCGAGTTCCACCGCGCCGTGGCGCCGCTGATCCCGCCGCTGGAGGCGATCGAGCGGGGGGCCTTCCCGCAGATGCCCGAGGCGCTTCGCCGCTTCTTCCGCGAGGTCCTCGGCCGAACGCGGCGAATCGACGAGCAGGTCAATTCCCAGCGCGAGCTCCTGACCTCGATCCTCGAGGCGAACCTGTCGCTGATCAGCGTGCCGCCAGAACCAGGTGGTGCAGGCGATCTCGGCCTGGGCGGCGATCATCGCGGTGCCCACCTTCTTTGCCTCGATCTGGGGGATGAACTTCGACCACATGCCCGAGCTGGGGCTGACCTCGGCTACCCGCTCGCCCTGCTTCGTGATGTTCACGGCGACCCTGCTGCTGTACAGCTTCTTCAAGCGAATCAAGTGGCTCTAATCTGACTGCGTGCAACTCCCGCTCGCCCACCTGAGGGCGCGTTCGAACCACTCCAGCTGATCCCAGTCGCGATCGTGGCGGCGCTCTACGCGCTCCGCGCCCGAACCCTCGCGGTCGGCGGCCGGCCGGTGCCGGTGTGGCGCCAGCTCAGCTTCGCCTCGGCGATGCTGCTCATCCTCGTCGCCCTGGTGTCGCCGCTGGCTGCCCTCGACGACCAGCTGGTCTGGGTCCACATGGCCCAGCATCTCGTGCTCGGCGACCTCGCCGCCCTCCTGATCGTGCTCGGACTGACCGGGCCGCTGCTGCAGCCGCTGCTGGCCACCCGCGGCCTCGGCTGGCTGCGCGTACTCAGCCACCCGGCGGTCGCCCTGCCGCTGTGGCTCGCCGACCTCTACCTGTGGCACGTTCCCGCCCTCTATCAGGCGGCGCTCTCGAGCCAGGCGGTGCACGCACTCGAGCACGCATGCTTCGTCGGCTTCGGGATCGCCATGTGGATGGCCCTTCTGGGGCCGCTCCCGAAGCCGGACTGGTTCGGAAACGGCGCTCGCTTGATCTACGTGATCGTGGTCCGATTCGGCGGCGCCGTGCTGGCCAACGTGTTGCTGTGGTCGGGATCCGTCCTGTATCCGGACTACGCGGCCGGCGAGGCAGCTCACGGGATCTCGCCGCTGGCCGACCAGGGCGCGGCGGGCGTGGTGATGATGATCGAGCAGGGCTTCGTGACCCTGGGCCTGTTCGCCTGGCTCTTCTTCCGCGCCGCCCGAGCAGAGCGACGAGCGCCAGGCGCTGCTCGACCTGGCGGTGGCGCGAGGCGTGCCGCTCGACGAGGCCCGGGCCGCGCGGGCGGTGGCGGCCGGGCAGGGAGACCGGCTGCGCGAGCGGATCGCGGCCGCACCCGTTGGCACCGAGGGATGAGCGGGCACGGAGCTTGGCCTCTCGGGATCGACTCCTCGCCTGGCTCGTGACGGGGCCGGTTGGCCGCCTCGTTGCCTTCCTGGTCGACTTCGGCGAGGCCCTGCTGCGCGGCACGAGCACTAAGCTCCGCCGTCGATGAGGACCTCGGTTACAGAGCTCGGCGACTCCCGCGTCCGCGTCGAGGTGGGGATCGAGGCCGACGCCGTCCAGCACCGTGTGGAGCGAGCTGCGCACCAGCTCGCCCGCGACATGCGCATGCCCGGCTTTCGCAAGGGCAAGGTCCCGCCGCAACTGGTCATCCAGCGGGTTGGGCGCGACGCGGTCCTCGAGCAGGCGCTCCGCGACTCGCTGCCCGAGTGGTACGAGCGCGCGCTCATGGACACGGGAATCACCCCCGTCGGCGACCCGAAGCTGGACGTGCCCTCGCTCCCGGACGCCGGCGAGGACCTCTCATTCTCGATCGAGGTCGCGGTGCGGCCGAAGGCCACGCTCGGCGAGTACAGGGGACTCGAGGTCGGCAGGGCCGAGGTCGAGGTCCCCGACGACGCCCTGCAGGCCGAGCTCGACCGGCTGCGCGAGGGGTTCGCCAGCCTCGACCCGGTGGATCGCGCCGCCGCCGAGGGCGATCTGGTGGTAATCGACTTCTCGGGGACCGTCGACGGCGAGCCGTTCGAGGGCTCCGAGGCGACCGATCTGATGGTCGAGCTTGGAGCCGAGAGCCTGCTCGAGGAGTTCGACCGGGCGCTCACCGGCGCGAGCGCCGCAGACGAGCTGACCGTCGAGGTTCGGTTCCCGGACGACCACCGGCCCGAAAGCCTGGCGGGCAAGCAGGCGAGCTTCGCGGTGACGGTCAAGGAGGTCCGAGAGAAGCAGCTGCCGGACCTCGATGACGAGTTCGCCGCCGAGGCCTCGGAGTTCGAGACGCTCGAGCAGCTTCGCGACGAGATTCGGAGCAGGATCGCCGCCGCCCTGGAGGCCCGGATCGAGACGGAGTTTCAAGAGGCCGCGGTCGACGCCGCCGCCGACGCGGCGCAGATCGAGCTGCCCCAAGAGCTCGTCCACGCGCGCGCCCACGAGATGTGGGAGCGGCTGGAGCGCTCGCTGGCCGTGCGCGGCGCCAGCGCGGAGACCTTCCTGCAGATGCAGGGCAAGACGCGCGAGGAAGCGGTCACCGATTTGGAGTCCGACGCCGAGCGAGCGCTGCGCCGCGAGGCCACCCTGGCGGCGGTCGCCGAGACCGAGGCGATCGAGGTCTCGGACGACGAGATGCTGAAGGCACTGCAGCCGGGGGAGGAGGGGGAGACCCCGGAGCAGCTTCTCGAGCGCCTTCGCGCCAATGGCCGCGACGCGCTGCTCAGGGAGGAGCTTCGGCTGCGCAAGGCCGCCGAGCTGATCGCCGGCTCGGCGAGGCCGATCCCGCAGGAGCAGGCCGTCGCGCGGGAGAAGCTGTGGACGCCCGAGAAGGAGAAGGCCGAAGGCGGCGAAGGCGGCCTCTGGACCCCCGGGGCCGATCGCTGACCGCCGGGGCCGCTTTTATAGACTGGCTCGCGCGGTGAGCCCCCTTGTCCCCATGGTCGTCGAGCAGACGTCGCGCGGCGAGCGCGCCTTCGACATCTACTCGCGCCTGCTCAACGAGCGGATCGTCTTTCTCGGCACGCCGGTGTCCGACGACATCGCCAACCTCGTCGTGGCCCAGCTGATCCACCTCGAGTCGGAGGACCCCGACAAGGACATCTCGATGTACATCAACTCGCCGGGCGGGTCCGTGTACGCCGGACTCGCGATCTACGACACGGTTCAGTACATAAAGCCCGATGTTCAGACGATCTGCTGCGGCGTGGCGATGAGCATGGGGGCGCTGCTGCTGGCTGGTGGCGCGAACGGCAAGCGGATGGCGCTGCCGAACTCGAAGATCCTCATCCACCAGGTCTCGGGCGGCTTCCAGGGCCCCGCCGCCGACATCGAGATCCATGCCAAGGAGATCATCGACGTGCGCCGGCGCCTCGACGAGATCATCGCCAAGCACACCGAGCACCCGGTCGAGAAGGTCGCCAAGGACACCGAGCGCGACTACTTCATGAGCGCCGAGGAGGCCAAGGAGTACAACATCGTCGACCGTGTGATCGAGCACCACTAGCTCGATCGGCAGCGCCACCGGGCGAGTCAGGCGGCGGCGCGGTGGGCCCTCCAACGGTCCCTGCCGGTGTCGCAGCTGGTGGCTCCGCGCGTTGAAGTTGCCGCGCACGCGGATCTTGCCGTGGGCCCTATTTCCGTGCCGAGCGAACCTGCCGCTGACCTTCGCGATCACCACGCCGCCCGCCGTGTCCGTCCTGCCGGTCCCATGGAACCTTCCGTGTCGGACCCGCATCCGCCGCGTGAAGCTGCCGTCGGTCTGGCTCCATCCCTCGCCGCAGCGCACGTTGAGCTCATTCCAGGCGAACCCGACCGCCACCCTCTTGGCGCGGCCATGCCTGACCTTCGCTTCGAAGCTGACTGTTCCGCCGTCCCGATCGCGTCCTTGAAAGTCGGAAACGGCGGCAGACGTGGCAGCGGGAATCGCCAGCGCGACGATCATCCCCGCACAAATCACTATTCGCTTCACCCCGCCGCACCTTCCCTGGCTCGACCCCCTCTGCCCGCTAACGGTAGCCGGATGCGCCCAGCGGGTCAAGTGGCTGGTCAGGCGCCCCCGCCTGCGGGGCGCTTCAGCGGATCAGAAAATCAGCGGCGCTCAGGTGTTCGAGCCGCCGCGCTTGGCGCTCCAGTGGTCCCTGCCCGTGTCGCAGTTGGTCGAGCCACCTCCGAAGTCGCCCTTGACGCGCAGGGTGCCCGCGGCCTTGTGGCCATGATCCTTGACCCTGCCGTCGATGTGCAGCTGCTTCTTGCCGCCCGAGGAGGTGAAGTTCCCGTGGAACCTGTGCTTCGAATTGACCCGCATGGCCGGCGGAGGAGTGCCGACGTCGCCGACCGTCGAGGCGCCGTCGTCGCACTGCATCGGGACGTGCTTGAAGACGAACTGCCTGACCTTGATCGTCTTGCCGTGCCGGACCTTGGTCACGAAGCTGGATCGGTGCCGCCTTCGTCGACCGTGCCCTCGAAGTGGCGAATATTGGCGATGATGGTGGCTGGAAACGCCAGCGCGACGATCAGGCCCGCGCCGATGAGTGCTCGCTTCACGCGTCCTCCTTTGCCCCGGCTCGAGCCTCCCCCGAACCTCATCGGCGCACCCTACGCGTGGACCCTCGACCTGTCAATGGACCCGCGCGTCGAGCTCCGTCAGGTCGCGAGCGCGAATGCGTCGCCCAACCTGCAAGCCGGCCCGCGCCTTGAAGGGACACGCGCCCCCACCTAGTAACAACCAGGGGTCGAAGCCGGTGCGGCCCGTGTCGTAACCTGCCAGGGTGACGCTCCGGCGCAGTCGTTGAAGGGAGAGCAGCGGTGGCACGCCCAACCGACTCCAACGAGCAGCTTCTCTGCAGCTTCTGCGGGAAGTCACAACGCCAGGTCAAGAAGCTGATCGCCGGACCCGGCGTCTACATCTGCGACGAGTGCATCGACCTCTGTAACGAGATCATCGACGAGGAGCTCGCCGCACCGCCCAGCTTCGAGCTCGAGAGCCTGCCGAAGCCGAAGGAGATCCACGCGGTCCTGAACGAGTACGTGGTCGGCCAGGAGACCGCCAAGCGGGCGCTTTCAGTCGCCGTCTACAACCACTACAAGCGCGTCCAGATGGCGCACAACGGCGACGAGGAGGTCGAGCTCCAGAAATCCAACATCCTGCTGCTCGGTCCGACCGGCTGCGGCAAGACCCTGCTCGCCCAGACACTGGCCAGGATCCTCAACGTCCCGTTTGCGATCGCCGACGCCACCGCGCTGACCGAGGCCGGCTACGTCGGCGAGGATGTCGAGAACATCCTCCTGAAGCTGATCCAGGCCGCCGACTTCGACGTCAAGAAGGCAGAGACCGGGATCATCTACATCGACGAGGTCGACAAGATTGCCCGCAAGGCGGACAATCCCTCGATCACGCGCGACGTCTCCGGCGAGGGCGTCCAGCAGGCGCTCTTGAAGATCCTCGAAGGGACCACCGCCTCGGTGCCCCCGCAGGGCGGCCGCAAGCACCCCCACCAAGAGTTCCTGACGATCGACACCACCAACATCCTGTTCGTCTGCGGCGGCTCGTTCGCAAATCTCGACAAGGTGATCGAGCGGCGAATCGGGCACAAGGGCGTCGGCTTCGGCGCCTCGATCCGCTCCCGAACCCAAAAGGACACCGGCGAGCTGTTCGAGCAGGTCCTGCCCGAGGACCTGATGGAGTACGGGCTGATCCCCGAGTTCATCGGCCGCCTGCCGGTGGTGGCGGCAATCCATCAGCTGACCCGCGCCGACCTGATCCAGATCCTGACCGAGCCGCGAAACGCGCTCACCAAGCAGTTCGAGCGATTCTTCGAGTTCGACGACATCGAGCTCGTGTTCGCGGCGGATTCGCTCGGGGCGATCTCAGACCGGGCGCTGGAGCGCGAGGTCGGCGCCCGCGGGCTGCGCTCGATCCTCGAGGAGACCCTGCTCGACGTCCAGTTCGAGCTCCCGTCCCGGCGCGACGTCCGCAAGTGCGTGGTCACCAAGGAGACGATCCAGCGAGGACTGAGGCCCACACTCGTCACCGAGGCCATCCCGAACGAGCCCGCCGAGCTCGACGAGCTCGAGGAAGAGTCCGCCTAGCCCGGCAGGCGGCGGGACGCTTGTGACTTTCGACGTCCTATAGACGTCGAAAGTCACGAGCATGCGGATGACGGGAGGTGGGCAGATCGGGACGGTTCCGCCGGCCGACTACGCAGCGCCGGAGGGGCGCAACTAAACTCGCCGGCGATGGACGCCGCGCGCCGAAAGCGCCTCGAGGAGACGACCCGCTACGAGCCCGGACAGGTCGAGGAGCGCATCCTGGAGCGGTGGCTGGAAGGCGGTTACTTCCATCCACCGGCGGAGGGAACGCCGGACGGAGAACTTCTCGATCGCGATCCCGCCGCCGAACGTCACCGGGGTCCTTCACATGGGGCATGCGTTGAACGGCACCATCCAGGACGCCCTGACGCGGATCAACCGGATGCGAGGCCGCAACACGCTCTGGGCGCTGGGCACCGACCACGCCGGGATCGCGACCCAGGCCGTGGTCGAGAGGGAGCTCCGCGAAGAAGGAACCTCGCGGCACGAGATCGGTCGCGAGGCATTCGTCGAGCGGGTCTGGAAGTGGCGGGAGCGATACGGCTCGACGATCATCGAGCAGCTCAAGCGGCTCGGCGCCTCGTGCGACTACGAGCGCGAGCGCTTCACCCTCGATGAGCGCTACGTGCGGGCCGTGTACCGGGTCTTCGTCCGGCTCTACGAGAAGGGCTACATCCACCGCGACAACTACATCGTCAACTGGGACGTCGGCTCGCGCTCGGCGATCTCCGACCTCGAGGTCGAGAATCGCGAGGTCGAGGACACGCTGTATCGCATCGACTATCCCGTCGAGGGGTCGGATGGAGTGCTCACGGTCGCGACGGTTCGCCCCGAGACGATGCTCGCCGACACCGCGGTCGCCGTGAATCCCACCGATCGGCGCTACAAGGCGCTGATCGGTGGGCATTGCGTTCTTCCCCTGGTAGGGCGCCGGCTTCCGGTGATCGCCGACGAGCACGTCGACCCTGAGTTCGGCACCGGGGCGCTGAAGATCACCCCCGGTCACGATCCGAACGACTTCGAGATCGGCCGCGCCCACGGACTCGAAGAGGTGACGGTGATCGGCGAGGACGGCCTGATGACCGCCGAGGCCGGCGAGAGGTTTGCCGGCCTGAGCACCGAGGAGGCCAGGGAGGCGGTGCTCGCGGCGCTGCGCGCCGAGGGGCTCCTCCGCGGAGAGGAGCCGTACACGCACTCGGTGCCGTTCTCGCATCGGTCGGGGCAACGGATCGAGCCGCTGATATCGCTGCAGTGGTTCTGCCACATGGACGAGCTGGCGAAGCCCGCGATCGAGGTCGTCGAGCGCGACCGGGTCCGGATCGTCCCCGAGCAGCACAAGCGCGTCTACCTGGACTGGATGCAGAACATCCGGCCCTGGTGCATCTCGCGCCAGCTCTGGTGGGGGCACCGGCTGCCGGTCTGGTACTGCGACGCCTGCGAGGAGACCATCGTCGCCGAGACGCCGCCGGACCGCTGCGGGTCCTGCGGCGGCGAGCTGCGCCAGGACGAGGACGTCCTGGACACCTGGTTCAGCTCGGCGCTGTGGCCGTTCGGGGTGCTCGGCTGGCCCGAGCAGACCCCGGAGCTGGACGCGTTCTACCCCACCGACGTGCTGGTCACGGCGCGGGACATCATCTTCCTCTGGGTCGCCCGGATGGTGATGATGGGCCTGGAGTTCACCGGCGACGTGCCCTTCGACGACGTCAACATCACTCCGGTGATCCAAGCGGCCGACGGGCGGCGGATGTCGAAGAGCCTCGGCACGGGGATCGATCCTGTGGACGAGATCGCGGTCCACGGCGCCGACGCCGTCCGGTTCGGCCTGCTGGCGATGTCGTCGGGGCAGGACGTGCGCTACTCGGCCGATCGGATCCAGCAGGGCCAGGACCTGGCGAACAAGATGTGGAATGCGTCGCGGCTGATCCTGCTGAACACCACCGCCGCGCGGGAGCAGGCTGCCGCACCGGCTAGCAGACGGGACGGAGCCTGGGTCACCGCAGCGGGTCGAGGACCGCTGGATGGTCTCGCGGCTTCAGCGGGCGATCGAGGCCGTCACGGTGGACCTCGACTCCTACGACTTCGCCCACGCGGCACTGGAGCTCTATCGCTTCTTCTGGTCGGAGCTTTGCGACTGGTACCTGGAGATCGTCAAACCGCGCCTCTACGACGGTGAGGCCGAGGCGGCGACGACGCTGCTCTGGGTGCTCGAGCAGACGCTTGCCCTTGCCCACCCGGTGATGCCCTTCGTCACCGAGGAGATCTACTCATACCTGCGCCAGGCGGTCGGCGAGCAGGGCTCCGAGATGCTCGTCGTCCATCCGTTCCCCCGGAGATCGATCGCGCGCTGATCGATCAGACCGCCGAGCGGGAGGTCGAGGCGTCGATAGAGCTGACGCGGAGCGTCCGGCGCTGGCGCGACCTGGTCGGGGTCGCCGCCGGGAGCGTGCTGCCTGCGCGCCTCGCCGGCGAGGACGGCGAACCGCCCCACGAGCTGGTCGCGCGGCTGGCCCGCCTGTCCTTCGACGGCGCCGAGGGCGAGGCACTGGCGAGCTTCGGCAGGGTTGAGATCCTGTCCTCGAAGGAGGTGGACGCCGGACCAGGTCCGCCGCCGGGTCGCAGACAGGCGCGAGGCGCTGCGCGCCGAGATCGAGCGCGCCGAGGGCAGGCTTCGAGAACCAGGGGTTCGTCCGCAACGCTCCCCCGGATGTGGTGGAAGCGGAGCGCGTGAAGCTCGCCAATTACCGGGCGGAGCTCGAGGAGCTCGGCGACTGACCTTCGACGCCGAGGGGTACTTCGCCTCGCTCGAGCCACTGGGCTGGCGCTTCGGGCTGGAGCGGATCCGGCGGCTCGTCTCGGTGCTGGGGATGCCGCAGCATCGCTTCGCCTCGATCCACATCGTGGGCACGAACGGAAAGTCGTCGGTGGCGGAGATGGTGGGTGCGCTGCTCGAGGCGCACGGCAGGCGCACGGGCGTGTACCTCTCTCCGCACACGGAGCGCTGGTCGGAGCGGGTTCGGATCGGCGGCGCGGAGATCGACGCCGGCGAGTTTGCCGCGGCGGCGGAGCGGGTCGCCCAGTCGGTCGAGGTCGTCAACCGGGCATTGGAAGAGGGGGAGTCGGTAACCCAGTTCGAGGCGGCGACGGCAACCGCCTTCGTGGCCCTTGCCTCGGCCGGGGTGGAGTTCGGCGTGATCGAGGCGGGCCTTGGTGGCCGGCTGGATGCGACCAACGTGCTGCCCTCGCGAGCGACGGCGCTCACCTCGGTCGGCCTCGAGCACACGGAGTGGCTTGGCGAGACCGAGGAGGAGATCGCGGCCGAGAAGCTCGCGGTGCTGCGCGACCATTCGGCCCTGGTCCTGGGCCGAGTCGGCGACGGGGTGCGCGAGCTGGCCGAGCGGGTGGCCGCCGAGCGAAGCGCCCGCCTGATCCTCGCCGGGGACGCCGACCCGAAATTCCGGCTCGCCGTCCCGGGCGCCTACCAGCGGCGAAACTTCGCGGTCGCCACTGGCGCCGCCGAGGCGATCATCGGGGAGGCTCGACGCCGACCGGGTGGAGGCCGTGGCCGAGGGGCTCGAGCTGCCGGGTCGCGTCGAGCTGCTGACGGGCGCCCCGCCGCTGATCCTGGACGCGGCCCACAACCCGGACGGCGCCCGTGCGCTCGCCGAGGCACTGCCCGAGGCGACCGGCGAGGCGCCGGTCGTCGCCTGTCTTGCGATCCTGGCCGACAAGGACGCGGCGGGCGTCCTCGCGGCGCTGGCGCCCCGGCTCGACGTACGCGGTCTGCACCGAGCTCCCGGCCGAGCGCTTGGCGCGAGCCGGTCGTCCCGGCGCCCGCTCGCTGGAGGCAGCGCGACTCGCGGAGCTCGCCAAGGCGGCCGGGATCGGCACGAACGGAGGTGGTCGGCCGGCCGGAGGCGGCGCTGCGTCGCGCGGTGGCGGCGGCGAGGGAGCGCGGCGGGGTGACGCTCGTGACCGGTTCGCATTACCTTCTTGGGTACGCCGCGGGCGCGAGGCTCGGACAGCTAGGACAGGACACTGAAGCTTCGGACGAGCGCGAGGTGAAATGAGATGGACCGCGAGGCGCGCTCAGAGCTGCTCCACATGATGGGATTGGTCGCCGCGACGGTGGCGATCGTCATCCTGGTCTTCTTCGGGCTCGGCTATCTGTTCGGAAGGCTATTCCTGTAGCCGAGGTGTAGATGAGCCCTCCGTGAACCAGGGTTTACCCCCCTGGCAACGAAGTACACTCAGCCACTCTGCTCATGCGCCTCCTGCCATGCTCGTAGCGCTGTTCGGCATCACGAACGAGGGCCTCAACCTGTTCGTGAATCTCGTCGTGCTCTTCCTCGTGGTCGTGTGGATCGCGCTGATCGCCTGGACGTTCCTGGACGCTCGGCGCCGCATCCAGGACCCGGTGCTGGTGGCGTGCGCCACCGGCGCCTCGCTGTTCCCCTACGTGGGCACCGTCGTCTACGCGATCCTGCGCCCGCCCGACTTCCTCGAGGACGCCCGCGAGCGTGAGCTCGAGATCCGCGCCGCCGAGCTGCGAGTCAGGCAGCTCGAGGAGCAGTCCTGCCCCAGCTGCGGCTACCCGATCGAGCGCACCTACCTGCGCTGTCCGAGTTGCCGGGCACGGGTCAAGGACCCGTGCGAGGCGTGCCAGAAGCCGATCGACCCACGCTGGACGGTCTGCCCTTTCTGCGAGACCCCACAGCGACGCGCCGCTCCGTCGCCGCGCCGCGCCGCCGAGGGGGAGCCGGCAGGAAAGCGCGACGCGCGACCCAAGCGCGCCCGGCCCGAGGCACGTCGCCAGCCCGCCTCTCAGAGCCGCTCCGGCCAGCCACGTCAGGCCCGTCCTCCCGCCCCCCGTCAGGCTTCGGCCGCGAGCAAGCGCAAGCCGTCGTCGGGGCGCTCTCGTCCAGCGCTCCGCCGACCCGCGAGGGCCCCGGCGAGGAGCGCCCCAGGCCGGCAACCGCCTCGTAGGGCGCTCGCCGCCCTTGGGCGGACGGGTTCTGCGAACGAGGCACCGACAGACCGGCGCCCGTCTCGCCGGTCCTGCGCGGTCGCCGATAACACCGCAATCGTTCGACGTCGAGGGACGGGTGTGGTGATTGCGCGCCCAGGGGGTCACACACATCGCGGTGCGACCCTGCTCGAATGTGGTGTTGACGGCGCTCGCCAGCACGAAGGAATGGGCCAGGGGAGGAGTCCCAGACCCGCAACCGCCGCGCAGGCGTTGCTGCCCTGGGGCCGGTTTCGGCGGGGTCGTCCTGAAAACGAGGCACCGACGGCAGCCGCCCGCGGCCAACCTGGCCGTCGCTCATGACTTTGAACGTGCTATCCACGTAAAAAGACACGAGCGTCCCGGGTCCCCTAATGGGCCCCACTCTTCAGTCGAAGGAATCCGAGCGTCGCCCGACACCGATAGCCTTCCCGCCTCGTGGCTGAGGCATCGAGAACCCTCGTCCTGATCAAGCCCGACGCCTTCGAGCGGGGGCTGACCGGCGAGGTCCTGGCGCGGTTCGAGCGCAAGGGCCTGCGGATCGTCGCCCTGCGGCAGTTGCAGATCGACGAGGACTTCGCCGGCCGCCACTACGCCGAGCACGCGGAGAAGCCGTTCTTCGGCGAGCTGGTCGAGTTCATCACCGGGGGCCCGCTGGTGGCGGCGGTGCTCGAGGGGCGCGAGGCGGTCGCCGCCGCCCGGCAGCTGATCGGAGCGACGAACCCGCTGGAGGCCGCCGCGGGCTCGATCCGCGGCGAGTACGCGGTCGAGGTCACCTTCAACCTCGTTCACGGCTCCGACTCCGACGAGTCGGCGGAGCGCGAGATCGCACTCTGGTTCCCGGACCTGCGGTGAGTAGCGCTTCGCGCCGCCGAAGGTGACGTCTTGCGCACCCGGCTGACGCTTGCGTCCGCGTCTCCGCGGAGGCGCGAGATCCTTGCGTCATTGCGGAATTCCGTTCGACGTGGTGGTCCCCGATGTCGAGGAGCTGACGGACGGAGCGCCCGAGGAGGTGGTGGTCGAGAACGCGCGCCGCAAGGCGGCCGCCGGCCTGGCGGCGGGGGAGGGGGCGCTGACGCTCGGGGTGGACACGGAGGTCGTCCTCGCCGGGCGGCTGCTCGGCAAGGCGATCGACCGGGACCGAGGCCCGGCAGCGCCTCGAGGCCCTGTCGGGGCGGACGCACACGGTGCTGAGCGGCGTCGTCCTGTACGGCACCTCGCGCCCGGACGCCGAGCCGGCCGAGCGCTCGGGCGTGGCTCGCTCGGAGGTGACGTTCCGGGAGCTCGACGAGGCGACCCTCGAGACCTACCTCGCCTCCGGCGAGTGGCGTGACCGCGCCGGCGCCTACGCGATCCAGGGCCTCGGCTCGATTCTGATCGAGCGCGTGGAGGGTGACTTCTCGAACGTCGTCGGATTGCCGGTGACGCTGCTGTTGGCGTTGGCGCCCGAACTGCTCGACCCAGCAGGAGGTTCGGCTCGGAACCCCGTCCAGACACTAACCCTTAGGTCCACGTTGAGATTCGATTCGGGCCCTCATCCTGCAATTGAGGCTGCTCAGGGGTTCGGTACACTCGGCGCGCGGCGCGGCCGCCACGACGACCGGCTGTTGGCAGCAGGGCCGGGCGCTCCGAGGACCGCCCGCAGCCCGCGGCAGGCGCTTGCCGCGGGCTGTACAGCATCCGCCTGCATACGAGTTTCCGCCCCCACCGACCACCTCCTCGACGATTCCCCACTGATGGGCTTGTTCCGCAACCTCACGGGCTTCGGCGGCCGCGACATGGCCGTGGACCTCGGCACCGCCAACACGCTCGTCTACGTGCGGGGTCGCGGGATCGTGCTCTCGGAACCCTCGGTGGTGGCGGTCGACGCGCGCACCGGCGAGGTGCATGCGGTGGGCGTCGAGGCGAAGCGGATGCTCGGTCGCACCCCCGGAACGATCCGCGCCATCCGCCCGCTCAAGGATGGTGTGATCGCGGACTTCGACGTCACCGAGGAGATGCTGCGCCACTTCATCCAGCGCGTTCACCAGAACCGGTTCGCCCATCCCCGCGTCGTGGTGTGCGTTCCGTCCGGCGTCACCGGGGTGGAGAAGCGCGCCGTCGAGGAGGCCTGCCTGTCCGCCGGGGCCCGCCAGGCCTACCTGATCGAGGAGCCGATGGCGGCGGCGATCGGCGCGGGCCTACCGGTCGGGGAGCCGACCGGGAGCATGGTGCTGGACGTGGGCGGCGGCACCAGCGAGGTCGCCGTGATCTCGCTCGGAGGGATCGTCGTTTCGGAGTCGATCCGGATCGGCGGTGACGAGCAGGACGAGGCGATCGTCAACTTCTGCAAGCACGAGCACAAGCTCCTGATCGGCCAGCAGACCGCCGAGGAGGTGAAGCTCGAGATCGGCTCCGCCGCGCCGCTGCCCGAGGAGGTGACGACCGAGATTCGGGGTCGCGACATGGTCACCGGCCTGCCGAAGACGATCATGCTGACCTCGGCCGAGGTGCGCTCCGCGCTCGAGGAGCCGATCAACCAGATCATCGTCGCGGTCAAGGACACCCTCGACCGCACTCCGCCAGAGCTCGCCGGCGACATCATGGACCGGGGCATCACCCTGGCCGGGGGCGGCGCCCTGCTTCAGGGCATGGATCACCGCATCCGCGAGGAGTGCCAGATGCCGGCGCAGCTGACCGAGTCGCCGCTCACCTGTGTGGCGGTCGGCTCCGGACGCTCGCTCGAGGAGTTCGAGGCCATCCACCGGATGAGCCGGAACTCGCACCGCCGCGGCATGATCACCTCCGGATAGGCGCCGTGTACCGCAAGCAGGTAAGAAGGCGCCGCGCGATCCTGGTGCTCCTGATCGTTGCGGCGCTTGTCTTGCTGTCGACCCAGTTCTCGGAGCGTCAGGGTGGCCCGCTGCACTCCATGCAGCGCGCCGTCGCGTCGGTCTTCGGGCCGATGGAGGAGGGCGCCACCCGGGCGCTGAAGCCGGCCCGCGACCTGATCAACTGGGTTGACGAGACCTTCAACGCGCGCGGCACGAACTCCGACCTGAAGGCCGAGAATCAGCAGCTTCGCAACCAGCTCGCCAGGTCGCAGGGGGCCCAGGGCGAGAACGAGCAGCTGCGCAAGCTGCTCGGCCTCGACAAGGCGGGGACGCTGACGGGCTACACGCCGGTGACCGCGCGCGTGATCGGGCGCTCACCGACCGTCTGGTACTCGACCGCGACGATCGACAAGGGTTCCGGCGACGGGGTGAAGATGAACGACCCGGTGGTCACCGGCGACGGGCTGGCCGGTCGGATCACCGATCTCACCCACAGCACGGCGGAGGTGACGCTGATCACCGACGACCGGAGCGCCGTCTCGGCCAGGGTGCTGCCCGACGGCCCAGAGGGTGTGGCGGAGCCGGAGGTGGGCGATCCCAGCGACCTGCTGCTCGACTTCATCGACAAGAGCCAGCCGATCCACAAGGGGCAGCTCCTGGTCACCGCGGGCTGGAGCAACGGCGCGATCTCCTCGGCCTTCCCGCCCGGAATCCCGATCGGCAAGGTCAGTGAGACCACGCTGGGCGAGCAGCAGACCTACCAGCGAGTGCACGTGACGCCGTTCGCCGACATCCGCGGGCTCGACTACGTCCAGGTCGCCACCGGCGGGCCGAAGCGCCCGGGAGTGCCCGGATGATCGTCACCTGGCGGATCGGCATCCGGATCGCGGTGATCGTTGTCGCCACCATCGTCCTGCAGATCTCGTTCTTCTCCTACCTGAGCTTCTTCGGGACGACGCCGAACGTGGTTCCGCTCGTCGTCGTCTCGCTGGGCCTGCTCGGCGGCGGGATGGTCGGAGCGGTGTGCGGCTTCACCTGCGGGTTGCTGCTCGACTCGGCGCTGCTTCAGACGCTCGGCGTGTCGTCCCTGGTGCTGCTGTCCGCCGGCTACCTGGCCGGCCGCTACCGCGAGGGCGCCGAGATCTCCAACTCGCTGATCCCGCCGCTTCTGGCCGGGGCGCTGACGACGGGCGCGGCGGCGGGCTTTGCCGCGATCCAGCTGATGCTGGGCGTCCGCACGCCGGTCAGCCTCCTGGTGCTCAGGGAGATCTTCGTCCAGGGCCTTCTGGCGGTGCTGTTGATGATCCCGATCTACCCGTTGATCCGCCGCTTCCTGCGCCCGGCGATCGTCGACGACGTAGCCGTGAGCGGCGCGAGGACGCCGCTCACCCCGGGCGCGGCGCGGCCACGCCGCGCCCGTCGTGGGCGGCGCATGCGGCGCGCCGCGGGGGTCTTGGGCCGGTGATGTTCGGCGAGCGCGAGCGACCTCTGATGCCGGCGCAGTTCGCGTTGCGCGTCGCGATCCTCAGCGGTTTCGCGCTGGTCATGTTCTCGATCATCTTCTTCCGCCTCTGGTACCTGCAGGTGCTGTCGGGCGACAAGTACCTGAAGCAGGCCAAGAACAACCAGGTCCGCGAGGTGACGGTGCAGGCCCCGCGCGGCCAGATCCTCGATCGCAACGGGCACGTCCTGGTCGACAACCGCACCGCGCTGGCGCTCCAGCTCAAGCCGACCGAGCTACCGCGCTCGCACCGCAAGCGCAAGCAGGAGTTCGAGCGCCTCGGGCAGCTGGTCGGCATGTCGCCGCACGGGATCTCCAAGCAGCTCCGCAAGCAGACCAGGGACCTGCCGGCGAACCCGGTGACGCTGAAGCGCGACGTCAACTACGACCTCGTCTACTACCTGCAGGAGAACCAGGCCCAGTACCCCGGGGTCAGCGTCCAGAAGGTCTACGTCCGCAACTACCCGAACGGTTCGGAGGCGGCGCAGATCCTCGGCTACGCCCGCGAGGTCACGAGCGAGCAGCTCAAGGAGCCGCGCTACCAGGGCGTGCAGCCGGGCGATCAGGTCGGCCAGGCGGGCGTCGAGAACACCTACGACAACGTCCTGCGGGGAATCAACGGCATGACTCGCGCCCAGGTGGACGCCGAGGGCCAGCCGACGGGCGGCGTGCTCAGCCGGACTCAGCCCCAGGCCGGAGACAACCTCCTGCTGTCCATCGACAGCCGTGTCCAGAACGCGGGGCAGGCCGCGATCGACGGATTCCCCCACCCCGGCGCCTTCGTGGCCATGAACGTGAAGGACGGCGAGATCCTGGGCCTCGGCTCCTCGCCCACCTATGACCCCTCGGTGTTCACGAAGCCGGTGCTCTCGCAGTCGGTGGTCGACCAGGTGTTCTCGGACACGACCGGCTCGCCGTACACCGACCGCGCGACCCAGGGGTACTACCCGACGGGATCGACGTTCAAGCCGATCACCGCGGTCGCGGCCCTGGAGAGCGGCGTGCTGACCCCGACCACGACCATCGTCGACGGAGGGTCGTTCACGCGAGGGCGGGATCACGCTTCACAACGCGGGGGGAGGCGCCTACGGCGCGCTCCAGCTGCCCGCAGGCGCTCCAGGTCTCCTCCGACGTCTTCTTCTACAACGTGGGCGCCGATCTCTTCTTCCACGGGAACGGCGCCCAGCAGAAGTGGGCATCAGACCTCGGGATCGGCCACCCCACCGGGATCGACCTGCCCGGGGAGGTCGCCGGCCTGTTGCCCACGCCGGAGTGGCGCGAACCAGCTCTTCAAGGAGGGCAACACCGACCGGCCGTGGTCGGAGGGCGACAACGTCAACCTCGCGGTCGGCCAGGGAGACCTGCAGACCAACCCGCTCCAGATGGCGGTCGCCTACGCGGCGATCGCCAACGGCGGCGACGTCGTGCGGCCGCATGTCGGGATGGAGGTCGAGGACTCCAGCGGCCGCGCGGTGCAGGAGATCGACCCGGCGCCGCAGCGCCATCTCGACATCAACCCCGCAGTACCGCCAGGCGATCCTCGAGGGGATCCACATGGCCGCCCAGTCGCCGGGCGGAACGTCTTACGCGGTGTTCGGCAACTATCCCGATCCCGATGGCCGGCAAGACGGGCACGGCGCAGCGCCCCGGCCAGGCGGACCAGTCTTGGTACATGGCTCTGGCGCCCTATCCCAATCCGCAGATCGTCGTCGCGGCGACGATCGAGCAGGGCGGGTTCGGAGTCGACTCCGCGGCGCCGGTGGCGCGCCAGATCCTCGACGCCTACTTCAACGTGCACAAGCAGGAGGCCAAGGCCGCCGGAGGCAAGGTCCCCAAGCAGGGCCCGCTTCAGGCGGGATCGGGAGTGAGCGGATCCGCGGGGAACCCGTACTGATGGTCTCTGACGCCTATCCCCGCCCCTTCGACGAGCGCCGCCAGGACGTCGCCGAGCGCCGCGGCGTCCTGGGCCTCGACCCGCTGCTCCTGATCGCCGCCCTGGGGCTGATCGGCTTCGGCATCTTCTCGCTCGGCGAGGTGACTGGCGGCGACATCCCGCACGACCCCTACTTCTACGTCATCCGCCAGGCGATCTACGCTGTGATCGGGGTCGCGTTGATGCTGGCGCTCGCCCGAGTCGACTACTCTCGTTTCAGGGAGTTACGCGTCGGCCTCTACACGGTGATGATCGGCAGCATCATTTTGGTGCTGCTTCTGGGCCAGGCCACGCGCGGCTCCAAGCGATGGATAGAGCTTCCATTCTTCACATTCCAGCCGTCGGAGCTCGGCAAGGTGCTGCTGATCGCGGCCCTGGCCGGGTTCGCGATCGATCGTGGCCGCCGGGTCACCGAGCGCCAGCACACGGCGCGGATCCTGCTTGATGGGGTTCGTGCCGGCGGTGATCGTTTTCATGCAGCCCGACCTGGGGACCGCAGTCACCTACGTGGTGATCACGCTCGCGATCCTGTTCGTGGCCGGGGTGCGGTGGACGCACTTCGCGCTGCTGGGCGTGCTGCTGGCCGCCGCCGTTTCGGCGGTGCTGGTGATCGCCCCGGCGATCGGGCACCCGGTGCTGAAGGGCTACCAGCAGGAGCGACTGACGTCGTTCCTCAACCCGAGCTCGGACCCACGCGACGCGACGTACCAGATAGATCAGTCGCTGATCGCGGTCGGGTCCGGCGGCAAGACGGGACGTGGAGCCCGCTCGACTCAGACCGAGAACGGCTTCGTCCCGGACCGGACCACCGACTTCATCTTCTCCGTCATCGGAGAGCGATTCGGCTTCGTCGGTGCTGCTTTCGTCCTATCCCTATACGCCCTGCTGATTTGGAGGGCGCTGCGCATCATGACGCTTTCGAAGAACTTGTACGGGAGCTTGATAGCGGGCGCGATCGCCGCGACGTTCATGTGCCAGGTGTTCGTGAACATCGGTGTGGCGATCGGAATCATGCCGGTGACCGGCATCCCGTTACCGTTGATGAGCTTCGGAGGATCGTCCGTCGTCGTCACGTTGATGGCGGTTGGGCTCCTGCAGAGCATCTACGTCCAGGCGCGGCTCACCTCCAAGAGCAGGGCGGATCTGCTTCGCTGAGCGGATCTCGACCAAACTCTTGAGGTGAGTCTTTGAAGAAAACGAATACTGGTTTCAGTCGACGCCGGCGAGACCCGCGTCGCAGTGCTGGAGAGCAAGGGCTCCGGCGGCGCAGGTGGCGGCGGTGGTAGTGGTCGCCGCGGTGGTGGCGGCAAGTCAACCGGCAACCGCGCAGCGCCCGGAGGCGCAGCCGAGGACGGCGCGCGTTCCGGTTCTGGCGATTGGAAGGTCGGCGAGCTCTACGTCGAGCGCCGCGGCCAGCGCTCGATCGTCGGCAACATCTACAAGGGGGTCGTGGACAACGTCCTCCCCGGCATGGAGGCCGCCTTCGTCGACATCGGCCTGGACCGAAACGGCTTCCTGCACGTGGACGAGATCGTCCTTCCGGGCGGCGAGGCCGCGCCGCGCCGCGGCCGCGGCAAGGGTCGGCGAATCGACGAGCTGATCAAGCCGCGCCAGGAGGTCCTGGTCCAGGTCGTCAAGGACCCGCTGAAGACGAAGGGCGCGCGGCTCTCGATGCAGCTCTCGATCGCCGGCCGCTACCTCGTCTACATGCCGCAGGGCGCGGGGGTGGGCGCCAGCCGGCGACTCTCCGAGTCGGAGCGCGAGCGCCAGCGCAAGCTGCTCCAGAACATCCACACCGGCGAGGGCGGCGTGATCGTCCGCACCGCCGCCCAGGGCGCTCGCAAGGCCGACTTCGAGCGCGACATCGACTACCTGCGCAAGCTGTACGAGGTCGTTCAGCGACGCTCCGCGGAGGTCAAGGCCCCGGACATGGTGTTCCAGGAGGCCGACCTCTCGATCCGCGTCCTGCGCGACGTGCTGACCAAGGAGTTCGACCGGGCGATCATCGACGACCCCAAGCAGCACCACCGGGTGACCAGCTTCTTCCAGCGCACGGCCCCGGAGCTCGTCCCCTCGGCGGAGCTGTACACGGACCGCGAGCCGCTGTTCGAGCGCATGGGCGTCGAGGAGTCGTACCGGTCGGTGCTCTCGCGCCGGGTCGAGCTGAACTCGGGCGGCTATCTGATGATCGACTACGCGGAGGCGCTGACCGTGATCGACGTCAACACGGGCAGCTTCACCGGCCGCGGCAAGGGGCGGCTGGAGGACACGATCACCAAGGTCAACGTCGAGGCTGCGGACGAGGTCGTGCGCCAGCTTCGCCTCCGCGACATCGGCGGGATCATCGTGATCGACTTCATCGACATGGCGCGGGCCCGAAACCGCGACCAGGTCCTGAAGACGCTGCGCAAGGCCCTCGACGCGGACAAGACCAAGAGCTACGTGATGGACGTCTCGCCGCTCGGCCTGGTCGAGATGACGCGCCAGAACGTCACCGACGGGGTGCGCGAGATCCTCACCAAGCGGTGCCCGACCTGTGACGGCGAGGGCGTGGTCGAGTCCGAGGAGACGGTGGCGATACAGGTCGTGCGCCGGCTTCGCGACGTGGTCGAGGGCGGCCCCAAGCGTGGCGGCCCGGAAGCCTTCCTGGTGCGAGTGAATCCGCGGGTGGCCGCGGAGCTCCTGCGCGAGGACAGCCCGCTGCACGAGCTCGAGGAAGAGTCCGAAAAGCACTTCCACTTCGAGGGCGGCGACGCGCTGCCGCTGGACACCTTCGAGGTCGTGGACCAGGGGACCCGGGCCGAGATCGAGGAGCGTGCGCTCCCGTTCCAGGTCGGAGAGGAGGTCCTGGTGCGGATCGAGGAGCCGCACATGTACAACGTCGACGACGCGGTCGCCCGGGTGGACTCCTACATCGTCAGCGTCACCGGCGGAGGGCACTTCGTCGGCGATCGACGCCTGGTGCGGATCGAGAGCGTCGGGCGCTCGGCGGCCACGGCATCGCTTGTCGGCGAGCCAAACGCGCATCCCGGCTACGGACCCGGAGCCCGCAGGCGAAGCTGAGGACGCGGCGGCCGATGATGGGTCCGTACAATCGCCGTCCTCCAGACGGCGCCGCGGCCGGCGAGGCGGCAGGCGCCGTTCTCGCGCCAGGGCGCAGAATGGCTCCAAGTCCAATGGCGACTAGCAGTACTACCTACGCGATAGTCGAATCGGGCGGCAAGCAGTACCGCGCCGAGAAGGGCGCCATCCTGGTGGTCGAGCACCTGGCTGCCGACCAGGGCGCCAAGGTCAGTCTGCGCGCGGTCATGTATCGGGGCGAGAAGGAGGTGGTGCTCGAAGGCGCCGAGCTCGAGAAGGTGAAGGTCGAGGCGGTGGTCGCCGAGCACCTGCGGGGCCCGAAGGTGCGGATCTTCAAGTACAAGCCGAAGAAGGGCTACCGGCGCCACGCCGGACACCGCCAGGAGCTGACGAGGCTCGAGGTGACCGACGTCAAGCTCTTGACCCGCAAGCCGGCGGCGAAGGCCGAGGAGAAGCCGGCGGCGAAGGCCGAGGCGAAGCCGGCAACGGAGGCAAAGCCGGCGGCGAGGAGAAGCCGGCGGCCAAGAAGCCGGCGGCCAAGAAGCCGGCGGCGAAGAAGCCCGCCGCGAAGAAGCCGGCGGCCAAGAAGCCCGCCGCCAAGAAGCCGGCCGCCAAGAAGCCCACGGCCCGCAAGCACGACGGCTCGCAGATCGTCATCTGCTAAGAAGGAGACCTGATGGCGCACAAGAAGGGACTCGGCTCAAGCCGCAACGGGCGCGACTCGAACCCCAAGTACCTGGGGGTCAAGATCTTCGCCGGCCAGAAGGTCGGCGGAGGCGAGATCATCGTGCGCCAGCGCGGCACCCGCTTTCGCCCCGGCGACGGCACCGGCCTGGGCCGCGACCACACGATCTTCGCCACCCGCCCCGGCGTGGTCGAGTTCAGGACCGGCCACAAGGGCCGCACCGTCTCGGTCGCCGCCGACGACTGAGCTCAGGGAACCGCCTTCCAGAGCTCGGTCCCGTGGGTGGGGTCGTCTGCCCAAAAGAAGAGGGCGCCGTGGAACTCCCTGAGACCCGTGGGGTATCCCCCGGACCTTTGCCTGCCGGGATAGATGTCCCTGACGAGCTGCGTCCCGGCCGTGGTGCCGTTTGAGCTCCAGAGCTCCTCCCCGTGCCTGTGGTCGTCGGCACCGAAGAAGAGGGTGTTGCCGACCCCCATGGGCCAGTCCAGGTAGGGGTGGCCCTTCCCAGGGACGATGTCCTTGACCAGCCTCGTCTCGGAGGCTGTGCCGTCGGACTTCCAGACCTCATATCCGTGGGTGCCGTCGTCGGCCAGGAAGAAGAGCCGGGGGCCTACGTTGGTCAGCCCGACGGGGCGCGACCCCTCGCGTCCAGGTTTGATGTCCTTCACCATCCTTGTCCCCGCGGCCCTGCCGCTCGACCTCCAAAGTTCCTTGTTGCCCTTGCGATTCTGCGCGTCGAAGAAGAGCGTGCCGGCGTGCACCGCGAACTGATCGGGTTGCGAGCCGTGCCGCCCGGGATAGATGTCCGCGACGAGCGTTGTCCCGGCGGTGGTGCCGTCCGTCTTCCAGAGCTCGCGGCCGTGGGCCGCGTCCCGGGCGCTGAAGTAGAGCGTGCCTCCGAGCGTGATGAAGTCCCGGGGCTCGGATCCATTGACATACGGGTAGGAGTCCGCGCTCCCCGGAAAGATGTCCTTCACGAGCCTCGTCCCGGCCGCCGTGCCATCGGACTTCCAGAGCTCCCTCCCGTGAGTGGAGTCGAATCCCTCGAAGTAGAGCTCGCCGCGGTAGCCGATCATGTGGCTTCTGGGATAGATCTCCTTGACGAGCCGGGTACCGGCCGCCGTCCCGTCCGACCTCCACACCGCCTGTCCGTGCACGCCGTCGTCGGCATGGAAGAAGAGCTGATTGCCGACGCCGGTGAGATGGCTGGGATCGGAGCTTTTCTCCCAGGAGACCGAGTTGTTCGTGGCGATGTCCTTGACCATGGTCGTACCGCTCGCCGTCCCGTCCGACTTCCAGAGCTCGAAGCCGTGGGTCGGGTCTACACCTTCGAAGAACACCGTGGCGCCGACGGCGGTGATGTCGGTGGGGTAGGTGCCGTCCACGTACGGTTCGCCGCGCGAGGTGTCGGCGACGAGCGCGGTCCCCGCCGCGGTCCCGTCCGACTTCCAGAGCTCTGCTCCATGCTGGGGGTCATAGGCGCCGAAGAAGAGTGTGCCTGCGGCGTTGGCGGGTTGGAGCTGGGCGCCACAGCAGACGCCGTGCGCGGGACCGGGGTTGATGTCCTTGAGCAGGCTCGCGGTCGCGGCGTGCGCCGCCTGCGGCCCGATCGCCCACAGGGCGAGGACGGCAAGCGCCGCAAGCGTGGCGGCGCCGCGGTGACTTGACGAGGATTGTCCGCGGATCACGGGACGGCCTTCCAGAGCTCGGCGCCTCCGGCTGGATCGGTCGCCTGGAGGAAGGGTGTCCACGACACTGGTCAAGTACTCGGTTGAGGATGACACGTCACCCTCATTCGGGTCGCGGACGACCTCCAGAGCTCGTCGCGGTGAGGAGCATCGGTCGCCCCTCGAAGAAACGCAGCATCGTCTCGGTCAACGACGCGAGCCCAGCCGATTGGCGAGAAAGTGGCGCATACCGCCACTAACTCGCCAAATGGCTGAACGGCTCGACGACCGTCATCACCGCGCGCCGGCCCGGTCGCCGGCATCTAACCTCAACCGGTGCTTTACGACAAGGCGAGGATCTACGTCGAGGGCGGGCGCGGCGGCGATGGCTGTGTGAGCTTTCGCCGCGAGGCCCACGTTCCGCGGGGCGGGCCCGATGGAGGCGACGGCGGCCGCGGGGGGGACGTCGTGCTCGTATGCGACCCGTCGCGGCGCGACCTCGCCTCGCTCAATCGTGCGCGGCACTTCCGGGCCGAGCGCGGAGGGCACGGCCGGGGAAAGCAGCAGCACGGGGCCCGGGGCCGGGACAAGGAGATCCCGGTGCCGCCCGGCACCGAGGTGGAGGCGCTCGAAGGTCGCTACGACCTGCTGGACCCCGGCCAGCGGGCGGTCGTGGCGTCCGGCGGGCTGGGTGGCCACGGCAACAAGCGCTTCACAAGCTCCACCCGCCAGGCTCCGCGCTTTGCCGAGCGGGGCCTCGAAGGCATGTCCGGCTGGATCGAGCTGCGCCTCAAGCTGCTCGCCGACGCGGGTCTCGTGGGCCAGCCGAACGCCGGAAAGTCGTCGCTTCTGCGACGGCTCACCCGGGCGGCGCCGAAGGTCGCCGAATATCCATTCACGACCGTGGAGCCGATGCTGGGCACGCTCGACGCCGAGGACCGTCAGCTGGTCCTCGCCGACATCCCCGGCCTGATCGAGGGCGCCGCGAAGGGCGTGGGGCTGGGGCACGAGTTCCTCGCCCATGTGGAGCGCTGCCGGGTGCTGGTCCACCTGGTCGACCTGGCGGGCGAGGATCCCGCCGCTGCGCACCAGGCGGTGCGTCAGGAGCTTCGTGAGCACGGAGCCGGGCTGGAGCTGCTGCCGGAGCTGGTCGTGCTGTCGAAGCGCGACCTGGTGCCCGACGACGAGGCCGAGGAGGCGGTCTCGGAGTGGCGTGATCGGCTGGGCGATGGAGTTGTTGGCGTCGTCGCGGCCTCGTCGGCGAGCGGCGCAGGGATCGAGCGGCTTCGGCGGGCGATCCTCGAGGCGGTGCCGGAGGAGGACGGACCGGAGGCGGGCACCCCGGCGTCCGCCGCCGCGGACCCCGAGTTCGAGGCCGAGCACATCGTCTACCGGCCCGAGGGCCAGCAGGGCTTCGACGTCGATCGGGTCACCGAGGGCGTGTTCGAGGTTCGGGGTCGCGGGATCGAGCTTCTCGTCCGCCGCCACGACCTCGAGAATCCGGAGGCCCTCGCCTACCTCGAGCAGCGCCTGGGCGAGATCGGCGTGCTCGCCGCCCTGCGCTCCGCGGGCTTCCAACCAGGCGACGAGGTGCGGATCGGCGAAACGGCGTTCGAGCTCGATCCCGCCGGTTAGCCCAGGTCGCTCGCCAGCTCCAGCAGGACGTCGACCAGCGCGTCCACGTCCTCGGCACGGGTTCGCCAGTTGACGATCGCGGGACGGAATGCGACCTTGCCCTCGAACAGGGTGGTGCCGGCGAAGACGCGGCCGTCGCGGAGCAGCGCGTCACCGAGGCTGTGGTTGAGCTCGTCGAGGCTGCCTTCGGCCGCCCCCTGCGGACGCCAGCGAAAGCAGACGATGTTGAGCGGCGCCTCCGCCAGGCGCTCGAGCTCCGGCTCGGCATCGACCCGGGCGGCGAGGTGCTGGGTCAGCTCGAGGTGGCGCTCCACCATCTGGCGGTAGCCGCTGCGCCCGTAGGCCCGCAGCGTTGCCCAGATCGCGAAGGCGCGCGCTCGCCGTGATCCCTCCGGTCCCATGAAGCCCCAGTTCGGCCGGGGATCGTCGGGAGAGGGAAGGTAGGCCGCCTCCTCGGCGAAGGTTGCGCTGAGGCGCTCCGGCTCGCGCACGAAGGCGAATCCGCAGTCATGGGGCACGTTCAGCCACTTGTGGCCGTCGGAGGAGACGGACTGGGCACGCTCGGCGCCGGCGGCCAGGTGGGCGGACCTCGGCGACAGCCGCACGAACAGCCCGAAGGCCCCGTCGACGTGGAGCCAGGCGCCATGGCCTCGGCCAGGTCCGCCATCTCGTCGATCGGGTCGAAGTCGCCCGCGTTCACCTCGCCGGCGTTGGCGACGACGATCGCGGGGCCGCCCTCCAGCTCGGCGAGGCAGCGCTCCAGCGCTTCGAGATCGAGGCGGCCCGCCGCGTCGCGGGTCAGCTTGCGCACGTTGGCGGCGCCGATCCCGAGCATCGCCAGCGACTTGGTCGCGCTCGCGTGGATGTACCCGCTCGAGAAGACCGGGATCTGCGGAGTGCTCGCCAGTCCCGCGCCGGCGATGCGCTGCCCGCGTCGTTCCCCGCACCAATCCCGGGCGACCGCGAGGCAGGTGAAGTTGGCCATCGTCCCTCCGGTCACCAGGACGCCTCCAAACTCGGGCGGCAGCTCGAACAGGTCGCGCAGCCAATCGATGCAGATGCTCTCGAGCCGGCTGGCAAGCGGCGAGGCCGCCCAGGCGCCGGCGTTCTGGTCGAAGGCCGAGGTGAGCCAGTCGGCGGCGAGGGCCGCGGGCGTCGTGCCGCCGATCACGAAGTGAAAGAAGCGGGGGCCGGACGACCGGGTGGCCGTCTCGCCGCCCAGTCGGGCCAGGTCGCTGACCGCCGCGAGCGCGCCGGCGCCCTCCTCGGGGAGAGCGCCGCCGAGCTTTGTGACCGCTCGCTCGCTGCCGCTCGGCTGCACCGGGTCGCGATCCAGCTCGGCGAGGAAGGCGCGAGCCTCCGAGGCGGCGAGGTCCAGCGCCTGCTCGAGCTCCGCGCGCCGTTCGCAAGGGTCAGCCATCGGCCCGCATGCTAAGTGCTAAGACTGCGCCCATGACCGTGGTGGCCAAGCTCGGATCCTCGATCGTCGCCGGCGACGACGGCGCCCTGCGCTCCGCGGTGCTCGACAGCGTCTGCGGGCAGGTCGCCGAGCTCCATCACGGCGGCGAGAACGTGGTGCTCGTCACCTCCGGAGCGATTGCGCGCGGGATGCGCCTGCTCGAGCTGAACCGGCGCCCGAGCGCGATCGACGAGATGCAGGCGGCCTCCGCCGTCGGACAGGGCTCGCTGTTCCGCGCCTACGAGGAGCGACTCGCCACCCAGGACGTTCACGCCGCGCAGGTGCTGTTGACCTCGTTCGACATGTCGGCGCGCATGCATTACCTGAATGCCCGCCAGACCCTGCGCCGGCTGCTCGACTGGCGGGTCGTGCCGGTGGTGAACGAGAACGACACCACGGCCACCGACGAGATCACCTTCGGCGACAACGACTTCCTGTCCGCCCAGGTGGCGATGCTGCTCGAGGCGCGCCTCCTCGTCCTGCTCACCGACACGGCCGGCCTGCTCACCGCCAACCCGCGGACGAGCTCCGACGCCGAGCTGGTCGAGGAGGTGAAGTCGTTCGGGGAGCTGCAGCGCTACGAGATCGGCGATCAGACCTCCGCCTTCGGCTCCGGTGGCATGCGGAGCAAGGTGGCGGCGGCTGAGATGGCGAGCGCCGCGGGGATCCCCGTGGTGGTCTGCGACGGAACCGAGACAGGGAGCTTGGCGGCGGCGGCCCGGGGCGAACGGGTCGGCACGCGCTTCAAGGCGCACCCGGACCGCACCCCGAGCTTCAAGCTGTGGCTTCGCTACGCGAAGCCGAGCCGGGGAAGGGTGGTGGTCGACGAGGGCGCGGCGCGGGTGCTGCGCGAGCGCGGCTCCAGCCTGCTGCCGGTCGGGATCACCCAGATCGAGGGGGAGTTCGCGGCCGGCGACGCGGTGGAGGTGGTCTGCGACGGCGAGGTGGTCGGCAAGGGCATCGTCAACTACTCCGCCGCCGAGCTCGGCCGGATCAGGGGCCTCAAGTCCGCCCAGGTGCTGGAGCGGATGCCGAACGCCGCCGAGGAGGCGGTGCACCGCGATTACTTCGTTCTGACCTAGCGCACCGGGGCGATGGCGCGTTGCCGGGGCGGTCGACAGGGGCACCGAGGGGTAGCAGCACCGACCGCCGCGGCTGCCCGTGGGGATCGGCCGAGGGAAGCGGCAGCCGGCGGCCGCGCCCCCACGCTTATGACTTTGTGCGTCCTATACACGCAAAAAGTCACGACCGTCAAGGCCCGCTGCCCTACCTGACCCGAAACGCACGCGGTTTCGCGCGTTAGGAAGACCCGACCCGGACCGAATGGCGCGGGGTCGTGGGGGCGTACTGGATTCGTCATGGTCCGGGAGGACCGCAAGCTACCCTGTCACGCATGGCCACAGCCACCAGAACGGTCGCCGACGTCTGCGCCTCGGCCAAGCGGGCCTCGCGCGAGCTGTCGACCGCCACCACCCAGACGAAGGACGCAGCTCTGGCGCGGCTCGCCGAGCTGCTCGGCGAGCGTGGCGACGAGATCCTCGAAGCGAATGCCGCGGACCTCGCCGACGAACGCGCTGCGGGGCTCACCGACGCGCTCCGCGATCGGTTGGCGCTCGACGAGGAGCGGGTGGCGTCGATGGCCGCAGGGGTGCGGGAGATCGCGGCGCTGGCGGACCCGGTCGGCGAGGTGATCGAGGAGCGAACGCTCGCGAGCGGCCTGCGGATGAAGAAGGTCCGGGTGCCGCTCGGCGTGATCGCGGTCGTCTACGAGGCGCGGCCGAACGTGAGTGTGGACTGCGCCGCGTTGACGCTGAAGAGCGGCAACGCGATCGTGCTCAGGGGATCGAGCTACGCGGCACGCTCCAACGGGGCGCTGGCGGCGGTCGTGCGCGAGGCGGTGGGCGAAGCGGGGCTCCCCGAGGGGTCGGTCGAATTGCTCGCCGGCGGAGATCGCGCCGAGCTGGCGGACCTGGCGACCGCCGACGGTCTGGTGGACCTGGTGATCCCGCGGGGCGGCGAAGGCCTGAAGGAGGCGCTGAAGTCGGTGGCGACCGTGCCGGTGATGTACGCCGCGGCGGGCAACTGCCACGTCTACGTTCACGAGGACGCCGATCTTGAGATGGCTCGGGCGGTCGCCTACAACGCCAAGGTTCAGCGCCCGGGCGTCTGCAACGCGGCCGAGACCCTGCTGGTCAATGCTCGCGTCGCCGAGCGCTTCCTGCCTGGGGTGCTGGCGGACCTGCGCGACGCCGGGGTCGAGCTGGTGGGCGACGAGCGCGCTCGCGCGGCCGGGGGCGAAGCGCCGGTTGACGCCGTCACCGACGACGATTGGGATACGGAGTATCTGGGCATGAAGATGGCAATCGGCGTGGTCGACTCGCTCCAGGACGCGATCGCGCACGTCAACCGGCACGGCACCGGCCACTCGGAGGCGATCCTGACCTCGTCCGACGAGGCCGCCCAGGGGTTCACCGATGGGGTGGATGCCGCGGTGGTCTACGTCAACGCGTCGACCCGCTTCACCGACGGCTTCGAGTTCGGGATGGGAGCCGAGATCGGGAACTCGACCCAGAAGCTTCACGCCCGCGGCCCGATCGGCCTGCGCGAGCTGACCACGTTCAAGTACGTCGTGTACGGCGACGGCCAGGTTCGGTCTTGAGCCAGAGGACCGACTGGAGCTAGGGGGAGCGGTCGCCGCGATTGGCGTTCTCGGAGGCGCGTTCAACCCGCCGCACATCGGCCACCTGGTGCTTGCTCAGGAGGCGGCGTCCCAGCTGGGGCTGCGGGAGGTGCTGCTGGTGCCGGCCGGCGAGGCCCCACACAAGCGGATCGAGCCGGAGCCGGGACGCGACGTGCGACTCGAGATGGCGCGCCTGGCAGCGGCAACCGACCCCACCCTGGAGGCCTCGGACGTCGAGACGAGCCGCGAGGGCCCGTCGTTCACCTTCCGGACCCTGGAGCTGTTGAGCGACGCGCGGCCCAACGACGAGTTCGTCTTCCTGATGGGAGCCGACGTGGCGGCCGGCCTGGAGAGCTGGCGCGACCCGCAGCGCCTCCTGGAGCTGGCGCGGCTGGGGATCGCCGCCCGGCCGGGGAACGTGTTGGACGAGGCCGAGGCAGCGCTCGATCGGCTGGGCGGTGATCAGCTGGTCGAGATCGTGAAGATGCCCGAGATCGGCGTCTCCTCGACCGGGATCCGCCGGCGGGTGGCGGCGGGGTGCCCGATCCGCCACCTCGTCCCCGACGCGATTGTGGACTTCATCGGCGAGCGGGGCCTGTACCCGGCGTGAGCGCTGTGCTCGACAAGGGGCAGGACCGGGTCTCCTCGGAGGCGCTGGCGCGGCGGATCGCGGCGGTGGCGGATGCCAAGCAGGCCGAGGACGTCGTCGCGCTCGACATGCGGAGCCTGGTGGGCTACACGGACTTCCTGGTCATCTGCACGGCGCGCAACGAGCGCTTGGCGAAGGCGATCCACGAGGAGGTCTACCAGCGGCTGAAGCACGACGACGGCCTGCTGCCGGCGACGGTCGAGGGCGAGGTGGCGGCGCGCTGGGTGCTGATGGACTACTTCGACTGCGTGTTGCACGTATTCGTGCCGGAGCTGCGGGATCGCTACCGGCTCGAGGTGCTCTGGGGCGAGGCGCCGCGGCTCGAGTTGGGCGCCGAGACGGACGCCGGCGGTCGCGCCGCCGCTCAGGGTTGAGGCGCATGCCGTCCGGCAGGCGGCCTAGCGTTGGCGTATGGTGAGTGCTCGACGGGGGGAGCACGATGAGCACTAAGGGTCGGTTCAAGAGATCTCTGCTTGGCTACCGCCCCCGCGCGGTGGACGAGGCGATCGCCGATCGCGAGGCGGCGTTCGAAGAGACGAAAGCAAAGCTCGCCGGCGCCGAGAGCCGGATTGAGCGAGCGCGACGCCGAGCTGGCCACGCGACAGGCGGAGCTGGAGCGAGGCGAGCGCCGGATCCACGAGCTGGACCAGGTGTCGGCCAGGCTCGCTGATCGGGTGGTGGAGCGCGAGCGGGAGCTGCGCGAGCTTCGGACGGAGCTGGCACGAGCGCGCGAGCGAGGCGATGAGAGCCAGCAGGCTCTGACCGCGCTGGCGGACGATCTGGAGACGGTGCGCCGCCAGTCGCGCGGCCAGGCGACGAGGATCCGGTTGCGGGCATTGCGCGAGGCCGCGGAGTTGACCGAGCGGATCGGCGAGGTGGGCCGGCTTCCAGGCGAGGTTCGCGAGGGCCTGGTCGAGTCCCTGCAGGAGGCGATCCGGCGAGTTGGCGCCGAATCCGAGCAAGACGACCCACCCGACCTGCCGGGACTGATCGCCGCTGCGAACGGCCACCAAGAGCGTCAGCCCGGCGAGCTGTTCGAGGGGCTGGTCGAGGTCGACGTGGGGCCGCTGAGCGACTTCTCTCAGCTGGTCGGGTTCGAGGACGCGGCGAGCGGGATCGGCGCGATCTCGGAGATCTCGGTGAAGCGCTTCAAGCAGGGGCGGGCGACGGTGGCGATGAGGTTCAAGCAGCCGGTCGAGTTGCTGCGTGAGCTCGAGGAGCGGGCCCCGTTCGTGTTCACGGTCCGGGACAAGCGCTCGGACCGGGTGGTCCTGGACGTCGACGAGTAACAGCATCTCCCGAGCCAGGGTCTCCTCGTTAGGCTGAGGCGATGGAGCTGATCGCGCCGGCGAACGGGATCGAGGTCGCGTATGAGCCGTTCGGCGATCCGGGGGACCCCGTGGCGCTCCTGGTCATGGGGCTCGGCGTCCAGATGCTGGGCTGGGACGCGGAGCTCTGCGAGCTGCTGGCCGGGCGCGGGTTCTACGTCGTGCGGTTCGACAACCGCGACGTGGGGCGCTCGACCAAGATCGAGGGCGGGCCGCGCCCCGACATCTTGGGGGCTGCCGCAGGCGACCCGAGCTCGGCGAGCTACACCCTCGACGAGATGGCGGACGACTGTGCGGGCCTGCTCGACCACCTGGGCGTCGAGGGGGCGCACGTGGCGGGGGCCTCGCAGGGCGGGATGATCGCCCAGACGCTGGCGATCCGGCATCGGGAGCGGGTGCTGTCGCTGGTCTCGATCATGTCGACGACCGGGGATCGGGCGGTCGGTCAGCCGCATCCGGAGGCGCTGCCGGCGCTGATGACGAGGCCGCCGGCAGACCGGGAGGGGTTCGCGGAGTTCGTGGTGGGGACCTGGAAGGTGATCGGGTCGCCGGGTTTCGACCCGGATGAGGAGGCGCTTCGCGCCCGGGCGGGGGCGGTCTACGACCGCGGGATCCACCCGGACGGGACGGCGCGCCAGCTCGTCGCAATCCTCGCGTCGGGCGATCGCACCGAGGCGCTGCGCCGGTTGGACGTGCCCACCGTGGTGATCCACGGGACGGACGATCCCCTGATCGACGTCTCGGGAGGCGAGGCAACGGCAGCGGCGATTCCGGGCGCCAGGCTGGAGCTGATCCCGGGGATGGGCCACGACCTGCCGCGCCAGCTATGGCCGCGGTTCGTCGATCTGATCGCGGAGAACGCAGCGCGGGCCCGCTCTCTCGACTCGATCCCGTAAGACACGCCGATTGGCGCATTCCTGCCGGATAAGCGCCACAAAAAGCGCCGTGCGGCCCGAGGAACGACCGCCGCGCCGGCGCTAAGATGCGCCAGCGCCTACGAGCTCGGGGCTATAGCTCAGCTGGGAGAGCGTCGCGCTGGCAGCGCGAAGGTCGGGGGTTCGAGTCCCCCTAGCTCCATTGCCCACCGGGTTGCCTTGCAACCAGCGTCGTTGGCTTCAGCAGGGCCCGACCGGCGAGTTGTGCGCGGCATGTCAGAGCCTCGCGCCCTCGCCGGGGCCATCCCGGCGCTCTTTTGCGAGCATCCCCCCATGAGCCCTGATGCGATTGTCGTGCCGCCCGGCCAGGGGCATCGGGTCGGCAACGTCGAGTTCCTCGCTCGTACGGCCGACACGCCGCGGTTCACCTTCGCGATCATCGAGATAGCTGCGCGGGCGACAGCTCGACGAGCACGTCCACGCCGCGGAGGACGACGCCTTCTACATCGTGCAGGGCGAGATGACCTTCACCTTCGGCGACCGGGAGATCGCCGCACCGCCAGGGACATTCGTCCTCGTCCCGCCCGGCGTGGCGCACGGCTTCCGCAACGACGGGGACGCCCCGGTCCGAATGCTCAATATCCACGCGCCCGCCGGCTTCGACCGGCGGATCGGGCTCTCGAACGAAGGGTGAGCGCTCGAGTCGAAGCCGGCCCGCCCCGAGCTGCCGCTTCACGTCGTCGTCGGCCCGACCGTGCTTAGGTACTCGTAAGCCATGGCCGATCTGGCAGGAATTGACGGGAAGCAGGCTCGGGCGATGCTCGAAGCGGAGAACGCCCGGTTCGCCGTCGAGCGGCCGAAATCCATGGCGCTGCTCGAGCGGGCACGAAAGTCGATGCCACGCGGCGTTCCGATGTCATGGATGGACGATCTCTACGAGCATCCCCCGGTCTGGGTCTCCCACGGCAAGGGCGCCCACTTCACCGATGTGGACGGGCACGAGTACCTGGACATGTACGTCGCCGACATGAGCGCCTTTTGCGGGCACGCGCCGACCGCGGTCGTGGAGGCCGTGAGCGCCCAGATGGCGCGCGGAAACCAGTTCCTGCTCCCCACAGAGGATGCGATCGCCGTTGCGGAGCACCTGGCGACCCGTTACGGGCTGCCGCAATGGCAGTTCACCTCTTCCGCGACGCAGGCGAACACGGAGGTGATCCGCATCGCCCGCGAGATGACCGGCCGCGCGAAGGTCCTGCTGTTCGACGGGAAGTACCACGGCGAGGGAGATGCCACCCTGGTGGTCCTGGAGGACGGTCGGGTCGTTCCAGAGATGCGCGGGCTCCCTGGTTGGATCACCGGCCAGGCGCGAGTGGTCCCGTTCAACGACGTGGTCGCGCTCGAAACGGCGCTCGCACCGGGTGACGTCGCGCTCGTCCTCGCGGAGCCCGCGATGACCAACGCCGGGTTTCTGCTGCCTGAGGACGGCTTCCACGAGGCGCTCCGGCGCCTGACCCGGGAGCACGGGGCGCTCCTCGCGATCGACGAGACCCATTCGCTCGTGTGCGCCCACGGCGGGCTGACCAGGAAGTGGGGACTCGACCCGGACGTGCTGGTCACCGGCAAGTCGATCGCGGCGGGCGTGCCCCTGGCCGCCTACGGTATGCGCGGCGACATCGCCTCGCTGATCGCGCCTCCCGAGCAGTCGCGCGTCGTCCAGGGCGTGGTGGTCGGCGAGGTCTCCACCGGCGGAACGCTGTTCGCCAACGCCCTCTCGATGGCGGCCGGGCGCGCCGCCCTCCTGGAGGTCCTGACCGAGGAGGCGTTCGAGCACACGGCCGCGCTCGGGGAACGGATGGCGGCCGGGCTGCGGGAGGCGATCGCGCGAGCCGGGCTTGGATGGAGCGTCGTTCAGGTTGGCGGCCACGCGTACTACTTCTTTCAGCCGACCCCGCCGAGCGACGCCGCCGGCTCGCGGGCCGCCGACGACCCGGACCTCCGTGCCCTGATCCGGGTGTTTATGGCCAACCGAGGGGTCTGGGAATCGGGCTGGTGGCTGGGGCCAACGGTGTCGGTCACCCACGACGAGGCGCAGGTCGATAGGTACGTCGAGCTCTTCGGCCAGTTCCTGAACGAGGTGACCTGAGACCGGCTCGAATGCGGACGGCCTACTCCGCGTGAAACGACAGAGGGTTAAGCGAGGACCAGGTGGGTCACACGAGCAACGCGATGCCGATCGCGAGCAGCCATATCGACCACGCTACGTAGGTAAGCGGCGTCAGCGCTTCGGCGAGCCTCCACCCGGACTGTTCGAAGCGCCCCACGAACTCGAGCGAGCAGAGCAGGAAGAGCGGGCCGATCACCACCCCCACGATGCCGAGCCAATCGGGTACGACGCTCGAGTCGATCATCGCAACGCCCGCAAGCATGGACCAGATTCCGGTCAGCGCGTAGCCGAGATGTTCGCCCACGCCAACACCGAGGTAGCGGTTGAATGCCTGAAAGACGACGTCGACCGTTTGTCCCCTTGGTGAGTCGGGCTCGGTCTCAGCGGCGACCCGGGCCAGGTAGGGCACCAGGAACGGCCACCGGATCAGCCCAAGGAACTGAACCAGTGAGGCGAGGATCCCGATCACCCCGCCCAGCAGAACCACGGTGCGATCAGCGTCGTCGACGGCGATCGCGAGCAGGACCGCAAGCGCCGTGAACAAGACCGCTGAGAGCGCGAACAGCCACCAAATGACGATCAGGCCGGTGCCGCCGGCCCGAAAGCGCTCCAGGACCTCATGGGTCGGCCGGCGCAGCACGTCGGGATAGTCGAAGCGCTGGGCCAGCAGGGCGAAGCCGGCGTTGAACAGAATCGGGACGGCGATCAGCACGATCCCGGCCACGGCTTGTTCGCTCACACGCTGTTCCCCGGTCCGCTGGTCAACCGGTCTTGCCTATGCGCTGTCCCGGCGTGAGGAGCCACCCGATCAGCGCGCCGAGCACCGCCCCAACCTCTGGCGCAAGGGGGACGTCGGTGATCACGCTGACGAGGATGCCGAGCGCAAACCCGGTCACCGCGCCAACCGCGATCGCGGCTCCGACGCTCATGCCGCCCATAGGATCAATCTACTGATCAGCGATCCAGCCCAACCCGGGAGGAGCCGCCCATGCAAGCCGTGGTGAAAACTCCCCTCCCCCACGGTGCTCGGCAGGCGACGTGCCCTGGTCGCAGAGTTTGGCGTTAGGCAACCCTAAAGTGCTACAGTGGCGCCCCCGTTAGGTCGCCCTAAGCCGACGAGCCAGGAGGGAACCAGCCATGTCCTTTGCAGAGACGGCGTTGCTTGGCGCGCTGGCCGGCTTCACGATCTACCTCGGGCTCCCCGTAGGGCGCCTCCAGTTGTTGAGCTCCCGCACGCGCGTCGGGCTGGCCATGTTCTCGGTCGGCATCCTCGTCTTTTTGCTCGTCGACGTGCTCTCGCACGGCTTCGAGATCTCCGAGGAGGCCGTGACGGCATACAAGGACGGCACCGGCAGCTTCGGTCACGCCGCAGCGCTCGCTCTGCTGCTGATCGGTGGATTTGCCGTGGGGAGCGCGGGGCTGGGCATCGTCGAGCGGCGCATCCGGCCCGGCGCCCCCGTCGATCCGCCGATCGCCGGTGGCGCGACCGACTCACTGGCCGTGGAGAATCACCAAGCGCTGGCGGCCCAGGCAAGCGCCGCCAGGGCACAAGCCCTGCGGACCGGGCTGATCATCGCCACCGCGATCGGCCTGCACAACCTCGCCGAGGGCCTTGCCATCGGGGTCTCTGCAGGCACCGGGGAGATCGGGCTTGCCACCGTCCTGATCATCGGCTTCGCCTTGCACAATGCCACCGAGGGCTTCGGCATCATCGGCCCGCTCGGCAACGTCAAGCCCTCGTGGCGCTGGCTTGCGCTGGTCGGCCTGATCGGCGGCGGCCCCACGTTCCTGGGCGCGATGGTCGGCTACAACGTCACCTCAGACCCTCTCGAGCTCGTCTTCTACGCGGTCGCGGGCGGCGCGATCCTCTACGTCATCGGCGAGATCTGGCACGGCATGCGCCGCTATGGCCACCGGGAGCTCGGACTGCTCCTCCTTGCCAGCGGCTTCGCCGCCGGCATCCTCACCGACCTCGTGGTTGCCTACGGCGGAGGCTGACGAGGGGGCTTCGCCACCTCGAGCTCCCGTACCCGCAGCCGCCCGACCTCGAGCTCCTCGATCTGCAGGCGCTTCAAGACAGCACGCCCGACCGCAAGCCGCCCAATGGCCAATCGCCCGATCGCAAGCGCGCCGATGGCTCCGGCGCCGACTGCCAGCGCGCCCACAGCCACGGCACCCGCCGCGCCCCTGCCGAGCGCCGCCTTTTCGAGCTCGGGAGATCCGGTGCTCCGGCGCCCGATGCGGCACCGGCCCGCTGCGCGTTTATGCGTTCCACTGCTCATCCCATTCCTTTCGTCCGATCCCGACCGAGACGTACGATCGCACCGAACCGGCGTGGGTGGCGGCCACCTCCAAGAGGCGCCCGTGAACGGCGGCGCGCGTCACCGCCACGGGGCGGGCCCTCGGGTAGGCTCTCGCCCGGTGAAGCAGCTCGCGGACGGCGTCTGGCACCTGAACACCATGCCCGCTGCCGAACGCCGTCAACGCGTACCTGCTCGAGGACGTCCTGGTCGACGCGGGCACCCGGCAGTCGCGCAGGACGATCCTCCATCAGCTCGAGGGCCACGACGTCAGCACCCACGCCCTGACGCACGCCCACCCCGACCATCAGGGCGCCAGCCACAAGGTGTGCGAGGAGCTCGGCATCCCCTTCTGGGTCAGCGAGCGCGACGCAGATGCCGCCGAGGACCCCGAGCTGATCCGCCAGCGCCAGCCGAACAATCCCATGGCCCGCTTCTACATCCGCATCTTCATGGGCCCCGGCCACCCGGTCGACCGCCAACTCCACGACGGCGACGAGGTCGCCGGCTTCAAGGTCCTCGACGTGCCGGGACACTCGGCCGGCCACGTCGCCTTTTGGCGCGAGTCGGACGGCGTCCTGGTGCTCGGCGACGTGCTCGCCAACATGGACCAGCTGACGCTGATCCCCGGCCTCCATGAGCCGAAGCCGTACCTGACCCCCGACCCGGATCAGAACCGCCGTTCGGCGAGGAAGCTCGCACTCCTGGAGCCCAAGCTCGTCCTCTTCGGTCACGGCGCCCCGCTTCGCGACACGAAGAAGTTCGTCGATTTCGTCGAGGCTCTGCCGGTCTAGCGACTGGCCGGTCGCTCAGAACGCGGGATTGCGCCAGGTCCGCTCGCGCAGCCGCTCGCGGACCACGTGGACGTACTGCTTCGCCGGATCGGTCCACCACCGCCCCGCGAACCACGCCCCGACGCTCCCCCAGAGGTCGCCCGGACGGTACTGGCGACCCCGCTCGACGGTGTTCAGCCACTCCATCTTGCCGTCGAAGTAGGCGCGCAGGATGCCGCCGTAGTAGTCGGCGTTGAAAGCAGTCGAATTCCGCGCGATGTTGCACGCGTCCCAGCAGTGGTACGGGCGGCGAACCTGAAACAGCCCGAAGGAGTCCCCGTTGTCGCCGACCGCCGACTGGTGCCACCACGACTCGACCGTCGCGACCGCACGGAGCACGTTGGGCCGGAACCCCCACTTGTACGCCGCCCATTGGATGATCTCGTCCGTCGTCCCGCGAAAGCGCCCGTTCACGTACCGCGCGTAGGGCATGTCGCTGCGCCCCCGCCATCTCCGCAGCTGCCCCCGTCCCGGAACGGTGTGGTTCGCGACACGGTTGTCCGATCGCGGCTCCCACGCCGAGCGATGCACGTGCTTCGCCGCCTGACGGCTCGTCCGGGGCCCCCAGCCGACCGGCTTCGTCCCTCGGTGGCCGCTCGCGGGAGCCGCGGCCGGCAGGGCGCCGGCGAGCAGCAGGAGCCCCAGAACGAGCGGGATCGTCAGATACTTCCTCACAGCCGGTCTATCGGCACGGGGGCTGCGCCGTTGAGCGCCACCGCTCAACGCCGGACGCGCGCTGCCGCGCGCGCCGCGTCGAGCGCCGCGCGTGAGCGCTGCTGCAGCCGGCGCCGCACCCGCCACGCCGCCCCCGAGAAGCCCAGATTCGCGACTGTCGCGAACCCGCCCTCGTCTTCACGGAGCGCCAGCAGCAGGTGCGCCACCCGGTCGCCGCCGGGCAGTCCATCCTGCTCCGCCACCCGCACGCACCAGCAGTCCACCCGCCGTCCGGCGGATCGCACCAGGAACGCTCCCTGCTCGCCGACCAGCCAGACTCCCAGGCGGCCGCGCTGCATGGCAAGACCCGTGCGCGCCAGCAGGTCCAGGTCCTGGCGGCCGACCAGGTCGCCCAGCAGGCCGAGGGCGACGCGATCGGTCTCCCGGTGGGTGCCCGCGAGCCCGGTGACGCTGCGCCTGCTGCCGATCGGCACCACTGAGTCCGCACCCCGGCGGGCCTGCAGCCAGGGAATGAACCAGGCGTGCGCGAAGCAGATCGCGGCGACGGGCGCTGTGATCGGCTCGAGGTACAGCAGCAGGAGCCCGGGTGCCACGAAGACGCCGGCGATCCAGGTCGTCCATGCCGTCCAGCGCCGCCCTTCGCGGCGCAGCGTGCGCTCGCCCGCCTCCTCGCGCCACCACAGCGCCGCGGCTTCCTCGATGCCCTCGCGCGGCGCCAGACCGGGCGGCGGCGCGAGTGCTCGATCCGGTTTGTGTGCGCCGTGGCTATCCCCCGGCGATCGGGCGGCGCAACACGACAAGCTCCGCATCCAGCGGCAGGTCGCGGACCACCTCGGCGCTGCCGTCGGGGTGGGGGACGCTGGCCAGCATGCCGTTGTCGAGCTCGTGCCGGAAGGCCTCCACCGCCGCGTCCTGGGCGGTGGCGTCGTCCGCCGTCCACTCGGCGAGCGTCGTATGCCCGGTGCGGTCGAGTCTGATCAGACGCGCCATCGTTCCTCCTCGGATCGGCTCTGCTCGCCTGACTATACGCGCGCAACCCCGAGCCGGATCGCCCCTCCGCTGACGGCGTGAAGCCGGCCTTCGGCTCCGTAGTATCGGCTTCGTGGAGCGTTACGACCCGCAGGAGATCGAGCGCCGCTGGCAGGCGGTGTGGGAGCAGGAGGGCACCTGGGAGGTGCCCAACCCGGGCGAGCCCGGCTTCGACGGCGCCAAGCCGAAGAGCTACGTGCTCGTGATGCTGCCCTACCCGTCCGGCGAGCCCCACATCGGCCATCTGAAGGTCTACTCGATCGGCGACGCGATCGCGCACTACAAGCGGCGTGGCGGCTTTCGGGTCATGCAGCCGATGGGCTACGACGCCTTCGGCCTCCCGGCGGAGAACAACGCGATCAAGACCGGCGTGCATCCCCGCGAGGCGACCAACGCCTCGATCGCCTCCTACCGGCACTGGTTCCGGCGCTGGGGGATCTCGATCGACTGGACCCGCGAGCTCGCCACCAGCGACCCCGCCTACTACCGCTGGACGCAATGGCTCTTCCTCAGGATGCTGGAGCGCGGGCTCGCGTACCGCAAGGAGGCGGCGGTGAAGTGGTGCCCCAAGGACGCCACCGTGCTGGCCAACGAGCAGGTGATCGACGGCAGGTGCGAGCGCTGCGGCACCCCGGTCGAGATCCGCCAGCTCGAGCAGTGGTTCTTCCGGATCACCGACTACGCCGACCGCCTGCTCGACGACCTCGACGAGATCGACTGGCCCGAGCACGTGAAGACGATGCAGCGCAACTGGATCGGGCGCTCCGAGGGCGCCGAGGTGATCTTCCGCTGCGAGGAGCTGGGGATCGACTATCCCGTGTTCACGACGCGCCCGGACACGCTGTTCGGCGCCACCTTCTTCGTGCTCGCCCCCGAGCATCCCGACGTCTTGCGCCTCGCCGCCGGCACCCCGCAGGAGGAGCGCGTCCGCGAGTACGTCAACCGGGCGATCGCCGAGTCTGCCGAGGAGCGCGCCGCCGAGGAGCGCGAGAAGACCGGCGTGCCGCTCGGCCGCACGGTCACCAACCCGGTGAACGGCGAGCAGATCCCCATGTTCGTCGCCGACTACGTGCTGATGGAGTACGGGACCGGCGCCATCATGGCGGTGCCTGCCCACGACCAGCGCGACCACGACTTCGCCCGCGCGTTCGACCTCGAGATCCGCCAGGTGGTGGCCCGTGCCGAGGATGAGCCGACCCCCGATGGAATGTTCCTCGGACACTCGGAGAACGAGCGGCTCGTCAACTCGGGCGACTTCACGGGCACGAGCTCGCCCGAGGCGGCGCGGGCGATCACCGAGTGGCTGGCGAAGGACGGCCGCGGCCGCTTCGCCGTCAACTACCGCCTGCGCGATTGGCTGCTCTCACGCCAGCGCTACTGGGGCTGCCCGATCCCAGTCGTCTACTGCGACGGCTGCGGGATCGTTCCCGTCCCCGACGACCAGCTCCCGGTGCTGCTTCCCGAGATCGAGGACTACGCCCCGAAGGGAAAGAGCCCGCTCGCCACGGCCGAGGACTGGGTGTCCACCACCTGTCCCAGCTGCGGCGGGCCGGCGCGCCGGGAAACCGACACCATGGACACCTTCGTCGACTCCTCCTGGTACTTCCTGCGCTACTGCGACCCCAACAACGACCAGGCGCCGTGGGACCGCGAGGTGCTGCGCAGCTGGATGCCCGTCGACCAGTACATCGGCGGAGTCGAGCACGCGATCCTGCACCTGATGTATGCGCGCTTCTTCGTCAAGGCGCTCGCCGACATGAGCCTGCTCGACGTGCAGGAGCCGTTCGAGGCGCTGTTCACGATCGGGATGATCACCCGCGACGGGGCGAAGATGTCGAGCTCGAGGGGAAACGTGGTCGACCCCGCCGAGTACGTCGAGCGCTACGGCGCGGACACCGCGCGAAGCTACGTGCTGTTCATCGGCCCATCGGATCAGGACGCCGACTGGACCGACAAGGGGGTCGAGGGCGTCCACCGCTTCCTGGGCCGGCTGTGGCGGCTGAAGGAGGAGGTCGTGGCGCGAACCTCCACGGATGATCAGCAGGCAGCCGGTGGCAGGCAGCGTGTGGAGCCTGAGGGGCCGGCGCGGGACCTGCTCGTGAAGGCTCATTGGGCGATCGACAAGGCGACCCGCGACATCGAGCGCGACTTTCGGTTCAACACCGCGATCGCCGCCGTGATGGAGCTCGTCAACGAGGCCTACCGGGTCAAGGACAGCCTGTACGGGGATCCCGCGGGCGAGGCCGCCGTGCGCTTCGCCACGGCCACGGCCGCCTCGCTGCTGTTTCCCTTCGCGCCCCACCTCGGTGCCGAGGTGTACGAGGCGGTGGCGGGCCGGCGGGTCTGGGAGGAGCCGTGGCCGAAGGCCGATCCGTCCCTGCTCGAAAGCGACACGTTCACGCTCGTGGTCCAGGTGAACGGCAGGCTCCGCGGCCGAGTCGAGGCCCCAATCGACGCACCCGAGGAGGAGCTCCTGCGCCTGGCGCACAAAGCCGACGCCGTGAAGCGCCACCTCGACGGCAAGGAGATCGTCAAGGAGGTCGTCGTGCCGGGCAAGCTCGTCAACCTCGTCGTTCGTTGAAGTCGTAACACGCGCCCGCCGCCGGTCTGCTAGAAAGGCGGCGCATGCTTGTCCGGCGGTTCTCGGACGCGGCCGTCACCGAATGGCACCGGCTTCGTCCTCACATCCTGATGGACGCGGGTGAGCTCGGCTCGCGGAACGTCTCGGTCAACTGGCTCGAGGTTCCGGCCGGTGCCGCGGAGGAGCTCCGCTCGCACGAGGAGGCCGAGCAGGTCTACGTCGTGGTCAGCGGCAGCGGCACGATGTCGGCCACCGGCGACACCCAGCGCCTCGACGTCGGCGATCTGGTCCTGATCCCGCCGGCCACCGACCACGCCGTGGCCAACGACGGCGCCGATGCCCTGGCCCTGGTCTCGGTCCAGTCGCCGCCCGTTTCCGCGGACGAGCTGTACAGCCGCCGCCTCGCCGCGCAGGCGGCGAACTACGACGACTACGAGGACGACTGACCGAAGCGGCGTGATCCGCCGCCGCGTCATCGTCCACGGCAGGGTTCAAGGGGTCTTCTTCCGCGACACGACCCGCCGCATGGCGCGGTCACACGGCCTTGGCGGCTGGGTGCGTAACGCCCCCGACGGTACCGTCGAGGCCGTCTTCGAGGGCGAGGGAGAGGCGGTCGAGTCGATGGTGCGCTGGTCTCGTGACGGGCCGCGCGGAGCGGTGGTCGAGCGCCTCGAGGTGATTGACGAGGAGCCCGAGGGGCTGGCGGAATTCCGAATCCGCTAATCGCGGGCGCCGGCACGCAGTCGGCGCGATCTGTGCTGCGATCGCGGACGCAGCGTGTGCCACGCGTTAGCGAGCCCCGCCCAGAATCGGGGCGATGGGTTCCCTCAGCCGCTCTCAGCTGCTCGTCTATGGCGCGGTCGCCGTCACCCTGCTGTTGGTGGGAGCCCGCTGGATTCGCTCCGCCGACCAGCCGGGATCAGCCACGGGAGGGGTGAGCTTCTCCTCATCCTCCGATTCCTCGGGCTCGACCGGCGCCTCCTTCGGCGTCGACCCTGAGGGTGGCGAGGACGTGGTCGTCGACGTCACCGGGGCGGTGGGCAAGCCGGGCGTCTACAGACTGCCCGCCGGATCGCGCGTCAACGACGCCGTGCAACGGGCCGGCGGAGCCACCGCGCGAGCCGAGGTCGAGGGGATCAACCTGGCGGCACCGCTCGGCGACGGTCAGCAGGTGGTGGTGCCGGCAAAAGCGCCCGGCGGCGCGGCGGTCACCGGCGTGAGCGGCGGCGCGGCTGACGCCAGCGACGGCCCGATCAGCCTCGGCACAGCCACGGTGGAGGAGCTCGACACGATCGAGGGGATCGGCCCGGTCACCGCCCAGAACATCGTCGACTTTCGCGATCAGCACGGCGGCATCTCTTCGGTCGACCAGCTCGACCAGATCGACGGCATCGGCCCGGCGACCATGGACGCCCTCCGCGCCCGGCTCCAACCGTAGGCGAAGCGCGGCCGTGGTGTCGCGGGCACAGATGGGCGCCCCCCCGATCCCGTGGCGCTTTGCCGCGCTGAGCGGCGCCACCGCCGGGCTGGCGCTCTCAGCGGTGGTTCCCGCTGGGAGTGCCGGCCTGGCCCGGCCGGTGCTGGCGCTCGGCTTGGCCGCCGGGCTCGGCCTGATCGTGGCGCGGCCCGGCGACAGCCGCGCCGCCCGTGCGGTCTGGCTGGCGCTGCTTGCGCTCGTCGCAGCGGCCGTCGGGCTGGCCGTGGGCGCGGTTCGCCTGACGACGATCGACCGGGGCGCCTTCCACGGGCCGATCGGGCGGCCGGCGACGGCGCGCGGATTCGTGACCGCGGTCCCGCGCCGATCGCGCGGCGAGGTGAGGGTGCGGATCCAAACCGACGACGGGCGCCTCGGGCTCGAGGCTTCCGAGCCGGTTGGAGACCTTCCGATCGGTCGGCAGGTGAAGGCCACCGGCACGCTTCGCGAGCCCGAGCCCTGGGAGGCGGACTATCTGGCGCGCTACGGCATCCGCCAGGTCCTCGTCGCCGACCGGCTCGAGCTCACCGGCCGGCGCCGGGGTGGGCCCGCGGCGGTGACGGATCGCATCCGCGACCGCGCCGAGCTCGCCCTGGGGAGCGGAACCCCGGACGCGGAGGCCGAGCTCCTGCGCGGCTTCGTGCTTGGCGAGGACGACCGGATCGACGCGGCCACGGTCGACGACTTCAAGCGCTCGGGACTCGCCCATCTACTTGCCGTATCCGGAGAGAACGTGATGCTGCTCGCCCTGCTGGCGGTCCCGCTCTTGGCGCTGCTCGGCGTGCCACTTCGCGCCCGGCTTCTGTCGGTGCTCGTCCTGATCGCGATCTACGTGCCGGTCACGGGCTCGGGGGCCTCGATCCAGCGCGCCGGCGTGATGGGCGCGGCCGGGGTCGTCGCCGCGCTGGCCGGAAGGCCCCGTTCGCGCTGGTACGCGATCCTGCTCGCCGCCTTCGTGACGCTGGCGATCAACCCGCGAACGAGCGGGGACGCGGGCTGGCAGCTCAGCTTCGCGGCGGTGATCGGGATCATGCTGTGGGCGGGACCGATTCGCGACCTCCTGCTGGCGCCACCCACGGCCGACGGCGAGCAGGGGGAGGTCGGCTGGCGGCGCGGTCTCGCCGAGGGCGCCGGAGTGACGATCGCGGCGACGCTCTCCACGGCGCCGCTGATGGCGCACGACTTCGAGGCGGTCTCGCTCGCATCCGTGCCGGCGAACCTGCTCGTGGTCCCCGCGGTGGCACCGCTGATGTGGTTGGGGATGCTGGCCGCGCTGGTCGGCCAGCTGCCCTGGCTCCCGGTGCAGCCACTGACCGGCCTCGCGGGGCTGCTCGCCGCCTACGTCGCACAGATCGCGCACTGGCTCGGCTCGCCGGGCTGGGCGCGGGCGAGCGTCGCGCTGCCCAGTGCGGCGGGGGTGCTGGCCGCGTACGCCGCGCTCGGTCTGGCGCTCTGGGTCCTGCTCGCCTGGGCGCGGCGTCGCCGGGCCCAGGGGAGGCCGCCGGCCGGCGTCAAGCCCCTCGCCGTGGTGGCCTGCGTCGGGGCCCTCGTCCTCACGACGACCGGCCTGGCGTCGTCGGGCGGAACGCCGGCCGAGTCCGGGGCAGGCCTGCGCATCGTCGTGCTCGACGTCGGCCAGGGCGACGCGATCCTGCTCGACCCGGCCGATGGTCAGCCGGTGGTCGTGGACGGCGGGCCGCCCGGCGATGACCTTCGCCGCCGGCTCGAGGATGAGGGAGTCTCGGCCCTGGCCGCGGCGGTCGTCACCCACGACCAGTCCGACCATGCCGGCGGGATCGACGAGCTGCTCGGGTTGCTCCCGGTTCACCGGCTGCTCTACGGCGAGCCCGGCCAGGACTTCCTCCGGGCTGCGCGCGGCGCCGGCGTCCGCACGATGCCGGTCGCCGAGGGCTCGGAGATCGATTCGGGAAGCCTGCGGATCGAGGTGCTGTGGCCGCCGCAGGAGGTTCTCGACGGAGCCGCGCCAAGCGATCCGAACCAGGCGGCGCTCGTGCTGCTCGCCAGGTGGCGTGGCTTCCGCATGCTTCTGACGGCCGACGCGGAGGCCGAGGCGGTGCCGATCGACCCCGGTGCGATCGACGTCCTCAAGGTGGCTCACCACGGCTCGGATGACGCCGGCCTCGATTCCCTGCTCGATCGCAGTGCCCCGAGTCTCGCGGTGATCTCGGTGGGCGAGGACAACCCGTACGGGCATCCGACCCGGGGCACGCTCGCCACCCTCGACGAACACCACGTCCCGGTCCTTCGCACGGACGAGCGCGGAGACGTGACGATCGACGTCACATCGGGCGGCTGGCGGGTCGAGACTCGCGACGGATGAGCGGGTGGCCCGCTGGCGCTCCTGCTCGCCTGGGTGCGATCGTGCTCGGCGGGCTCAGCGTCCTGCTCGGCAGCGTCTGAGTGTCGCCAGTGCCCCGGCCACCCCTTCGCAGCCGGTCGA
>CAVXDS010000004.1:0-222920 GCA_963760665.1 uncultured Actinomycetes bacterium
GGGCCAGGATCGCAGTCGCCGTCAGTGCGCCCAGCGCGAACAGCCAACCAGGGCGGCGGCGCCGAAGGCCCCCGCTCCGATCCCGAGCCGCTTGGCCTTGACAGCCATCTCGGCCTTGGCCAGCTCGACCTCCTTTTGGGCCAGCGTGCTGGCCTGAGTCGAGAGCTCCTTCATCAACTCGGCGAGCGAGCGCTCCTCCTTCGCCGAATCCGCCCGCGGGCTAGAAACGTCGTTCATCCTTCACCTCCCAGCTCGTTGGGGCGTCTCTCGTCTTCAACCTACCTCGCTACCCTTGCCCGATTCGTCCCGCTTGAATCGCGACATCAACCGGCAAGCCTGAATCGCGACAGGTTTTCGGGCAATCACCGGGCGCGGGCAAAGCGAAGGTCGGCCGGGATGCGCCGATATCGGCTACGCAGCCATCGTTGTCCGCCCCGCAGCAGCGCCGACCATCCCCTTGGCCGTTCCGGAACGTCGCTGCAAATCAAGGGAATCCGGGCAGGCGGCCGGACGGGAGGTCCGGTGTGACCCGTGTCGAAGTTTGGTGTTAAGTTAGGTGGGTAGTCGCGGATCGAGGCGGTAGAGACTTAAGGACCGACGGGCCAGCGGCAATCGCTGGCGGCACGTCCTTCGGAAACCAAGGGCCCCTTTGCCGGGGCCCTTTTCCGTTCCTTCGCCGGTCCCCTGCAGGCCGGTTCGCGTTCGCCACCGCCACGCGATGGGCTGAGCAGGTCAGAGATCGCGCTCGACCTGCAGGGTCAGGCCGTCGATGGCCGACACGGTCACGGTTTCACCTTGCTCGATCGACGCGCTGGCGCGGGCGCTCCACAGCTCACCGCGCAACCGCACCAGCCCGACCGGAGAGCAGGGCCGCACCACCTCCGCCCGCATCCCGACGAGCGTCTCGGGTCCGACGCGGAGCCGGTAACGGCGGAGGAACCACCTCCACAAGAGGAGCTCCAAGACCTCCACGGCCAACGCAGCGGTGAGGGCAACCACACCCCACGGCGAGGGAAGCACGAACAGCCCGACGATCGCCAGCACGACCAGCATCGACCTGAAGGATGACGATGGCGATTCCCCGCGCTATTCGACCCGATCGAGCACCGGATCGGGGTGCTCGCCGAGATACTCCACCCAGGCACGCTTGACGCATGGGTAGTGCTTCGATGCTTCGACCTGGTCCATAAAGTTGACGATGTTGGCCTCGAACCGATCCTGAAGCTGCTGGTTGGCGATCCTTCCCTCGGCGTCGAACGCCGTGTGCGCCTGTGCGAGGGAGAACATGTCCGGGTACATCCTCGCGCCCAGGTGTTCCAGGGGGACCCGCAGGGCCCATAGACCGCGGTTGCCGCCACCCATCGAGGGCGACGCTGACATCAGCAGACCATGGCGTTCGTTGAACGGTTGCGGGCTGAGCCGGGAGACCCAATCGATCGCGTTCTTCAGAACCCCCGGCATCGAGAAGTTGTACTCGGGGGCGGCGATCACGAATGCGTCGCTCGCCTCCAGGCGCCGACGAAACTCCTCCGCGGCCGGGGGGAAGCCCTCGCTGGACTGGACATCGGCGTTGTAGGAGCGGGCATCGAAGTCGTGCATGGTGGCCAAGTCGACTTCGCCCTGGTTCGCCTCGATCGTGGTCGCCGCGAGGCGGACGAGCTCGGAGTTGAGCGATTCCGCCCGAAGCGAGGCAGAGAAGGCCAGGAATCGGATTGGTTCGCGGTGCGGGGCATCAGGCATGACGGCGCCTCCAAGAGTCGGAATCGATGGCTGTCGACGATACGGGAGCCCGCAGAGCCGAAAGAGCCGCTCACCGGGCGCCCGTCACGGTCAATTTCTCGCTGGCGATCGCGTGGCATGCCGCCTCGCGCCCAGGCCGCAGCGGCGCGCCCGCGACCGGGCATACGTAGTCACGCGAGATCCGCGTCGGCGTGTCGCCCTCGGGCTCCGGCTCGGTCTCGAGCACGTCCGAGCTGATCGTCAGCCAGGCCAGGATCCCACCGAGGGCGGCGACCGCGGCACAGGTCGCCATCGCGACGCGGAACCCGTCGGTCATCGATGCCGGGTCGTAGAAGCTGTCGCCGGTGAGCCCGGCGATCAGCGGCAGCACCGCGACGGCGAGCAGGCCGCCGACCCGTGAGACGGCGTTGTTGATTCCGGAGGCGATCCCCGAATGGCGCGCGTCGGCGGCGGCGAGCACGGTCGCCGTGACCGGCGCCACCACCAGCGTCAGGCCCAGGCCGAAGATGATCACCGCCGGCAGCACGCTCGAGACGTAGCTGTCACCCGGGTCGATCCGCGTCATCAACAACAGGCCCACAGCGATCACGAGCGGGCCGACGGTCAGCGGGATCCTGGCCCCGATGCGCTGGGCGAGAGCGCCCGAGCGAGCCGAGAGCAACAGCATCAACACCGTCACGGGCAGCGACGCCGCGCCGGCTTCGATCGGCGAATAGCCGAGCGAGATCTGCAGGAAGGCGACGAACAGGAAGAAGAAGCCGCCAAGCGCCGCATAGACCGCGAAGGTGACCAGGTTGGCGGCGCTGAACTGGCGCGAGGAGAAGGTCTCGAGCGGCATCATCGGATTCGGGCTGCGCCGCTCGACCAGCAGGAAGGCCGCGAGGGCGACGATCCCCCCGATGCCGGTCAGCGCGATCAGCGGAGACATGCCCTGTCCGGGGCCCTCGATCAGGGCGTAGGTGGTTCCCGCGAGGCCGAGCGCTGCCAGTACCGCACCGGGAAGGTCGAGGCGCCCGCTCGCGGTCGGGTCACGGGTCTCGGGGACGTGGCGGCTGGCCATCGCCACGACGAAGATGCCGAGCGGAAGGTTGATCAGGAAGATCGCTCGCCACGACACCGAACCCACCAGATAGCCGCCCAGCAACGGTCCGAGCGCGGCCGCGACGCCGCCCAGCCCGGACCAGGCGCCGATCGCGCGGGCGCGATCGGCGGGGCGAAAGCTGGACTCGATCATGGCCAGGCTGCCGGGTGTCAGAAGGGCCCCGCCGATTCCCTGCAGGAGCCTGGCGACGATGAGCAGCTCGGCATTGGGAGCCATCGCGCAAAGCAGCGAGGCGGCCGTGAAGACGCCCGCTCCGAGCATGAAGATGCGGCGGCGCCCGTAGCGGTCGCCGAGCGACCCTCCGAGCAGGATCAGCGAGGCGAGCGTCAGCAGATAACCGTTCAGGATCCACTGCAGGGCACTGGTCGATGCTCCGAGGTCGCGACCGATGTCGGGCAGGGCCACGTTGACCACCGTGCCGTCGAGGAAGGCCATGCCCGAGCCCAATACGGCCACGGCGAGCACCCAATGACCGGCCTTGCTGTCGAACGCGAGCTGGGACGCGGCCGGCTCCGTGACGGGAGCATCGCGGGTGATTTGGTTCGCGTTCATGGCGAAGCGTGCCTATCGAGCTCGTATTTGGTCGACGCGCCGCGGCGCACCTTCACCGTAGCCACGTCTGACGGCTATTGCTTGCGCCGGCCCCGCTTGGCGCCCTTTGTGGCGATCTGCGCCTGCAGGTTCTCCAGATCGCGACGCAGCCGCTCGATCTCGCCGCTTTGAAACTCGATCGCCTCCGCCTGGCGGCGAATTTTCTCGTCCTTGTCCCTGAGCTCTGCTTGCAGCTTCTCTCTCTCTGCCTTGATCTCTGCTCGTAGCTTCTTTCGCTCGGCCCTGAGCTCCGCTTGTGGCTGCCTTGGCTGCTTCTTTCGCTCCTTCTTGGGCTGCTGCGCCCGTGGCCGCTTTGGCTCCTTCTTTGGCTCCTTGTCGGGCTCGGCTTCGGCGCTCTCGTCCAGGGCGCAGTAGGGGCAGTAGCGAGAATCGTCGTGGTGCTTGCAGCGGTACTCGCGCGGAGTCAGCGCGACGCTCATGCCCAACTGTTTCGCGCGGTCGGCCAGGTCCCCTGAGCGCGAGACCTGGTCACGCAGCGCCTCCGCGGCGCCCAGGTCGGCCTCAAAGTGCGCCGTCCAGGCGGCGACCGCTTCCTCGAAGCTCGGATCACTCATCCCGTTCCCCTTACCCCGAGATTCCCAGGATCACGCTGCCTGCGGGGCTAGACAGTGCGCGGGCGGGGTCGCGGGATCGCCCCTCCGTCCAGCCACGACCGTCTTGTCTCAAGCCCTGCGACGCTGAGCCGATCTTGACCCCCGAGCCACCGAAGGGCGTTCTCCATTCCTCTCTTCCTTCTGCAGGAAGGTGGCATTCGATTCGAGGGGAGTGAGAAGGAGACGACCCGATGGGCGATTCGGAAAGAGTCCGCGAGGACACGCATCTCACGGTTCGCGTGGAGCAGGATGGAGAGACACTCGTAGTCAGCGCGTTGGGGGAGCTCGACTCCTCCAATTCCCATGCGCTCGAGCAGGAGTTACGACTGGCGATTGCCAGCGACTCCCCCAAGCTGTTCCTCGACCTCGGCGGCGTCAGGTTCATCGACTCGGCAGGGCTTCGGGTCCTGCTCATGATGGCCAGGCAGTCGCTTCGAAACGGCGGTCGGCTTCGCATGCTCCCTGGATCGCCGCCGGTCGAACTGGCGATCGTCGCGACCGGCATGGAGCGCTCCCTGCCGTTGCTGAACTGAGGCATCCCCGCCCCTGGCGAGCTACTGCGCGGCGATCTCGCGAGCAACGTCCAAAAACCGTCCAGCGGACGGCTTGAGGTAGCCACCACGGCGATCAGGTAACGGCTTTGAGGTAAACCGCGTGCATAAAACCCTCTCTTAGGACATCATGCTGGATGAGGGGCGATTGCCGAGTTCGGGACGAACCGGCGGGAGCCGCAGGCGCTTTCCTCGTGTTAGCCCGCGGCCCGGGCATCGCCCCTCCTCTACGTCCTCGACGGGCCGGCTGCATTTTCCCAGCGGCTCGCGCAAATGATCAGCAGCCAACCGACCGGCGATACTGGGCGGACGATGTCGCAGCAGAACGTGGAGGTCGTGCGCCGCTTCAACGCCGCCGTCAACCGGGGCGATCGCAAGGCCGCTGGCGCCATCGGTCCACCCCGAGGTCGAGTGGCACTACGAGGGTCGCGGCGTGGCTAGCGGAGCGGATGTCGAGATGAACGCCGCAGCGATCTACCGCTTGGCTTCGGGGATGATCGTGTTCTTTCAAGACTTCAGTACTCGGGATGAAGCCCTCCAAGCCGCCGGGCCGAAAGCTTTTTCTCCGGACGTCGCTCTGGGCCCGGTCTGGGCTGAAACGCCGTCGACACCTCCCTACTCCGATCTTGCCACGGTCAGCCCGCGAGAGGCCTACCCCGCTTGTTCAAGCGAAAGGCGCCTACCGGAATCGAACCGGTGTAAACGGCTTACGAATCCGCTTCGGTGGCAGCGAACCGGTCATCCTAGGAGGGGCAGCCGCCGGGCTTTGGCGTGAGCACCTGGGAGGAGTCGCGGGGCGCTTTGGCCGGGTCTATGTGGTACCGGACCCGACGCTTGTTGTTGCTCTCGTGGGACTCCGCCAAGTGATGGTCCGGATCCATCTTCGTGATCAAGCAGTAGTCGCCTTTCGGAAGCCCCTTGACGTGGAGCTCCTGGCCGGGCGTCTTCCACCCGTAGGTGTCGGACCAGCCGATCGACACTCCCTGGACCGACCGGCGAACCGCGCAGCGCCGGTAGCTGTAGTGGCCGTCTCCGTGCTGAGCACCCGGCAGGGATAGGTTGAAGCGGCTGGTGTCGTTGAGGCAGAAGCTGACTTTGCCGCTGCGGCGGACGGTCCGCCCCGTTCGAACACTCTTCAGGTTGAAGGTCGCGAAGGCTCCGAGGTGGTAGTGATGATGTGCCGGGTGGTAGTAGCGACAACCCACGCGGTGTGACTGCCTCTTCCTGTCGACTGACCGCTTGAAGGCGCCGTCGCCGTTCGCGTCCTTATAGACCCGCTGCTTGACGATGAGGTCGTTGTCGTCGGGCCTCCCGTCGCCATTGATGTCGTGTCGGCCGTCGTTGTGGCAGTCACGAGGATGGTCCTGGGCTGGCGGGACGGCTGCGAGCTCAAGGGGGCCCTTGCCGAAATTGCCCGTCAAAGTGTTGACGCGAAGGACCGTGCGTCCACTGCCGGTGCAGGCGTCCCGGTGGAAAACCGGCCTACGCTTTTCTTGACACAGCCGAGCGGGACCCGGATCGAGGGGCTTGAGGTCTGGCAGCAGTCGGGCTGCGCGTTGTTGGTGGTGCTGTGCCGCCACCTGGGCCGGGCCTCCCAGAAGCGCCGCGCCACCAAGGATTGCGGCAAACGCCGTAGCGCTCAGCCACGCGAATACTCTTCGCCTCATCGTCCTGCTTCCCCCTGCTGCTGTGCCTTCCCCTGCCACTCCCGCCGTGGCGCCGGTCCTCCGATTGTCCAAGAATTCCCGCTTGGATGCGCCGGTTCACGATCTTGGCGGCGCTACCCGGAAGCGGCGGACAGCTAGGCTGAACGTCACCGGGGGCACGCATGACTTCAATGCGGTCGCCGGCAAGCTGCTGTCCCACAACGTGGAGCGCCTCAGGAAGCTCCGCGAAGAGTGGGCGCAGGGCTAGACTGGGACCATGGCCGCTCGCACCGCTCTGATTGTCGTGGATGTGCAGAGGGGCTTCGACGATGCCGGGTTCTTCGGCCCCCGGAACAACACCGCCTGCGAGGAGAACGTGAAAGCGCTGATCGCCGCATGGCGCGGCAGCAACCAGCCAATCGTGTTCGTGCGGCATCACTGGGACGAGGACGGCTCACCGCTGCGATCCGACCAGGCCGGCAGCGAGTTCAAGGACGTGGTCGAGGGCCGACCGGACCTGCTGGTCACCAAGACCGTCCATTCAGCTTTCCATGGCACGCCCGATCTGCACGACTGGCTGGGGAAGGATGGGATCGACAAGCTCGTGATCTGCGGCATCCAGACGAACATGTGCTGCGAGACGACGGCGCGAGTCGGCTCTGACCTCGGCTACGAGGTGGGGTTCGCGATCGACGCCACCCACACTTTCGATCAGGACGATCACGATGGGGGCACGGTCACGGCCGACGAGCTCGCTCGAGTCACCGCCTCGAACCTCGATCCGGAATTCGGGCGGGTGCTGACGGCTGCCGAGGCGATCGCTGAGCTGCGCGCGATCGCTTAACCCGGGAGAGCCACCCGGCGGTCATTGCGGGTTGGCCGGAGGGGGTCCTCCCCCGCGGTAGATCGGTGTAGGGTCGGCTCCGATGCTCCAGGCCGACATCGTGATCACCGGCGCATTGATCCTCGTCTTCATCCTCGTCGTCGTTCCGATCGCCTACTGGATCGTCAGGGGGATCGCTCGGTCGATCCGTCGCCTCTGACGGCCAGGGGCCACTCGATTCAAGCCGTCGGGCTGCGGGAGCTGTACTTCGGGTTCTGGACGGTGCTGGTTCGGACCGGGTTGGCGCTCCTCCTCGCGGGGGCGGTCGTCCCCGGGCTGGTGCTGCTGATCTGCTTCGTGTTCGACCGCGGAAGCAGGATGGTTCGTGCGGAGCCGTCTAGCGCGCTGGCCTAGGCCTTGCAGTAGGCAAATGTCGTGATCTGGCCAGCGATGTCGCTGTAGTTGTGGGCGGTCGCGGTCCAGGAGCGGGAGCCCGATCGCAACGAGCGGAAGTAGAAGAAGTCCGGTCCAGTGTCGTTCGAGAAGTCGGACTTCGGCGTCGTCGTGTATCCGCCCGAGAGGAGCGTCTCGCGCCGGTGGCAGCTAGCCGTCGCGTCGCTGGCGCCCTCGGTGGGAATCGGATCGCTCTGGTTGGAGCGGACCTTCACGTCGAGGTGTGGCGTGCAATACGCGAAGGCCTTCACCGTGGCGGGCGGTTCGTCGACGAACGCGGATATTCCCCACGTGCGCTTCCCCGTGCGGCGGGATTTGAATACCGGGTTGTTGTCGAGGTCGCCGGGGGGAGTGTCGATGAGCTGAAACCCGCCCGAAACGACGCTCTCGCCCCGGTCGCATTTGGCGGCGACCTTGTTCGCCACTTGAGTGTCGGCGTCGGCGGCCTTCGTCTTGCTGTGCCGCGACACGCCGCGCGCGCCGCAGTAGGCGACTGTCTTAAGGGTCTCCGTCGAACCAGGGAACAAGTGGACGGTCCACTTGCGATTGCCGACCGCTCGCGAGACGACCGGGACCGCGTTGTCCGCCGCCTTAAAGCCACCGGACACCACGTGCTTGCGTCCCGGACACTTCGCAGTCGCGACGAGGATCCCGTCCCCATTCGGGGTGGCGTCCGTCGCCGACCTTGCCACGAGCGCTGAAGCTGGGACCGCTGCTGTGAGTGCTGCGACTGTCGCCGACGCGACAAGCAGCATGGCCCTCCAGCGTCGTGTGTGAACCCCAGCCATCAGGTGGCGAATCTAACAGAGATGCCTGCTTGGGGCCAGAGGAGAAGCGCTGCGACGACCCACCCGCCTTCATCTATCCAGATTCGCCTCGCCGAGCGCGAGATACTGTGCGGGCGATGTCGCAGGAGAACGTGGAGCTGGTTCGGGCCGCAGTCGATGCCTACGGACGCGAGGGAATCGACGGGGTTGGCGACTACTGGACCGATGACATCGACCACCGCGCTGCTGAAGGCGCGATTGACGATCGTGGGCCCATCCATGGGAAGGACGCCATGCGTGCGTACATGCAGGATTGGATCGACACGTTTGACGACTTCAAGACCGAGGCGGTCGAGCTGATCGACGCGGGGGATGACAAGGTGATCGCCATGCTTCACGCGAGCGGACGAGCGAAGCTGAGCGGCGTCGAGACTGACCTGACCTACGCAGTCGTTTACACGATCCGCGACAGGAAGATTGCGAAGGGCCGTGAGTACATGACGCGCAAGGAGGCCCTCGAAGCCGCCGGGCTGCGGGAGTAGGCGGGCGCGACTTTTGGGACCCCGCTCCCGGCTCACTGTGCCGCTGCGCCCGCCAAAAACGCCGCTTACCCACGGACGTGACCGTTTCGCATAGGGTCCCGTCGATGGCGTCGGTGATCCACTTCACCAGCGGCGAGTCGGTCGGCGTCACGGCGGATGCCAAAGACGTCACCGACCAGATCGGCAAGGGGAAGAAGTTCACTCCGTTCATGCTGGCCGCTATCCCAATGCAGATCTACGTTGCGAGCCACGCAGTCACCTACGTCCAGGATCTTCATGTCGAGCCGCCGACTGACGCGACGGCCTGAAACGCCCCGCGTCACAGCCCCGAGGAGCGGCTGGAGGAAGAACCATGCGTAGCGGCGTCACAAGCCCGCGGTCGAACATTTCGGCGATGATGAACGCAACTACGACCCCGTAGATCGCATAACGCACACAGGCCAACAACTAGGGGCGGCGTGTGTGTACTGAGCCAGGCAAAGCCAGTCCCGACTCCCGCGATCACAGCGAGTAGACCTGCCAGGAAGGTAATTGCTCTGGTCATCGCAGCCCGGCGACCGTAGAGCGAAGTCACGTAGATAGTCCCGATCAGCGCGACATCGGCCTCGTCCACCCTTTCTTGGAAGCCCTCCTCGTAGGCGAGCCACTGGGGCCGGCCAGCCTTGACTGCTCGCTCAGCATTGCTGCTGTAGCGGGCAAGCGGCCCGCCATCGTCCTCGTGGGAGACTCCGCGTCCCATGTAGAGGTCCCAATCGCTGACTATTCGCCGAGCGGGAAGCTCGGGGGTGTCCACATATCCTCGCCCGTAAACGTCAGGGTGGCGGCGGGGCCGAGGCTCAAAGCTAGGCAGGTTCAGAGGGTCATGGGTCCCCGAGAGCGCCTCCTCTTGCGCCATCGTGATCGCGCCCTGTGCGTCGTGGTGTCCGAGCCGCCGGGCCTTTTCGACCTCCACCGGCGAGGACTGTATCGCCGTGCGGCATGCCCGCCATCCCAAGGGAAGCTCAGCGGCGGGTACGGCAACTAGCTACCAGTCGAGATCGAACGCCGTGACGAGCGCAAGGATGATGACGGTTGCCCCAACCCATCCGTACCAAGTTGCCAGCAAAGGCAGGCCATAGACCATGAAGACGCCCGCGATCACGAGGACCACGCAGAAGGCGAGCAGATACAGAAGGTTCATACCTGCGGTCTTGGCGAGTCTCATGCCGGACCACCATACAAGTGCCAACGCTTCAGCGGTGCTGGGTGCGTGTGGTTAGAGCGGAGTCGGGCGCGCGCCTTACAGGCGTCGGCGGTCCAGCACGACGACCCGCTGGCGCGGCCTCCTGCTTCCCCACCGGATGAACGCAAACACCAAAGCCCCCAGGATGCGGATCGAAAGCAGCACGATTTTCACGACCATCCATGCGGTCGTAATCGCAATCAGGGTCCACGCGATGAAGAGCGCGAGGACTGCTCCAAGCAAGATCACGCCGCCCATCCTCCCACCCGCCGCGCCGATTGTCACGGGTGTCGAGGTCCGGGGCTAGCATCGACGGGCGATGCCCTACTACCTGGTCGAAGTGCGAGGCGACCCGGCCCGCGCCGCTGGGCTGCTGGCCAAGAACGGGATTCAGAACATCGTCCACGATGCGCCTCGGACACTGACCGCCCGCCTCAGCGCCGACGACCGGGAGAGCGCGGTACGTCGGGCGCGTGCGGCCTTGGAAGGTGAGCCGTTCACCGTCGAGGACAACGCCGCCCGCGCAGAACTCGCCTGAAGCAACGACCTAGACATGGGGCCTTGGCCCGATTTAGGGTTGGCACCAGGCGAGCCCCCGAAGGGAGGACTGCAATGGACCACCGCGACTTCGAGGACCTCTACTCGCTCGGCCGCAACGTGGAGGCTGAGTTGAAAGCGATTCGCACTCGCCTGGGCGTCCTCATTTTCTTGCTGTTGGTTCCGTTCTGCATCGGTTTCGGAGCGGGTCTGTATGCCGGCCTGGTCGACAGCGGCAGCACTCATACCGCCTCTGCCATTGCAGGTGCCGGGGCACCGGCTGTGCTCCTCATGATGATCGGGATCCTCGCTATGGCTGCGCCGAACAGGCGCTAGGTGGCGGTCCCCCTACGCGAGATACTGCGCGGGCGATGTCGCAGGAGACGAACATGGACACTGTGCGTCGGACCCTTGAGGCAGCCGCCGCTGGAGACCACCGAGCCGTCACGGCTGCCTTTGCGCGAGAGATCGAAATCGACGATCAGGACATTCCTGATGCCGACGGGCACGACTCCTACTTCGCCTGGATGGAGCGCTGGAACGAGAGCTGGGAGGGCTGGATGATCGAGGATGTGGAGCTGGTTCCCGCGGGGGACGACAAGGTGCTCGCGCTCTTTCGCATGGTGGCTACGGGAAAGGGGAGCGGCATCGAGCTCAGCCGGAACGATGCGATGTTGGCGGAGTTCTCCGGCGACAAGATCGCGCGGATCGGCTACTACAACGATCAGGCCCAAGCTCGCAAAGCCGCCGGGCTGTCGGAGTAGGCGATGTCGCTTGACCCTCTCTCGGGGGTGGAGGAACCGCCCAGTTCCTCTCCTGGCCGTGCCACGAGGATTGCCCTGATCATTGCGTCGGGAGTGGCGCTGGGGTTGGGCATCGTTGTCGCCGTGATCGTCGCCTCGGGGCCACAGAAGGAAACAATTACCAAGACCGTTCCCACCACGACTACCGTCACCGCGACCAGGACGGTCAACCAGGTGCCAAACTCGGTCGAACGCCTTCTCCATCGCCTTCAACGGCTGGCTGGACCCGGCGGCGGGTTCCCCTTCCCCCTTCCCTGAGTTGACACACAGGCTGCACGGGACCAGGCCCTCGAAGCCGCCGGGCTCTCGGAGTAGGCCAGGCTTCAACGTGTCAGCCGCGACATACTGCGCGGGCGATGTCGCAGGAGGAATACCTCCGATGAGACCGACCCGCTAGAGGAGAAGCCGTGAACGACTACGCCGCGACCGTCCACCGCTACGACGAGCTTTGGGCGGAGCACGATGCGGCGTCGCGCCGGGCGATTCTCAGCGAGATCTGGGCCGAAGACGGCGTCTACGTCGATCCTGAGGTGCCAGGCGGTGTGCATGGGCGCGAGGCGCTCTCGGACTTCGTCGCCACCTCCCACGACGAGATGCCGGGGCTCGACATCAGAGCCACGAGCCCGCTCGTCGTCCTCGGTGAGCGAGGCTGGTACCGCTGGCACGCGACGACGACAGACGGGGAGACGTTTGACGGCATCGACTTCATCGAGTTCGCGCACGACGGTCGCATCGAGCGGCTGACGAACTTCTACGACGCCTGAGGAGCCCGCCCCCTAGCCGCGAGATACTGCGCGGGCGATGTCGCAGGAGAACGTCGAAAGGCTTCAAGAGGCGTACGAGCTGGTTAACACCGAGTTCGAGGCCTTGAAGCGTGGCGAGCTTGACGCTCTCCTTGCCTTCTTCGACCCCGAAGTCGTGATCGAATATGTGGACGCACCTGACCCGGAGCGCTACGAGGGGCACGAGGGAGTCCGTAAGTGGTTTCACGACTCGTTCGGCGTCTGGGAGTCGGTCTCCATGGAGGCCGAGGAGTTCATCGAGGTGGGCGACTGGACCGTGGTGCAGCTCCAGGGAAGGGTGCGAGGGGAGAAGAGCGGTGCAGAGTTGGCGGTTCGGCTGACTGCCACCCATCGATTCCGGGACGGGAAGATCGTCCATGACCGCGTGTACTTGGATCGGGACCAGGCCCTCGAAGCCGCCGGGCTGCCGGAGTAGGCGATGTCGCAGGAGAACGTGGAGCGGAGAACCTCAGGCGATACTGACGAGGACGTGGCAGCAGCCCAGAAAGAGCGAACTGCCCCGCCGCAGCGCCCCGTGCTCTTCGTGAACCCGAAGTCCGGCGGCGGCGCCGCTGCGCGGGCGAGGATCGCCGAGCGGGGTCGCGAACGGGGGATCGAGGTCGTTCTTCTGCGGCCGGATCACGGCCTGGACAGAGCAATCGCCGATGCCGTGGAGGGCGGCGCGGACGCGTTGGGGATCGCGGGGGGCGACGGCTCGATATCGACCGTCGCCGCGACGGCGTGGCCACGGCGCATCCCGCTCGTCTGCGTTCCCAGTGGCACTCGCAACCACTTCGCGCGCGACCTCGGGCTCGATCCAGCCGATCCGGCGTCTGCGCTCGACGCCCTCACGGACGGGACCGAAGTTGGAATCGATGTCGGCACAGTGAACGGCCGTCTGTTCTTGAACGTCGTCTCGCTCGGGATCTACGGCGAGGCGGTCCGCCAACCGGCGTATCGCGACGCGAAGCTGCGGACGCTCATCGAGACAGCTCGCGCCGTTCTCGGTCCCGGCGGGGAGATACCCGAGCTCGATCTCGTCGACGACTGCGGCGTCAAGCACCGCCGGCTCGCCGTCGTGCTCGTCTCCAACAACCCGTATGCGCCCGCTCGGCCGTCCGCGTCCCACGGCGCCCGGCCGACGTTGACCAGCGGACGGCTCGGGGTCATCGTTATCGGACACCCGGCGGGAACGCGCCACCAACCGGGGCGGTCGTGGGGCGCGACTTCGCTGGAAGTGGACGCCGCCGCCCGGATCCACGCCGGACTCGACGGCGAGGCGATCGAGCTGGATCCCCCGCTGCGGTTTGAGATCCAGCCGGGGGCGCTACGGGTCAGGGTTCCGCGGTCGATCGCCCGAGCGGGCTAGGCTCAGGCGTCAGCTCTCCGCTCGCGAGATACTGCGCGGGCGATGTCGGAGTTCCAGTTTGCGATTCGAGTGGGGGGCGCTCACCGACGCCGAGCGCCACGAGTTCATGGCGCTCATGGACCAGCGCCGCGCTCACGGCGAGGAGAAGCTCGAGGCGCTCGGGGAGAACCTCCTTGTATTGCGTTTGCTCTTCGCCTATCAGGAGGAAGCCATCACCGCGCTGGAGTTCGTCGAGCGGGTCCGTGGCGCGGTGCCCGATCCGTTGGCGCAGAACCCGGGACTAGGCCGGGCGACGACCGCGGAGCAGGCATCAACTGAGTCCTGGCACCGCGCGGGAAGAAATCAAGCTCCGCGGCGTCCTCATCTATGAACGACGGTTAGGACGAAAGGAGAAAGCCAATGACTCTCAGCCGAAACACATGGATCGCAATCGGAGTTCTCATGGTGGTCGCGGCGATCGTCGTGATAGGTCTGGTCGCCTCGGGCGGCGGTGGCGCGGGCGGCGCTTACTAACCCGCGCTGAATCGCGGCCTAGTGCGTAGGGCCTAATGAGATGACCGATCAGGAAGCACGTGAGTTCGTGGAGATGCTGGCGGTGCCCGAAGCGGCCGAGCCGCCGCCCTGCCCCATCTGCGGGCGCGGTCACCCGCTTGAAACCAGATCGCGCACTCTCGACTGACCGCCGTCCCGAAGCCGCCGGGCTGCGGGAGTAGCGCCTCCCTATCCGCGAGATACTGCGCGGGCGATGTCGCAGGAGAACGTGGAGATCATGCGGGGCTTCTATGAGCAGTTCGCCCACGGTGACTTCAGCTCGTTCGCGCTCCTCCGCGACGACTTCAAGCTGGTAACCAGCCCCGAGTTGCCGGATGCGGGTACCTACTGGGGCGGGGCGGCAAGCAACTGGTTGACGGCATGGGTGGAGTCCTTCGACGACCTCACGATGGAAGCGACCGAGATCACCGATGCGGGCGACAAGGTGGTTATCGCGCTTCATCAACGAGGGCGGCCACGCGGAAGCCCAAGCGTCGTCGAAGGTCGCTGGTGGCAAGTGACCACGCTGCGAGACGGCGAGGTTGTTGAAATCCAAATCTTCCCGCAGCAGGAACAAGCCCTCGAAGCCGCCGGGCTGCGGGAGTAGGCGATGTCGCAGGAGAACTGCGCGCCGGAGCTAGTGGGCCAGTGACGTCTTGCGGGTCCGGGCGAGCTCGGCGCGAACCCAGCTCACCTGGCTGCGGCGGATGCCACGCGTGATCGTCGCCGCAGGACGAGATGCTGGCCGAGGCCGGAGGTCGCTGAACAGGCGCCAAGGCTCGCGTGGCACGTACCGGGTGTGTCGGGGCACATGGCGGTCGCGTCTCTTGGTCTGCATGCTTCGCCTTTCGTGTGGTTGGGTCAGCATCATCCCGCTCCCACCTTGGCCGCGACTCAACGGCGGATAAGGGTTCGCTGAGTCTTACCTCTCCGGCGAGCAAGCCCTCGAAGCCGCCGGGCTTTCGGAGTAGGCGATGTCGCAGGAGAACGTGGAGAGGTGAAAGCCCCGTAAACGACGCTGCCCCTCGGGCGGATGTCAACTACGATCGAGGCGCTCCTATACCCGTGAAGGGAGATCATCATGAATGCTGACTCAGCACCGGGGACTGTCGTTCTCGTTCACGGCGGCTTCGTGGACGGCTCTGGCTGGCAGGGGGTCTACGACCTACTGAGGAAGGACGGCTACAACGTTGCGGTCGTCCAGAACCCAACGCTTTCGCTCGAAGGCGACGTCGCCGCGACCAAGATGGTCATTGACGCGCAGGACGAGTCGGTGATCCTCGTTGGCCACTCCTACGGCGGAGCGGTGATCACCGAGGCTTGCCGCAATCGGCGCGAAATTGATGCCCGATTGATGCCCGCCGCGACGGCCCGAGAGGCCGAATCCCGCTTGATCAAGCGAAGGCGCCTACCGGAATCGAACCGGTGTAAACGGCTTTGCAGGCCGCTGCGTAACCACTCCGCCAAGGCGCCGCACGGCTAGCGTAGCGAGGGGCGTGGCGCCTGGAGCGGGGTCGTCGCGGCTCTCGATAGGGTGCCGTCGTGGTCGAGGTGAAGCGGTCAGGCGTCGACGGGATCGCCTACCGCGAAGCCGTTCCGGCCCAGCCATCGGAGCTGGTCCCGGCGCTCTGTCTGCACGGCTTTCCCGAGACCTCGTACATGTGGCGATACGTGATCGCGGCGCTCGCGGACTCGGGGCGTCGCGGTATCGCTCCCGACCTGCCCGGCTTCGGCGACTCGCCGCCGGACCCGCCCGGCACCTGGGAGCGCCAGGTCGAGGCGGTGGAGCGCCTTCGGGTCGCGCTCGGCCTGGAGCGGGTGGCGCTCGTGGTCCACGACTGGGGCGGCCTGATCGGCCTGCGCTGGGCGTGTGAGCATCCGGACGCCGTCGCCGCGCTCGTCGTATCCAACACAGGGTTCTTCGCGGACGGGAAGTGGCACGGGATGGCGCGTGTCATGCGCACCTCGGGCGAGGGCGAGGAGATGGTCCGCGCTCTGACGAGGGAGGGCTTTGCGCACATGCTCGGCGCAGTCTCACGGGGGGTCGACGCGACGGTCGCCGACGAGTACTGGAAGACCTTCGAGACCCAGGACGGCAGGCAGGGCATCCTGGACCTGTATCGCTCGGGGGACTTCGAGAAGCTGAAGCCCTACGAAGGGCAGCTCTCGGCGCTGGGCGTGCCGACGCTGATCCTCTGGGGCGAGAACGACCTGTTCGCGCCGGTCGCCGGCGCCCATCGTTTCCAGCGGGAGATTCCAGACGCGAAGCTCGTGGTGCTCGAGGGGGCCGGCCACTTCGTCTACGCGGACGAGCCCTCGCGCTGCGCCCGCGAGGTGGCCGGGTTCCTGGCCGCCAAAGGGGTCTGACGCGGCTCGCACCAGCCGTTCCTCGAGAGCGGTGTGCGTGTAGGCTCGGCGCAGGTGGAGCTTTGGCATGAAATCGCCGGCGAGGGTGCCCCCGTTCTGCTGATCCACGAGGGCATCTGCGACAGCCGGATGTGGGACCCGCAGTGGCGGACGTTCCCGAGCGCACATCGGACCGTCAGGTGCGACCTGCGCGGCTTCGGCCGGACCCCGCTTCCCGCCGAGCCCTACGCGCACGCGCGCGACGTCGTCGAGCTGCTCGACCGGCTGGAGCTCGGCCCGGCGGCGCTCGTCGGCGTGTCGCTCGGCGGGTGCGTGGCGCTCGACGTGGCGGTCGCTCGACCGGACCTCGTCGATCGGCTCGTGCTCGTCGGGTCCAGCCTCCCCGACCACGAATGGTCAGACACCGTCAGCCGCTACGCCGAGGAGGAGGAGGCCGCGCTCGAGCGAGGGGATCTCGACTCCGCCGTCGAGGCCACCCTGCGGATGTGGGTCGACGGGCCGAAGCGCGGGCCCAGCGAGGTCGATCCGGCCGTACGGAGCTTCGTCGCCGAGATGCAGCGTCGCGCGCTCGAGTTGCAGCTTCCGACTTGGGAGGACGCGGAGGAGGAGCTGCTCGTGCCGGATCTGGCGAGCCGCTATGTGGAGCTTCGCGTCCCGACGCTCGTCCTGGTCGGTAGCGAGGACGTATCCGATATGCACGCGATCGCCGAGCGGCTCGCATCCGGGATCCCCGGCGCACGCAAGGCGGAGATCGCCGCAACCGCCCACGTGCCGAGTATCGAGCGCCCGGAGGAGTTCGACCGGCTCGTCCTGGGGTTCCTCGGCAGTGAGGGGAGAACCGCGTGAGCACGATCGCCACCGATGTCAGGCTCGATCAGACGGCCCTCAGCGAGCTCGAAGGATCGTTCGGCGGACAGCTCGTTCGCCCGGGTGACCCCACCTACGACGAGCATCGCAAGATCTGGAACGGGTCGATCGATCGCTTCCCGGCCCTGATCGCCCGCTGTGCCGGCGTCGCCGACGTGATCGCCGCCGTCAGGTTCGCCAGGGACACCGGCCTCGCGGTCGCCGTCCGCGGCGGGGGGCACAGCTTCCCCGGCCTCTCGGTCTGCGACGGCGGCATCGTCATCGACCTGAGCCCGATGAAGGGGATCCGGGTCGACCCCGAGGCGCGCACGGCGAGGGCTCAGGCGGGCGTCCTGCTCGGGGAGCTCGATCGCGAGACGCAGGCATTCGGCCTGGCCGCCTCGGCAGGGATCGTCACCCACACGGGGATCGCGGGGTTGACGCTCGGCGGCGGCATCGGCTGGCTGATGCGAAAGCACGGGCTGACGATCGACCAGCTCGTCGCCGTGGACCTGGTCACCGCCGAGGGCGAGTTCGTGAAGGCGAGCGAGACCGAGAACCCCGACCTGTTCTGGGGCGTGCGAGGCGGCGGGGGCAACTTCGGCATCGTCACCGAGTTCGAGTTCGGCCTCAATCCGGTGGGCCCGACGGTGCTCGCCGGGCCGGTCTTCTGGCCGATGCAGGAATCACCGAAGGTCCTCCGCTTCTACCGCGATTGGATCGCCGACGCCCCGGACGAGCTGATGACGATCGTGACCCACCGCAAGGCGCCGGCGCTTCCGTTCGTCCCCGCGGAGCTCCACGGCGAGCTTGTGGTCAGCGTGGTGTGCTGCTACGCGGGATCCCCCGAGGACGGCGAGAGGGTCGTCCGGCCGCTGAAGCGGTTCGGCTCGCCGGTGCTCGACCTGTGCGCGCCGAAGCCGTTCCTCGACCACCAGGCGATGTTCGACCCCTCCTTCCCGCATGGCTGGTGGTACTACTTTCGCTCCTGCGACGTGGCGGAGCTCACCGACGACGTGATCGACATCACCGTGGACCACGCGATGCGGATCGAGTCCCCGCTGACGAACTTCCCGATCTGGCAGATGGGAGGAGCGGTCTCCCGGGTGGGCGAGGACGAGACGGCGTTCAACGGCCGCGGCGTTGGGCACACGTTCAACATCGCCGCCGCCACCGAGACGGCCGACGGCTTCGACGAGGAGACGGGAGTGGGTCCGAGACTTCTGGTCCGCCCTCGAGCCCCACCACACGAGCGTCTACGTGAACTTCCTCATGGACGAGGGGGAGGAGCGGGTCCGCCAGGCCTACGGAGCCGAGAAGTACGACCGGCTGAAGGCGCTGAAGCGCCGCTACGACCCGGACAACTTCTTCCGGCTGAATCAGAACATCCCGCCGAGCTAAGCCCGCCGGCGGACCGCCTCGATCGGAAACTCGTCCTGCCGGCTGCCGTCGAGTCGCTCGGCCGGCCGGGCCGCCACGAGGCAGTTGTAGACGGCCTCGTGGGCCGCCTCGTAGGCGGCGGCGAAATACGCGTTCAGCCCCTGGTTGGAGATGGTCGCCTCGGTCGAGGTCGTGAAGGCGAGCCCTATCTCCCCTGAGCCCTCCGACGCGTAGGAGCCGGCGCGAGCGAGCCCGAGCAACGGACGCAGCGCCATCCGCCGCAGCTGATGAGCGGACATCGGCGCATTGGTTGCGCACACGGCGATGCAGGAGCCGTGAGGGGCGGGCCCGACGGGTGGGGAGTCGAGCCCGGTGCCGAGCAGGTCCAGGTACCTGCGGTCGCCGAAGTTGCAGAGCAGCAGCACTCCCACGTGGTGGTCGTCGACGGAGCGCGACGCCGTTCCGATCCCGCCGGGGAACCCGAAGCAGGTCATGCCCGTGCCCGCCCCGACGGTCCCCTCCGAGACCTCGACGCCCAGATGCTCGAGCGCCCGCTCGACGTCCCCGCCCGTCACCGTGCGCGAATCGGCCATCTCGCCGTCGTCGCACTCGCCGACCACCGGCAACACCACGTCGCCGGGTCCCCTGCCCGAGGCGAGCACCGCGGCATGAAAGACGGTCCCCACCGCATGCGACCCGCAGAGGTAAACGGGCGTCTCGATCACCCCCCGCTCCTCGATCTCGAGATTGGCCGTCAGCTCGCCCACCCCATTGATCGTCGCGACGGCCGCGAGCGCCGGCACGGAGGGCGGCGCAACGACCGTCACGCCTGTGCGCTGGCCGCTCTCTGCCTGCGATTGACCGACCAGGACCCCGGGCACGTCGGTGATCGCATTCCGGGTGCCGGGCTCGATCAGGCCGACCGGGCCCGCGATGTCGCGCCAGCGCTCCTCACCCACCGACAGCGGCAGCCTCCTTCGCCAGGGTTGGGTCGTGCAACAGGCAGGCCGCGAGCTGTTCCCGCCCGCCGGTACGCAGCAGTGGGGGGTCGACTGCGATCGCACGGCTCGAAGCGTTTCGGGCAGCGCGGGTGAAAGCGACACCCACTTGGAACATCCGTGGCGTCGGGAAGTTCCCCGGTCAGAAGCTCGCGGGTTCCGGGTGCGCTCGCCGAGGGCACCGGCACCGCAGTGACGAGTGCCTGCGTGTAGGGGTGCCGAGGGCGCTCGATCACGTCGACGGCAGACCCCTGCTCGACCACCCGGCCCAGGTACATGACCGCGATCCGGTCGCAGAACGCCCACGCGAGGCTGAGGTCGTGCGTGATGAAGAGCAGCCCCAGGTCTCGGCGCCGCTGCAGCTCCACGAGGACGGTCAGGATCTGGGCGCGGACGGAGGCGTCGAGCATCGAGACCGGCTCGTCGCAGATCAGCCCCTCGGGCTCGAGTACGAGCGCTGCCGCAATCGCCACTCGCTGGCGCTGGCCTCCCGACAGCTGGTGCGGGTAGCGCGAGAGATAGCGATCGGGGTCGAGTCCGACGTCGTCGAGCGCCCGCCGCAGGTGGCCCTCGTGCTCGTCGCGCGGCACACCCTGGACGACCAGCGGCTCGGTCACGATCGTCGCCACCCGCTGGCGCGGGTTGAGCGTCTGGTAGGGGTCCTGAAAGATCATCTGGACCCGGCGACGCAGCTCGCGCAGGCTGGCCTTGCCGTCCACGGCGCTTCCGTCGCAGCTCCACGACCCCCGCGGCGGGAGGCACGAGGCCCAGCATGGCCCGGGCCAGGGTGGATTTGCCGCAGCCCGACTCGCCGACCACGCCGATCACCTCGCCGCGCCGCCACTCCAGCGAGACGCCGTCGAGCGCCCTCGCCAGGCCGCGGCGCGCTCGGAAGTGAACGTGGAGGTCGCGGACCTCCATCAGCAGGTCATTCATGAGCGTGCTCCCGCCGCGGTCGTGCTGTCCACCGCCGGCCACTCGGTCCAGGGCGCGAAGTGACACGCGGCGGCCTGGCCCGGGAAGATCTCGCGCAGCGGCGGATCGGAGAGGCAGCGCTCGGCGGCGTACGGGCAGCGCGGCCGGAAGCGGCAGCCCTCGGGCATGTCGCCCGGGTCCGGAGGGCCGCCGGGGATCGGCTCCGGCAAACCGCCGGCCCCACCGATCACCGGCAGCGAGTCGAGCAGGCGCTTGGTGTACGGATGCTGCGGAGCCTCGAACACCGAGCTCACCGGACCCGTCTCCACGATGCGTCCGGCGTACATGATCGCGATCCGGTCGCAGGTCTCGGCCAGGACGCCGAGGTCGTGGGAGATCAGGATGAGCGCAAGCCCGAGCTGCTCGCGCAGGTGCTCGAGCAGCTGCAGGACCTGGGCCTGGATCACGACGTCGAGCGCGGTGGTGGGCTCGTCGGCGATCACCAGCGACGGGCGGCAGGCAAGCGCCAGGGCGATCATCATCCGCTGGCGCTGCCCGCCGGAGAGCTGGTGCGCGTAGCGACGACCGAGGGTCGGCGTCAGCCCGACCGTGGTCAGGAGTTCGTCGATCCGCTCGTGCACCTCCTTCGCTCCGACGCGCTCGTGGAGCCGGATCGCCTCGGCGATCTGGGCATCGATCCGCTGCACCGGGTCGAGCGAGTTCATCGCCCCCTGGAAGACCAGCGACACGTGGCGCCAGCGCACCCGCTGCATCCCGGCCTCGGTTCGCCTACCGATGTTGATCGGCTCCTCGACCCCGGGCGGCCGCAGGGTGACCGTCCCGGACTGCTTCAGTCGCGGGCGGCGAGCTTCATCAGCGCCAGCGCGGTGGTCGTCTTCCCGCAACCCGACTCGCCCGCCAGCCCCAGCGCCTCGCCCGCCCGAGCGAGAGGTCGACCCCGTCGACGATCGGATGCCCGGTGCGTGACGCGGAGGCCCTCCACGTCGAGCAGCGCGGTCATTGGCGCTGCTCCCGCAGCCGGGGGTTGACGTGCTCCTCGAACAGGTAGCCGAGGATCGAGACCGCGAGCACCAGCATGGTGATGCAGAGCCCCGGCGGGATCACGTACCACCAGGCCTCGGCGCTGGGCGCGCCGGACTCGAATGCGTTCTCGAGCATCGTGCCCCACGAGATCCGGGTCGGGTCGCCGAGGCCGAGGAACGAGAGCGCCGCCTCCGAGAGGATCGCCACCGCGACGATCAAGACCGTGTTGGCGAAGATCAGCGGCAGCGTGTTGGGGAGGATGTGCTTGCGGATGATGTAGCCGTCGCCCGCCCCCAGCGCCCGCGCCCGCTCGACGAACGCGCGCTCCCGCAGGGTCAGCACCTGGGCGCGGACGATCCGCCCGGTGCCGGCCCACGAGGTGAGCCCGATGACCGCGATCAGGACCGTCAGCGAGGGGTTCAGCAACCGGGCCAGGACGATCATCAGCGGCAACGTGGGGATGACCAGGAACCAGTTCTCGAGTGCGTCCAGGCCGCGGTCGGTCCAGCCGCCGAAGTAGCCGCCCACCAGCCCGACCGCGGACCCCAGGATCGCCGAGATCGCGGCCGCCGCGAAGCCGACGACGATCGAGACCCGCGCCCCGACCAGGACCTGCGAGAAGACGTCGGAGCCGTTCTCCGTGGTCCCGAGCAGATGGTGGATGCTGGGCGGGGCGAGCACGTCGAGGCTGGATGCGTCCGGGTTGTATGGCGCGATGGCCTTGCCGAACACCGCGATGAAGATGAACAAGCCCACTATCGCGAGCCCGAAGCGCCCCCGCCAGGTGCCCAGGAGCAGCTGACGGACCGTGCCCGGCTCGTCGCCGAACTCCGGCTGCGCCAGGACCTCGACCGCGGCTCCGGCCTGCTCCCCGCTCATGCCGACTGCACCCGTGGGTCGAGGTAGAAGTACAGGCAGTCGGCGAGCAGGTTGGCCAGGATCACCCCGGCCGAGAAGACAAGGAACGTCCCCTCGAGCACGGGGAAGTCCTTGTCCTGGATGGCCTGGAAGCTGAGCTCGCCGAGGCCCGGCCACGAGAAGATCGTCTCGATGGTGATCGCGCCACCCACCACCGCACCGAACTGGATCGCTGACAGGGTGACGAGCGGCAGCAGCGCGTTCGGCACGGCGTGACGGCGCACCACCCGTTCCCATGGCAGCCCGGTCGCCCGCTTGACGGTGATGAAGTCCTCCGTCAGCACGTCCACCATCGACGAGCGCATGATCAGGAAGTACTGGCCGAGCAGCATCAGGGTCATCGCGGTCGCTGGGAGCACCAGGTGCTTGGCGACGTCCCAGGCGTTCGCGAAGAACCCGGAGAACTCGACTCCCGGCGTCACCTGCAGTCCCGTCGGGAAGATCGGTATCCAGACGGCGAAGACGAGGATCAGGATGATCCCGATCCAGTACTCGGGCGCCGCGTAGGTGAACAGGCTGAACCCCAGCAGGCCGTCGTCGGTCTTCTTGCCGCGCCGCGTCGCGGCGACCACCCCCATCCACGAGCCGATCAGCGTTGCGAGGAGGGTTCCGGTCCCGACCAGCAGCAGTGTCCACGGCAACGCGTCCTTGATCTCGTCCCACACTGGCTGGCGGCTCCGCTGGCTCAATCCGAGGTCGAGGCGCCCCGTGTCCCCGACGTAGTCGGCGAACTGGCCCAGTAGGGGCTTGTCGAGCCCGTAGTCGTGACGCAGCTGCCGCAGCTGCTGCGGGGTCGCCTGTGGCAGCCGGGCGAGCTGGGTGGTCGGGTCGCCCATGACCCGGAAGAGGAAGAAGTTGAAGACGATCACGAACGCAAACGTCAACAGCGCCGCCGCGACCTTGCCGGCGAGCCAGCGTCCGCTCACGGGCGGCCCCTCACTCCTCCAGCTCCACCGGCTCGCCGCGCCGGCGACGGCGCGAGCGGATCACGAAGAACGCCGCGGCGCCGACGACGACCACCGCGATCACGGCGATCACGACACCGGAGCCGCCCCCGCCGCTCTCGCCGCTGGAGCTGCCTGGCGCGATCGTCAGCATCGGCGCGTAGGAGATCTGGTCGCACATCATGTCTCCGGTCGAATCCTCAGGACAGACGGGCTTGACGTCCGCGACCCGGTCGGTCCGGTAGGCCTCGAGGTTCGGGTCGTAGGTCAGGACCAGGTACGGCAGGTCGTGCTGGGTGATCGCGACCATCCGCTGGATGATCCCCTTGCGCTCGGCGACGTCGAACAATCCGGCCTGCTGCTTAAAGAGCCGGTCGTACGTGGGGTTCGAGAAGAACGAGTCGGACTGGCCGCCGATCTCGCCCGTCGTGAGAACGCTGAGCAGGAAACTCGGGTCGTAGGGATCACCGCCCCAGCCCCAGATGAACGTGTCGTACTCCGGCGCGGGCTTGCCATTCACCTCCCGCCCATAGATCTCGTACAGCTTGTCGGTGCTGACGACCTGGACGTCGTACTCGATGCCGACGGCCTTGGCCTGCTCGGCCACGAGCTTGGCCGCCTGGATGTTGTACGGCGACTCCGAGCGAACGTACAGATTGAACTTGAGCTCCTCGTTGCCCTTGGTCCGCGGGCCGTCGCCGCTGTCCTGCCAGCCGGCGTCATCGAGGATCTGCTTCGCCTTTTCCGGGTCGTACGGGATAGTCGTCGGCCGGCACCTGATAGAAGGACTTGTAGAACGGCGGCAGGATGCCGTGGGCCTCAAACGAGGTGTCGCGGGCGGCGATCTGGTTGATCCGCTCGCGGTCGATCGCATAGGCCGTAGCCTGGCGAACGGCTGGGTCCTGGATCGCGGGGTTGAACTGCGCGTCCGGGCAGATCTTCGCCGGGCAGCTGTTGAACGCCATCTGCGTGTATGCCGGTGATGACGCTTTGAACGTGTCGATGTTGGGCTGCTCGCCGATCCGCGCGAAGCCGGCCGCGGACACCTCGGGAACCATGTCGACCTCGCCCACCTGAAGCGCCCGCTCCGCGGCGTCCTGGTTGCCGTAGCGGATGAACTGGATCTCGTCGAACTTCGGCGCCGGCCCGCGGAAGTTCGGGTTCTTCTCCATGGTCGTGATGCGGTTGGGCTGGAAGTCGGTGACGATGAACGGGCCGCTGCCGACGAGGGGGATCTTCGGGTCATAGGAGGCCCTGAGGTCGCTGACCGGCACCTTGCCCCAGACGTGCTTGGGGAGGATGTAGATGAAGAGCCCACCGACGATCCGTGCATCGGGGCGGCTGGTGTGGATCACGACGGTGCTGGCGTTGGGGGTTTCGATCTTCGTGATGTTGTCGGTGTAGCCGGTGAAGAGGTCGCCATGTCCGCCGAGCACTTCGAGCGAGTACTTGACGTCGGCGGAGGTGATCGGCTTGCCGTCCGACCACTTCGCGTCGGGGACGAGGTGGAAGGTGACCGTCTTCTTGTCGTCGGAGACGTCCCAGCTCTCGGCGATGCCCGGGACCGGGGACAGGTCCTTGGGACTGAAGTTGACCAGCAGGTCCCAGTTGATCGCCCAGATGGAAAAGGCCTCCTCGTCCTGGGCGACGTACGGGTTGATGGTCGCCGGGTTCTGCGCCCAGCCGATCTTGAGGATGCTCTCGGCCTGCTGCGAATCCTCCGCGCCGACCGGCGAGCCGACGCGCGACCGCCAGCACCACGGTGGCCGCGAGCAACCCGGTCATCGTCCAAGCGCGTCTGAGCCTCATCCCTACTCCCCTTCTGGTTGTTGATCTGTCACTGAGCTCACGGCCGCCTCCGTCACCTCGAGCGTCTTCCCGGCCCCGTCGAGGCGGGCCGTGACGCCGAGCGGCATGGTCGCCATGTGCTTTCCGTGGCCGACGGGAACGTTGGCGATTGCCGGGATCCCCAGCGGAGCGATCAGCTCGTCGAGCATCTCCTCGACCGACAGCGTCGACTCCGGCCCCTCGGGCACGGTCTGGTAGTTCAAGTTGACGTCCGTCCCGAACACGAAGCCGGCGGCGTTCTCCAGCTTTCCGGCCCTGACCAGGTGGTTGAGCGCGGTGTCGACGAGGTAGGGCTCGGTGTTCAGGTCCTCGACCATCACGATGCACCCGTCCGTCTGCACCTCGTACGGCGTACCGATGCTGGCGCACAGGAGCGTCAGGTTGCCGCCGACGAGCGGCGCCTCAGCCAGGCCCTCGCCGACCGTGAGCACATAGGGATTCTCGGGGTCCTCGAACACCCGCCCGAGCGGCTCGGGTTTGAAGGCGCGGTGAAACCAGGCTTCCGTCTCGCCGGTCAGCTCGTAATGGCCCTTCTGCCGCGTGAAGCGGAGGAAGTTCGGCCCGTAGAACGAGACCCAGCCGGCGTGGGCCTCGAGCGCCAGGTGGAGCGCGGTGATGTCGCTGTAGCCGCAGACGATGCGCGGCTCGCCGAGCGCGCCCCAGTCGATCAGGTCGTGCAAGCGCGCCGTGCCGTAGCCGCCGCAGAGCGTCGTGCACCATGTCGATGCCCGGCTCGGTCAGCGCCCACTGCAGGTCGGCGGCGCGCTCCTCGTCGGTCCCGGCGAGGTAGCCGTGCACCCTGCGATGGTTGGGCCCGAAGACCACCCGATGCCCGCGGGCCTCGAAGTAGGCGGTTGCCTGCTCGATCCCGGAGCGGGCCTGCGGCGGGCTCGCCGGCGCCGACGACGGCGATCGTCGCCCGCTCGGGAAGCGCCGGGGGCTTGATTCGAGCCGCCACGCCCCTACCCCGGCTCCGCCGCGGCCGCCCCCCGCGAGACGCTCTCGATCGCCTCGGCGATCAGCTCCCGCGAAGCCTGTAGCGAGCCGAGCACCAGCTCGACGTGAAGCTCGGCGACCTGCTCGAGCGTCAGCGGGCCGCGGGGGTCGAACCAGAGCGCGACCCCGGTGCACTGGAGGAGGATCGCGTAGGTCGCGACGTGGGCGTCGGACGCGCGCAGCGAGCCGTCGCGGATGCCGTCGCGAATCATCTCGCTGAACATCGCCTGGTACGCGTCCCGCTTGGCGATCAGGGCGAGGCGCGGCACCTCGGTCAGCGCCCGGATCTCGCTGTCGGTGACGAAGGCCTCACGCCGGTGGATGCCGTGGAAGACGACGTGCTCGCGCACCGCGGCCGCCAGCCGCAGCGCCGGGCGCTCCTGGCGGTCGATGCCATCCACGACCTTCTCGGTCAGCCGCTCCATGAAGTCGTCCTGGAGGTGGACGAGGATCGCCTCCTTGCTCGGGTACCAGTGGTAGATCGCCGCCGGCTGGACCCCGGCGGCCGATGCGATCGCCCGCATCGAGGTCGCGTGGTAGCCGAGCCGAGCGAAGAGCTCGATCGCCGCCCGGTCGATCGCGTCGCGGGTCTCGGGACCGCGCCGACTCGACGAGCGTCCGTCCTGTGGAGCACCGGGCCCAGTGCTCTCGGCGATCGTGGCGCCCGGCTCAGCCAAGCTGCAAGAGCTCCTGGGTCTGCTCCTGGGTTGCCACCTCGCGTCCGAGCGTGCCCGCGAGGTTGACCGCCATCTCGACCAGGGCCGCGTTGGAGGGGGCGAGCACGCCGCGGCGCAGGTAGGCGACGTCCTCGAGTCCGGTGCGGATGCCGGGCGCGCCGTGCAGGAGCGCCAGCGCCAGCATGCGCGGGTGATGGCGGCCGATGCAGGTCACGGTCCAGAAGGCGTCGCCGGGCAGCGGGCGGACCATCGCGTCGAGCGCCTCGGGGGACGCGTCGATGCCCCCCGGTACGCCGAAGACGAGGTTGATCCGCAGCGGCGGCGGCAGGATCCCCTCCTCGAGCCAGCGCACGGCGCTGACCACGTGACCGACGTCGAAGGCCTCGACCTCGAGCGCGATCCCCGCCTCGGTCGCGCGCTCGATGATCCCCCGGCCGGCCGGCGGCGGGGTGATGAAGGTCTCGTCGCCGAAGTTCATCGAGCCGGACTCGACGCCCGAGATGTCGGGCTTCGCCTCGAGGCCGGTGGTCCGCTCCTCGATCGTCATGTCGTTGGCGCCGCCGGTCGAGACCATCGTCAGCAGGTCGCAGCCGCCGCGGATCCGCTCGATCACGTCCTCGAACAGCTCCGGGCGCCCGCTCGGGGTGCCGTCGTCCTCGCGCACGTGCAGGTGCACGACCGTGGCCCCGGCGGCGCTCGCCTCGATGCTCGACTCGGCGATCTCCTCGGTCGTGTACGGGATGTTGGGGTTGTTCTCGCGAAAGACGTCGGCCCCGGTCACCGCGACGGTGACGACCACCGGGTCGCTGTTCCAAGCGCTCATTGCTGGACCTCCTCCGAGCGCGTCAGCGACGCGCGCTCCTCGTCGGTGATCGGTCGAGAGACTCGCTGGGCGGGATCCCAGAGCACCAGGCCGAACTCCGCGTCGACCACGACCTGCCCGGTGTGATCGAGGATGCGCTCGCTCGTGGTGACGCTGGAGCGACCGAGCTCGCGCACCGCGCACTGCACGGTCACGGCCTCGAAGGCCGGATCGATCTCGTCGCGGAAGTTCACCGAGCAGCGACCGACGACGTACTCGTCGCGGCGGATCCCGTGCTGCTTCAGGAAGACGTCGCGCCCCTCCTCGAGGTAGGTGAGCACGACGGTGTGGTTGACGTGGCCCAGCCCATCGAGGTCGCGCCAGCGCATCTGCACGCGGTGGCCGGCCTCGCCGCTCATGACGCCCCCGCAGCGGGAATGCCCAGGGCCTGGCGCAGCGGTTGCGAGCGGCGAGCCAACTCGAGCGCGTAGGCGCCGCGGTCCGGGCGTGTATCCGCTGCCCACCAGCATGCGAATGCTCGAGCCGATCCCGTCCGCGGCCAGCGCGGCTGCGGAGAAGCTCGTCGCCATCGAGAAGAAGAGCACGGTGCCCTGGTCGGCGGTCAACAGGATCGCGGTCGGCTCGCAACCTTCGGCGTTGACCACCACGACCGTGAGGTCGGCGGGAGGCGCCCCGGCGGCGCGCACCGCGTCAAGGGCGGCGAGCGGGTCGCTCAAGTCGGTCGTCACCCCGAGGTCGCAGAGGCCGAGCGCCGAGACGCGCTCGATCGCGTTCGGATCGATGTCCACGGCGACCATGGTCCCGCCCCCCGCATCGCGCGCGGCGGCGAGCGCCAACTTGCCGGCATGCCCGGCGCCCAGCACGCACACCGTGCCGTCGCGAGGCGCCAGAGCCCGGGTCTGGGAGGCGGCTGCGCAGACGTCGTAGATCTCGAGCGCCCGCGCCAACGGCAGGTCTTCCGGCACGGGCGCCCACGCCGCCCGGTCACACACGTACGCGGTCCCGGAGACCTCGATCTGAGGGGAGCCGGGATCCAGGCTGCTCACCGAGTCCAGCCGCAGCGGCGTCAAGGTCAACGACGCAAGCGTGGCGATTCGGTCTCCCTTCGCGGGTGGGGACTGGTAGCGCTCCCCGACGGCGGTGACGGTCCCGAGCAAGACGCCTCCCGACTCGGTTTCCGGATTGTGCATCTTGCCCCGGGACTCGACGATCTCGAGCACCCTGGCGACCATGCGATCGACGTCTCCTGCGGCGCGCTCGCGGATGTTGCGAAGCGAAGTCGAGTCGAGACACAGCCGCTCCACCGCCACCTCGAGCTCGTAGGGCCGGACCGGCCCCGACGGATCCAGGCGCTCGGCCCGCTGCGGCAGCGCGCCAAGCGGGTCCAGAACCCTGTCCGCGCCGAGCTGCTGCCTGATGTCATCGGGCGCGATCGCCGTCTTCATGAACGATCGTTGAAGAACCTACCCCCACCGTTTCCGGTGCGTCAATGCCGGAATTGGACAACGATTTCGCCCTTCATATGACTGAACGTCCGTTTGGTCCCGCCTCACCCGCTGGCCGGCGGATACCCTCCCTCGCTCCCGTGAGCCTTGCGATGCCCGTGGTCTGGAGTGACCGACACCGGCTGCACGAGCCGGGCGGGGAAGTCTGGGTTGGCGTTCGCACCCCCGGCACCGAGCTGCCCGCGCGCGCCGAGCGGATCCGCGAGGCGCTCGCCGAGGCCGGGGCGCGATTCGTGGACGCCAGGGCCCAGCCGGACGACGCCGTATTGGCCGTCCACGACCCCGAGCTCGTCGCATACCTGGCCCACGCGTGGGATGAGTGGGAGGCAGCCGGGCTGACCGTGGACCCGGGCCAGGACCGGGTCGTCCCGTACCTGTTCCCACACCCGGGCCTGCTCTGCGACCGCCCGCCGGCCATCCCGACGGCCGCAAGCGCCCGGGCCGGCCAGTTCACCTACGACACGATGACGCTGATCGGACCGGGCACCTGGGAAGGGGCGCGTGCCGCGGTGGACGTGGCTCTGACGGCGACCGACCTGGTGCTGGCCGGCGAGCGCGCCGCGTACGCCTGCTGCCGTCCCCCGGGCCACCACGCCACCCGCGCGTGTTTCGGCGGCTCCTGCTATCTGAACAACACGGCCGCGGCCGCGGCTCGGCTTCGCGAGGCACTCGATGGCCCGGTCGCCGTGATCGACATCGACGCCCACCACGGCAACGGGACGCAGGCGATCTTCTACGACGACCCCGATGTGGTGGTCGGCTCCGTTCACGTCGACCCGGGCGCCGGGTGGTTCCCGCACTTTCTCGGCTTCCCAGCCGAGACGGGCGGCGGGACCGGCACCGGCGCCAACCGCAACGTCCCCTTGGCGCCCGGCTCGGACGACGAGCCGTGGCTGGAGGCGGTTTCCGGCCTCGCGACCTGGGCCCGCGAGCGCGAGCCGCGGGCTCTGGTCGTAGCGCTCGGCGTCGACGCCGCCGCCGGCGACCCGGAGAGCCCATTGCGGGTGACGCCCGCCGCCTTCCGGGCCGCGGGCCGGGCGCTCGGGGCGCTCGACCTGCCAACCGTCGCGGTCCAGGAGGGCGGCTATGACCTGGACGCGATCGGAGGCCTGGTCCGTGAGACACTCGCCGGAATCGAGGACGGGCGAACGTGATGGCAACGCACGGGTGTCCCTAGACGCCTGAGATTCTCACCGCGCATTCGCCAGCACGAGATCCGAGCTCGCAAGCAGGGCCGAGGCTCTTGGCCGTCTACACTCGATCAAGTTGATAGGGGGGATTGTTCGAGCTCACGAGAGGTACGAGGATCGTGTTCGACGCCCCCTCACAGATACTGGGCAAGGGAGAGCGCCTGGCACGTGCGGCTCGCGTGTTCGCGACCGACCCCGTCGAAGCGTTCATCAACGTTCAAGCGAAGGTCGCGGAACGCGAGGAGCTGCGAGCGGCGCGGACGAAGGGCGTCGGCGGCTTCATGCCGTGGCCGCCATGTCCGTACGAGGTCGACGAGGATTGGGAGGAGAGTCTCCACGAGCTCGTGGGCGCCCCATGGCCGTGCGCCGCCACCGACAGCTTCTGGGAGTTGTGGTCGCAAGTGATGCAGTCGCTCGAGCGGAAGGGCTTCCGGCTTGGGCGCGGCGCCTTTGCCGGTTGGGGCGACGGCGAGCCGGGAATGGCGCGTGCGGTCTGGTGTCTAGCGCACCACTTGGGGCCCGCCAGGGCCGTTGAGACGGGTGTCGCTCGCGGCATCACGACGCGGTTCATCCTCGAAGCTCTTGCGCACAATGACACCGGTCATCTCTGGAGCATCGATCTTCCGCCTCCGCTCGATCGAAGCCTGCACACTCAGATCGGCGCGGCGGTGCCCGAGCGCCTCAGCGACCGTTGGACATACGTTCGGGGATCGAGCAGACGCCGCCTCCCTCGTCTCCTCGCTCGGCTGGAGCCGATCGACCTGTTCGTACACGACAGCAGGCATACCGAACGAAACCTGCTTTTCGAGCTGGATCACGCTTGGACAGCCCTCAAACCAGGCGGCGTACTGGTCGCAGACGACGTCGACCTGAACCGCGGGTTCCATTCGTTCATGGCCGCCCATGGTGGGCACCCGTCGCTCATCTGCCACGCGGAGCCGTTCAGTCCCGACTACGGGCGCCAAGACGACACGGGCGTCTTCGCTGTGATGCGAAAGGCCCCCAAGCCTCTGAATGCATAGGTAAGAGACCGCCACTTTCGCGAGGTCGAGGGCTTCCGCGTCTGCGGCTGTTTACGAGTAGTCGTCCGAGCCCGCGCCGCCTGCTCACTCGTCCTCGACGTCGTCCCTGACGCAGAGCGCCGCGAGGTCGAGGCCGTAGATCGGGTGCAGCACCTGGCAGCCCATGCGCGCGGAGAGGAAGTGGGTGTTGATGCCGCTGGCGAACGCCGCGGCGGGCGCCGCGCGCTCCGGCGAGGTCGCGGTCGAGCCGGGCGTAGGCGCGAAGCCGGGCTTCGCCCGTGAGGCGAGCCGCGGCCGCCATCCGCTTCCACAGGCCGGGATCGCGGAAGTCGCCGGGGTTGCCCGCCCCGGGCCCGAACTGGTCGTTGATGAAGGTGGACGGATCGGCGTAGTCGACGAGCCAGGCAGAAGTAGCGCCAGGTCCCACTGGCGGTCCGGGCCCCGGATCGTGTCGAAGAAAACCTCGGACGGGAACTGCCGCACCTCGAGCTCGATCCCGATCGCTTCCAGGTTCGACTGCAGGATCTGGGCGTCGCGCGTGCAGCCGGGCTGGCTGCACGTGTAGAGGACGGCGCGGTGGCGCTCGTCCCCCGCGAGCCGTCGCGCCGTGGCGAGATCCGGCCCGTCCCAACGGATAGATCGCGGCGTCCTCGAATCCGGGGATCCCGGGCGCGATGTACTGATCGGTCGGCCTGCCGGCGAAGCCGAACCCCGCGTCCTTCGCCAGCGCGGGGCGATCGATCGCGTAGTTCACGGCCCTGCGCAGGCGCGGGTCCGTGAACGGGTCGCGGTGGGTGTTGAAGACGTAGGAGTACACGGCCGGCACGGTCTGCGTGAACAGCTGCTGGCGGCCGGCGCGGGCGGCGTCGCTGCCGGGGCCGTAACGCGCCTCGAGCCGATCCGCCACCTGCGTCGACACCGGCAGTGCCGAGCCCGGTTGGAGCGCCACATAGTCGGCGCGTCCCGCCTCGACCTCCTCGACTCCGCGCTCGGCGGGGACGCCGAACTCGAACCGGATCTCCCCCAGCCCCTGCGGGCGCTCACCCCCGTAGTTGGGGTTGCGGCGCAGCACGAGGCTGCGCTCCGGGAGCGTACGAGTCGATGTAGTAGGGGCCGGCCGAGGGGACGGGGTCGACGGCCTGCTCCTCGAGCGGCGTGCCAGGTGGGACAGCGCAGAAGTACTGCCCGGCGAGCCGCGCGGGCAGGTTCGGCACCGGCCTCGTCAAGCGGATGACCAGGATCCCGTTCCGCGCGCTCACACCTTCGAGGGTCTTGGTGCGGCCGGCCCAGTAGTCGTCGGCGCCGACGATGTCGCGGAGGACATAGCCGCCCGTAGGAGTTGATCGTCGGGCTGAGAACGCGCTCCAGGGCGCGTTTGAACGCCGCCGCGGTCACGGGCTCGTTCGAGGGCGGCGAGAAGCGGAAGCCCGGCCGAATCCGGAACCGGTAGGTCCTGCCGTCATCCGAGACGAGCGGCTCCCCTGCCGCCAGCTCGGGCACCAGCCGCGAGCCCACGGGGAAGGGGCGGTCGGGGTAGTTGTAGAGGAGCGCGCAGGTCGCGTAGGAGAGCTCGTCGAAGCCGATGCCGAGCGTCGCCGGATCGATCGAACCGGGCGGGGCGGGCTTCAACACCCGCACGACATCCTCGCCGGCCGGCGCCGAGGGGGCGTCGGGGGCCGCCGCGCTTGCCTGGACCGTGACCCAGACCAGGTCGTGTGCGACCGTGACGCCCTGCGGCGCCTCCCCGACCTCGATCGTCGCCTCGACCCGGTTCGCCTCGGGGTCGATGCGCGAGACCGTGCCTCCGAGGCTGTTCGCGACCCACACCGCCCCTCCGCCCGCGGCGATCCCGGTCGGTCTGTCTCCCACGGGGATCGTCTGGGTCACCGCGGCCGCGCGAGGATCGATGCGCGAGACGGTGTCGTCCTGGGTGTTCGCGACCCAGACCGCGCCCTCGCCGACGGCGATCGCCGACGGCCCCTGCCCGACCGGGGTCGGCGCCGTGACCGCGTTGGCGCTGGCCGGGTCGATCCTGGTGACCGAGTTGTCGATCGCGTCGGCGACCCATACGCCGCCGGCGCCCGTGGCGATCGAGGTCGGGCTGTTGCCGACAGGGATGGTGTCGGCTATCCGGTAACTCCCGGGATCGACGCGCGCGATCGCGCCATCGGCGTCCGGCACCCAGACCGCGTCGTGACCGACGGCGACCGGGTTGACGGCGGCGAAGTCGAGCTCCTCTGGCCTGGGCGCGAGTCGGATCGAACGCGCCGCCGAGGGGAAGGCGGGATCGAGCCGCACGAGCTCCTCGCCGCGGCTGTCGGCGATCCAGACGCCGTCGGCTCCCGCGGCAATCCCTCCGACCCTGGTGTCTGCCGAGGTGGTGCCGACAACTGCCTTCGTCTCGGAATCGACCTGCGTCACACTCCCGTCGCCGCGGTTTGCGACCCAGACGTGGTCGGCGTCGGCGGCAACGTCGGCCGGGTCGATGCCGGTGGGCACCGTGTCGACGACGCGGTTGGACTCAGGATCGATCACGGCCAGCGAGTTGGGTTCGGCTAGCTCCGCGCCATCGTCCCCGCCGGAGACGATCGCCGCGACGGCCGCGGCGAGCAGCAGGCCGCCGCCGAAGGCGAGCAGGACGCCGCCACGCCGGCGCCCGCCTAGGACCGCCAGAGGCCCTTCGCGACGCGGGGCTTCGATCGCCGGATCCTGGTTGAGGATCGACTGCTCGAGCTGCTGCAGCTCCGGGCCGGGCTCGAGCCCGAGCTCCTCCTGCAACGTCCGCTGAGCGTCGCGATAGCTCTCCAGGGCCTCTGACTGGCGACCGGCGCGGTAGAGGGCCAGCATCAGCTGGCCGCGCAGCCGCTCGCGGGTCGGATGCTCGGCGACCAGGGCCTCGAGCTCGGACACGAGCGCGGCGTGGCGGCCGAGCGCCAGGTCGGCATCGATTCGGTCTTCGAGCGCGACCAGACGCAGCTCCTCGAGTCGGGCGATCTCGTTCTGGGCGAAGGACTCGTAGGCGAAGTCGGTCAGCGGCGGCCCGCGCCACAGCTCGAGCGCCTCGGCCAGGCTCTTCGCGGCGGCGCGTGGTTCGCCGCGGTCGAGCGCCTCGCGGCCCTCGCCTGCCAGGCGCTCGAACCGGTCGGCGTCCACGTCGTCGGGGTCGAGCTCGAGCACATAACCCCCGCCGCGGGTGACGAGCACGCCCTCGCCGAGCGCCTTGCGAAGGCGCGACACGTAGACCTGCACCGTCTTCGTCGCGGTGTCCGGCGGTCGCTCGCCCCAGAGCTCATCGACGACCCGGTCGACCGAGACGACCTCGCCGCGATGAAGCAACAGGATCGCCAGCACGGCGCGCTGCCTGGCTCCGCCGAGCGGGATCTGCTGCCCGTCGACCAGGACCTCGAACGAGCCGAGAACGCGGAATTCCATTGGCGGGCCCTTCGTTGCAGACGACACTACCACCGCCAGGCGCCCGTGTTTGCCCGCTTGCTACCGCGCTCAGCCGTGCATTTACCGCTTCACCTGAGGCTGCCCGCATCGGATCGCAATGGGCGATCCCGAGCGAGAGGAGCTCTCATGGCGAGCAACACACGCAGACTGCGGCGCGGCCTCGCGGTGGCCGGCATCGTCACCGCCGTGGCGGCACCCGCCGCATGGGCGGGTCCGGTCGAGCCGGTCGGCCTGAACGGGTCGGGCGGAGTCGTAGACGCGTCGAAGCGCGTCGCCGGCTTCACCGCCGGCGAGCTGCTCGGGGAGGAGCTTCGTCAGCTCCTCGAGCTCCCGCCCGACGTCAATCCGCTCGCCGGCAGCCGTGAAAACAATTGCCTGTCGGCCGGACACAAGGACAAGGTCTTGCTCTTGTGGACCACCCCGGAGCCGGCGGCCCCGACGGTCTGCAACATCAAACCGGGAACGCCCGTGTTCTTCTTCTCAGCCTTCGCTGAGTGCAGCTCCGTCGAGCCTCCGCCGTTTGACGGGGGGGAGACCGAGGAGGGGCAGCGCCTATGCGCCCTCGACAACCTGGCGCCCTTCGACGCCATCCTGGTCAGCATCGACGGCGGACCCCCGGTGAACATTGGCCTTGACAGGTTCCTGGCCGTCTCCGGGCAGGGCACCGTCGAGCTGCCCGATCCAAACATCCTGGGCGTTGACGCCGAGGAGGCGACCTTCGTCGGCGCGGCTTACTCGGCGATGGTTCGGCCCCTGCCCCCGGGCGCCCACACGATCGCCGTGACTATCGTCGGCGGCCCGATCGCTGGGACCAACCGGGCGGTCGTCAACGTCGTGCCAGGGCTCAAGAGCTGACGGAGGTCCTGCTGGGCGAGGCCCGGGCCGGGCGGTCCGGGCCCCGCCCGTCGGATGCCCACGCCGGGACGCTGCCCAGCAAGGCAGCCGCCCACCCTGTCTCCCTTCCCTCGAGGGCGCGTTTGAAGGCTTGCACGTTCTCCTGCGGCATCGCCTACTCCTTGAGCCCGGCGGCTTCGAGGGCCTCCCCCTGCGATTCGTACATACGGAAGCGGACCACCTTCGATTCCCTCAGGTCGTAGACGGCGAAGAAGTCGCGCTCGACTCTCACCCCGCTACCCCGGCCGGTTCCACTCCTCGAACGCCTCGAACCACCTGCTCCACAGCTTGCGATAGCCGTCCTGGCCGTAGAAGGCCGGCTCGAGGTTGGGGGGCATCAGGTCGCCACTGGGCCGGTATTCCACCTCGGGATCGCTGCGCATGAGGACAACCTCGTAATCCCGACGGTTAAGGGCCGCATATCCCCGTTGGATGGAATAAGCGGCGAGCAACCGCCGAAGTCGGGATCGTCTCGTCGCTCGCCAGAAGGCTGCAGCTTGCCGGCGGTAAAGGGCCGGAAAGCGAACGAAGAATCGCTCGTCCAGGGTCCGGCGCTGACTCGCTCTTTCGCTGAGAGGCGAGAGCGCGATTCGGACCCCGCGCAGGGTCTTGACGTTCTCCTGCGACATCGCCCGCGCAGTATCTCGCTACCGGCGAATGATCTCCTCGCAGTCCTCCCCGACCTCAGATCGCTGGTTGGTCACGACCTTGTCCGTCCCTGTGCCACAGACGCTGCGGTTCCGCCCGTAGAGGTCGATGGTTCGGTCGTCGCCCTTGCCGCCGCGCAACTGATCGTCGCCGCGGCCGCCCGCTATGTAGTCGAAGGCCTCATGGCCGGCGACGTGGTCGTCGCCAGGCCCTCCGTTGGTCTGGTCGCGGTCTGGGCCGCCGACAAGCCGATCATCTTGTGCCCCGCCGTGCATGTAGTTCAGGGTCCTCCTCCAGCCTTGACCCGCACGGAGCACGTCCTTGCCCGGCCCTCCCAGGAGGCTGTCCAACCCAGAACCTCCTACGAGCGTGTCGCCGCCGGCGTCGCCACGGACAGCGTCTTCGCCCGCGCCGCCGTGGACAGTGTCGCTGCCGCGCTGACCTTCGAGGCAGTCTCGCCCCTGTCGTCCATCCAGGAAGTCGCCGTCTCCAGCGCCGCGCAGAAGGTCGCGTTTAGCGGTTCCCTTGATGTGGTTGGCAGCTGCGTCCCCTTGCAGCGCCCTGCCGTTGACTCCATTGCTCCCGATGCAGGACGGCCACTCGCTACGAGGAATGTGGGTCACGGCGGCGTAGGCCGTCGCTGCCGCAAACACCAGCACGACTGCCAGGGGGATCATCAAGCGTCTCGTCATCGCTGCCGCATTGTCCCGGCTGCCGTCTCCGGCACAAATACCTCAAGGGGTAAGCCGACGACACCTGCGCTCCGGCGCTATCGCCCGCGCAGTATCTCGCGCCGAGGGAGAGGGTTGCGACTGCGTGGCGCGTGTTCCGACTAGGCCGCATACTCACATACGGCTTTGCCATGCGGTTCCTCACGCCAGGCGCCCGTGTTTGCCCGCTTGCTACCGCGGTCAGCCGTGCATTTACCGCTCTACCTGAGCCTGCCCGCATCGGATCGCAATGGGCGATCCCGAGCGAGAGGAGCTCTCATGGCGAGCAACACACGCAGACTGCGGCGCGGCCTCGCACTGGCCGGCATCGTCACCGCCGTGGCGGCACCCGCCGCGTGGGCGAGTCCAGTCGAGCCAGTCGACCGGGACGGGTCGGGTTACCAGAGACCGCTGAGCGCCTACGGCGTGCAGAAGTTCCCTCCCGCACCGGAGCCCGTCACCTCGTCGGGCGACGGTTTCGATTGGGGCGACGCCGGGATCGGCGCGACCGCGATCCTCGCGCTCGCGGCGATTGGCGCCGGCGCCACGGTCACCGTCGGGCACCGCCCGCGTCGTCGCGACCACACCGTCACCTACCAAGGTGGGCGCCGCTCGCGCCGCACGCACGGCGTCCGGATCACCTAACGGAGCCGCCCAAGGAGAACACCCTGCGGAAAGGACGCCGTCCGACGCGCCCGGCTCGATCCGGGCGCGTCGCGGCGTCGATCTGAGTGGTGGCGAGCCATCTCGACGGCGTGGCGGCCGAACGGCATCGTCCATGAAGCCCTCCCTGAGTCTGCTCTCGAGGCGCCGTTTGGTTGGTTTGGGCACCAGATCGAGTGTGGTGCCCATTCAGCGTGGTGTCGGGATGCCGGGCTCAGCCACCCAGGTAGCGAGCAATCGCGAAATCGTTGGTTCTGTCGAGACCGAGGCCGCGCCCGACCGCGACGATCTTGCCGTCCCCTTGGAGCGCCATCCCGTTCGCCACGTCGTCTCCCCCAAAGCTGGTCCTCCGTTTGCCGTCACCGGAGAAGCTTGGGTCAAGCGTGCCGTCGGGGTTGTAGCGGGCGAGGGCGAAGTCGTCGCCCGTGGCCCCGCCGCTGGCATAACCAGCCGCGACGATCTTGCCGTCGCCCTGGACCGCAATGCCGTTGGCCGCGTCGTCGGCCCCGAACCCGAAGTCGGTCGTCTGCTTGCCGTCGCCGGAGAAGCTCGTGTCGAGCGCGCCGTCGGGGTCGTAGCGGGCGAGAGCGAAGTCGCGGGCGCCGTTGGGTCCCGTGCGGCCTGCTGCCACGATCTTGCCATCGTCTTGTAGCGCCACCCCACTCGCCCCTTCGCCGTCCCCGAAGTCTGTGGTCTGCTTCCCGTCGCCAGAGAAGCTCGTGTCGAGTGAGCCGTCGCTGTTGTAGCGGGCGAGGGCGAAGTCGAAGCTGGTGGCGCCCCCGTCAGCGCCGCCGACCGTAACGATCTTGCCGTCGCCTTGAATCGCCACCCCACTCCAGGCTCCGAAGTCGGTCGTCAGCTTGCCGTCCCCGGAAAACGTCGTATCGATCGTGCCGTTCGGGTTGTAGCGAACGAGGGCACCCTCGGAAGCGCCCGTGACGGTGTCGTATCCTGAGCCGACCACGACGATCTTGCCGTCGCCCTGAATCGCGACCCCATGAGCCTCGTCGTGACCCACGAAACTGGCCTGCTGCTTGCCGGCCCCGTTGAAGCTCGTATCGAGGGTGCCGTTGGGGTTGTAGCGGGCGATGGCGAAGTCCGCGTAGAGCATGGGCCCAGCAACGGAGCCGACGACGATGATCTTGCCATCATCCTGAATCGCCACCGCCGTCGCGTCTTGGCCGAAGCCGCCGAAGTCTGTCGTCGTCCGCTTGCCGTCGCCGGAGAAGCTCGTGTCCAACGAACCGTTGGGGTTGTAGCGGGCGATGGCGAAGCCATGGCCGACCACGACGATCTTGCCGTCCTCTTGGATCGCCACCCCCTGGGCTTCATCATGGCCGGCGAAGGGAGTCGTCTGCTTGCCGTCGCCGGAGAAGGTCGTGTCGAGGGTGCCGTTGGGGTTGTAGCGGGCGAGCGCGAAGTCGCTGTTCCCGCCCTCCCCCTCCCCGACCGCGATGATCTTGCCGTTTGCCTGGAGGGCCACGTCGCTTGCCTCGTCTGCGTCGCTCCCGAAGTCGGTTGTCTGCTTGCCGTCGCCAGAGAAGGTCAAGTCGAGCGTGCCGTTGGGGTTGTAGCGGGCAAGCGCGAAGTCGTCGCCGCCTCCGCCGCCACCCACTACCACGATCTTGCCGTCGCCCTGGATTGCCACCCCGGTGGCCACGCCATCGTCCCCGAAGTCGGTGGTCTGCTTGCCGTCGCCTGAGAAGCTCGGGTCGAGTGACCCGTTGGGGTTGTATCGGGCGAGGGCGAAGCTGCCGGTGCGGCTAACGCCGACCGCGACGATCTTGCCACCGCCTTGCAGAGCCACCCCGTTCGCCACCTCGGAGCCCCCGAAGTCGGTCGTCAGCTTGCCGTCGCCGGAGAAGCTGGTGTCTAGGGAGCCGTTCGAGTTGTAGCGGGCGATGGCGAAGTCGAGGTTGCCGCCTCCGGCGTCGCCACCGCCGACCGCGACGATCTTGCCATCGCCTTGCAGGGCCACCCCATTCGCCCCGTCGGCGCGATGGATGTCCCCGAAGTTGGTCGTCTGCCTGCCGTCGCCGGAGAAGCTCGTGTCGAGGGTGCCGTTGGGGTTGTAACGGGCGATTGCGAACTGCCTGGCCTCAAAGCCTGCGGACTCTCTCATCCCGACCGCGATGATCTTGCCGTTTGCCTGGAGGGCCACGTCGCTTGCCTCGTCTGCGTCGCTCCCGAAGTCGGTGGTCTGCTTGCCGTCGCCAGAGAAGGTCAAGTCGAGCGTGCCGTTGGGGTTGTAGCGGGCGAGGGCGAAGTCGCCGTTGCCGCCGCGGCCGACCGCGACGATCTTGCCATCGCCTTGCAGGGCCACCCCATTCGCCACGTCCAAGCCCCCGAAGTCGGTCGTCAGCTTGCCGTCGCCGGAGAAGCTGGTGTCTAGGGAGCCGTTCGAGTTGTAGCGCGTGATCGCGAAGTCAAAGTCCTGGGATGAGAACTGGGTGCCGACTGCGACGATCTTGCCGTCCGGCTGGAGCACGGTTGCGGCCGCGCTGCTGCGGCCGAAGCCGAAGTTGGTCCTCTGCATGCCGTCGGCGGAGAACGTGTGGTCGAGATCCCCGGCGGCGGCTTGCGCGCCCGCTGAGAGGATGACGCTGCCGAGCACGGCAGCGATGAAGATGGTGCTGATTACGAGCCTACGCGCCCTGATGGTCGCCGCCACTCCTCTCCCCGGTCGGGGCTTTCAGGCGACCGTACCACCGAAGCGGCAGGCGTCCAATTCCCGCCCGCGCATTCGCGGGGACAGGCCATTCTGCCCGTCCACCAAGACTTCGAAGACAAGCGGCTGATGTGTTCAAAATCCCCGCTCACTCAGGGTCGTCGTCGCTCCTGACGCAGAGCGCCGGGAGATCGAGGCCGTAGAGCGGGTGCGACACCTCACAGCCCATGCGTGCGGAGAAGAAGTGGGTGACGATGCTGCTCGCGTACGCCGCAGCAGGCGCCGCGCGCCGGGCGAGGTCACGATCGAGCCTGGCGTAGGCGCGGAGCCGCTCCTCGCCGGTCAGGCGGGCGGCGGCCGCCATCCGCCGCCACAGGCCGGGATCGCGGAAGTCGCCGGGGTGCTCGGCCCCGGGCCCGAACTGGTTGTTGATGAAGTCGAACGGATCGGCGTAGTCGAAGATCCAGCCCCAGGACGCGAGATCCCATTGCTGGTCCGAGCCAAGGACCGAGCGGGCCCACTTCTCGACGGGGAGCTCGTGCACCTCGAGATCGATCCCGATCGCGTCCAGGTTCGACTGCAGGATCTGGGCGTTACGGCTGCAGCCGGGCCGGTTGCACGTGTAGAGCACGGCGTGATGGCGCTCGCCCCCCGCGAGCCGGCGCGCCGTGGCGAGATCTGGCCCGCCCAACGGGTAGACCGCGGCGTCCTTGAACCCCGGGATCACGGGCGGGATGTACTGGTCGGTCGGCTGGCCCGCGAAGCCGAACCCCGTGTCCTCCGACAGTTCGGGGCGATCAATCGCGTAGTTCACCGCCCTGCGCAGGCGCGGGTCCGCGAACGGGTCGCGGTGGGTGTTGAAGACGTAGGAGTCCACGGCCGGCATGCTCTGCGTGAACAGCTGCTGGCGGCCGGCGCGGGCGGCCTCGCTGTCGGGGCCGTAGAGTCCCTCGAGCCGGTCCGCGACTCGAGTCGACGCCGGCAATGCCCCGAAGCCCGGTTGGAGGGCGACATAGTCCGCGCGTCCGTCCTCGACCTCCTCGACTCCGCGCTCGACGGGGATGTCGTAGTCGACCCGAATCTCCTCCAGCCCCTGCGGGCGGTCGCCGCCGTAATTGGGGTTGCGGCGCAGTACCAGGCCTCGGCCCAGGACGAACGAGTCGACGTAGTAAGGGCCGGCCGAGGGGACGGGGTCGTCGACCACCACTTCATTGCGCGGCGTGCCTGGGGGGATCGCGCAGAATCCCGCACCCGAACCTGAGAGTCTTGCGGGCAGGTTCGGCACCGGTTTCGCCAGCCGAATGACCAGGGTCCGGTTGCGCGCGTCCACTCCTTTGAGGGCGCGCGTCCGACCAGCTATGTAGTCGTCGGCGCCGACGATGTCGCCAAGGCCAGAGTCGCCACCGCCACCGATCACCGGGCTGAGGGCGCGCTCGAGCGTGCGCTGGAACGCCTCCGCGGTCACAGGCTCGTTCGAGGGCGGCGAGAAGCGGAACCCCGGGCGAATTCGGAACCGGTACGTCCTGCCGTCATCCGAGACGAGCGGCTCCCCTGCCGCCACCTCGGGCACCAGCCGCGAGCCCTCGGGGAAGGGGCGGTCGGGGTAGTTGTAGAGGGGCGCGCAGGTCGCGAAGGCAACCTCGCTACCGCCGCTGTCGTCCGCCGGATCGGGGTACCCGGCGCTGGTTAGGAACACCCGCGCGACGTCCTCGCCGCGCCCGAGCGAGGGCGCGTCGGGCGCCTCCGCGCTCGCCTGGACGGTGACCCAGACCAGGTCGTGCGCGACGGTAAGGCCGTGTGGAGCCTCCCCGACCTCGATCGTCGCTTCGACCCGGTTCGCCTCGGGGTCGATGCGCGAGACCGTGCCTCCGAGGCTGTTCGCGACCCACACGGCGCCTCCGGCGGCGGCGATGCCGGTCGGCTGTGCTCCCACCGGGATCGTCTCGGTCACCGCCGCCGAGCCGGGATCGATGCGAGAGACGGTGTCATCCTGCGTGTTCGCCACCCACACCGCGCCCTCGCCCACGGCGACCGCGGAGGGCCCCTGCCCGACCGGGATCGGCGCCGTGACCGCGTCGGCGCCGGCAGGGTCGATCCTGATGACCGAGTTGTCGGTCGCGTCGGCGACCCATACGCCACCGGCGCCCGTGGCGATTGAGACGGGGCTGTTGCCAACGGGAACGGTGTCGGCGATCCGGTAACGCGTGGGATCGACCCGCGCGATCTCGCCGTTGGCGGCCGGCACCCAGATCGCGTCGTGACCGACGGCGACCGGGTTGACGATCGTGAAGTAGCCGCGGGACCGGCCCAGCTTGATCGATCGCGACGCCGACGGGAAGGCGGGGTCGAGCCGGACGAGCTTCTCGCCGCGACTGTCGGCGAGCCAGACGCCACCGGCCCCGGCGGCCATCCCCCCAGCGAGGCCCGTATGGGCCGAGGTCGTGCCGAGGACTGCCTTCGTCTCGGGATCGACCTCTGTCACGGTGTCGTCGCCGCGGTTTGCGACCCAGACGTGGTCGGCGTCAGCCGAGACGTCGGCCGGGTCGATGCCGGTGGGCACCGTGTCGACGACGCGATTGGACGCCGGGTCGACCACGGCGAGCGAGTTGGGTTCGGCTAGCTCCGCGCCATCGTCCCCGCCGGAGACGATCGCCGCGACGGCCGCCGCGAGCAGCAGGCCGCCGCCGAACGCGAGCAGGACGCCGCCACGCCGGCGCCCGCCTAGGACCGCCAGAGGCCCTTCGCGACGCGGGGCTTCGATCGCCGGATCCTGGGTGAGGATCTCGCGCTCGAGTTGTTGCAGCTCGGGGCCGGGCTCGAGCCCGAGCTCCTCGTCGAGTGTCCGTCGCGCGTCCCGATAGCTCTCCAGGGCCTCTGACTGGCGCCCCGCGCGATACAGGGCGAGCATCAGCTGGCCGCGCAGCCGCTCGCGGGTCGGATGCTCGGCGACCAGGGCCTCGAGCTCGGACACGAGCGCGGCGTGGCGGCCGAGCGCCAGGTCGGCATCGATTCGGTCTTCGAGCGCGACCAGACGCAGCTCTTCCAGTCGGGCGACCTCGTTCTGGGCGAAGGACTCGTAGGCGAAGTCGGTCAGCGGCGGCCCGCGCCACAGCTCGAGCGCCTCGGCCAGGCTTTTCGCGGCGGCGCGTGGTTCGCCGCGGTCGAGCGCCTCGCGGCCCTCGCCTGCCAGGCGCTCAAACCGGTCGGCGTCCACGTCGTCGGGGTCGAGCTCGAGCACATAACCCCCGCCGCGGGTGACGAGCACGCCCTCGCCGAGCGCCTTGCGAAGGCGCGACACGTAGACCTGCACCGTCTTCGTCGCGGTGTCCGGCGGTCGCTCGCCCCAGAGCTCATCGACGACCCGGTCGACCGAGACGACCTCGCCGCGATGAAGCAACAGGATTGCCAGCACGGCGCGCTGCCTGGCTCCGCCGAGCGGGATCTGCTGCCCGTCGACCAGGACCTCGAACGAGCCGAGAACGCGGAATTCCATTGGCGGGCCCTTCGTTGCAGACGACACTACCACCGCCAGGCGCCCGTGTTTGCCCGCTTGCTACCGCCCTCAGCCGTGCATTTACCGCTTCACCTGAGGCTGCCCGCATCGGATCGCAATGGGCGATCCCGAGCGAGAGGAGCTCTCATGGCGAGCAACACACGCAGACTGCGGCGCGGCCTCGCGGTGGCCGGCATCGTCACCGCCGTGGCGGCACCCGCCGCATGGGCGGGTCCGGTCGAGCCGGTCGGCCTGAACGGGTCGGGCTACGAGAGACCGCGGAACGCCTACTACGTGCAGCAGTTCCCTCCCCCACCGGAGCCCGCCACCTCGTCGGGCGACGGGTTCGATTGGGGCGACGCCGGGATCGGCGCGACCGCGATCCTCGCGCTCGCGGCGATTGGCGCCGGCGCCACGGTCGCCGTCGGGCACCGCCCGCGTCGTCGCGGCCACACGATCACGCCCCAAGGGAGGAGTTCATGAAACGCACGCTGATCTGCGCCAGCCTGATGGCGGCCGTCGCTCTCTCTGCCACCGCACTGGCAGGTACCCATGGCTATCACGGGTACAAAGGGCGGGTGAAGGCGTACGAGGGTGGCGGCAAAATCCGCTTCTCGGCGAGTCTGCAGCGCGAACGCGTGCGGAAGGTGCGAATTTCAAACGTCAACTTGGTCTGCGACCAAGGCGCCGTCAAGTTCAGCCACAGGATGCACCCGCGCGCGAAGCAGCTCCGGCGAGTCGCGGGCGACCTCACCTTTAGGTTCCAGGACAGGATCAAGCACGGCGGATCCCAACTGAGGCTCTTTGTCAGCGGGGACCTACTCAAGAGCAACCACTACCGCAAGGCGGTCGGCTTAATCGTTGCGGAAGGAGACCTGTATGCCAACCAGACCGGCTGCAGCGTGAACCCTGGGTTCCTGCACGTGGGCGCCCACTGGAAAGCGCATCGGCGCTGATTCGCGCCGCCCGAAGTCACAACCAGACGCCCTCGAAGCCGCCGGGCTTTCGGAGTAGGCGATGTCGCAGGAGAACGTGGAGATCGTGCGAGATGCGGTTGTGGCCTTCAACCGTGGCGACCTGGATGCCTGGCTCGACCAGTACTGGGCGGACGACATCGACTACCGGGCGGCCGAGGGTGCGCTCGACGACCACGGGCCGATCCATGGGAAGAGCGCCATGCGCGCTTACCTGCAGGACTGGCTCGACATGTTCGACGACTTCAAGACGGAGCCGGTGGAGTTGGTCGACGCGGGAGAGGACCAGGTCATCGCGGTCCTGCGGAACAGCAGCGTATCCCGGAACCCGCCGCCCAAGGCGTGCCGCTTCGCCAACGGGGTGTTGACCCAGGGCGTTGACCCGGAGCCCGTTCGCGCCGCTCCTGGCCAGATCCAGCCAAAAGAAAACCCCGCCGGAGCGGGGCTTTCCCTGAGAGCGGCTGATGGGATTCGAACCCACGACCTTCTGCATGGCAAGCAGACGCTCTAGCCAGCTGAGCTACAGCCGCGCAAGCGGTGAATTCTAGCCGCGGTCGGCGGAGGCCACGCCGCTAGGAAGCTCCCGCGTCCAGCGCCTCGTTGACGAGCTGATCGGCGCGCTCGTTCTCATCGCGCCGCACGTGGCGGATCGACCAGCGCTCGAAGCCGTCCAGCGCCTCGACGGATGCGGGCGTTCAGGTCCCGCAGGGCGGCGTTCTTGACGCGGTACTGGCCGCGTACCTGGCGAACGATCAGCTCGGAGTCGCCAACCAGGTCGACCTCGCTGGCTCCGAGCGCCCGGGCTCGCTCGATCCCCAGCGCAAGCGCCCGGTATTCGGCCACGTTGTTGGTCGCCGGGCCGATCGTCTCGGAGCACTCCTCGAGGATCTCCCCCTCGGGGGTGGCGACAACCGCTGCGATCGCCGCCGGGCCCGGGTTGCCGCGGGCGCCCCCGTCGACGTTGACCACCAGGCGCTTGCTCAAGCCCTCAAGCTTCCTTGGCGGACGGCTTGCGACGCGCTGAGGTCGACTTCAGCCGGAGCTTGCCGTCCTCGGCGACGGCCGCGTTCCAGGCGCGAGCGTCCTCGGCGAGCTCGGAGACCTCGTCGCCCTTGGCGACCTCGCGCACCGGCTCGCCGTCGCCATCTGCGCTGACCTCCCACTGGTACCAGGAAAGCTCCCAGGCCACCGTGACCAGCGCCAGCTGGCGGCTGGCATCGGGGCGCACCGCGGCCCGGGGCTCCCCGAGCGAGCGGATCAGGCCGGCGACCTTGCGCGGCTCGTCACTGCCGTTGAAGCGCTGGACCGCGCGGCGCGTGAGCGCCTGGGGACCACGTCGTGGGCGGGGCTGGCTCGGCGCCGCCACGGTGACCGGCTGGCGCTTCGGCTGGCGTTTCGGCTGGCGCTTCGTTTCAACGCGCTGCTTCTTGGCCGGCGGCTCCGTCGCGGGGCGCTGCGGCCGTGGCGCCGGTTGGGCGCTCTGCGGCGTGGCGGACGGCTCCGGCTTCTCGGGCTCTCGGGGGGCCGCTTCCATCGTTGCGGCGCCCCCCCGAAGTCCCCGCGCGCTCGAGCGCGCCCGCGACGCCGCGCGCTCGAGGCGCTTTCGCAGAGCATCGCCAGGCCGCGCCCGGCTTGGCGGCGCCTGCCTGGTGGCACCGGCCTGGTCGGCGGGTATCCAGCCGGACGCCTCGGCACGCGAGCGGCACAGGACGCAGACGCCCAGGCGCTGGTCGTGCGGGTTTACGTACTCGTAGGCCTGCTCGCCCTTGAGGATCGTCCGCCCGCAGACGGCGCAGGTCGGGAAGGGGTCGGACTGCTCCGGCACGCTCCCCAACGTAGCAACGCGCATCCCGCCAGGCGGGCGGCGGCTTGCCGCGTTCTCAGGCCTTGACCTGCTCCTCGTCGCTGGCCCGCGCCTCGGCGATCACCTTCTGGGCGATGTGCGCCGGAACCTCCTCGTAGCGCTCGAACTCCAAGGTGTAATCGCCGCGACCGCCGGTGATCGCACGCAGGTCGGGCGCGTAGTCGAGCACCTCCGCCATCGGGACCTCGGCCTGAATCTCGGTTACCGACCCCTTGGGCTCCATGCCGAGCGGGCGGCCGCGTCGGGAGTTGAGGTCGCCGACCACGTCCCCGACCGTGTCCTCCGGAACCCCGATGGTCGTCTTCACGATTGGCTCGAGCAGGTACGGGTCGGCTTCGGCGACCGCCTGCTTGAACGCCATCGAGCCGGCGATCTTGAAGGCCATCTCGGAGGAGTCCACCGAGTGGTGCTGGCCGTCGTAGAGGCGCACCCGGACGTCCTTCATCGGGTAGCCGGCCAGCACGCCGCGCCCCATCGCCTCGGCGATCCCCTTCTCGACCGCGGGGATGAAGTTGGAGGGGATCACGCCGCCCTTGATCGCGTTGACGAACTCGAATCCGGCTCCGACCTCGGCCGGCTCGATCTCTATGTGACAGTCGCCGAACTGCCCTCGCCCGCCGGTCTGCTTCTTGTAGCGGCCGTGGGCCTTGGCGGGCTTTCGGATCGTCTCCAGGTAGGGCACCTTCGGGGGGTGGAGCTCGATTTCGGCCCCATAGCGCCGCTTCATCCGATCGACGACCACCTCGACGTGGATCTGGGTCAGCCCGGCGATGATCTGCTCGCCGGTCTGTGAGTCGCGGTGGACGTCGAGCGTCGGGTCCTCCTCGGTGAGCCGCCGGATGGCCGCCGCAGCCTTGTCCTCGTCGCCCTTCGACTTGGGCTCGAACGCGAAGGCCATCACCGGCGCGGGAAGGTCCAGCGGCGGAAACGAGATGCCGGCGTCCTTGGCGGCCAAGACGTCCCCGGCGCGCGTCTCGCGGAGCTTGGCGACCGCGCCGATGTCCCCGGCGCCGAGCTCGTCCACGGTGGAGGTCTGATTGCCGCAGGGCGAGGCAAGCTGACCGATCCGCTCCTTCGCCCTGCGGGTGACGTTGAACGCCTGAGAGTCCGAGCGCAGGACGCCGGAGTAGACGCGAAGCAGGTTGATGCGCCCGGTGTAGGGATCGGCGGTGGTCTTGAACACGTAGGCGACCGGGTCGCCGTCGCCGTCCGGCTCGATCTCGATCTCCTCCCCGTCGGCGCCGAGGGCCTTGATCGCGCCCCGCATCGCGGGCGAGGGAACATCCTCCACCAGCGCCTCCAAAAGGCGGTTGGTGCCGAGGTTCTTGGTCGCCACCCCGCAGGTGACCGGGAACAGGTGACCCTCAGTGACGCCCTTCTTGAGCGCGGTGACGATCTCCTCATGGGAGATCTCCTCGCCCTCCAGATAGCGCTCCATCAGCTCGTCGGAGTTCTCGGCGACCTCGTCCATGAGGTTCTCGCGGTACTCCTCGGCCTGGGCCCGCAGGTCGTCGGGGATCTCGATCTCGGCGGCGTTGCCCCGCTCCGCCCCCCCGTACTCGAACGCCTTCATGTCGATCAGGTCGATCACCCCGCGCACCTCGTGCTCGGAGCCGATTGGGATCTCGGTGGCGACGGCGTGGGCGCCGAAGGCCTCCTTGAGCGAGTCGAGGGCGCGGAAGAAGTCGGCGCGCTCGCGGTCCAGCATGTTCACGAACACGAGCCGCGCCAGGCCCTCGCTGTCCGCGCGGTCCCATAGCCGCTCGGTCTGGACCTCGACGCCCATCACCGCGTTGATCACGACCACCGCGGCGTCGACGACCCGCAGGCCGGCGAACGTGTCGGAGACGAAGCTCGGGTCCCCGGGCGTATCGATCAGGTTGATCCTGCGATCCGAGTAGTCGAACGAGACCACGCTGGCCCCGATCGACATCCCCCGCTCCTGCTCGTCGGGCTCGAAGTCGGCGACGGTGGTGCCGTCGTCCACCCGGCCCAGACGGTTGACGACCCCTGCCTCGAACAGCAGCGCCTCGGTGAGGCTGGTCTTGCCGCTCCCCCGGTGGCCGATCAGGGCGACGTTGCGGATCCGGTCGGCCGGCTTATGCGCCATCCCGACGCAATATATGCGACCTGATGGGTCAGATCTCCTCGGTTCGCGCCGCAAAGCGCGAGCGAAGTGCGAGCACCGCCTTGGTGTGGAGCTGCGACACCCGCGACTCGGTCACCCCGAGCACCTCCCCGATTTCGCGCAGGGTGAGATGCTCGTAGTAGTACAGGGCGATCACCAGTCGCTCGCGCTCGGGCAGCGACTCGATCGCATCCGCGAGGCGATCCTTCTGCTCGGATGCCTGGGCCTCGGCCTGCGGGTCGATCGCCCCGGGGTCTTGGAGCGTGTCGAGGACGGAGATCTGGCCCCCGCCGCCGTCCGGGTCGGCGAACGTCCACAGGTCGTCGAGCGCCAGCACCGAGGAATTCGCGATCTCCAGCAGTGAGTCCTGAAACTCCTCCACGGTCGTGTTCAGCTTCTCCGCCATCTCCTCGTCGGTCGGAGCGCGCTTCAGCTCGGCCTCCAGCTGCGCGTGGGCCTTCTCGACGTCGCGCGCCCGGGCGCGCACCGATCGAGGCACCCAGTCGAGCGAGCGCAGCTCGTCGATGATCGCCCCCTTTACCCGGGCCACCGCGAACGTCTCGAACTTGATCTCCCGATCAAGGTCGAAGCGCTCGATCGCCCCGATCAGGCCCAGCAGCCCGTAGGAGATCAGGTCGGCCTCCTCGACGTGAGATGGGAGCCCGGAGGCCATCCGGCCGGCGATGAACTTGACCAGGGGTGAATAGGCCACCACGAGCCGCTCCCGCGCCCGTTCGTCGTCCTGTTGCTTGTAGCGCCGCCACAACTCCCTGAGCTCGACGGCTTTGACGTTCGTTTCCATCTCGTCCCCCGGAAATTCAGAAACTTATCCGTCGGCGCTCAGGCGCGCGGGTGAGAGCGTGCGTATTCCCTGCGGAGCCGCTGCGGCTCGACCCGCGTGTACACCTGTGTGGTCGACACGCTCGAGTGGCCCAAGAGCTCCTGGATCGAGCGCAGGTCGGCCCCTCCCTCGAGCAGATGGGTGGCGAACGAATGCCTCAGCGTGTGTGGGGACACGTGCCCGGCAACCGCCGCCTCGCGCACCCAGCGCTCCAGCCGGCGACGCACGTCGGACGGTGAGAGCCTGCGTCCCCGCCTCGACAGGAACATGGCGCGCTCGGCGCGGCTGGCGGCCAGCGCGGGCCGCGCCACCTGCAGGTAGCGCTCCAGGGCGCGCTGAGCCGGCTCGCCAATCGGGACGATGCGCGTCTTGGCGCCCTTGCCGGTCACGCGCAGGGCCTCGGAGTCGAAGTCAGCGGCCTCCAGGTCGAGCTTGACGATCTCGTCGGCCCGCAGCCCGCAGGCGTAGGCGAGCTCGAACAGCGCTCGGTCTCGGACCTCCAGCGGCCCAGCGGCCGGAATTCGATCGAGCAGCGACGCGATCTGGTCCGCTCCGAGCACGCGGGGCAGGCGCGAGCCACGCTTGGGGCTCGGCAGGAGCTCGGCGGGATTCTGCGCGGCGCCGCCCGCACGCACCAGATTGCCGTGCAGACTGCGAACGGCGGCCAGCTTGCGTGCCACGCTGGAGCGCGCCAAACCCCTCTCCGACAGCGCCGCGGCGTAGGTCCGCAGATCGCGGTACGCGAGCTCGCCGGGCGCCAGGCCCCGCCGGGTGGCCCACTCAGCCAGCTCGGCGACGTCGGCGCCGTAGGCCCGCAACGTGTGGGACGAGAAGCCTCGTGTCTTGAGCTCTCGCCGGAAGCGCTGCAGCGCCGCCTCCCAGGCGGGGCTGATCTTCGGCTCCGGTGCGACGTCGTCGGTCATGCGGGAGAAGTTCGCCGCTCGCCGACTCAAGCCTGCGCGAGCGGGGAATGGCCCGTGGAATGCGCGACGGTTCGCAGCCGCCTCAGTCCCCGATGTAGATCGGGGTGCCGAGGGGGACCTGGTCATACAGCTCCTCCACGTCCGGGATCGACATTCGGACGCAGCCGTGCGATGCGGCCGTGCCGAGTGAGGAGATCTCATCCGTGCCGTGGATGCCGGCGCCGGCGTAGAAGCCCATCCAGCGTGCCTTGATCGGGTCGGCAGGCCCCGGGGGGATGACTCGGCCGGCCAGGTCGCCGGCCCAGGCGGAGTCGGGAACGTGCCAGGACGGGTTGACCTGCTTGTCGTCGATCGTGTACTCGCCGGCGGGCGTCTCCAGGCCGGCCTGACCGACCGCGATCGTGTAGGTCTTGACCGGCTTCAGGTTCTGCCAGAAGCGAAGCTGAAAGGCGGCGCGATCGATCGTGATGAAGGTCGGATACTGCTGGGCCAGCTGGTCGGTCGTCACCTTCGGCTCGACCCGGTCCACCGGAGCCGAGACCGTGCGATGGGTCGGGCGGTCGATCGCCGCCCGCACACGTGAGCGCAGCGCGGTCGGCCCGAACGCTGACCCCGTCCTGGGCGGGGACGGTGTTCAGCGAGGCGGGCGTCGGGCTGACCGTCGCGTCGCGCGCCGGACGATTGATCTGCTCGGCGACGGCGCTGATGAAGCCGTCCAGGGCGTCGGCGGAGTAGTCGATCTGGGGCGCGATCTCGCGATCGACCGAGCCGCCGGTCGCGTAACGCCAGACCCGCGTTGGAAGGGCGTCGGAGCGGCTTGCCCCGAGCGCCGAGTCGACCATGCCGTCGACATCCGCGTGCAGCTGGAGCCTCTCCGGGCTGAGCGTGTACTTGGTGCCCTCGAAGGTCACCGTGACGGGCTTCTCCAGCGGCTTCGCCAGGTGGGTGTTGAGCTTGTGGCGCGCCTGGTCAGTGGTCAGCCCGCCGACGTTCAGGTCGCCCACCCTGACCCCTGTGGCGATCTTGTCGGAGTTGGCCCGGTCGAGGGCGTAGGCGCCGACTGCCAGCAGAAGCAGCACCGCGAGGGCGGCGGCGAGGGCTATCTGGACTCTGCGTCCCATGTGGAAAAGAGGTCACGTCCGGCGAGGCAAACAAGTGTAGGGGCCGCCCCAGGCGTGTTCGGCGGCAGGCGAGCCGCGCAACTGCGCTTGCGCCGTCGGCGGCCGGCGTCGCGCCGCCGCCGCGGTCAGATTCCGAGCGGCTCGCGATCCACGGCGACGCCGCCGCGCTCCCCGGGGTGCTCCCGGCGCACGTAGGGGCTCCAGCGCAGGAACTCCTCGACCTCACGCTCGTAGGTGTACGTCTGCTCGACCCCCCTCATCACCCGGGCGAGCCGCAGGTGCTCGCCCAGCTTGAGCACGGTCTCGCGCGTCGTGTATCCATAGTCGAACCCGGTGGCCTTGAGCAGCCGGTTGTCGACGCCGCGCCCGAAGCGAAGCTGGTTGACCGCCTCGTCGGGGATCCGGAAGCCGAGCCGCCGCAGCGGGCCCGCCACCAGGCCCGCGCCCCACGGCGGCAGTGCCGGCAACGGCCGCTTGCCCAGCAGGCCGATGATCTCGGAGAGCGCCAGCACCCCGTCGGCGGCGACGTTGTAGACGCCCGGGGTGACGTGGAAGGCGGCATGCTCGAGGGCGTGCACGACGTCGTCCTCGTGCACGAACTGCAGGCGCGGGTCGAAGCCGAGCACCATCGGCACGAGCGGCAGCCGGAACATCCGTGTGAACGCCGTGTCGACGTCGGGCCCGAGCACGTTGGCGAAGCGCAGCACCGTGACCGTGACCTTTTGGTTTTGCACCGCGAACTCGCCCACCGCCTGCTCGGCCTCGAGCATGTCGCGTTCGAGACCCGCGTGCGGCGGATGCGGCCTGCGCATCTCCTCGGTGAAGAAGGCCGGGTCGTCCTGCTCGGACCCGTAGTAGTGGGTTGAGCTCTTGAAGATGAACTTGCGCACCGGCGAGTCCGGGCCCGCGCAGGCCGCGAGGATGTTCATCGTGCCGATCACGTTGTTCTCATGCGCTAGCCGAGGCGGGAGCCATGAGCGAGTTGACGACCAACCGCGTGTCGATCACGGTGTCGATCTCCGCCGCTCGCACGATCCGCTGCAGCAGCGAGTGCTGATTTGAGACCTTCACGAACTCGGTGCGCTCGAGCTCGCGCGTCGGCGCCTCGCTGTCCACGCCCACGATCGCCTCGACGTGCTCGAAGCTCTCCAGGGCCTGGGCGAGGCGGCCGCCCCAGTAGGTGGACAGCCCGGTGACCAGGACCCGTCGGGTCTCGGAGTCCCTCGGTGCCGCCAGCTCGGCGAGCGCCCCGCTCAGCCCAGTGGGGACGTTCACCCCAGCCAAACCGATTTCCTCTTCGCGAGCATGTCGTGGAGATTCTCCTGGATCTGGGCGCGGATCTCCTGGGCCAGGGTCTGCACCAGCGCCTTGTCCTCGACCGCCTCCACCCCACCGAGCTCGATCGTGTCGATCGGCTCCAGGAAGCGGATCCTGAACTTGGCCGGCAGGTAGCCGAGCATCCCCAGCGGGCCGAGCCACGGGAATGTCGGGGTGATCGGAAAGTAGATCAGCCCCGTGAGCCGCCGCAGGATGTCAACCTGGCCGAAGACCGGCGCCGCCTCCTCCGCGCCGACCACGCACGTCGGGACCAGCTGCGCCTCCGCTCGCATCGCCGCCTCGACGAAGCCTCCGCGGCCGAAGCGCCGCAGCCGGTAGCGGTCACGGTAGAGCTTCTCGGTGCCCTTGCGACCCTCGGGGAAGACGAGCACGAGCTGTTGCTCGTCGGAGAGCAGACGGTGCACGTTCGCGGGGTGCGCGGCGACCCCGCCGATCTTCGGGATCAGCATCGAGAAGCCCGGATAGCCCTTGAAGAAGTGCTCGACCGTGATGTACAGAGGCCGGGGGTTGGGATGCTCCTCGCGGATCGCCTTGGCGATCATCGCCGCGTCCGGCGGCAGGGCGCCGGCGTGGTTGGAGACGATCAGCGCCCCGCGGTCCGCCGGGACGTTCTCGATGCCCTCGACCTCGGCCCTGAACCAGTAGCGGTAGAAGAACTCGAGCAGCGTGCGATCGAAGACGCCCTCGACCCGCTCCGAGCGGCCCCAGTCGTTGAGACGTCGCTCCGGCTCGATCGCCGGCAGCAGCTCTCGCATCACCTGCGTCGCGGCGCGCCCCGGAACCCGGGCCGGCAGACCAGGCGCGTCGGGCTGGCCCTGCTGCTCCTCCACCGAACCGGGGATCGGGGCGCCCAGGGATGTGCGGTGCTCCTCGGCCATGGCGGGTCATTCTCTCATTCCGGCAGCGCGCGCCCGGCGGCGGAGACTATGTTTCCTGCGATGCGCTCCAAGGACCAGGTGAGACGCGCCGTCTGGCGGGCGATGGACCGCCAGGGGGTATCGCGGTTTCCGGGCGCCGAGGGGCGGATCCCCAACTTCGCCGGCGCCAAGCTGGCGGCCCAGAAGCTTTCCGCGCACCGGCTGTGGAAGCGCGCCCAGGTGATCAAGGCGAATCCCGGACTCCCCCCAGACCCACGCGCGGCGCCTGGCTCTCGAAGACGGCAAGCAGCTGGTGATGGCGGTGCCCCGGCTGCGCGACAAGCACCCGTTCCGCCTCCTGGATCCGAAGCGACTCAGCAAGGCGCAGGTGCGCGAGGCCGCAACGATCAAGGGGGCGCTGCGCCACGGCCGGGTCGTCGCCCTCGAGGAGGTGCCCGAGATCGACTTCGTGATCTGCGGCTCGGTTGCCGTAAACCTGAGCGGGGCGCGGATCGGCAAGGGCGGCGGCTTCTCCGACCTCGAGTACGGGCTGCTGATCGACGCCGGGAAGATCGACGACCACACCTCGGTCGCCACCACGGCTCACCCGATCCAGATCCTTCGCGAGCACCTGATGGTCACCGACCACGACCTGCCGGTGGACCTGATCGCCACCCCCCGCGCGGTGATCGAGGTCGAGCGGATGTACGAGCGGCCCCGCGGCATCCTCTGGGACCACCTCCAGCCGCCCCAGATCCACGAGATCCCGGTGCTGGAGCGGATGGGGTACGCATGACGGGAAGGGTCCCCGCCCAGATTTGCATCGTCGCCACAGTGGCCGCGCTGGGATTGCTAACAGCTGCCTTGGTCGTCCCGGCGCTGAGCACTACTTCTGCCTCTCCCGCCACTGGTCGGGCTAACACCTACATCCTTTGCATGAACAAGCGAAGCAGCTCCTATGTCCCGAAGGTGAAACCGCACCATTGCGCCATCTTTGGTGTAGAAGGGGGCTCCGCAGGCGTCGATCTGAAGAAGATTCACTGGCACAACTGGGGCCATCGGCGAGCATGGGCCAAGGCGATCGAGTGCGGTTTCCGTTTGCCCTGCCAACACATCCGCGCCCATGTTCGCGTCAGGCGGCTGCGCGTGCGCTGTCGTCGCACGGTCTACTCGCGCCTGAGGGAGCACACCAAGTTCGGCTCACATCACCCGCGCCCGCCAGGGTGTCCGGGTCCCCCGGCGTTTTAGCGCCTACCACGCATCCTGAAAGGCCAGCCGGCTACCCCCTCGCCGCGAGATACTGCGCGGGCGATGTCGCAGGAGGAAGACCTCAGGACGCTGCGTGGCGTCTACGACGATTGGGCACGGGGAGAGTTCTGGGATGTGTCTGCCTACGACCCCGAGATCGAGTTCGTTCTCAGCCCCAGCCTCCCCGAACCGGGCACGTATCACGGCTATGAGGGCATGGGGAAAGGGTTCCGAGGAAGTTGGCTGGAGAGCTGGAGGGAATTGCGCTTCGAGGCAGAGGAGTTCATGGCTGCTGGCGAGGGGCGGATCGTGGTCCTCTATCGACAGACCGGCATCGGGAAGACGAGCGGCGTCGAGGCCGAACTGCGCGGAGGTCACGTGTGGACGATGCGAGACGGTAAGGCGGTGCGCTTGGAAGTTCATGCGCATCGGCATGAAGCCCTCGAAGCCGCTGGGCTGTCGGAGTAGGCGATGTCGCATGAGAAGGTGGAGATGGTGCGGAAGCTGCGAGCGGATTTCCTGGTCGCCCGGACGAGGTGACTCTCCGTCCCTCCGAACACGGGATACTGCGCGGGCCATGTCGCCGGAGCGCGACGACACTTCCCACACAGGAGGAGACAGTTGATCCTGGCAACGACGACGGTCGAGGACTTCGACCGCTTCTTGAACATCTTCTCAACCAAGGGCGCCGAGAAGCGAAAGGCAGCACGGGTCCAAGGGTGCGACCGTGTTTCGCGATCCCAACGAGGACGACCGGGTCTGGGTGCTGTTTGACTGGGATCAGGAGGGCTGGCAGAGCTTCGTCTCCGACCCCGAGGTCCCGCCGATCCTGCAAGAAGCCGGGCACAAGGGTAGGCCCCAGGCGGCGGAGCTCGGCGGCCAGTACGACGCCTAGCCCCAGGCCCCGAATCGGACCTCGAAGCCGCCGGGCTTTCGGAGCAGGCGATGTCACAGGAGAACCTGGAGCTGATCAGAGCGGGGTTCGCCGCGCACAACCGTGGCGACCTCGATGCTCTGACCCAGGTTTATGACCCAGACGTGGTGTTCGAGACGCTCCTCTTGGGGACCCATCGCGGCAACGAGGCCATACGTCTGATCTATGAGGAGAACCAAAAGACACTGTCCGGGTACACGGTTGACCCCGTCGAGCTGATCGACTCCGGAGACCAGGTGGTCGCGGTGGCCCAGGTCAACGGAGTCGGGCCCGTGAGCCAGATTGCCATGGATGGAGACCAGTTCGCCTTCCTGTTCACGATCAAGGACGGGCGGGTGGTGCGAGAGCAGGCGTTCAGAAATAGGCAGGAAGCCCTCGAAGCCGCAGGGCTTTCGGAGTAGGCGATGTCGCAGGAGAGCCTTGAAGAATTCATCCGGCGCGCATACGCCAGGTTCAACCAAGCCGAACGAGAACCCGTTGATGAGGAAGAACTCGCGTCGCTGGATTTCTGGCATCCCGACGGCGTCTACGTGAACGACGCCAACGATCCCGACCCCGGTATTCACAAGGGCATTGACGCGGTGAGACGGCAGATAGGGCGATGGGTCGAGGCCTATCCCGACCTTCAGGTGGACCCGCTTGAGATTCAGACCAACGGCGATCTGGCGTTCCTCTGGGTCCGCTTCTCGGGCCACGGTGCGGGTAGTGGGGTTCCAATCGACATGGAGCTGGCTCACGTCCTCACCGTCAAGGGCGGCAAGACCCGTCGCCTCGAGGAGTACTCGGAGCGCGCCGATGGCCTCGAAGCCGCCGGGCTGCGGGAGTAGCCCCCATCCAGTAGAGCCCGTTGTGTCACAGATCCACGAGATCGGGGTGCTGGAGCGGATGGGGTACGCGTGAGCACGCCGGGCGAGGACGCACCGAGCACGACGCTGGTCGGGCAGCTTCTGGAGGAGTTCCTGCCCTTCGCGCCGTCGACCAGCCCGCTTCCGGACCCGACGCCGGCCGAGGGCCCGGATCCCTACGGCAACCCGGATCCGGAGTGGCTCGAGATCGACTGGCACAAGCACCTCCGCCGGGTCGAGGTGCCGATGCCGGGCGAATCGCCCCCGGATGGGGGCCCGCAGGCCGACGACGAGCAACCGACTGCCGTCAACTACGTGGAGATGTCGCGGTCCAGCGAGGACGCCAGGCTGACGCTGCTGTTCGTCCACGGCCTCTCGGGGTCGTGGCAGAACTGGCTCGAGAACATCCCCCATTTCTCGAAGACCCACCGGGTCGTCGCGCTCGACCTGCCGGGCTTCGGCCACAGCCCGATGCCATGGTGGCGGATCTCGATCGAGAGCTACGCCCACCTGCTTCACCGCTTCTGCGACGCGATCGGGGTGGGCGACTGCGCGGTGGTGGGAAACTCGATGGGCGGCTTCATCTCGGCCGAGGCCGCGTCGGCCGAGCCCGGCCGGTTCGAGAGGCTGGTGCTGGTGTCCGCGGCCGGGGTCTCCTCGGTGCGGCTTCGGCGCCAGCCCGCGGAGACCGCGGCGCGGATGGCGGCGGCCGCAACGCCGCTGCTCCTGGCGCTGCAGGCGCGAGGCATGCGTCGACCACGCGTCCGCTGGGCGACCTTCAAGGGGCTGTTCCAGCACCCCGAGGCCCTGCGCCGCGAGCTTCTGCTCGAGCAGTTTCACAACGGGGCCGGCCGGCCCGGCTTCCTGCCCGCCGTCCAGGGCCTGGTCGGCTACGACATCCTCGACCAGCTCACCGAGGTCGAGGTGCCGACATTGATCGTATGGGGCCGAAACGATCACGTCGTCCCGCCGCAGGACGCGGTCGGATTCGGCCAGCGCCTGCGCAACTCTCGGACCGTGATCTTCGACGACACGGGCCACGTGCCCCAGCTCGAGCGGCCGATCAGGTTCAATCGCGTGCTCGAGACGTTCCTGGCCGGGTGAGGTCTGCTAACTCGTGACCGCGCCCTCCGAGGCCGATGAGACGGTGCGGGCGTACTTGGCCATCACCCCACTCTTGTAGAGGGGCTCCGGCGCCCGGTACTCGGCGATCCGGGCGGCGATCTCGTCGTCGCCGAGCGCGACGTCAAGGCGCCGAGCCTCGACATCGAAGCTGATCTCGTCGCCGTCGCGGATCGCCGCAATCGGGCCGCCTCGGACCGCCTCCGGGGCGACGTGGCCCGCCATCAGCCCGCGGGTGGCGCCCGAGAACCGACCGTCGGTGAGCAGCGCGACGTCCTCTCCCAACCCCTCGCCGACGATCGCCGCCGTAACGTGGAGCATCTCTCGCATCCCGGGACCGCCGGCCGGGCCCTCGTTGCGGATCACGACCACGTCGCCGGCCTTGATCGCCTGCTCGGCGACGGCCGCGAATGCGTCCTCCTCGGACTCGAACACCCGCGCAGGGCCCTTCTGCGTGAGACGTTCTGTGCCGGCGAGCTTGACCACGCAGCCCTCGGGGGCGAGGTTGCCGCGCAGAATCGCGAACCCGCCCTCGGGCTTCAGGGGATCGGCGACCGCCCGGACCACGACCTGACCGGGCGTCTCCTCGGTCGCCTCGGCCTCCTCGCCGACGGTCCGTCCTGTGACGGTGATCGCGTCGTCGTGGAGCACCCCCGCCTCGGCCAGCCGCTTGGCGATCACGCCGACGCCGCCCGCCTTGTAGAGGTCGGTGGCGACGAAGGCCCCGCTCGGCTTCAGGTCGGCCAGCAGGGGGGTGCGGCGCGAGACCCGCTCGAAGTCGTCGATGTCGCAGCTCGATACCCGCTTCGCGGGCGACGGCGAGCAGGTGAAGGACGCCGTTGGTTGAGCCGCCCGAGGCGCAGATGCAGGCGATCGCATTCTCGAGCGAGGAGCGGGTGATCACCCTGCTCGGCCGCAGGTCCTCGACCAGCGCCCTGACCGCGAGCCGCCCGGCCTGTCGCGCTACCTCGGCCTTTTCGCCGTTCATCGCCGGCACCATCGCCGAGCCCATCGGCGAGATGCCCATCGCCTCGAACGCGCAGGCCATCGTGTTGGCGGTGAATTGACCGCCACAGGCCCCGGCGCCGGGACTGGCGCACCCCTCGAGCTCCGTCAGGTCGTCGTCCGAGAGATCGCCGGCTGCGTGGGCGCCGATCGCCTCGAACACGTCCTGGATCGTGACGTCGCGATCGCGCCACCGGCCGGGGGCGATCGAGCCCCCGTACAGCATCACCGCCGGGACGTCCAGCCGCGTCAGCGCCATCACCGCGCCAGGAATCGTCTTGTCGCAGCCCGACATGGCAACCACGGCATCGAACTGGTAGCCGCGCACGGTCAGCTCGATCGAGTCGGCGATCACCTCGCGGCTGACCAGCGACGTCTTCATCCCCTGGGTCCCCATCGTGATTCCGTCCGAGATCGCGATCGAGTTGAACTCCATTGGGGTGCCGCCGGCGTCGCGAACGCCCTGCTTGACTGCCTCGGCCAGCTCTCGAAGGTGGAAGTTGCAGGGCATCGCCTCGATCCAGGTGTTGGCGATCCCGACGGTGGGACGGCTCAGCGCCTCGTCGTCGAAGCCGATCCCCTTCATGTAGGCGCGCGCCGCGGCCCGGTCGGGACCGTCGAAGACCACGCTCGAGCGCGGGCGCGGAAGAGTCATGCCGCAGCGTCGACGCGTCGCGCCCGCCACTCACGCAACCGGATCAAATCGCGGCGCACCTGGCCGGGGTCGACCTGGCGCCCGGGTACGTGCATGTTCGCCACCGAGATCAACTCGCGCTCCCCCGCGCGAAGCGACATCCACTTGGCGAGCACGTCGTCGGCGCCGGGGAGCCGCTGGTTCAACGGCGGCTCGGAGCGGTCGGGAAAGGCAACGCAGTACTCGCTCAAGAGCTCGCCGGTGTGCGTGTCGTAGGCGACGATCGGACGGTGCGGGTAGAGCAGATACGCGTAGCCGGACTCGCCGCTCGAGCCGTTGACCGCGATGAAGCCGAGCTCCGCGTACATCGAGTACTCCGGCGCCGAGACGACCGAGCGCAGAAGCTCACGCGCCCGCACCTCGGCGCGACGCTCGCGACCCGGGTCGTACACCGGCGGCGGCGGGTCCGCCGTTCGGCGCTCCCGGAGCCGTCCCAACCGGTTGGCAAGCGCCGGCCCGAAGCCGACCACGGCCAGGACGCCGAGAACGACCACCGAGGTAGCGAGCAGAAGCGTCAACCGCCGGCAGCCGGCGGGAAGAACACGACCCGCTCGGTATCCCTCGGGATCTGGGAGAAGTCGCGCACCAGGGTCGCCTCGTGCCGATCGCCCTCGGCGGTCGGGACGGCCGCCCACATCCCGAGGTCGAGTTGGCGGCGAAACTCCTCGACCAGGCGCTCCTCGTCCTCGGCGACGGCGGGATCGCCCTCGGCCAGCAGCACGTCGCCTTGCCCGGGTTTCATGCGGACCAGCTTCACGGCCAGGATTATGCCAGTGCCCTTGTCGCGCGTCAGCGGGTGGTTTCAGGTTGGGCCGCGACCGCGCGGCGGAACTCCCCTCGCGAGGGCGAAGACGTCGACGGGGCCGGTCCCGGCGCCAAGCTCGCGCAGACCGTTGCCCACTGCCTCGGCGGCGATCTCCCGGGCCCACCTGGCCGCGTCGGCCAGCTCGGTGCCGCGTGCGAGGAAGGCCGCAAGGGCGGACGAATGCGTGCATCCCGACCCGTGCGACGCCCCATCGCCGTACCGGGGGCCGTCGATGCGAAGCGTTCCGGAGCCGTCGAAGAGCACGTCGGCGCCCTCCTCGGTGTGGCCGCCGGTCACGATCACCGCCTCCGGCCCGAGCGCGCCGATCGCCTCCGCGAGCTCCTCGGGTTGGGCACCCGCGCTGAGGCCGGCGAGCTGACGCGCCTCGGGGAGGTTGGGCGTGACCACGGTGGCGAGCGGGAGGACGCGCTCGATCAGTGCCGCCTTCGCGTTCGGGTCGAGCAGCACGGCGCCGCTCTGCGAAACCATCACCGGGTCGACGACGACCGGGGCGTCGCGGACCAGGTCGAGCGCCTCGACCACCGCCCCGATCGTCGGCTCGTCGCCGAGCATGCCCACCTTGACTGCGTCGACGCCGATGTCGCCCGCCACCGCGCGCACCTGGGCGACGATCATCTGCGGCGGCACCGCAGTGATCATCTCGACACCCACCGTGTTCTGCGCGGTCAGCGCCGTGATCGCGGTCATCCCGTGCACGCCGCAGCGCGCGAACGCCTTCAGGTCGGCCTGGATCCCCGCCCCGCCGCCGGAGTCCGAGCCGGCGATCGACAGACAGGCGGGGATCGGGCGATATGGCGTCATGCCTCCAGCCTAGTGAGGGCACTCGGGGGCGGCGTTGGCGAGAAAGTGGCGCATACCGCCACTTTCTCGCCAATCGTGGCTGGTGACGAAGCGCTAAGGGCGCGCGTCGGGTGGGAGCAGCGTCGTGCGCACGTAGCGACCGGCCGCGTCGGTCTCGACGTAGCCCAGGAGCTCGAGGCGCGCGAGGGCCACCGCCGCGTCGCCGGGGGCGATGCCCGCCTCGAGCGCCACCGCATCGCAGGTGCTCGATCCGAGCGAAACCGCATCGGCGATACGCGCCAGCTCCTCGTCCAGCGGAGGCCCGGAGCGCGCGGCCGTCTCAACCCCAACGCCGAGCAGCCGGTCGAGCACATCCTGAGCGCCGCGGATCGGCGCCCCACCGTCGACGAGCAGGGCGTTCGTCCCCTTGGACACGCTGGACGTGACAGGGCCGGGGACCGCGCCCACCTGTCGATTGAGCTCCAGTGCCCGGTTGGCGGTGATCAGCGAGCCGGAGGGCTGCGCGGCCTCGACCACCACGGTGATCGCACCGAGGGCCGCCATGATCCTGTTGCGCTTGGGAAATGCGCCGGCCTCGGGGCGCTGGCCTGGCGGCGCCTCGGAGATCACGGCACCGGTGCGCAGGATGTCGTGATAGAGGCGCCGCTCGCTGGCCGGATAGACGACGTCAGCGCCGCTGCCGAGGACGGCCAGGGTAATCCCCTCCCCGGCGAGCGCGCCGCGATGAGCTGCGGCGTCGATCCCGCGCGCCATCCCGCTGACCACCACGAGGCCGGCCGCGGCGAGCAGCCGGCCGAGCTCCTGGGCGACCCCGAGCCCGTAGGAGCTGGGCCGCCGCGACCCGACGATAGTGACGGCGTGGCGAAGCTCCATCGCGTCGAGGACGCTCCGGTTGCCGCAGCCGAAGAGCCGGTCGGGGGCACCGGGTCCGAGGTCGAGCAGAGCGGCGGGGTAGCCGGGCTCGCCCCGATGGATGGTCCAGGGCCGGCAACCCTCGGCGCTCAATCGGGGCCCCGCCGCCTGAGGGTCAGAGCGCGGGCCACATGGTCGGCCGACACCCGGTCTGAGCCCTCAAGATCGGCGATCGTGCGCGAGATCCTCAGCACCCGATCGTGCCCGCGTCCACTAAGTCGAAGCTGGGCGTGGCCGCCGGCCAGCATCGCCGCCGCCACGTCGTCCATCTCGCAGGAGCCGCGGAGCTCCGCCAGGGTCATCTCCGCGTTGCAGCGTCCGGCTCCAAGCCTGCGCCCCTGGCGCTCACGCGCCGCGATCACCCGGTCCCGAACGCTCGCCGAGTCCGACGTGGGCGCCGCGCCCATGTCCTGTGCGCTGGGGCGCTCGACCGAGATCGCGATGTCGATCCGGTCGGCGAGCGCCCCACTCAGCTTGGCGCGGTAGCGGCGGGTCGACGCCGGCTGGCAGTCGCACTCACCGGACTCCTCGCCTCGCCCACACGGGCATGGGTTGGACGCCGCCACGAGCATGAAGCGACACGGAAGCTCGACCGCGTGACGCGCCCGGACAATCGTCACCCGACCGTCCTCGAGGGGTTGGCGCAGGGCCTCGAGCGCCTCGCGGGAGAACTCGCCGAGCTCGTCCAGGAACAGCACCCCGCGGTGCGACAGCGTCACCTCTCCCGGCCGCGGCGGCGAGCCGCCGCCGACCAAGCCTGCGGTCGAGATCGTGTGGTGGGGAGCCCTGAAAGGGCGCGCTGCCGAGGCCTCCGCGCCCGGGGACCGGCCGCAGGCGCTCGCGATCCTCAGCACCTCCATCGCCTCGGAGCGACCGAGCGGCGGCATGATCGACGGCAGGCGCCGCGCCGCGAGCGACTTGCCGGCGCCGGGCGGACCGACGATCAGCAGGCTGTGGCCTCCGGCGGCCGCCACCTCGAGCGCGTAAAGAAGGTACGGCTGTCCGCGCAGGTCCGCGAGGTCCGGCGCCGCACCCACGGAGCCGTTCGCGCTCCAGGTCGGCGGCGAGGGAGCCGGTGGCTCGCCCTCGGTGCCCAGAAGTGCGAGCTGCTCGATCCGGACCAGCGGCACGACCCTCGGCGCGCCGGCAAGGGCTGCCTCCGACGCGTTGGGCGCGGGTACCGCGATCGCCTCCACGTCCAGCTCCCGGGCCGCCTCCGCCATCGCCAGTACCCCGGGCACCGGTCGGACCGAGCCATCGAGCGCCAGTTCGCCCGCCAGGGCGACCCCGGAGAGGCGCTCCGGGGGAAGCTGGCCCGAGGCCGCCAGGAGGGCGGCCGCGATCGCCAGGTCGAAGCTCGGGCCGGCCTTGCGCAGGTCGGCGGGCGCCAGGTTTGCCGTGATCCGGCTCATCGGGAACTTGAAGCCCGAGTTGACGAGGGCCGAGCGCACCCGCTCGCGCGACTCCCTGACCGCCGGGTCCGGTAGCCCGACCAGCGAGAAGCTGGGCAGCCCGCCGCGCGCGACGTCAGCCTCGACCTGCACCTCGCGCGCCTCGATCCCGAGAAGGGCAAACGTACGGACGCTGGCGAGCACCCACCGAGGCTAGGGGCGGCCGGCTCGCGCGGGGCGCGCCGATCGTCAAGGGAGCGCCACCGAGTTGGCACATCTTGCGATGCCCCTACGCGGCCGGCCCGGCTACGGTCGACGTCGATGTCGCAGGCCCGCCAGCGACTGGGACGCGCCGCCGAGACGCTGGTAGCCGATTCCCTGGAGCGCCGGGGGATGCGGATCGTCGCCCGCAACGAGCGGACCTCCGCCGTGCGCGGCGAGATCGACCTGATCGCGCTCGACGGACGGGCGCTGGTCTTCGTCGAGGTCAAGGCGCTCCGCGCGGCCTCGGTGAGCGGACCGGAGCGCCCCGCGATCGCCGTGGGCCACCGCAAGCGGCACAAGCTGCGCTCGCTGGCGCTCGCCTGGCTCCGCGACCATGACGGGTCGGTCCCGCCGCATGGCGCGCTTCGCTTCGACGTGGTCGGCGTCCGTATCGACGCCACAGGCCGGATCGCCGAGTGGGAGCACCTGCGCGCCGCGTTTTAGGGGGCCTCCACCAGCTCCACCGGTCTGCCCTCGAAGCGGCCGATGTCGGCCGCCTCCGCCGCGATCTCCTCGGCTGCCGCCCGGTCGAGCTCGGCGAACGGCTCCACCTCCACCTTCAAAGCCCTCCCGCCGCGCCGCAGCCGCCAGGTGCCGACGGCGACGCCGTCGATGACGATGCTCGGTCGCAGGATCCCGCCCCCGGGCATGATCCTCCGCCACCGGGCGGGCTCTGCGATGAACTCGCGATCGCGGTGGCCCATCAGGTAGGTGTCCCAGGCCGGCAGCAGACGGACGATCCGACGCTGCGGACGCCTGACCGCGCCCTTCAGCCTCCACGCCGTGCGATCGCCCACCCGCGCCTCGATCAGCTCGCTGCCGATGCCGGCGAGCGCCGAGCGGATCTCCCGCAGGCCAAGGCCGGCCCACCCCGCGAAGTCCGCCTCGGTCGCGGGCCCGAAGGCGCCCAGGTAACGGCGGGCGAGCTCGCACAGAGCGGCTTCGCGGCGGCGCGGGGTTCGCTCGCCCAGCCAGTCCCGCGGCTGCGACGAGGTAGGTCTCGGACCCAACGTCCGGCCCCAGGCAGGCGATCCGGCGGGCGATCGCCAGCCGGAACAGGTGCAGGCGAGTGGAGGGATCGAGCACGATCTCTTTGCGACGAAGCCGCTCCACAAGGTCTCCTCGGCTCAGCGGGCCGTCGGCCTCGAGCGCCCGCCGGACCTCGCCAAGGCCCCGCTCCTGGGTCGCGGGGTCGATCCCGAGCTGGGCGAGCCGCCTGCTCGAGTTGTCGGCAAAGGCCTGCTCGAACAAGGGCGCCAGCCAGGCCGCATCCTCGGCCGCGATCAGGTGCATGGTCCCTCGCATCACCCAGGTGCGCAGCAACGAGCGCTCCTCGGTGCGAGCTCGGTCCACGTCGACGGCGCGCAGGCGGGGGCTCCGGGCCCGAAACGCGAGGCGACCGGCGGACAGCTCCTGCGCCTGAGCGCCGCAGATCGCCCGGGCCACGTCGGCCGGATGCCTCATGGTGGCCGGCCGATGCAGGAGCTGGGCAGCGGCCCGCAAACTCGCCAGCCGGGACGGGTCGATGTGCCGGCGGGCCGGACCTCGTCACAGACCGCTGGTGCTCAGGACAGCTCGAGCTGGCTGTAGGCGATCGACTGGAAGGACCGGCGATGCAGCGCCGAGGGGCCGTGCTCGATGATCGCCGCTCGATGCTCGGGGGTCGAGTAACCGACGTTGCCCGCGAACCCGAACTGCGGATAGGACGAATCGACGCTGCACATGTATCGGTCCCTGGTCACCTTGGCGACCACCGAGGCGGCGGCGATCGCCGCGCTCCTTGCGTCGCCGTCGATCACGGCGCGGTGGGCGACCGAGCAGCTGGGCACCGAGAATCCGTCGACCAGGCAGACGGCCTGCGGCACCGCGACCCGCTCGAGGCTGCGAGCGAGCGCGGCGAGGTTGGTGACGTGCAGGCCGCGGGCGTCTATGCCGCGGACGCAGCGCACGGTCACCGCCACCCGTGCCGCCGCCCGCACGACGCGCGGGTAGAGCTCCTCGCGCTCCTCGGCGCTTCGCATCTTCGAGTCGTCGAGCTCGGAGAGGGCCCGCCGGTCGCGGAGGCTGAGCGTGCCGTAGTCGATCAGGACCGCCGCCGCGACCAGCGGCCCGGCAAGCGAGCCGCGCCCGGCCTCGTCGGCGCCGGCGACGTAGCGGACCCCCAACTCGCGGTCGAAGCGGAACAGCCGCGCCGCCCGGCGATGGCGCCGCGCCCGGGCGCGTCGCCGCGCGCCGCTCGCGGCCGGCCCGGCCTCGGAGACGGCTGTCCTCGCCCGTGCCACGGTCGCCGCAATCATGACCGACGGCTCGGTTGAACTACAGGAGGCCGATTCGATCGGGCGGCCAGTAGGTGAAGAAGGCCTGGCCGATGATCCAATCTCGCGGGACGGGGCCCCAGAAGCGGCTGTCGTCGCTCGACCCCCGGTTGTCGCCCATCATGAAGTAATGGTCCGGTGGGATCGTGATCTGGTGCGGCAGATTGCATCCGTTTCCGCCCCGGCACGGCCTGATGAAGTCTTCGTTCGCCTGGACCCCGTTGACCACCGGGTGTCCGTCGTGGATGCTGAGCCGGTCGCCGGGGCCGGCGACGATCCGCTTGATGAAGTTGGTGTCCGACTCCTCCGGCGTCGGCTCCGGGCAGGGCTCCCCAGCGTCCGACGGCTGACCTCCACGAACCGTGACCCCGCACTCCTTGCCGTTCTCCGCTCCGACCGGCGGATGGAAGACGACTATGTCGTCGATGTGCGGATCGCGGAAGTGGTAGAGGACGCGGTCGACGAGCACCCGCTGGCCGATCTTCAGCGTGGGCTCCATCGACCCGGAGGGAATCTGATACGGCTTGACCACGAAGGCCTGGATCAAGAGCGCCAAGCCGATCGCCAGGGCGACGATCACAACCAGCTCGACGAGCGCGCCCCACGCCGTTGTGGGCCGCGGGATCAGTTTTTTTGTTCCTCGGAGTCTTCGGCCGGCGCCTCAGGCCCGCCCTCCTCCTGAGACGCGGTGGCGTCCTCGGGCTCCGTGCCCTCCTCGGCCTGTTCGCCTTCCTCGGCGCCCTCAGCCGCGGGGATCGACTCGGCCTCGCCCTGGGCGACGCCTTCCGAGTCGACCGCCTCGTTCTCCTCCTCCGTGATCACGAGGTCGTCCTCGATCCCCCAACGCCGCTCTGCGACCCGAGCGCGCTTGCCGACCCGCCCCCGCAGGTAGTAGAGCTTGGCTCGCCGCACGTCGCCCCTCGCCACCACCTCCAGCCGCTCGACCTTCGGCGAGTGGACGGGAAAGGTGCGCTCGACTCCGACGCCGAACGACTGCTTGCGCACCGTGAACGTCTCCCTCGCCCCGGCGCCCCGCCGGGCGATCACAACGCCCTCGAACACCTGGGTACGACGGCGGGTGCCCTCGACGACCTGAAAGTGGACGCGCACCCGGTCGCCGGGCGCGAATCGAGGCACCCGCCTCAGCTGACGCTGCTCGATGCTCTCGATGATCGTGCTCATGGGCTCCTACGAGGGCGGCGCCGGGCTTCTTGCCGCCCGAGTGAGGCCGGAGACGACGCCTGGTCTGTGGCAGACAACGGGCCTTCGATCAGCGAAGGCCCGCGGGGCCGCAGAATAGTAGCGGAGTGCCGTCAGCGGTCAGACGGGCCGCTCGCTCGCCGGCGACTCTGCTCCAGCCGCCACCGCCGTACCCGAGCGTGATCGCCGGACAGCAGCACGTCGGGCACCTCCCAACCACGGTAGGCGGCGGGCCGGGTGTAGTGGGGGTACTCCGGCGCTCCCCCGAGCGCCTGGGAGAAGGATTCCTCGACCGCGCTCTCGGCATGGCCCAGGGAGCCGGGCAGCTTGCGGACCACCGTGTCGGCGACGACCATCGCGGCCAGCTCTCCGCCCGAGAGCACGTACGGCCCAACCGACACGGCGTCGGAGGCCAGGTGCTCGGTGACGCGCTCGTCCACGCCCTCGTAGCGCCCGCAAAGCAGGGTGATCTCGCGCTCGGCCGCCAGCTCGCCGGCGAGCTCGTCGTCGAGCTGGCGGCCAAAGGGGGCGAGCATCACGATCCGCCTGCCCTCACGGCCCTCCCCGTACGCGGCGCTCAGCGCTGCGTCGACGACGTCGACGCGCAGGACCATTCCCGCCCCGCCTCCGTAGGGCGAGTCATCGACCTGGCCGCCGCCGAGTGGGCTCGTGTCACGGTAGTTGAACAGGCGGATCTCCGTTCCGCGCTCGAGTGCGTTGCGTACGTGCCGCTGCCCGAGGAACCACTCGAACCACTCGGGGAAGAGGCTGAAGACGTCAATCCTCAACGAACTCGACCAGGACCCGCCGCTCGGCGCGGGTCGAGGCGGCCTTGGCCACCGTGCGGATCGCGTTGGCCACCCGGCCTCCCTTGCCGATCAACCTGCCCAGGTCGTCGCCCCCCACGGTCACCTCCAGCACGAGGTCTCCGTTCTCCTCGAGCTCTGAAACCTGTACGGAGTCCGGGTCCTCGACCAGCGCCCGGGCGAGGAACTCGACCAGCTCGCGCATGTCGTTACGCGCCCGTCGCCTCGATGCCCTTGGTGCGCAGCAGCCCCGCGACGGTGCGGGTCGGCTGGGCGCCGTGGGTGAGCCAGTGCTGGGCGCGCTCTGTGTCGATCACGATCGTCGAGGGATCGGTCTGGGGGTTGTAGTGCCCGATCGTCTCGATCGTCCGGCCGTCGCGCGGCGATCGGCGATCGGCGACGACGATGCGCCAGATCGGGTTCTTTCGCGACCCGACTCTTCTGAGCCTGATTCGTACGGCCATCTGCGGCGAGCCAGGTTACATGCCCCGCAGCAGCTGCTGCGGGTCGGGCATCTTGCCCTTGGCGAGCTGGGCCATCAGCTTGCGCATCTGCCCGAACTGCTTGACGAGCTGGTTCACCGCCTGCACGGTCGTCCCCGAGCCCAGGGCGATCCGCTTGCGCCTCGAGCCGTCGATCAGATGCGGCCGGGCGCGCTCTTCGGGCGTCATCGAGAGGATGATCGCCTCGATCCGGTCGAGCTCGCGGTCATCCATGTTCACCTGGCCCATCTGCTTCATCGCCTTGCCCATCCCGGGCATCAGGCCGAGGACGTTCGACAGCGGGCCCATCCGCCGCACCTGGCGCATCTGCTGCAGGAAGTCCTCGAGGGTGAACTGCTGGCGGCGAATCTTGCGCTCGAGGTCCTCAGCCTGTGCGGTGTCCGAGACCTCCTCGGCCTTCTCGATCAGCGACAGCACGTCGCCCATGCCGAGGATCCGGCCGGCCATCCGTTCCGGGTGGAAGCGCTCCAGCTGATCGAGCTTCTCGCCGACCGACGCGTAGAGGATCGGCTTGCCGGTCACGGCGTTCACGGACAGCGCCGCGCCGCCGCGAGCGTCGCCATCAAGCTTCGTCAGCAGCACGCCGTCGAAGTCGACCCGCTCGGCAAACGCCTCGGCGACGTTGACCGCGTCCTGTCCGGTCATCGCGTCGAGCACCAGAAGGATGTCGTGCGGCTTGGTGCTCTTTCGGATCGCCGCCAGCTCGACCATCAGCTCCTCGTCGATATGCAGGCGTCCTGCGGTGTCGATGATCAGCACGTCCTCGCCGGCGGCGCCGGCCTGCCCCAGCGCCCACTCGGCGATCTGGACCGGACCTCGGTCGGTGCCCTGCTCGTACACCTTGGCGCCGGCCCGTTTTCCCATCGTGACCAGCTGCTCGACCGCCGCCGGGCGCTGCGTGTCGCAGGCGACCAGCGCCACCCGCTTTCCATCCTTGGCCAGGTGCTTGGCCAGCTTCGCGCAGGCCGTGGTCTTGCCGGAGCCCTGCAGCCCGGCCATCAGGATCACGGTCGGGCCCGAGCCGGCGAAGGCGAGATCGCGACTGGCGCCTCCCATCAGCGCCGCCAACTCCTCGTTGACGATCTTGACCACCTGCTGGCCGGGATTGAGGCTTTCGAGCACCCCCTCGCCCACGCAGCGCTCTCTCACCTGTGAGGTGAACTGCTTGACGACCTTGAAGTTGACGTCCGCCTCGAGCAGGACCAGGCGGATCTCGCGCATCGCCCGGTCGACGTCGGCCTCGCTCAGCTTGCCGCGCGACCGGACTCCCGAGAGCGTCTCCTGAAGGCGGTCGGAGAGCTGGTCGAACACGATCCCAGCTTACGGGTGTCAGTCGCCGAGCAGTGCGGTGGCGAACTCGCGGGCGTCGAACGGCCTCAGGTCCTCCAGCCCCTCGCCCACGCCGATCAGCTTCACCGGCAAGCCCAGCTCGGAGGCGATCGCCAGGGCGATGCCGCCCTTCGCCGTCCCGTCCAGCTTGGTGAGCACGACACCGGTCAGATCGACTGTCTCCGCGAACACCTGCGCCTGGCGGAGGCCGTTCTGGCCGGTGGTGGCATCGATCACCACCAACGACTCGTGCGGGGCGCCCTCGAGCCGCTTCGCCGCCACCCGCCGCACCTTTGCCAGCTCCGCCATCAGGTTCGCGTGCGTGTGCAGTCGCCCGGCGGTGTCGGCGAGCACCACGTCGACAGCGCGCGACTCAGCCGCCGCGATCGCATCGAAGAGCACCGCACCGGGATCCCCGCCCGGAGCGCCGCGGACGATCTCGGCGCCGGCTCGATCCGCCCAAGCCTCGAGCTGCTCGATGGCGGCGGCGCGGTAGGTGTCGGCCGCGGCGACGATCACCGACAGCCCGAGCTCGTTCCTCAGGTGCCAGGCGAGCTTGCCGATCGTCGTCGTCTTGCCGGTCCCGTTGACGCCGACGACCATGATCACCGCGGGACGGCTCCGCAAATCGATCCGAGCGAGGTCGCGGCCCGCGACCTCGGCGAGCAGCTCGACGAGTCGGTCGCGCACGGCGTCGGCACCCGCGACGCGCCCGGCATCGACCTCGGCCTCGAGCCGTCCGACGACGTCGGCGGTGGCCTTTGCCCCGACGTCGGCGAGGATCAGCGCCTCCTCGAGCCGCTCCCATGTCTCGTCGTCGAGCTGCTCGAAGAGGCTCGAGCTGAGCTCCGTCTGCAGGGCCTGGCGGCTCTTCGACAGACTCGCTCGCAGACGGCCAAGCACGCCTCGCTTCTCCTGCTCCACCGGTTCGAGATCGCCGGCTGGCGGCGCGTCCGGGGCCGCACCGTCCCCCAGGTCGAAAACCTCACGCCAGGAAATGGCCATGGCGCGCCAGGTTATCCGGGCGCGTCAGGCAGCCTCGGCGGCCTCGGCCTCGGCCTCGGCCTCGCCGCCGCCGGCCTCGTCTTGGTGCGAGAGGCGGCGGGATATGACCTTGGTGACGCCGCCCTTGCCCATGCTGACGCCGTAGAGCACGTCGGCGGCGTCCATGGTCCGCTTCTGGTGGGTGACGATCACGAACTGGGCACGACCGGAGAAGCGTCGCACGAGCTGCAGGAACCGGTCGATGTTCGCGTCGTCCAATGCGGCCTCGACCTCGTCGAGGATGTAGAAGGGCGACGGCCGGGCAAGGAAGACGGCGAACACGAACGCGAGCGCGACCAGCGCCTTCTCGCCGCCGGAGAGCAGCGACAGGCGGCGGGTGGCCTTGCCGGCCGGAGTCACCTCGATCTCGACACCACTGCCCGCCGCTTCGTCATCACTGCCGGCCGAATCCTCCGCTGACGCGTCCTCATCAATGCCTGCGGCGTCCTCCGCTTCGCGTCCGGGCGCCGCAGGGTCGCTGCCACCTTGCTCACCTTCAGCTGCGCCACCGAGGACCAGGCGGGGGCCCGGCTCGCTGACCAGGCGCAGGCGGCCGCGACCGCCCGGGAAGAGGTGCTCGATCAGCTCCTCGAAGTTTCGCTCGGTCGCCTGGAACGTCTCCTCGAAGGCGGCCTGGATCTTGCGATCGGTGTCCCGGATCAGGCCCTGGAGCTCGGCGAGCGCCGACTCCAGGTCGTGGCGCTGCTCCTCGAGCTGGTTCACATGTGCCAGGGCGTCGGAGTACTCCTGCTCGGCGAGCGGGTTCACCGGGCCCAGCGCCTCGCGCCGCTGGGCAACGCGCTCCAGCTTGCGCTCGGCCTGATCGCGCTCCTCCTGGCTCAGCGCCTCGGTCGGGGGCTCGATCTCGCGACCGAGCCGCCGGGCAATGCCGGCCAGCTCCGTGGTCGCCTCCTGGCAGCGATCGCGCAGGTGCGTGGCGCGGACCTCGGCCTCGGTCACCGAGTCGCCCATGGCGCGTAACCTCGCCTGCAGCTCGGCCTCCGCCTGTGAGCAGGCGCGAAGCTGCGCCGTCACGTCATCGCTGTCGCGCTCGTCGAGCATGCGGCGCTCGAGCGCCGTGGCGTGCTCACCGACCGCGTCCCGCGCCTCGGCCGTCACCTCGAGCAGCGTCTTCAGCCGCTCGGAGAGCTCGCTCAGCGCCGAGATACGGCTCTCCAGCGAGCCCTGCTGGCGCCGGCCCAAAAGCTCCTCGACGCGACGCGCCGCGCTTGCCGCCCGCTCCGACGCCTCGCGGGCCCGCGCCACCTCGGTCGCCCGCTCGTTCGCGCCCTCCACGGCCCGGGCGCGCTCGATGGCTTCGCCCGCCACCTGGAGCGCCGAGGAGATCCGCTCCAGCCCGGAGGCCACGGGATCGACGCCGGCGTCGCCGGTCGGCGGGCGCTCGTCTGCCAGCGCGCCCAGGGCGGCGCGGCGACGCTCCAGCTCCGCCGCCAGCTCGGCGCGCCGGCCGGCCAGCGCCTCGCCGCGCACGCTGAGCCGTTCGTGGGCGGCTCTCAGGGCGGTGAGCCGGCCCCAGACGGCGGTCCGCTCGCGATCGCGCTGGGCCAGACGCCCCTCGATCTCGTTGCGGCGGCGGCCGACCTTCGCCTGCTCGGCCTCGACGCGCTGTCGCTCCTCGCGTGCCTTGGCGGCTTGGCGCTCGGCGTCATCGAGCTCGCTCGACTGGGAGCGAAGCTCGTCCCCCAACAGCCGCGCGCGCAGCTCGCCGGCCTCCCGCTCGAAGCGCGCCTGGATGTCGGCTGCCTGCGCCTGGCGCTTCAGCGGTCGCAGCCGGCTGCGTGCCTCGCGTTCCACGTCGAGCGCGCGGTCGAGGTTCTCCTGGGTGCGCTCGAGCTTCAGCTGCGCCCGCCGGCGTCGCTTGCGGTGCTTGCCGAGACCGGCAGCCTCCTCGACCAGCAGCCGGCGGTCACGGGGCTTCGAGTGCACGATCTCCTCCACCCGGCCCTGGCTGATCACCGAGTGCATCTCGCGGCCGAGGTTCGCGTCGGCGAGCACCTCGATCACGTCGACCAGCCGGCAACGCGCCCCATTGAGGCGGTACTCGCCCTCGCCGTTGCGCTCCAACCGCCGCCGGATGGATATCTCCGAAAACTCACTGCCCGCCGCAGACCCGGCCGGATGTGATGTCTCGAGGACGACCTCGACCTCGGCGTAGCGGCGCGGCGACTGCTCCTCGCCGCCCGCGAAGATCATGTCCTGCATCGTCTGACCGCGAACCGTGAGCGGGCTCTGCTCGCCCAGGGCCCAGAGCACGGCGTCGGTGATGTTCGACTTGCCGCAGCCGTTCGGGCCAACGACCACGCTGACGCCCGGCGAGAACACGAGCCGCGTGCGCTCGGGGAACGACTTGAAACCCTTGATCGTGATCGAGCTCAGGTGCATGGAATCGGCTGCACGAACCTGGGAAGGCTCGCTGTCGGATCGGACGTGTTCTGTTTCGGCGCCTCGGGCCTGCTTCCTACCGCCCTCGGCGCTCCAGCGCCTCCGCCGCAGCAGCCTGCTCGGCGGCCTTCTTGTTCCGCCCCTCCCCCCTCCCGATCTCCTCGCCCTCACAGACCGCAGCGACCTCGAAGCGTCGGTCGTGCGGAGGGCCCGCCTCGTCTACGACCTCGTAGGTTACGCGGGCGCCGTCGCGGGCGAGCTGCTCCTGAAGGGCGGACTTGAAATCCAGCATGGTCTCGGACGCCAGCTCGATCTGCTCGGCGAAGGCCGCCGCGGTCGCCGCGGCGGTGGCCTCGAAGCCATGGTGCAGGTAGCAGGCGCCGATCATCGCCTCGCAGACCGAGGCGAGCGCACGCTCGGAGGCCAGGAGGGCGTCGGGGTCGATGCCGCCTTCCGGGTCGGAGGGTGCGGCTTCGCGCAACCTCTCCGGCAGGCCGAGCGCCTCGGCCACCTCGACGCAGGCGCGCCCGCTGACCGCCTGGCCGTGGACCTTGGTCAGCCTGCCGATGTCCGCGCGCCCGAAACGCCGGAACAGGTCCTCGGCCACCGCCAGTCCCAGGACGCCGTCACCGAGGAAGGCGAGCCGGCCGTAGGAGTCGGCGCGATGGTGGACCCAGGAGGAGTGAGTGATCGCGTTGCGCCGCAGCTCGTCGGGCAGCGACTCGATCAGCTTTGCGAGCTGTGCCGGGCCCTCGACCTGGCGCCGGCCGCGACGGCCGAGCCTGCGAATCCCCCGGGGCACGGCCGCCTGGCAGCTAGGCGCTCGCGCCGAGCCGCTGGGCGACGAAGTCCACGGCCTGGCCGACGGTTTCGAGGTTCGCGGCCTCCTCCTCCGGAACGCTCACCCCATAGGTGTCCTCGAGCTCCATGACCAACTCGTAGAGATCGAGCGAGTCCGCGTCGAGGTCGTCGCGGAAGCGGGTGGCCTCGTCGATCCCGTCGAGCGGCACCTCGAGCTCGGTCGACAGATGCTCCCGCACCTTCGCCAGCACCTCCTCTCGGCTCAGCCCATCGTTGGTCATGGCTCCTTCCTATCACGCATTCCGGCTCGCAGCGACTCACGGCGCAGTTCGCCGCGGGTCATCCCGGATCCCTCCAGGAGCTTGCTGGTTCGCTCGACCGCCCGCTCCTGGACCGTGCGTGCCGCGAGCCGCACCGCATTGGCGATGCCCTCCGCCCCCGAGCTGCCATGAGCGACCACGGCAACGCCTCGCAGGCCCAGGAGGATGGCGCCGCCCGTCGTGTCCGGGTCCAGCTGGCGGCGCAGGGCGCCCAGCGACGGGCGAAGCAGAAGCCCGCCCGCGGCTGCCCGGGCCCCCGAGCGGGCCGCTGCGCGCACCGCCTCGGCCACGGTCCTGGCCGTGCCCTCGATCGTCTTCAGGACGACGTTGCCGGTGAACCCGTCGGTGACGATCACGTCGGCCACCTCGGCGAACAGGGCGCCGCCCTCGAGGTTTCCCCTGAAGTCGAGTCCCTCGGCCTCGGCGAGCCTGGCATGGGCATCGACCACCTCCGCCGACCCCTTGTTCGCCTCCTCGCCCACCGAAAGCAGCGCCACCCGCGGCTGAGCGACCCCGAGCACCGCCTCGCTGAAGGCGGCGCCCAGGTAGGCGAACTGCACCAGGTCGTTGGCCCGGGCGTCGGAGTTGGCGCCCACGTCGAGCAGCAGCGTCGGCGGGCGGCCGGAAGCCGGCAGCTGGACGGCGAGGGCCGGTCGGCGCACGCCGCGGAGGCGGCGCATCGCGAACAGGGCGGCGGTCATCGTCGCCCCGGTGGAGCCGGCGCTGGCCATCGCCTGGGAGCGCCCCTCGGCAACGTCTTTGGCGGCGAGGACGACGGAGGCCTCCGGCCTGGAGCGCACAGTGGCGACGGGCTCGTCGGCGTTGGTTATCTCCGCGGCGGCGGGCACCAGCTCGGCGCCCTCGATCTCCTCCACGGCCGTCAGCGCGGCGGGGTCGCCGAACACCCGCAATCGGATCCCGTCGGCCGCGGCCGCCCGGGTGCCCGCGACGATCGCCTCGGGCCCTCGCTCGGCGCCGCGACCGTCGAGGGCGACGGTGGTCACCGGGACCTACCTACTCCTGCGTGTCCGCCGGCGCCTCCATAGGGGCCGTCTCGGCGATCTCGTGCTCGATCACCTCACGTCCCGCATACGTCCCGCATACCGGGCAGACGCGATGCGGCAGGCGGGGGCTGTGGCAGCGCGGGCACTCGTTGAGCCGCGGGGCGCTCACCTTGTGGGTGGCGCGGCGCTTGTCGCGGCGGGTGCTCGAAGTCCTCTTCTTGGGGACGGCCATGTGAGGCGGGATGGTAGCGGCGCCGCAGTGCTCACCGTCGTAGGTGCCGGGCACTTGCTGCGACAACAGCTAGGCGGAGCCGTACACGCTGCGCTCCCAGACCTCGAGCAGGGCGTCGACCAGCCTGGGGTCGTCCATGCGCCCGCCGCGCGCCACCTGCTGATAGCAGGCCCGCTCGGTCATCCAAACCAGCGCGAAGGCCTTGCCGGCGGCGCGGCTCGGCTGATCGCCTTCGTCGGCGAGCCGCAACTCGGTGGCCTCGATGAACCTTCCGACCAGGGTCCGCCAGAACTCGCCGACCTGCTCGTCGTAGGTCGAGGCCTCGACCACTGCGCGCAGCAGGTCGGCGTGGTCGCGGTAGGTGCCGAGGATGTCGGTCAGCGCGGAGCGCAGCCCGCGCCGTCCGTCGGCGCCCGACCACCAGCGGTCGGCCTCGTCGTAGAGCTGGGCGGCGACCGCCTCCGTCGCCCGCATGAGCAGGTCGCGCTTGTCGCGGAAGTAGACGTAGAAGGCGGTGCGCGAGCGGCCCGCGGCGGCCGAGATCTGCTCCACCGAGAGGTCCGCATAGGAGCTCCCCCGGGCGAGCAGCGACTCGGTGGCGACCACGAACGCGGCCTCCGCTTCGCGCCGGCGCTCAGGCGCCTCGGCTCGCTTCGACAGGACCGCCACGCGCCCATGGTAGCCCGCTGGCTGCCGACTTGTCAGACGGAGTGTCCCGACATGGTGTCAGCGGCGGTGGTAGCCTGGCCTCGCTCTTCGCACGGCGCCCGGGGCACTCCTGGGCGCCCCCGTGACCGACCGGAAGGAGAAGCAATGGCAGCCACGCTCCTCGACCTCACCCAGCAGGGAGACGTCGCCACGATCAGCGACGAATCGAAGCTCGACAAGGTGAAGCTGCTGAAGCCACAGCAGCTGTATGAGCTGTGGGAGCGCCAGCAGTGGCTCTCGCAGGAGATCGACTTCTCGGGGGACGTCGAGGACTGGGCGAGCCTCACCGACGAGGAGCGCGAGTGGTTCGTGTGGGGGATGTCGGCGTTCTTCGTCGGTGAGGAGCGGGTCACCACCCAGTTCTCGGGCCTGGTGATGGCCTATGAGGACGAGCAGGAGGAGGCGTTCCTGACCACGCAGCAAGTCGACGAGGCCCGCCACATGCAGTTCTTCGACCGCTTCTACCGCGAGGTCGTGGGGATGCGCGACGCGGACATCCGGGAGCGTCTCGCGAGGGTGCGTGAGGATCTCAACGACGCCTTCGTGAAGCTGTTCGACGAGGCGCTGGTCGAGGCGGGCCAGCGGCTGATCGCCGATCCGGCCAGCGTCGAGGCGAAGGTCGACTTCGTGACCGCCTACCACATGGTGATCGAGGGCACGCTCGCCCTTACCGGCCAGTGGACGATCACCGACTACTGGGAGAAGACCGGGAAGATGCAAGGCTTCCTGGAGGGCTTCAAGAACGTGGCGCGCGACGAGCACCGCCACGTCGCCTACGGCACCTGGTACCTGAAGCGGGTCTGCGCCGAGAACACCGCGCTGGCGGACCGGATGCGCGCCACGCTCATGGAGCTGCTGCCGATCGCCAGCGGCGTGCTCGTGCCACCGGGGCAGGATCCGAACGACTGGGAGCTGCTCGGCTACACGTCGGAGCAGGTGAACAAGTTCGCGTTCACGGCGCTGACCAGGCGTCTGAAGGTGATCGGGGTGCCGCTGGTGGCGCCAGAGCCGGCCGTCGCGTAGCCGAGCCCCCTACTCGAGCTTCAGCTCACGGAGCTTCGACCAGCGCGGGTCGGGCTCGGGGTCGTGCCGGTGCTCCTCCGGGTCGGTGTCGTTCAGCGAGGCGCCACACACGGGGCACAGCCCCCTGCAGTCGGGCCGGCACAAGAGCTGGATCGGAAGGGCGAGGGCCAGCGCATCGTGAGCCCATGAGCCCAGATCGAGCTCGTCGTGGTCGATGTAGGGGCTGCGCAGCTCCTCGTCCTCCGTTCGGGGCTGATCGACCTCGCGGGCGTCGATCTCGACCGCGACGTCGGCGGCCTCGAGGCAGCGCATGCACCGTCCCGAGACGTGGGCGGTGAACCGCATGCGAACCGCGTAGCCCGCCGCAGTCCGCGACAGGTCGAGGCGGGCACCGACGGAGCTGCCGGCCACCACGTAGCGCTCTCCGCCGAGCTCGAGCTGGCCGGGATCGGTCTCGAGATCGAGGCGCGCACCCTCGCCGGGACTGAGGGCGAAACGCGCCAGGTCGATGCTGTGATATGCCGACGCCATTCCTCGGATCGAGGTTAGCGGTCGGATGCCGGACGGAAGGCCTTCAGCGTGTGCGCGCAATTTCACATGAACCCCGAGACCTATCTGGACGAGATCCGAGCCGAGGTGCCGCGCTACGACGAGCTTCAGGAGGAGACGATCGAGGCGATCCCGTTCGCCCCCCGGCGCGTGCTGGAGCTCGGCGTGGGGACCGGCGAGACGACCCGCCGTCTTCGAGCCCGCTACCCCGATGCCGAGCTGACCGGCCTCGACTCGCAGCCGGAGATGGTGTTCAAGGCGCGCGAGCTGGGGATCGAGGTTCGCCTGGCGCGAATGGAGGATCCGCTGCCCGACGGGCCCTGGGACCTCGTGATCTCGGTGCTGTCCGTCCACCACCTGGATTCCGAGCAGAAACGCGACCTGTTCCGCCGCGTGCGAGAGCAGTCGCGCGCGGTGGTCATCGGCGACGTCGTGATCGCCGACCCGCAGGTGACCCCGTTGGAGAAGGGCGTGGACACGCCTTCGCGCGCCGAAGAGCTGGTCGATTGGTGCGGCGGCGAGCTCGTCTGGGAGGCGGACGACCTGGCGGTGATCCGCGCCACCTATGAGTGACACCATGTCCGAGACCAGATCACCACCCGGGAGGTAAATCGATGGCCAAGGAACCGCGTTCGGTAGGAGGCAGGATCGTCGCAATCACAGGTGGGGCCCGCGGAATCGGCAAGGCGACCGCGACCGCGCTCGTGCGCGAGGGCGCCAAGGTGGCGATCGGTGACCTCGACAAGCCGCTCGCCGAACAGGCGGCGGCCGAGTTGGGTGGGGAGACGGTCGGTCTCGAGCTCGACGTCACGCGCCGCGACTCGTTCGCCAACTTCCTCGACCAGGTCTCGGAGCGGCTGGGGCCGCTCGACGTCCTAATCAACAACGCCGGGATCATGCCGATTGGCCCGTTCACAAGCGAGGACGACGCGACCGCACGGCGGATGATCGACATCAACCTGCACGGCGTCATCTACGGGATGAAGCTTGCGCTTCCGGGGATGCGGCAGCGCGGCCGGGGGCACATCGTCAACCTCGCCTCCCAGGCGGGCAAGGCGGGGCTTCCGGGCGGCGCCACCTATTGCGCCACCAAGCACGCCGTGATCGGACTGAGCGAGGCTGTCCGCGCCGAGCTCCGCGACACGGAGATCGAGGTCTCGGTGGTGATGCCGGCGGTAGTCAACACCGAGCTCGGTTCAGGGCTCCCCGACACTCCCGGGATCAAGAAGCTGGAGCCGGAGGAGGTCGCCGAAGCGATCATCCGGGCGCTGCAGTTCCCCAAGTTCGACGTCTGGGTCCCGGCCTCGAGCGCGGTGATGGACAAGCTGATCCATCCCCTGCCCCGCCGTGCGCGTGAGGTGATCGGACGGTTGTTGAAGGTGGACAAGGTGCTCGCCGAACCCGACCAGGCGAAGCGCGCCGCCTACGAGGACCGCGCCGCCCATTCTGAGCCCGGTCTGGAGCCCGAGGCGGTGAAGGGCGAACAGGCCCACGAGGCTGGAAAGGGGAGCCCGGTCACCCGTTAGCCCCGGTCGCAGATCGCCAGAACGGCATCCACCGCCATCGGCAGATTATTTGGCCTGGGCCGCTCTTCGCCCGCTCAACCTGAAACGCAGAGCCCGCGCTGAGACGCGGGCCCCGAGGTGCCGCCGCAGTCTCGGCGGACTCGCCTGTTGAGGCCAGGGTAGCGCGCCATACGATCCCCTCCCCCGAACGAAGGAGGAGCCCCAATGTCCAAGGTGCTGTACGAAAAGCGCGACCGGATCGCCTACGTGACGATCAACCGCCCCGAGGCCCGCAACGCGATCGACCCCGACGTCCATCGGCTGATGATCGAGACGTGGGCGGACTTCCGCGACGACGAATCGGTCGATGTCGCGATTCTGACCGGGACGGGCGAGGCCTTCTGCGCGGGCGCCGACCTGAAGACCTACATCCCGCCGATCATGGGCCAGGCATCCCCTCACGACATCCGCGAGATCGTCGAGCTGGGGCTGAACGGCTTCACCCGAGGCATGCATCGGATCTACAAGCCGATCGTCGGGGCGATCAACGGCTGGGCGCTCGCCGGGGGCCTGGAGACGGCGATGGCCTGCGACATCCGGATCGCCTCGGAGCGCGCCATGTTCGGCTCCTTCGAGGCGCGTCGGGGATTCCACCACGGCGACGGGGGCCTGGTGCGCCTCGTCAACACCTGCGGCGTCGGCGTTGCGATGCAGATGCTGCTCACCGCCGAGCCGATCGACGCCCGGCGAGCCCTTCAGTGCAACATGGTCAGCAAGGTCGTGCCGCACGACGATCTGATCGCCGAGGCCGATCTGGTCGCCAGGCAGATCCTCCGCAACTCGCAGGCCGCGGTGCGCTCGGCGAAGCAGACGATCCTCGACGTGATCGGCCAGCCGCTCGACTTCCAGCTCCGCACCGAGGCCTGGAACGCCTACACCTGCGCCGACCCCGAGGAGACAATGGAGCTGCTGGGACGCTTCTACGAGAAGACCGACGCGGGGCGCGCGGGAACGCACGCAACCGAGCTGTGAGGCTCGGCCGGGCTCGGCGCGACCGGATTGGCGAGAAAGTGGCGCATACCGCCACCAAGTCGCCATTCGCGGCCCATACGGCGGGTCCTCATCCCGCCGGCTCGCGCCACATCTGCCACAGCGGCGGGCCGGCCGAGGGGAGGTTGAACTCGCCCGTGACCTCGAAGCCGTTGCGCTGATACAGGGCTCGGCTGCGGGGCGTCGACGACTCCAGGTAGGCGGGGGTGCCCGCCGCGTCCACGGCCTCGAGCGCGGGGCTCATGAGCGCCGTCCCGAGCCCCTTCCCCTGCCACTCCGGGGCCACGCCCATGAACGCGAGATACCAATGGGGTGGATTGCGCGGATGCCTGCCCTCCATTCGCAGCCTCGAGCGGAGCGCCAGCGGCAGGTGCTTGCCGAACACCTTGAGCATCGGGGGCGTCTCGCGAAGCGTCGCCGTGATCGGAACGCGCCAACCCTCGGGCGGCGCCCACACGGCCGCTCCGACCACCTCCTCGGTGGTCCAGACGAGCCCGTGCGCCAGGGCAATCCCGCGCAGCTCGGTCTCGAAGAACAGCCGTAGCCGACGCGTCCGGTCACTCGCGTCCGGCAGCAGATGGGACCACCCTGGATCGTCCTGGAAGGCGCGAGCGAGCGCGTCCGCCAGCCGGGGCGCGTCGTCGGCGGACGCTTTGCGCACGCTTCCAGCCGGGCTAGCCCTCAGCACGGGCCGACCATACGCGATCTATTGAGACTGGCTAGCCGACCTCGGCCGGCTCTTGATCCTCGCGCCCGGCGAGGCGATCGCGGCCACGGCGCACGGCGGCGAGGAACTTCTCGAGGTTGACCTCGAGCGTGGAAAGGATCTCGTCGGCGTAGTCCTCGGCGCCGAGACGGATCGAGCGCTCGGTCTCCCGCGCGTCCTCGATGATCTCCTCGGCCGAGCGCTCCGCCTGCTTGTAGACCTCCTCGTCGGAGATCAGGCGCGCCTGCTGGTCGCGCGCCTCCTTGACCACGCGCTCCGCCTCGCGCTTCGCCTCGGCGAGCATTTCTTGGCGCTCCTTGACGATCCAGCGGGCCTGTTTGATCTCCTCGGGGATCGTGGCGCGCATCTGGTCGAGGAGGTCGTAGATCTCCTCGCGGTCCACACGCACCTGATCTGTGAGCGGAACTGGCCGCGCGTTATGGATCAGGTCATCGAGCTTGTCGATGAGAACAAGTACGTCCATGAGCGTCGTGAAGCTTACGCGAGCGGCCCAAACAGGCGCTCACTGTCCCGATTTCGCCGCCAAATTGCAAGCTCCTGCCCGCCGGGCGACGCCTGCCATCTAGCGCCCCAGGCGCTCGGCGAGAGCCTCAACGACACCTGGGGGGACCAGGTCGGCGACGTCGCCGCCGAAGGTGGCCATCTCCTTGACGCCGGTCGAGGAGAGGAAGCTGTAGTCGGGCGAGGCGATGATGTAGACCGACTCGATCTCAGGAGCCAGCTTGCGGTTGAGCTGGTTCATCTCGAACTCGTACTCGAAGTCGGAGATCGCTCGCAGCCCCTTGACGATCACGGTTGCGCCTTGCTGGCGGGCGAACTCGACCAGCAGGACGGAGAAAACCTCAACCTCGACGTTCGCCTGATCCGCGACCGCATCGCTGAGGAACGCCAGTCGCTCCTCGGCGCTGAACGCCGTCTGCTGCTTGCGGGTCGGCTGGTTCACCACGCCGACGACGACGCGGTCGAACACGTTTGCGGCCCTCCCGATGATGTCGAGGTGCCCGTAGGTGACCGGGTCGTAGGTGCCCGGGCAGATCGCCACGCGACCGTCGCTCACCATTCCCCCCTGGCGTGAATCCTGATCGACGTGTCGCCGTAGCGCCGCTCGGCGAGCAGCGGCAGTGACAGCTCGAGGGGGTGGCGCGCGGCGCTCTCGCAGGTCAAGCGCCCGCCCTCCGCGAGCCGTGCTTGGATGAGCGAGTCGAGTTCCCCCTCAAGACGGTCGGCGAGTCTATAGGGCGGGTCGCAGAAGATCAGGTCGAAGCGCCGGCGGGAGCGCCTCAGATAGCGCAGCGCGTCTGAGCGGATGACCTCCGCGCGGGGCTCCAGACCGAGCTCGCGCACGTTGCGCCGCGCCAACGAGACGTGCGTGTCGACCAGCGTGGCCCGACCCGCCCCCCGCGACAGGGCCTCGATGCCGAGCGCCCCGGTGCCGCAGAACAGATCGAGGACGCTGGCGCCGCCAACCTCCCCGAGGATCGCAAACAGCGCCTCGCGCACCCGGTCGGCGGTCGGCCGCACGGCAGCCGAGCGCCGCGAAGGCGCCGTCAGGCGGCGTCCCTTGAGCTCCCCGGCGACGATCCTCATCTGGTGGTCCTCACTAGGCGGGGATCGGCTCGGCCCGCTCGTCGCCGAAGCGCTGGCGTGCCGCGTCGAGCAGCGGCCCCAGGTCGGGCGCCTCGAGCGATCCGTGCCGCTCGATCAGCGCGATCACCTCACGCCGCGCCTCCATCAGGACGCCGACGTCCTCGGGAAGCTCCGCCACCCGGAACCGCGGCAGGCCGTGCTGTCGAGTTCCGAGGATCTCCCCCTCGCCGCGCAGGGCCAGGTCGACCTCGGCGAGCTTGAAGCCGTCGCGCTCGGTCTCGATCGCCTCGAGGCGCCGATGGGCCAGCTCCGATCCGGGATCGGCGAACAGGATGCAGTGGGAGGCATGGCGGCCGCGCCCCACCCGGCCGCGCAGCTGATGGAGCTGGGAGAGGCCGTATCGCTCCGCCCCCTCGACCAGGATCACGGTCGCGTTGGCGACGTCGATCCCCACCTCGATCACGCTGGTGGCCACCAGCACGGCGGTCTTCCCCGATGCGAAGCGCTCCATCGCCGCCTGCTTGTCGCCTGCCGCCATCTGACCGTGCAGCAGGCCTACCTCGAAGTCGCGAAACTCGCCGGCGCGAAGCCGCTCGGCCTCCTTGGCGGCGGCCTTGGCCTCGAGCTTCTCGCGTCCGGCTTCGCCAACCGACCGCTCGCCTCCCGCTCGCTGCTCCACCAGCGGACAAACGACATAGGCCTGCCGACCCTCGCGCAGCCGGTGGCGGATGAACTCATACGCGCCGTCTCGCTTCTCCTCCCCAACCACCCAGGTGGCCACCGCCTTTCGGCCGGCGGGAAGCTCGCGGAGCACGGTTGCATCGAGGTCGCCGTACGCGGTCAGCGACAGGGTGCGCGGGATCGGGGTCGCGGTCATGTGGAGAGTGTGCGGCGGCGCCCCGCCGGGTCCCTTGGCGTCGAGCGCTGAGCGCTGGCGGACGCCGAAGCGGTGCTGCTCGTCGACGACACAGAGCGCCAGCCGGGCGAAGGCGACGTCGGGCTCGATCAGGGCATGGGTCCCGACCACCATCCCGAGCTCACCCGAGGCAAGGCGCGCTAGCGCGTCACGGCGGCGGGCAGCCGGTGTGGCGCTGGACAGCAGCGTGAAAGGAATCGCCTCCGTAGCCAGCAGCCGGTCCACGGACGCCGCGTGCTGGTCGGCGAGCGTCTCGGTGGGCGCCATCAGCGCGGCCTGGAAGCCCGCCTCGACGGCGCGCAGCATCGCGTACAGGGCGATCACGGTCTTGCCCGAGCCCACTTCCCCCATCAACAACCGCTGCATCGGCCGTTCGGCCACCAGGTCGGCGTCGATCTCCTCGATCGCGCGCCGTTGATCGCCGGTGAGCTCGAAGGGCAGCGACCCGAGCCACCGCTCGACCAGCTCGCCGGGCGGGCCGAGGGAGATGCCTGGTCGGTCGACCTGGCGACCCTGCCGGCGAGCCGCGAGCGCCGCCTGGTGCAGGAAGAGCTCTTCGAACGCGAGCCGATCGCGGGCTCGCTCCGCGCCGGCCACGCTGCCAGGAAAGTGAGCCGTCGCCAGCGCGTCGCCGGCGCCCGCCAACCGGCGGCGAGCTCGAAGCTCTGCCGGCAGCGGCTCGAGCGCGTGCCGGGCGAGCGGCTGTACCTGCCAGGCCCAGTCGCGAATCCGCTGCGGGCGGAGTCGATCCGAGGCGGGATGCACGGGAACCAGCCCCGTGGTGTGGATTCCGGCGCCGTCTTGGCCGTCGGCGAATTCGTGCGCCTCGACGCGAAAGGCCGAGCGGTCGAGCTTCCCGTAGAGCAACAGCCGCGTCCCCTCCCGCAGCCGCTCGGCCAGCCACGGCTGGTTGAACCAGACGGCCTTCGCGGGCCCCGAATCATCTGCCACGGTCGCCTCGACGATGGTCAGGCCGCGACGGCGGGTCCGCCTGAGGCACGCCGAGCGCACCTCGACCTCCACCGTGGCCTGCTCGCCGATCCGCAGGTTCGACAACTGGCGGGGCTCGGCGCGGTCGCGGTGCGAATGCGGGACGTGGAGCAGCGCGTCGCCCACCGTCTCGATCCCGAGCTCGGCGGCCGCCGCGGCCAATCTGGGACCCGCGCCGCGAAGCGCCGTGATCGGCACATCGAGCCGGCTGGGGCACGGCAGCGACCGAAGGGGAGCAGCCCGCAGATCCTCCAAAGCGAGCGGATCGCCCGACCCAAGCGCGCGCGTGGGTGTCTGCCGCGTGGCGGACGTTGACGCCGGGCTTGCCGTGCTCACGCCCTCAACACTAGTGCTCCCTCCGGCACATTCCGGCACCAATTCGGCGGCTGCAAACCTGCGCGAGCCTTGTCCTCGGTCGGCCAAATAGCACCCAGCTATTCGGCCTTCCTGCGTCCGAGGCTCGCTTGGTTTTCGCTCGCCGAATCAGCACCGGACTTGCCGGAAAGAGCACTAGGCTTCGGGGACGATGGGACGGATCGAGGACAGGCTCGTGGAGCTCGGCCTGGAGCTGCCGCGACCGTTCGCCGCCCCGGCGGGGGTCGAGTTCAAGTTCGACCTCGTCAGGGTGAGCGGCGGCGTCGCCTACGTCTCCGGCCATCTGCCCACCGACGGCGCCGATGTCCTGGTCCAGGGCAAGGTCGGCGACGACCTCACGGTCGAGCAGGGCTACGAGGCGGCGCGCCTGACCGGACTCGCCGTCCTTGCCTCGCTCAAGCAGGAGCTGGGCGAGCTCGATCGCGTCAGCGGTTGGGTGAAGGCGCTCGGGTTGGTCAACTGCGCGCCGGGTTTCAGCAAGACGCCGGCCGTGATCAACGGCTTCACCGACCTGGTCCTGGAGCTCTGGGGTGAGGCCGGCCGTCACGCCCGCTCGGCGATCGGGGCCTCCGAGCTCCCGTTCGACGTCCCGGTCGAGGTCGAGGCGATCGTCGAGGTTCAGTGAACCGGTAGTCGGGCGGCCGCCGGCGTGGGCGCCTGCTTCCGGTGGCGGCGGAACATCTCCTGCACCCAGCAGGTAGCCGGGACGCTCCTTGAGCGGCGCGCGGAAGCGCTCGAATCCCTCCGGGGGCGGCGGAAGCGAGGGTCCCTCCGGCGGAAGCACCAAGGGGTAGAGGAGCGAGGCCGCGGTGAGGTCGGCGACGGTGAACTGGTCGCCGACGAGGTAATCGCCCGGACCGAGGTCGGATTCGAGCCGATCGAAGGCCGCCAGGATGTTGGCCTTCGCGAGCTCCGCCCGGCGATCGCTCTTCACCCCGTAGCGAAGGGCAGTGAAGGTTGAGAAGAAGCGCATCGCCCCGGCGCGGACTGGCCCAATCTCGGCCAGGCGGCCAGGCAGCAGATCGACCGTGAAGCGCTCGATGACCGCAGGGTCCTTGGTCGCCTCGTGGAAGGCGAGCAGGCGGGAATGGGGACCCAGCTGCTCGTCGAAGAACTCCTCCAACTCCAGTGCCCGACGGCGCTCGTCGGGATCCTCTGGATAGAGGGGTGGGTCGGGGAAGAGCACGCTCGAGCGCAGCGATGATCGCCGTGGTGTCGCCGATCGCCTCGCCGTCGAGCTGGAGCACCGGGAAGGTCTTGCAGCGACCGCGGGTCAGCCACAGGGCGACGGCGATGTGCGCGCCCGGGGTCGGCGCCCGGCGCTGATGCTCGATCCCCTTGTAGTCGAGCGCCCAGCGCGCCTTCTCGCTGTAGTGCGAGATCTCGATGTGCCAGAGGGTCGGCTTCGACACGACCGGGGACGCTATCCCTTCTCACTGAGCGGCGATCAGCCACCAGTAGTGGGACTGGCCGCCTCGGTGGAGCTCCAGCTCGATCCCCTCGCCCAGCTCGAGGGGCAGGTGGTCGAGCGGGATCGGGGCGTCTTCGCCCTCGATCACGGTGACGATCTCGACCCCGTCGGCAATCCGGTCGATCGTCGCGGAGAGCGTTGAGCCCGCCCCTCCCCAGGCGACGACCTCCTCACCGGCGAACCCGACGGCGTCGCCGCGCACGAACCGTCCCTGGGGGTCCGGGCGGGCGGCCGGCGCGACCGAGCCCCAGCGGATCTCCGCCAGCGCCGAATCGATCCGCTCCGCGTTGGCGGCCGCATCCAGCTCGGTGTCGAGCTCGACCAGCGCCGCCAGTGCCGCCTGCTGGGAGCGGGAGGCGACCACGCGAGCCGGCTTCTCGGACAGCTTCGCCGCCTCCTCGGCAGCCAGGATCACGTTCGGCGAGTTGGGCAGCACCAGCACCTCCTCGGCGGGCACCTCGTGGATCCCGGCGAGGATCTCGTAGGTGGAGGGATTGAGGGTCGGGCCGCCATCGACCACGTGCGCGCCGAGTCCCTCGAACAGCGACTTGAGCCCCTCGCCCGCGACCACGGCGACGACCCCGGTGCGCGCCGGCGCCAGGCGCCGTTCTCGCGCCGCGATCTGCTCACGCATGTCGGCGACGTCGAGCCGCTGCACGTCTCCGGCGTCCTCGAACACGGCGACGGCGACCTCGGGCTCGTCGGTGTGGACATGCACCTTCAAGGTCGCCGGGTCGCCCACGACCAGCACCGAGTCGCCGATCTCCTCCAGGCGCCTGACCAAAGAGCGCGAGTCGAGTCCCTGCCCGGTGACGATGAAGTTCGTGCAATAGCGAAAGCGGCTGTCGAAGTGATGGGGGCGCGTCTGCCTGGGAGGATCGTGGTGGGCGACGGCCGGCATCGCGTCGGGCTCGCCGCGCAGCCCGGCGACGATCCCCGCCAGGATCACGACCAGTCCGTGCGCCCCGGCATCGACAACGCCTGCCTTGGCCAGCACGTCGAGCTGCTCGGGAGTCCGCTCAACCGCGTCCTGCCCGGCCTGCGCGGCCACCGTGAGCACCTCGGCCAGCAGCTCGTCCTGCTCGGTGTCGCCGGCCCCCCCGGACAGCCGCTGGCGGTCCATGTGCGCGAGGTGCTGCGAGACGGCGTGCGCCATCTCGCGGATCACGGTCAGCATCGTTCCCTCGGCAGGGTCACGCACCGATTCGTACGCGGCGTCGGCGGCGCTCGCGAACGCCGCCGCGACCAGCACCGGGTCGACCAGCTCCCCCGGGCGGCTGGCCAGCTCCTCGGCGGCGCCGCGAACGATCTGGCTCAAGATGACGCCGGAGTTGCCGCGCGCGCCCATCAGCGCCGCCCGAGCGACAGCGTGGACGATCGTCTCACGGGCTTGCGTGTCGATCGGCTGCCCGTCGAGGCGGTCCAGCTCGCTCATCACGGCGCGCATGGTGAGCGCCATGTTGTCCCCGGTGTCCCCGTCGGCGACCGGGAACACGTTCAGGTCGTTGACCTCCTGGCGGCGCTGCTCCAGGTGCCCGTAGGCGGCCTCGACGACCCGGCGGAAGCGCTCGATGGAGGTGTCGGCCATCGGCGTTCGGATTATCGCGCCGAGCGCGTCCGACGCGTCAGGCGGCCTTGGTGACCTTGTTCGATTTCAGGCAGCGAGTGCAGACGTAAACCCGCCGGGCCCGAGGGCCGTCCTGGATCCGGACCTTCTGCAGGTTCGGGTTGAAGCGCCGCCGGGTGGCGACCATCGAGTGGCTGCGTGAGTTCCCGAACGCGGGCCCCTTGCCGCAGCTGAAGCAAACCTTGGCCATGGCGCGCTGGATGGTAGCGGTCGCCAAGCTAGGCGAGACCTTCGCGGATCAGCGCCATCCGCATCACCGCGACGGCGGCGCTTCGGCCCTGATCGCGCTTGTCCCCGCCGGCGCGGGCCAGGGCCTGATCCATCGTCTCTGACGTGATCACTCCGAAGGCACACGGAACCCCGGTCAAAAGCTGGACGTCCTGGATCCCACGGGCGGCCTCGGCGCAGACGTGGTCGTAGTGGCTCGTCTCGCCGCGGATCACCGCGCCCAGGCATGCCACGCCGGCGAACCGGCCCGACTCCGCGCACCACTTCGCCGCCAGCGGCAGCTCGAAGGCGCCGGGGGTCTCGAAGGTGTGCACCGAGGCCGGGCTGACCCCGCCGGAGGCGAAGCCCTCCACGGCGCCGTTGACGAGCCGCTCGGCGAGCTGCTCGTAGAAGGTCGCGACGCAGATCGCGAACTCGTTGGCTCCGAGCTGTGAGCGCTGATCATCAGAGAAGCTCGCCGCCTCCTCGCTTCCAGCTCCCTGGGCGGCGGGGTCGCCGCCGCCGGGACTAGCCATCCTCGGGATCCGGGTCGGCCTCCCTGGCGCCGAGTGCTTCGCGCTCGATCTCGTTGCGATGCTCCTCATGGATCATCTCCTCGTCGAGCGGCAGGCCCTGGTGATGGAGGGTGTGGCCGAGGCGCTCGCGCTTGGTGCGCAGATACGCCTCGTTGTGCCGGTTCGGCACCGCCTGGATCGGAACCTGGTCGGCGACCGAGAGGCCGTATCCCTCGAGCCCGTGGATCTTTCTGGGGTTGTTGGTCAGGATGCGGATGCTGGTCAGGCCCAGGTCGACGAGGATCTGCGCCCCGATCCCGTAGTCGCGGAGGTCGGCCGGCAGCCCGAGCTTCAGATTGGCGTCGACGGTGTCGAGACCATCCTCCTGAAGCCTGTAGGCGCGGAGCTTGTTGAGCAGGCCGATCCCCCTCCCCTCCTGTGAGAGGTAGAGCAGGACCCCGGCGCCCTCGCTCTCGATCATTGCCAGTGCCGCCTCGAGTTGCTCCCCGCAATCGCAGCGCAGGGAGTGGAAGACGTCCCCGGTCAGGCACTCGGAGTGGACGCGCACCAGGACGTCGTCCTGACCTCGGACGTCGCCCTTGACCATCGCCAGGTGGTGCTTGTCGTCGACCAGCGAGCGGTAGCCGACCGCGCTGAACTCGCCGAACGCGGTCGGCAGGCGAGTCGCCACGACGCGCTCCACCAACCTCTCGGTGCAGTCGCCGGTAGGCGATCAGGTCGGCGACCGTGATCATCCGGAGCCCGTGGCGCTGGCAGTACGGCACCAGGTCCGGCACCCGGGCCATCGTCCCGTCGTCGTTCATGATCTCGCAGATCACGCCGGCGGGGATCAGGCCTGCGAGGCGGGTCAGGTCGACGGCTGCCTCCGTCTGACCGGCTCGCTCCAGGATGCCGCCGTCCTTGGCCTTGAGCGGGAACACGTGTCCGGGCTGGACGATGCCTTCGGGCTTCGTGTTGGGGTCGATGGCGACCTGGATCGTGTGGGCACGGTCGTGGGCGGAGATCCCGGTTGTCACCCCCTCCGCTGCCTCGATCGAGACCGTGAAGTTGGTGCGGAACGCCGACTCGTTCTTGGCCGCCATCAGGTCGAGCTCCAGCTCGTCGCAGCGCTCGGGCGCCAGCGCCAGGCAGATCAGCCCGCGCCCGTGGATGGCCATGAAGTTGATCGCCTCGGGGGTGGCGAACTGGGCGGCGAGGGTGAGGTCGCCCTCGTTCTCTCGATTCTCGTCGTCGCAGACGACGACCATCCGGCCGCTGCGGATGTCCTCGATCGCGTCCTCGATCGAAGAGAACGCGCCTTGGCGAGCGGCTGCCTCGGCCGGCTTCTCGGAGCTTTCGGTGACGTGCTTGGCCATTACTCTCCTTCTTTCGTCTCAAAGCCTTGCATGAGCCGCTCCGCGTAGCGGGCGATCACGTCGACCTCGAGGTTCACGCGGCTGTTCTCGGCCAGCTCTCGGAGCGTGGTCCGCTCCAGCGTCTCGGGGATCAGCGAGACCTCGAAGCCGTCCTCGGCGAGGGCGGCCACCGTGAGGCTGACGCCGTCGACGGTCACCGAGCCGCGCTCGACGATGAAGCGGTCGAGCTCGCGCGGCGGCGCGAGCAGCAGCCGCCGGGCGAACCCGTCCTCGCTGACCTCCCTCACCTCGCCGGTCCCGTCCACGTGTCCCTGGACGAGGTGACCGCCAATCGGATCTCCAGCGCGCAGCGGGGGCTCGAGGTTGACCGAAGCGCCGGCCTCCAGCCCACCAAGGGTCGTCAGCGACAGTGTTTGGTTCGTCACCTCGGCTTCGAAGGCGCCGTCCGACGTGGAGCTCACCGTCAGGCAGGTGCCGCTCACCGACACGGAGTCGCCCGCGGCAAGCTCCGCGGCGAGCCCGGCCCGAACGCGCACTCTGGCGCCTTCGGAACCCCGCTCGACCTCCTCGACGGTTCCGATCTCACGCACCAGGCCGGTGAACATCAGTGGTCTCCCGGCATGCCTGCGACGGCGACCACTGTCACCACTCCCGCAGGCGGGCGCGGACGAGCAGGTCGCCGTCGGAGCGCTCCCAGTCCAGTGACAGGGCCGGCGTGGCGTCTGCGATCAGGGGCGCGCCCTCGCCCCCGGCCAGCGGCCTGGCCCCTGCGCCGCCGAGCACGATCGGGGCGATGAACAGGCGCAGCTCGTCGACCTCGCCGGCATCGAGGAACGAGCCTGCCAGGGTCGGGCCGCCCTCGAGCAGCATGGAGGTGACCGCGCGCCGCCCCAGCTCGGCGAGCGCCGCCGCCACGCGGGCCTGCGGATCCCCGTCGCAGACCATCACCTCGGCCCCCGCGTTCTCCAGGGCCTCGGTCCGCGCGGCCGGCGCGGCCGGCGCGGCGATCACGAGCAGCGGCGCCCTGCAACCGAGCCGACCAGCCGTGAGTCCAGCGGCAGCCGCGCCTCGGAGTCGAAGACGACCCGGGTCGGCTGGCGCGACATGGTCCGTGGGTGGCCGGGCGGTGAGCAGCGGGTCGTCGGCGAGTGCCGTGCCGATCCCGACGCACACGGCGTCACACTCCGCCCGCCAGCGGTGAGCCAGCGCCCGGCTGGCCTCGCCGGAGATCCACCTCGAGTCCCCGCCCGTGGTCGCCACCCGGCCGTCCAGGCTCAGGGCAGCCTTGAGGACGACGAGCGGGCGAGAAGTGCGCGAGTGCTTTCGAAACGGCTGATTCAGCAGCCGGGCAGCGGCGGCCTCCTCGCCATTCGCGAGCTCCACCTCGATGCCCTCGTCGCGCAGGATCCCCGGGCCGCGACCGCTCGCCTTCTCGCTCGGGTCCTCGGAGGCGATCACGACGCGCCCTACCCCGGCAGCCACGATCGCGTCCGTGCACGGCGGCTGACGGCCCTCGTGGGCACAGGGCTCGAGCGTCACGTACAGGGTGGCCCCCGACGGCTCGTGACCCCGGGCCCGGCAGTCCTCCAACGCCGCCACCTCGGCGTGCGGACCGCCGAGCTCGGCGTGGAAGCCCTCGCCGACCGGCTCGCCGTCGCGGACCAGCACCGCGCCGACCAGCGGGTTGGGGCTCACCCGGCCACGGCCGCCCTCGGCCAACTCGAGCGCCCTTCGTAGGTGGGCCCGATCGCGCTGTGTGACGGCGGCTGGCATTCGAAGTTGATCGTAGGCCGCCTGGCGCCCGGGGCCCGGCCCCCAGCGGTGGCGCCCCACTGATTGACTGATCAGTCAACAAGATTGTACGCCTCTCCCCCACCGCACCGCGGCGCTGCCGGGAGTGGTCTCCGTCTAAGCGCTTAAGGTCCCCGACCGATGGCGCGCGAGGTAGCGGCGGCGGAGACGAAGCGCTTCGGGCGCACGGCCGGATTGCTGTCGGTCGGGATCGGCTCGGCGGGCCTGCTCACCTACGTCTACTTCTCGCTCGCCTCCCACGTCCTCGACAAGGTGGACTACGGCGAGGTGGTCGTCCTGTGGTCGGCGGTCTTCGTGACGATCTCGGTCCTGTTTCGGCCGGTCGAGCAGCTGCTCTCGCGCACGATCGCCGAACGTCAGGCACGGGAGCGGCCGATCGGGCAGCCGCTCAGGGTCGCGGCGACGATTCAGCTCACCCTCGCGGGCGCTTTCGCCGTGGCGGCGCTCGCCTTTCGCGGTCCGCTGCAGGACGGCCTCCTGTCCGGAAGCGAGACGCTCTACTGGATCCTGGTCACCGCCGTCCTCGCGTTCGCGGCAAGCTTCTTCGCCCGGGGCTTCTTGGCCGGCAGCAGGCGGTTCGGTCTCTACGGGGCGCTGCTGCTCGCCGAGTCGACCGCGCGGATGTCGTTCGCCCTGGCAGTCGCCGTCGGGATCGCCAGCGGGCAGACCGCCGTCGCGCTCGGAATCGCCGCCGCGCCCCTGCTCAGCCTGACGGTCGTTCCGCTCGCCTTCGCGGGCCGCGCCGTCGCCCGCAGTAGGGCCCCGGCGACGCCTTCCGCGCCGACATCCGGTGAGTCCGAGTTCACTCTCGCGGCGGGGGGAGGCTTCGCGGCCGCCGTCCTGCTGATCATGGTCAGCGAGCAGACCCTCCTGAACGCGGGACCCCTGCTCGTCCGGGCCTCCGAGGGAGCAGCGGCGGCCGGCTTCATCTTCAACGTGCTGATGATCGCTCGCGCCCCGCTCGTCCTCTTCCAGGCGGTGGCGACCAGCCTCCTGCCGCACCTGACGCGCCTGCGCTCCAGCCAGACCGAAGAGGACGCGGAGGCCTTCCGGCTCTCGATCCGGTTCACGATCGGCGCGATTGCCGCCTTCGCCTCGGTGGTCGGCCTGATGGTCGCGATCGCGGGCCCCCAGTTGATGCAGCTCGCCTTCGGCGACAAGTTCAGCTACGACCGGATCGGCCTTGAGATCGTCACCGTGGGGATGGGCTTCTACCTCGCCTCCGGAACCTTGAACCAGGCGGCGCTCGCACAGGGCCAGGTCCGCCGGGCCGCCGCCTGCTGGGTGGGCTGCGCGCTCGCCTTCATCAGCTGGAACCTGTTGCCGGTGCTGGACGAGTTCCGTCGGGTGGAGATCGGATTCGCCGGCGCGGCCGCACTGCTCTGCGGGCTCCTGTACCGCCTCTACCGCCGCCCGCGGGTCCGTCTGGAGGATGTCGTCGAGCCGGGCTCGCCGCAGGAGCTCGAGGCGCAGATGGCCGCCGCCGACGAGGCGAGCTAACCGCGGCTTGCTGGTGTTCCCGCCTACTCGGCTCCGGCGGCCGCCGCGATCCGACGGTAGGCCTCGGCCGGCTCCGGATCACCGAACACGGCGGATCCGGCGACGAACAGGGTCGCGCCCGCCTTGGTGACGCTGCCCACCGTTTGCTCGTCCACACCGCCGTCCACCTCGATCGTCCCGGCCGGCGCCAGGCGGCGCAACCGAGAGACCTTGGCGGGGGAGGCGGCGATGAACGACTGCCCACCCCAGCCGGGATTCACAGACATGCAGAGGATCACGTCGGCGGACTCGGTGAGCTCGACCACCGACTCGGCGGGCGTCCCAGGGTTCAATGCCAGGCCGGCGAGGCAGCCGGCCTCGCGGATCGCTCCAAGGGTGCGATTGGCGTGGGGGTCGGCCTCGAAGTGGAACGTGATGCAATCGGCGCCCGCGCGGGCGAACTCGGCGACCTGCTCGGCCGGGCGCTCGATCATCAGGTGGACGTCGATCGCGCCGCCCGCCTCGTGGACCTGGTCGGCGATCGAGCCCGCGACCAGTGGTCCGATGGTGATCGGCGGGACGAAGTGGCCGTCCATCACGTCGACGTGGATCACCCGCGCGCCGGCGGCCATCACCTCGGCGACCTGGGCGCCCAGCCGCGAGAAGTCGGCTGAGAGGATCGAGGGCGCGACTCGCCGGGTCGCGTAGAGATCGTCTCGCCTCGATCGTTGGCTATCAGGCATCAGACCGGCTTCAGCATCGAGCCGCCGCAATGCTGGCAGAGCATGTCCTCGGAGGCGCTCATCCGGGCGATCGTCTGGTGCTCGCCGCAGTTCGGGCACTGCGAGACCAGCTCGTAGCGGCGCAGGCAGTAGACGCAGTGGAAGCGGCCGGGCAGCTGGGTGGGGCGTAGCCAGGGCTCTCCGCAGCCCGGGCAGATCGGGCGCTGAAGCGTCGCCCCTCCCCCTTCCGAAGCCATCGGCTCAGCCCCCCTTCGGCGAGCCGTGAGTGGCCGCGTCGCGGCGAAGCCGGGCGATGAAGAACCCGTCGGTGCGGTCGCGATCGGGCCGCGTCTGCAGGAAGCGGGGCTCGCGGCCGGCGGCGAGCTCGGGGTAGGCGGCGCCCAGATCGTCGGCCCGGATCGCGGGATCTTGCAAGAGCAGCGCCGCGAGTCGCTCCTCGTTCTCGCGCACGGAGATCGTGCAGGTCGCGTAGACGAGCGTGCCCCGGGGGCTGAGGGCGGCGGCCGCTCTGCGCAGGATGGCTTCCTGTATCCGAGCCAGGCGCTCGATCAGCTCGGGCGACTTGCGCCACCTTGCATCGGGCCTGGAGGCCAGCGCACCGAGATCGGAGCAGGGCGGATCCACGAGGATCCGATCGTAGCCGCCGCCGAGGTCGGCGCTTGCAGCGTCCGCTTCGACCACCCGGACGCAGACGGCGCCGAGCCGCTCGGCGAGCTCGCGCAGTTGGCGGGCCCGGCCGGGGTCGAGCTCGACGGCGACGATCTCGCCCTCGTTGCGCATTCGGGCCGCGATGGCGGTCGCCTTGATGCCCGGCGCCGCACACAGATCGAGCACCCGCTCGCCGGGCTTCGGATCGAGCACCGCCACCACCGCCTGCGAGCCGCGCGCCTGAGCGACGAGGGCCCCGTCCTGGAGTCGCTCGCGCGCCACCGCTCCGAGACGGCCGCGCACGACCAGCCCTTCCGCCGAGGACAGCGGCGCCGCGGCGTGGGGTTGCTCGACGTCGTCTCCGGCGGCCCTGAGCTCGCTCAGGATCGAGCTCGGGTCCGCCCTGATCGTGTTCACCCGCAGCGCCGTTTCCGCGGGCTCGTTCATCGCACCCATCACCGCCCGGGCCTCGGCAGAACCAAGCTCCTTCCACCACATCCGTGCGAGCCACTCGGGGTAGGAATGAAGGACCGCCGCCCCTGCCGGCGTCGAGTCATCGATTCCGGCCAGAAGCTCCGCCCGTTCGTGCACCGCTCGTCGCAGGACGGCGTTGACGAGTCCCGCTGCGCCATCGGCGCGACGCCTTCCTGCAGAGCCCTCCCCCGCGACGCCCGACTTCGCCAGCTCGACGGCCTGGTCGACGGCGGCGTGGTCGGGCGTCGCGCTGGACTCGAGCAGCTCGAAAAGGCCGAGTCGTAGGGCCGCCAGCACCGGCCGGTCCAGCTGGTCGGTGGGGCGGCCGGAGAGCAGCTCGATCAGATGGTCGGCCGTGCCGCGTCGCTTGACCGCGCCGTAGGCGAGCCACTGCGCCTGGGATCGCTCCCGGGCGTCGAGACCGTGGCGCTGGGCGGCGGCGGGGAATGCGCGGTCTGCCCACGCGTCGTGCTCGAACACCCGGCGGAGGACCTCGTAGGCGGCGCGGCGCCCGGCCGACACGTCGACGGTTCGCGCCCGGTCCGCGATCACTTCCCTCGCTCGGGCTCGGCGCTCCTGAGCGGTGGCGGGTGGCCCCGCAGGTAGGCGTCGGCCTCCATGGGACGCTTGCCCGCCGGCTGAACGACACAGAGGCGCAACGTTCCCTCGCGACAGCCGAGCCGCAGCGCCCCTCCCTCGGTCGCGACCTGGCCGGGCGGCAGCGTGCCGGGCTCGGCCGCGGCGGCACGCACCCCGAGCCGCTCACCGCCATCCAGCTCCAGGTAGGCGCGGATGTGCGGGTTGAGCGCGCGCACCGTGCGCTCCAGCTCGACCGCCGGGCGGGTGGGGTCGAGCCGGCGCTCGGCGGGGGCGATCTTGTGGGCGTAGCTCGCCAGCGACTCATCCTGGCCCGTGAGCTCGAGCTCGCCCGACGCGCGCAGGTCCAGCGCCCGCACGCTCAGCTCCCCGCCGAGCTCGGCGAGCCGGGCCGAGAGCGAGCCGTAGTCGAGCTTGGGCTCGATCGGCGTCCGCTCCTGAAGCGCGACAGGGCCGGAGTCGAGCCCCGCCTCGACCCGCATGATCGTGACCCCGGTCTCCGTGTCGCCGGCCATGATCGCGCGCTCGATCGGGGCCGCGCCCCGCCACCTCGGGATCAGCGAGGGATGCACGTTCAGCATCTCGAGCTCGACCAGCAGCGGCTCGCGGATCAGCTGGCCGAACGCGCACACGACACCGACTTCGGCGCCGCTGGCCCGGATCCGGTCCACCGACCCCTGACCGCTCACCCCGGCCGTCTGGAGCAGCTCGATGCCGAGCTCGCCGGCGGCCGCGGCCACCGGCGAGGGGGCGAGCTTGCGTCCCCGCCCACGGGGGCGGTCGGGGGGCGTGACCACAAGAACCGGGCGATGCGGCGAGGTGGCGAGCCGGTGCAGCACCGCCACCGCGAACCCGGAGGTCCCGAGGTAGACGACCTTCAAGCTTCCTCGGAAGCCCGGTCCGCCTCGGTGCCTGCGTCCTCGTCAGTCGTTGGAGGGCTGTAGCTCTCTCCCTCCCGGAGCGCCCGGAGGGCGCCCTTTCGCTGTTCGCGCTCCGTGCGGTCGAGGATCAGCACACCGTCCAAGTGGTCGATCTCGTGCTGCAGGACGCGGGCCTCGAGCCCCGAGGCCTCGACCAGGAGCGGCTCACCGTGCACGTCGTGGCCTCGGACACGAGCGTGCAATGGGCGCTCGACATCGACCGTCACCCCCGGCAGGCTGAGGCAGCCTTCCTCGGCGATCGCCAGCTCGTCGGACAGCCATTCCAGCTCCGGGTTGACGATCGCGGTCGGAGTGGCGTCGAGTCCCGCCTGAAAGACGAGCAGGCGATGCATGATCCCGAGCTGGGTCGCCGCCAGCCCGACCCCCAGCGCATCGCGCATGATCGAGACCATCTGCTCGGCCTCACCCTCGAGCTCGGGCCCGAAGCTGCTCACCTCGGTGGCCCGCGACTTCAGCACCGGATCTCCGAACCTCCGGACGTGGGTGAGCGCCGCGGCTCGGCGCTCGCGCGTCTGGGCATCGAGCTCGGAGACCGCCTCGTCGCCGGGGCCCTGGGGGCTCAGCGGTGGCTCCTCGCGGACGGTGGCGTCTCGAGAATCGCTCATCCCGATCGAGTGTAGGTCAGGCCGGTCGCTCACTGGGGGTCGACATCGACGCTGACGGAGACGCCCCGCAGCTCGCGGCCCGCGGCGATCCCCTCGACCGCGTCGCGGACCGCGGCCACCGTGCGGGACCGGTGCTCGGCCTTGAGCAGGAGCTGGCGGCGGTGGCGGCCCCGCAGCCGGAAGCGAGGCGCCGGCCCCAGCAGCTCGGTGCCGGCCGCCAGTCCCTGCTCCAGGGTCTCGCGAACGCTCTCTGCGGCCGCTTGAGCGCGTTCTGCTTCCACCGACGTCAGCTCGATTCGCACCAGGTGCGAGAAGGGCGGGTAGCGAAGCGCCCGGCGGCGCTCGAGCTCGCCCGCCAGGAAGCCCTCGGCGTCGTGGGCCGCGGCGTGGCGAATCGCCCGGGCGTCTGGGGCCAGCGTCTGGACGAGCACCTGCCCGCCCCGCTCCCCGCGCCCGCTGCGCCCGGCGAGCTGGGCGACCAACGCGAAGGTGCGCTCCTCGGCACGGAAGTCGGGGAAGCGGAGCGTCGCGTCGGCGTCCAGCACGACGCTCAGCACGACATCGGGGAAGTCGTGTCCCTTGGCGACCATCTGAGTGCCCACCAGGACCCCGGACGGCGCCTGCTCGAAGCGCCGCAGGATCTCGACATGGGCTCCCCCCCGCCCCGTGGTATCGGAGTCCAGCCGGAAGACCGGGAGCGGCGTCACGGCTTCGTCCAGGAGGCTGGCCAGGCGCTCGGTCCCGGCGCCATAGCGTGCGAGGGCGACCGAGCCGCATGCTGGACAGGACTCAGGGACGGGCTCGCCGTGGCCGCAGTGGTGGCACAGAAGGCGCTCGGAGAGCTTGTGGAGGACCAGCGAGACGTCGCATCGCGGGCACTCCCAGGCGCGCCCGCAGGATCGGCAGCAAAAAAACGGCGACCAGCCGCGCCGGTTGAGCAGGACGATCGCCTTGGCGCGCGCCTCGCGAACCTCGGCCAGCGCCTCCCTGATGCGCGGGTGGAGCGGGCCGCCAACGGCTCCGCGCCGGCCGCGGGCACCGATCTCCTGGCGGCCATCGACCACCTCGACCTGCGGCAGGTCGCCCCCGTCGGCGCGCCGCGGTAGCCGAAGGCGTGGCAGGCCAAGCCAGCTCTCGGGCCGCGGCGTTGCGCTGCCGGCGAGAAGCGCGGCTCCGGCTTCGGCCGCCCGCCACCGGGCGACCTCGCGGGCGTCGTAGCGCGGATCGCCCTCCTGCTTGTAGGAGGCGTCGTGCTCCTCGTCGATCACCACCAGGCCCAGGTCACGCACCGGGGCGAAGGCCGCCGAGCGCGGCCCGACGCAGATCCGCGCTTCGCCGGCCTGCAGGCGCTCCCACTCGTCGCGGCGCTCGCCCGCGGCCAGCCCGGAGTGCAACAGCGCGACCCGGTCGCCGAACCGCGACACGAACCGCGACATCGCCTGCGGCGTCAGCCCGATCTCCGGGACGAGCACGATCGCGCCCCTATCCCGCCGAAGCGCCGCCTCGGTGGCCGCCAGGTAGACCTCGGTCTTGCCCGAGCCCGTGACCCCGTGTAGGAGGTGCTCGCGGGGCGCGGCGCCGTCGATGGCGGCGACGACCGGGTCGAGCGCCGCTTTCTGGTCGGCCGTCAGCCGCGGTCGGGTGGACGGGGCGCCGACGTCGACGACCTTCGGCCGCCGGAAGCTGCGGGCGCTGCGCAGCCTGATCAGGCCACGGGCCTCGAGACGCCCCAGGGCCTCCCGGTCGGCCCCGCCATCCGTCTTCAGCTCCCCGGCTGAGAGCTCGGCGCCGGCCGCCGCGCCGGCGAGCCTTTGCAGCGCGGCGCGCTGGCGCGAGCCGAGACGGCTCCCGTCGCCAAGCGCGGCCCGGCCGGCCTCGGTGGCGGCGGCGAGCGTATGCAGCCTCGGCCCCGTCCCCCGCCCGCCACGACCCACGCTGGGCGGCAACACCAGCTCGAGCCCGCGGGCCGGAGTCGAGCAGTACTCACGAGCCACCCAGAGGCCCAGCTGGACGAGCTCCGGCGTCGCCCCGGCGGCCAGTGCCTCGATTGGCTCCACGAGCCGCTCCGGCGGCAGCTCGCTCGACTCGGCGACCTCGACCACCACGCCGATCACCCGCCGCCGGCCGAACGGCACCAGGAGGACGCTGCCGACACCCACCTCGCCGAGCCGCTCGGGCAGGCGGTAGTCGAACGGCCCCCGCAGCGCCCGGGCGGTGGTCAGCGGCTCGACCCTCGCGATCGGCATTCCAGCGACGCTAGGGATGGCGGCGGACGGCGCACCGCGGGTCGTCAACGGGGCGGCCGGGACGGCTTCTCGGACAGGGCGCTTATGCTTTGCCGGTGGGGCCCAGGCTCGCACCGGGGGAACAGGTGATGTTCCAGGGCCATCCGTCGTGGCGGTCGATCATCGCCTTCTACATCAAGGGGCTGTTCGTGGTGCTGATCGCGGCCTTCGTGGTCGGGATCGTCACCAACATCACCGGCGACGACACCGATGCCGGGCTGGTGACCCTGGTGGCCGTTGTCGGCGTCGCGGTGATCGTCTTGGCGGGGTTCATCAAGCGGGTCACCGTCCACTACACGATCACCACCCGCCGGCTGCACATCAAGCGGGGGATCGTCTCTCGAGAGATCCAGGAGACGCGCCTGGAGCGGGTTCAAAACGTCAACTACGACCAATCCGCCCTGCAGCGCCTGCTCCAGGTCGGCGACGTGGACTTCGACACCGCCGCGGGCGACGATTACAACTTCATCTTCGCCGGAGTCGCCAATCCCGACGAGGTGGTCGAGCAGGTGGACCGCGCGACCCACGCGGCCCATCCCGAGGGCCTCGGCGACGAGCCGACGGCGCCGACGCAGCTCGGCTAGACCCTCGCCGGCTAGGAGACCTGGGCGGTCGCCCCCGCCTCGGCCGGGTCGCCCTCGAGGCCGGCCGCGGCGCGAAGCGCCTCGACGCGGTCGGTGCGCTCCCAGGTGAAGTCGTGGTCGGTGCGGCCGAAGTGCCCGTAGGCGGCGGTCTTCTGGAAGATCGGTCGCCGCAGGTCGAGGTCGCGGACGATCGCACCCGGGCGCAGGTCGAAGGTGTCGCTGACGATCCCGATCAGCTGGGAGCCGGGAAGCTTCCCGGTGCCGAAGGTCTCGACCATCAGCGACACCGGGTGGGCGACGCCGATCGCGTACGCGACCTGGACCTCGCACCGATCGGCGAGGCCGGCCGCGACCACGTTCTTGGCCACGTGGCGGGCGGCGTAGGCGCCCGACCGGTCCACCTTGGAGGGATCCTTGCCGGAGAAGCAGCCACCACCGTGGCGAGCGGCGCCGCCGTAGGTATCGACGATCACCTTGCGCCCGGTCAAACCGCAGTCCCCCTGGGGGCCGCCGATCACGAACTTCCCGGTCGGGTTGACGAGGAAGCTCTCGTAGAGCTCCTTGTCTGTGAACAGCTCCTTGTACTCCTCGTGGAGCACCGGCTCGACCACGTGCTCCCACAGGTCGGGCTTGATCAAGGTCTCGCCGTCGATGTCCGGCTTGTGCTGGGTGGAGACCAGGACGTTCACGATCTCCACGGGGCGATTGTTCTCGTACCGGACGGTCACCTGGGTCTTGCCATCGGGGCGCAGGTACGGGATCACCTCGGCCTTGCGGACCTCGGACAGGCGGTGGGCGATCGTGTGCGCGATCTGGATCGGCATCGGCATCAGGGTCCGCGTCTCCCGGGTCGCGTAGCCAAACATCATTCCCTGGTCGCCGGCGCCGATCCGATCCAGCTCGTCCTCGTCGTTGGGATCGGTTCGCGCCTCGTAGGCGGTGTTCACGCCCTGGGCGATGTCGGGCGATTGCTCGTCGATCGCCGTGATCACGGAGCAGGTCTCGGCGTCGAACCCGTACTTGGCGCGGTTGTAGCCAATCCGCCGCAGCGTCTCGCGCGCGATCCGCGGGATATCGACGTAGGTGTCGGTGCTGATCTCGCCGGCCACCACGACCATGCCCGTGTTGACCAGGCACTCGCAGGCGACCCGTCCGTTCGGATCGGCGCCGATCACGGCGTCGAGGACACCGTCGGAGATCTGGTCGCAGATCTTGTCCGGGTGGCCCTCGGTGACCGACTCGGAGGTGAACAGGAACTCGTGCTCTGAAAGATCCTCGATCGCCATGCGCTGGCCCGCGACTGTAGCGAACGGGCGGCTGGGCGTCGCCGTCATCTACCCGGTTGGCCCTGCGCCCGCAGGGTTGCCGCCTCCGGCGCCGTGGCCCCCTCCGACGGCCAGGCGGGCGTCCGTGGAGAGCTCCTGCGGGCTCGATCGGATCGCCAGGCCGAGGGCTTGCAGCTTGTGGACCTCGGACGCGAAGGTCGCGTAGGCAGGGTTCTCGGCCAGTCCGCTGCTCTCGGCGAGCCCGACCAGGCCCCCGAGGTTCAGGTAGGCGAGCATCGAGAGGTCGCCGGGAAATCCGTCGGTCACCCGACCGAAGAGGTCCTCAGCATCGAGACCGCCCTTGCCACGCACCACCTGGTCGACCCCGGCGGGGTCGCTGGCGACGACGAGCAACGAGCCCGCGATCGCGTAGGTGAGGTCGACGGTGGGCGACAGCGCCACGGTGTGCGCGGTCACGTCACCGACCTTGTGCTCGCTGGACGAGGGAGCCTGGGGCCCCTTGGACGGGTTGAGCGCCTCGGCGATCGGGCCCTCCAGGCGGGCCAGCGCCTTGCCGGCCCGCTCGGCGTCGACGTCGCCCGCCAGAAACTCCAGGAACGGCGCCTCGGAGCCGGACAGGATCGCGCCATTGCCTCCTCCCCCATCCGCGCCGGCCTTGTGCGGCGCCTGCTGTAGAGCGAACGCCCCCTCGCCACCGAGTGAGGGCAAGAGGTCCTTGTCGAGATCAACAGCGCCCAGATCGCTCACCCGCTTGAGCAGGTCGCCGACCGCCGCTGCCAACCCCGGCTGCTCGACGCTCGCCTGGCTGAGCAGCGATTTCAGCGTCTTGCCGGGATCCCCGAAGCCCACGTAACCGAGCGAGTGTGCGGGCAACGAGGCGGCGAGCGTCGGCTCGAAGGCCGGGAAGGCCGAGAAGAAACCGGGGTGGGTCTTGGTTCGGTCGGGATCGAGCTCCGAGCGAATCTGCACCTCGAGCCCGTCGTCGTTTGCCACCAGCGCCGCCGCCACTCCCTGGCTGGCCCCCGGGTTGATCACCAAGCCGAGCGTGGCGAGCGTCCCCTCCGAGCTGGCGACCAGCTGCGCGATGCCCCTCTTGGCGAGATAGGCGTCGGCGAGGCGCTCGTCGGGAAGGGCGGCCCGCGCCGCGCTCGCATCCGGATCGCCGGCCAGAGAGCCCGTCCCCTTCGCCCCGCTGTCGGCGCCGATCACGTCCCGGACCCCCCGCTCGGTGCCGATCGCGAGAAACCCGCCGACCAGCGCAGTCGCCAGCCCTCGGTGATCGACCTGCAGCTGGACGCCGCGATACGTCGTCGCGCGCGGCGTTCCGGCCGCTATCGAATCGGCGAACTGCTGCGCTGCGTCCTGGTCACTTGCCTCGAGCAGCTCAACCGCCTCGCCGCCGGCGGCCGTTGGGATGATCGCCAGCGCGGCCTGGCCACCGAACCAGGGCTCGATGTCGCGCTGGAAGTCGGGTGGGCCCTGCGGCCCGGGGAGTCGCGCAAGCAGTCGCGCGATCACCTGGTCGGTGAGCGACGGCAGCCGCGAGGCAACCTTGGCCGCCTCCTGGTACTGCTCGGTGCCGGGATCGGCGTTCAGGTGCACGTAGGCCAGGGCGTCCTCGGGAACGAGGTGGATCGCGTCGTCGGCCGGCGGGCACGTATCCCCACCCGGTGCCTGGCAGGGAAGCGCCGGGACCGCCAGCAGCCAAAGCAAAAGGAGCACTCCCAGCCCGCCCAGCGCCAGGCCGAGGCTCCGCCGGATGGAGGTCGACAGGTCGAACCAAAAGTCGCTCAACCCCCGTGCGAAATCGCCGGTGGCCCGTCCGGCCGCGAGGGCGGCGTCCTCGACCGCGTACCACGCGTCCTGCAATCGCTCGGTGATGAGGCGAGTAAACCGGCGCACGAGCGGGTCTTATATCGACTGCCCGAGCATCGACTCCCCCTACCGCGACTCGGTCGCCAGCCCCGACCGCCTCCGGGGGCGCCGCGTGTGGGGGACGAAGTCGATCACCAGCGGCACGCCCTCGAGCCCGTAGGCCTCACGGAGGCGATTCTCGAGGTGAAACGCCCACTCGCGCGTGATCAGGCGTCGGTCGTTGACCTGGATCGCGAATCGCGGCGGCCGGCGCCCCACCTGGGCCGCGTAGTAGAGCCGCAGGCGCCGTCCCCGCTTGGCCGGGGGTGGCCGGCTGGCGACCAGGTCCTGGACGAAGCGGTTCAGCTCTGGGGTAGGGATGCGTGAGGCGCGCCGATCGGCCAGCTCGATCGAGCGCTCCAAGAGCTTCGGCACGTTGCGGCCGGTGAGCGCCGAGCAGGTGATGACCGGCGGGCGCAGGCGGAGGCGCTTGGAGAGCCTCGCGGTCGCGTCCTCGAGATCCGTGACACCGATGTCCCATTTGTTCAGGGCGACCAGCGTTGCGCAACCGGACCGCATCGCGAGCTCGGCGACCCGCAGGTCCTCCGACGTGACGCCATCGGACGCGTCGCAGACCACCAGCGCCACGTCGGCGCGCTCGGCCGCCCGCTCGGAGCGGAGCTGCGCGTAATAGGCGATGGTCCCGGCGACCTTCGTGCGGCGGCGCAGGCCCGCGGTGTCGACCAGGACGAGCCCGCGACCGTCGAACTCGAGCTCGGTGTCGATTGCGTCGCGAGTCGTTCCGGCGAGCTCGGAGACGATCACCCGCTCCGTGCCGAGGAAGGCGTTGACGAGCGAGGACTTGCCGACGTTCGGCCGCCCGATCGCCGCGACACGCAGCGACGCGACTTCGTCGCCGGCAGGCTCCGGCGCGCCTTCGGCCAGCTCCACGAGCCGGTCGAGCAGGTCGCCCGTCCCGTGGCCGTGGGTGGCCGAGACGGGATGCGGTTCACCCAGGCCGAGCCGGTTGAACTCGGCCGCCAGGTAGGCGTCGCCGGGCTCGTCGATCTTGTTGGCGACGACGACCACCGGAACGTCGCCGCGGCGCAGGATCTCGGCGACCTCGGCGTCGCCGGGGCGCAGGCCGGCTCGCGCGTCCACGACCAGCGCCACCACGGCGGAGTGGGCGATCGCCTCTCGCGCCTGGCGCTGCACGGCCACGGACAGCGAGTCCTCGGCCGCCAAGTCGACACCACCGGTATCGACCAGCCGGAAGCGGCGCCCGTTCCACTCGCAGTCGAGCTCCTTGCGGTCTCGAGTCACGCCGGCGTCGCGGTGGACGACCGCCTCCCGGCCTCCCGCCAACCGGTTGGCGAGCGTCGACTTGCCGACGTTGGGAAAGCCCACCACGGCGACCTGGGGAAGGCGCCCGTTCATCTCCCGACGCCCCGCTCTCGGGCCAGAGCGGCGATCCGGCGCACCACGTCATCGATCTTCAACCCGGTGGTGTCGATCTCGACGGCGTCGTCGGCGGCGCGGAGCGCACCGTGCTCACGTCCGCGGTCGCGGGCGTCCCGGGTCGCGTGGGCGGCCAGGACCTCGGCCGGCGACTCGCCGGTCTCGGCGGCGCGCCGCCGAGCCCGCTCGGCGTCGCTCGCGGTCAGGAACACCTTGAGCGACGCGTCGGGGCTGACCACCGTGCCGATGTCGCGGCCCTCGGCCACGTAGTCGCCGGAGGCGATCAGCGCCCGCTGTCGCTCGACGATCGCCTCCCGGACCTCGGGATGCACCGACACGCGCGAGGCAGCGGCCGCGACTTCGGGCGCCCGGATCGCCTCGCTCACGTCCTCACCCTCGAGCAGGACGCGGCCGTCCGCGAGGGCGATCTCCAGGCCGCGAACGAGCCGTTCCAGCCCCGCCTCGTCGTCGAGGGTGGTGCCGGCGCGCAGCGCCGCCAGGGCGACGCAGCGATACATCGCTCCGGAGTCCAGATAGGTGATTCCGAGGGTGCGCGCGACGGCCCGAGCGACCGTCGACTTGCCCGCGCCCGCCGGGCCGTCGATGGCTATGACCATGCGGGTGAGGATAGAGTTGGGCAAGACGAAGGGAACGAGGAAAGAGGGAACGATGCGGAGCTGGGACATCTCGACGCTGGACGTGCAGGTACATAGTCCGGCGGTCCTCGACTCCGAGGACGAGGGCCGCGCCATCGTCATCCAGCTCCCGGCGGGGGAGAGCCTGGGGGAGCACCAGGTTCACGAGCGAGCCTGGCTGTTGGTGGTCTCGGGCGCAATCGAGATCGACGGGCCGGACGGCGAGGCCGCCAGCGGCGGGCCGGGAATGCTGACGGTGTTCGATCCGAACGAGCGGCGCGAGGTTCGGGTGACCGAGGATGCGCGGCTGCTGTTGCTGCTTTCCCCCTGGCCGGGCCAAGGCCACCCAAGCCAGCGCTAGGCGGCTGCAAACCTGCGCATCTCCGCGTCCTCGGCTGGCCGTCTCGCTCACGTAGGTGCACCTACGCTCGCTTCGCCAGCCAGCCTGCGTCCTTGAGCTGCTTGGTTTTCGCCGCCTATTCGGCGGTCAATAGCGAGGCCAGGTCGGCCTCGAAGCGTGGGTAGCTGACGGCGGCCGCATCGGCGCCTGCCACCTCGACGCCGTCGCGCGAGGCGAGCCCGGCCACCGCGCCCAGCATCGCCAGGCGGTGGTCGCCGTGAGCGTCGAGCGCGCCGCCGCGAAGGCCGCCGGTGCCGCGGACGGCGAATCCGTCGTCGAGCGCCTCCACGTCCGCCCCGATCCCCCGAAGCCCCTCGACCACGGTCGCGATCCGATCCGACTCCTTGTGACGCAGCTCCTCGGCCCCGGAGACGACGGTCCGGCCCTCGGCGAAGCAGCCCGCCAGCGCCACCAGGGGCAGCTCGTCGATCGCCAGCGGCACCTCATCGCCCAGGACGCGCGTGGCGGCGAGCGGCCCGTGGCCGGCGACGATCGCCCCCCGGGGCTCCGAGCCGCCTCGCCCCAGATCCTCCTCCACCTGTAACGCCGCGCCCATCCGGGTGAGGATCCCCAGCAGGCCGATGCGGGTCGGATTGAGGCCGACGTCCTCGAGCCGCACGCGGCTTCCCCGCACGATCACCGCGGCGACGGCGAGGAAGGCGGCGGACGAGAAGTCGCCGGGCACCGAGATCTGCATCGGCGCCAGACGCTCGACCGGACGCTACGGCGATCCGCCGGGCCGGGCCGCTTTGGACCGCCGGCGCGCTCCGCAGCTCCGTGACCGCGACCTCGGCGCCGGCCGCGGCCAGCATGCGCTCGGTGTGATCGCGAGTGGTCGCGTCCTCGATCACGCGGGTCTCTCCATCGGCGAGCAGGCCGGCGACCAACAGGCACGACTTGACCTGCGCGCTGGCGACCGGCAGGCGATACTCGATCCCCCTCAACCTCTCGCCTCGAACGTGCAGCGGCGGCAGGCGGCCGTCGAGGCAGTCGACCTGGGCGCCCATCAGCCGTAACGGCTCGGCGACCCGGTCAACCGGACGCCGGCGGATCGACTCGTCGCCATCGAGGGTCCACTCGCCGGTGGTCTGCCCCGCGAGCCAGCCGGGGAGGATCCGAAGCAGCGTCCCGGCGTTCTTCACGTCGAGTGCCACGGGCTCGCCACCTCGACCGAAACGTTCCCCCGGGCCACGCAGTCCGATCCCGCGCACCCGCAGATCGGTGCCACCGCCCCCGCTCGACGCGCCGAGCTCCTCGACCTCTGCCCCGAGCGCCTTGATCGCGTCGAGGGTCGCTCGCGTGTCTGCGGCGTCGAGGTAGCCCTCGATCGCAGTCGTCCCCTCCCCCATCGCCCCGATCAGCGACGCGCGGTGGCTGATCGACTTGTCTGGTGGGGGGCGAACGGTGCCGCGAAGCGGCCCCGAGGGGGCGAACCGCGTCACCGCAACACGGACACGTTGTGCCCCAGACCGCGGACCACCCCGGCCGCGCGGTCGGCCTCCGACTCACCAGCGATCCACACCGAGACCGCGCCGGTTCGCATGTCCGGAGCAGGATGCAGCGCCAGGTCCTCGATGTTGACCCCGGCGCGGCCCAGCGCCAGGGCGATCTCGGCGACCGTGCCCGGCCGGTTCTCCACCCCCAGACGGAGCTCGTATAGCTCGCCGCCGATCCGATCGGCCTCGAGCAGGCGGAGGCGATCTTCGCGGGCGGCACCGTGCCAGGCGTCGACCCGGTCCGCATCGCCGGACCTGATCAGCTCGGCGGCGTCGCGGAGCCGCTCGGCCGCCACCTCCACCTCGCGCGCCACCGCCTCGCGATTGGTCACGAAGATGTCGCCCCATACCGGCGGATTCGCTCCCGCGACCCTGGTCGTGTCGCGGAAGCTCGCACCGACCTCGGGCAGGTGCTCGGACTCCTCGGCCGCGGCCGCGGCCGCCTGCTGGACGAGAACGTTGGCGATCACGTGCGGCAGGTGGCTGACGGTCGCCATCAGGCGGTCATGGGTCTCGGCGTCGATCGCCTGCGGACGGGCGCCGAGCTCGGCGATCGTGCGCTGGAGGCGTTCGTAGAGGACTCCGCTCGAGCGCTCGGTCGGGGTCAGGTACCAGCGCGCGCCCTCGAACAGGTCGGCGCGCGCGTTATCGACCCCCGCCGTCTCGGCGCCGGCCAGCGGGTGGCCGCCGATGAATCGCTCCCCGAGCGGGCCAAGCTCCGCCTCCACCAATGCGCCCTTGGTCGAGCCGACGTCCGTGACCACGGCCTGCTCGCCGCTCGATCCAAGGGCCTCGGCGACCAACTCGGGCAAAAGACGGACGGGCGCCGCGCAAAAGATCACTTCGGCACCGTCGAGCGCCCCGGCGATCGAGTCGTCGATCCGGTCGACCGCGCCCAGCTCGACCGCGCGCTCGCGGGTGGCCCGGTCGGGATCGAAGCCGCTGACCTCGGCGCGGAGCCGCCGCCTGGCCGCCAGTCCGATCGAGCCGCCGATCAGGCCGACGCCGAGGACAGCGAGCCTCATCCCCGGCGGCGAGCCTCCACCGCGCCGGCGAGCCGGTCGAGGATCACCGCCGTTCGCTCCCAGTCGAGACAGGCATCGGTGATCGACTTGCCGTAGATGAGTGGACGGCCGGCACCGAGCTCCTGGCTGCCGGCGACGATGAACGACTCGAGCATCACCCCGACGATGGCGCGGTTGTCGGCCGAAACCTGCGCGCCGATCGCGTCCGCCGCCGCCACCTGGCGGTCGGGGTCCTTGCCGCTGTTGCCATGCGAGGCGTCGATCACCAGCCGCTCGCGCAAGCCCGATGCGCGAAGCAGCTCGACCGCGCTCTCAACGTCGGCGGCGCCGTAGTTCGGCCCATCGTCCCCGCCGCGCAGGATGACGTGTCCATCCGGGTTTCCCGCCGTGTAGAGGATCGCCGGCGCCCCCGCGTCGTCGATGCCCGCGAACGCGTGCTGGGCGCCCGCGGCGCGGACGGCGTCGACCGCGACCTGCACGTTGCCGTCGGTTCGGTTCTTGAACCCGACCGGCATCGAGAGTCCGGAGCCGAGTTGTCGGTGCGTCTGGCTCTCGCTCGTCCGCGCGCCGATCGCCCCCCACGCGACGGCGTCGGCGATGTACTGCGGTGTGATCGGATCCAGGAATTCGCAGCCGACCAAGAGGCCGACGTCGAGGACGTCGAGCAGGAGCTCGCGCGCGACCCGCAGGCCAGAGTTGACGTCGCCCGAGCCGTCGAGGTGGGGGTCGTTGATGAGCCCCTTCCAGCCGACGGTTGTGCGCGGCTTCTCGAAGTAGACCCGCATCGCAACCAGCAGGTCGTCGCCGAGGTCCGCCGCCATGGCGGCGAGGCGACGAGCGTAGTCCAGCGCCGCCTCGGGATCGTGGACGCTGCACGGGCCGGCGACGACGAGCAGGCGGTCGTCGTCGCGGTCAAGCACCGCGGCGACCTCCTCGCGGCCGCGGACCACCGCCGCGGTGCGCTCCTCGCCGAGCGGGAGCTCGTCGAGGAGTGTCGCGGGCGGCAGGAGCTCGACGACCCGCTTGATGCGGCGATCTCGAACCGAGTCCCTCGTGCGCTGGCTCTCCATTCCCGCGATCATTGCGGGTTTTTCCGTTCTTGCATCACGATTGTCATCCGGCTTGGTTCCTCACGTTCACGGGTTGGCGTACGGGCGCGGGTAAGGCGTCCGGCGGAGCTCTCCTGCTAGGCGGGCCTAAGTAGGCCGTGCCGGACGCCTAGCTAAATCGCCAGTACCAGTACGCGTAGGTCGAGCCGGCAGGCTGGTCGGCGAACCGGGCACGCGGGCGCAGCCCCTGCGGGGCAACCAAGTAAGCCAGCATGCTCGCGCGGTCCATTGAAGGTTTGTACCACGGCCGGGCGGATTTCGCAAATTGCGAGCTCAGCCAGCCGCCGCGAGCGCTCCCAGAAAGCGCTCGTTCTCGACCCGCGTGCCGTAGGTGACGCGAATGTGGCCCGGGCCGCCGAGGCCCTCCCCGCCGCGGACCACGACGCCCTGCTCGCCCAGCCTGCGGATCACCGCGGCCTCGTCGAGATCGCCGAGCGGGATCCAGGAGAAGTTGGCCTGCGAGCCTGGGGGCTCGAAGCCCAGCTCGCGCAATCCCTCCTCGACGAAGACTCGCTCGACGATCGTTCGCTCGACGCGCTCGGCGACGTCGTCAGCGTGCAGGATCGCCTCGGCGGCGGCCGTCTGAGCCAGCTCGTTGACGCTGAACGGCTGGCGCACGGCGTCGACGGCGCCGCGGAACTTGGCCGAGCACAGCGCGTAGCCGCAGCGCAGGCCGGCCAGCCCGTGCACCTTGCTGAACGTCCGCAGAACGACCAGGTTCGGGAAGTCCGCGAGCAGGTCGACGGTGGCATCGGGGTCGTCGTTGGCCTGGAACTCGATGTATGCCTCGTCCAGCGCCACCGTGACATGGTCGGGGACCCGGGCGCAGAACTCCGCGATTCGGCTGGCGGGAAGGTGGGTGCCGGTGGGGTTGTTGGGATTGCAGACACAGACGAGCTGGGTCGCCGCGGTGACCTCGGCGAGCATCGCGTCGAGGTCGTGAACGTAGCCCTCCGCGAGTGGGACGCGGATCTCGCGGGCCCCCGAGAGCGCGGCCAGGTGGGGGTAGATCGAGAACGCCGGCCACGCGAACAGGATCTCGTCGCCGGGCTCACACAGTGCGTCGGCCGCGGCGAGCAGGATCTCGCAGGAGCCGTTACCCACCGCGACCCGCGCCGGATCGGTGTCGAAGCGCTCGGCGATCCGCCGGCGCAGACGGCGGGAGTGCTGATCCGGATAGCGGTTCAGGCCCTTTGTCGCCCCGGCGACGGCCTCGATCACCGCCGGGTGCGGGCCCCAGGGCGACTCGTTGGAGGCGAGCTTGACCACGTCCTGGGAGCCGAACGCCTCGCGGGCGGCGTCCTCGTGCATCCCCGCCTCATAGTGCGGCAGGCGAGCGAGCTTGTGGGCGAAGGTGACGGTCATCCGGTCGCCCATTGTGATCGGGATTGGCCGGCGACGTGGTCGCGGGATCTACTGGGCGGCGTGAAGGTCCGAGCGGAGCGCCTGCGCCCCGCCGAGATAGGCGTGGGCCGGAGCATGGTCGGCGGGGGCGTAGTAGTGGACCAGCACTCGGATCACGCTGCGCATCGCCCCCGGAACATCGAGCTCTCTCGCGCACAGAAGCGGCACCGCCTCGAGGCCGAGACGGCGAGCTGCGACCGCGGGAAACTCGGCGTTCAGGTCGTTGGTGGTGGTGAACAGGCAGCTCACGATCTGTCGCGGCTCGAGCCCGTTGCGCGACATCAACTCGCGCATCAACGCCTCGGTGGCGGTGAGGATCGCCTCGACGTTGTTCTTGTCCGCCTGCACCGCGCCCCGGACGGCCCACAGGCGCTCGGCGTCACTCATCTGGCTTCTCCACGGCGCGAGCATCTTTCCAGAGCCGCTGCACCTCGGGGCCGCGGAGCCGCCGGGCCTCGCCCTCGGGCAGTCCGCCCAGATCGATCGAGCCGAAGCGGATCCGGGCCAGCTCGACGACCTCGTTGCCCACCGCCTCGATCATCCGCCGCACCTGCCGGTTTCGACCCTCACCGATCGTCACCTCGAGGACGCGCGGCGACACTCGGCGCACACCGGCGGGCGCCGTGAGCCCATCATCGAGCTGCACGCCCCGCCGCAATCGACCGAGCTGGGGCTCGCTGGCCGGTCGTCGCAACCTCACCTGGTAGCTGCGCTTCACCCCGTACCGCGGATGGGTCAGCAGGTTGGCGAGCTCGCCGTCGTTGGTGAGCAGGATCAGCCCGGTCGAGTCGGCATCGAGGCGGCCCACCGGGTACAGGCGGCGCTTGGAGTCCGCCAGCTCGACCACGGCTTGGCGACGGCCCTGCCGGCGCGCCGTCGACACCACCCCGGTCGGCTTGTTGACGATCCAGACCTCGCGCGGCTCGGGCGCCACCGGCCGCCCGTTGGCCTCAACGCCGCTCGACTCGTCGACGTCGCGGGCCGGATCGGTGACGGTCTCACCGCCCACGCTGACCTTGCCTGAGGCGATCAGCTGCTCGGCCCGGCGCCGGGAGGCCACGCCGCAGTGGGCCAGGTATCTGGCGAGCCGCATCCGGGCGACGCTAGCGGCCCAGCCTCCCGGCCGGCAGCGTCGCTCAGGATGGGCAGCCGCTCCTCGCCCGTCAGCTCGAGCGCTGCTCGCCGGCCCGAAGCAAGCGCTCGCGCAGCTCGCGCTCGTCCTCGGGCGCCGGATCGAAGCTGGATGGGTCGGGAAGCTGGTCCAGTCCGGCGAGGCCGAACAGCCGCTCGAACAGTGGCGTGGTCCGGTAGACGACCGCACCGAAGCGAGAGCGTCCCGACTCCTCGATCAGGCCACGCTCGGTCAGCGTCGCAACGGCCGACTCGGAGGAGACGCCGCGGATCCGGGCGATCTCCGGACGCGAGACCGGCTGCAGGTAGGAGACGATCGCCAGCGTCTCGGCCTGGGCCTGGGTGAGCGGCGGCGTGCGCGGCTTCGACAGCAGGTGCCGGGCGGCGTCCTCGGCGATCGGATCGGCGGCGAGCGTGTGGCCACCCCCCACCCGGCGCAGGACGACCCCGCGCATGCCCTCGGCGAGCGCCCCCTCCAGAGCGTCGAGCGCGCGGTCCACCTCCGCCTCGCTGGCCCCACACGCCTCGGCGAGCTCCGCGGTCGATACCGGCTCGGGCGACAGGAACAGGAGCGCCTCCACGATCCGCTCCAGATCGGTCACTTTCGACCACCGCCCGGGGCCCGCGCCCGGTCAGGAGCGACCTCCACCTGGATCGGCCCGAACAGCTTCTTCTGGGTCCAGGTGGCCTCGCCGAGCTTGTGCATCTCGAGCAGCGCGAACAGGGTCACGGCCTGGGTCAACCGGTCCTCGCCGGCGAACGCCTCGTCGAAGTCGAAGCGACCTCGGCGCCCAAGCAGATCGCGCAGCAAGGCCAGCCGCCGTTCGAGTGAGACCGTGGGACGGATGTGGCTGGTGTCTGGCTCGGGCGGTGTCCGCAGCAGGTCGCCGATCGCCTGGGAGAGGCGAATCGGCTCGTAGACCTGGGTGGCGGCGTCGAGGGAGGCGCGCCGCAGCTCCGCGGGCAAAGGAGCTGAGCGGTAGACATAGCGGCGCCCTTCCGCGAACAGCTCACCCAGATGGGCGGCGGCGTCTCGGTAGCGGCGGTACTCGAGCATTCGCGCCAGCAGCTCGTCGGCCGCCTCCTGGGGGCCCAGCTCCGCCACGTCGTCCTCGGGCGACGGCAAGAGCAGCCGCGACTTCAGCTCCAAGAGCGAGGCGATCAGGACCAGGAACTCCGTGGCCGCGTCGAGATCGAGCTCGCCGGCGCTCTCCAGATGCTCCAGATAGGCGACGACGATCTCGCCGAGCGAGATCTCGGCCAGGCTCACCTCCTCGCGCAGCACGACCGCCATCAGGAGGTCGAAGGGACCGGCGAAGACGTCGAGGTCGAGGTCGAGCTCTGCAGCCCTCATCGTGGCTAGATTAGTCGGGCGCGCGGCCGGTGCCGCCGGGCACTAGCGTCGCGATGGCCCGATGCCCATCGCCTCGCGGACGTCGGCGAGAGTGCCGGAGGCGATCGCCCGCGCCTTCTCGGCGCCGGAGGCCAGGATCGCCTCGAGGGCGGCCTCGTCGCCTCTCAGCTCTCCATAGCGCTCGCGGATCGGGGCCAGGTACTGGACGACGGCGTCGGCAACCGCCGACTTGAAGTCGCCGTAGCCCGAGCCTTCGAACTCGCGCTCCACCTCCTCGGGCGCGACCTCCCGAATCACCGAGAGGATCTCGATCAGGTTGGTGATCCCCGCCTTGTCGGGGCCGTGGCGCACCTCGGCGCCCGAGTCGGTCACTGCGCTGCGGATCTTCGCTCGCACCGCATCTGCCTCGTCGACGATGTAGACCGTCCCCTGCTCGGAGCCGTAGGTGGTCGACATCCTCGTCTCGGGGTCCTGGAGGTTCATCAGCCGGGCGCCGACCTCCGGATATTTGCCCTCGGGAACGACGAGGACGTCGCCAAAGCGCACGTTGAAGCGCTCGGCGATGTCGCGCATCAGCTCGATGTGCTGGCGCTGGTCATCTCCGACCGGAACCTCGTCGGCTCGATAGGCGAGGACGTCGGCCGCCTGAAGGACAGGATAGAAGTAAAGGCCCGCGGAGACGAGCTCCCGCTGCTGCGCCGACTTCTCCTTGAACTGGGTCATCCGGTTGAGGTCGCCATAGGCTGTGACGCTCGCCAGAAGCCAGCAGAGCTCGGTGTGCTCCTTGACGTCGGACTGCCGGAAGAGGATGCAGCGCTCGGGATCGAGCCCGGCGGCGATCAGGATCGCGGCCGTGTCGTAAAGCCGCTCCCGAAGCTCGGATGGGTCCTGCGGCACGGTGATCGCGTGCAGATCGACGATGCAGTAGATCCCCTCACCGCGCCCCTGCCCCTCGACGTAATGGCGGATCGCCCCGATGTAGTTGCCGAGGTGCTTGCGGCCGGTGGGTTGGATGCCGCTGAAGATGCGCTTTTGGGCCATCGCAAGGCGCTGACTATCACAGAGGTGGCGCCGCCGCCCCCGTCACCGGCTCCAGCTCCCCGGGCACCGGCTCGGGATCGCCAACTCGGGCCGCCCGGGCGCACTCGCCCGCGGTCGCCGCGCGTGGCGACGGCGGCTCGACGGTGGGCTTTCGCCGCGGGTCTTGGATCCACAGGGCCGAGGTGAGACCGCCGGCGAACATCAGCATCGCGCCGATCAGGACCGCCAGGCGGAACCCGTCACGAGACGACTCCTCGATCGCGCTGCCGACCGTTGATCGCTCCGAGCCCGTCAGGCGCTTTGCCTCGTCGCCCCCGGCGAGTGGCCGCGACTTCGCAGACGCCACAACCTTGACCGCCTGTCCATCGAGCGTCGCCCCGGAGACCCTGTCGTCGAGCCTGGTCGCGAAGTGCGCCGAGATGACCGCGCCGAGCACGGCGATCGCCAGCAGTCCGGCGACCCGCGAGACGGCGTTGTTGACGCCGGATGCGATCCCGGCGTTGTGCTCGTCGACGGAGTTCAGGACCGTCGTGGTCAGGGGCGCCACCGTGGCCGAGAGGCCGAGCCCGAAGACGATCAGCGCCGGAAGGACCTCGGTGACATAGGAGGGATGCACCCCTACCCGGAGCAACAGCAGGAGCCCCACCCCGCCGACGATCGGCCCGGCGCTCATGGGCAGCCGGGGGCCGACTCGCGCGGTGAAGGCGCCGAAGCGCGGTGAGAGGAAGAACAGCATCAGCGAGATCGGCACCCCCGCGAACCCCGCGGCGAGCGCCGTGTAGCCGCCCACCTGCTGCAGATACAGGGTGAGAAAGAACGAGGATCCCATCAGCCCCGCGTAAATCGTCAGCGTGGCGGCATTGGCGACGGCGAAGTTACGCACCCGAAACAGCGACAGGGGCAGCATCGGCGCTCGGGCCGTGGCCTCGCGGACGAGGAACCCCGCGAAGCAGGCGACGCCGACGAGCAGCGGAATCAGCACCAGCGGGTCTCCCCAGCCATAGGTCGGTTGCTCGATCAGGGCGAACACGGGGCCCCCGAGGCCGAGAGCCGACAGGACGACGCCCGGAATGTCGAAGCCCCTCGCCGCGTCGGGATCGCGGCTCTCGGCGACCGAGTGACGCGTCAGCAGCAGGGTGACCACGATCAGCGGCACGTTGATCCAGAAGACGAAGCGCCACGACAGGGTCTCGGTGAGGAATCCGCCGGCCGCCGGCCCGGCGATGGTCGAGATCCCGCTCCAGGCGGTCCAGGTGCCGATCGCCCGTCCCCTCGCCTCGCCCTCGAAGGTCGCTGTGACGATCGCCAGCGACCCCGGGACCAGCAGGGCGCCGGCGAGCCCCTGGATCCCTCGGAACGCGATCAGGAACCCGGTGCTCGGGCGCCAGGGCGCAGAGGATCGAGGTCGCCCCGAAACCGGCGAGCCCGATCGCGAAGATCTTCCGCCGTCCGAAGTGGTCTCCGAGCGAGCCGCCGACGAGCATCATCGAGACGAGCGCCAGGAGGTAGGCCTCGACGACCCATTGCTGGCCGGCGAGGCCCATTCCGAGGTCCCGCTCCATCGCCGGCAGCGCCACGTTCACCACCGTCGCGTCGAGGAAGACCACGGTCGAGGCCAGGATCGTGGCGATGAGGGTGAGACGCTCCCTGCGGGTCATCTCTGCGAGTCTGCCAAACGCTCGTAGGCAAGCCGCATGCCTGCCGGCCTCAGGATCCCCGCTCGCACAGCCGCCTCTTCCGCGCCCACGAGATTCTCGCGTCCCGCCTCCCTGGCCAGGTAGGTGGCCGGCTCGGAGTCGAGCACCGCGAAGCGCCGCTCCAGCTCCGTTCGGAGCTCGGCCAGCGGGATGACCTCGTTGAGACCGGACTCGCTGAGGTGGGGCGCCACGCCCTCAGCCGTTAGCCAGCGGCGCGCGTCGTCGTCGAGGTGCTCGACGGCGAACTCGAAGGCGACCAGCCGCCCGCCTGGCCGAAGCAGGGCCTGCAGGTTGTCCAGGGCCCGGACCGGGTCGTGAAGATGGTGCAGCGACCGGACGGCGACCGCCGCGTCGAACGTCGCCGTGGCCCGGAACTCCTCGAGTGTGTCGCGTAGGTAGCCCTCCTCCCGAGGAGCGTCCGGGTCCAGGCCGGTGGCGTCATAGCCGGCGCCTTCGAGGCGACGCGTCAGCGTCCCGTCGCCGCAGCCGACGTCGAGCACACGAGCGGGCCTGTGCGGAAGCCAGCGCAGGATGAAGTCCCACAGCTCGGGCGTCAGGTGGTCACTCACGGCTCGGGTTGCTCGCGCAGCTGGTGTGCCGGGGTGAAGAAGCTCCGATAGGCCAGGGTGATCGCGATCAGCCCGGCAAGCGCGACGCTGCCGAGCAGCGTGTAGAGGAGGATCAGCTGCAGGCGGACCGCGTCGGTGGGGTCGGCGCCGGCGAGCAGCATGCCCACCATGGTGCCGGGGAAGAAGACCAGACCGGTGGTCTTGGTCGAGTCGATCAGGGTGATCATCCCCGAGCGCAGGCTGCGCCGGACGATTGGAGCGGCTGCCTGGGTGGAGGTGGCGCCAAGGGCCAGCGTCGCCTCGATCTCGCGTCCGTGCCGGTTGACCTCGTCCCCGAGCCTGTTGAGGGCGACGGCGGCTGCGGTCATCGAGTTGCCGACCACCATGCCCCCGACCGGGACCAGGTAGCGAGGCTGTGGCTTGAAGACGCCCAGGGCGACGACCAGGCCCAGAGTGGCCGCGGCGGCGAGCGCCAGCGCCAGGAGCAGCGGCCAGAAGGCATCGGGCACCTGCTTGGCGCGCTGCCGGGCCTGCAGGGCGCCGAACAGCACCATCACCGCGATCAGGGCCACCACGAACCAGAGGCTGTCCTGGTCGAAGATGAAGTTGATCACGTAACCGATCGCGGTCAGCTGGATGAACGACCGCACCACCGCGATCCCGATGTCCTTCTCCAGATCGGCGCGGCGCCAGAACGAGACCGCCACCGCCACGCCGACCAGGGCGAGCGTCGCGGCGACGTCCCCGAGGCTGACCTGGATCGAGGAGCTGGTCATACCGCCAGCTGCTCCTTGACCGGGCCCTGGGCCACCAGCCTCCCCTCGTCCAGCCGGACGACCCAGTCGGCCATCCGCCGCGCCTGGTCCAGGTCGTGGGTGACCAGCACGGTTGAGACCTTGACCCGCTCTCGCAGGTGGAAGAGGGTCGCCTCGACCGCGTCGCGAGCATCCTCGTCGAGCGCCGAGGTCGGCTCGTCCAGGAGCAGGACCCGCGGCTCCAGCCCCAGCGCCCGGGCAAGCATGGCGCGCTGCTGCTCGCCAACGGAGAGCTTGCCGGAGTCGCGATCGGCAAACGAGGCGTCGAGGCCGGCCAGGTCGAGCAGCCGCGGGACGTCGGGATCGCGCCCGGCGAGATCCGCGGCGAAGCGGATGTTGTCCTCGACCGTCCCCTCGAGGAGCGCCGGGAGCTGCGGCACCAGGCAGACCTCGCGCCGCAGCTCCAGGGGGTCGGGCTCGCGCACGTCCGCTCCTTCGTAGCGAACCACCCCCGATCGGGGATCGGCGAGACGGTTGAGGAGCCGAAGCAGCGTTGACTTGCCGCTCCCCGAGGGCCCGGCGACGCAGCTCGCCCCCTTCGGCAGCGACGCCGTGAGGTTCTGGAGCACGACCTTGGAGTCCCGTTCGACCGTCACCCGCTCGAGCTCGAACAGCATCGGCTGATTATCCGCCGTGAACTGAGTTCAGACACCCGCCCTCGACCGCAGGCAAACGCCGGGCCAATCGTCTGCGTGGGACCTCAACCGCGCATCGCACCGTAACTGCCAGGTGGCGGCGAAACCGAGGAGGGCGAGATGAACGGGCGACGCGCGTGGACGCTGGCCGCGCGCGCCGCAATCCCGTTCCTCGTCGCCCTCGCCGGGGCCAGCGCGATCGTTCTGGCGCCCGGCGACAAGAGCACGCGCACCGACGATGCGATCGCCAACCCGGCGACGCCCAGCCTGGTCATGGCCCGATCGTTCTTCGTGATCCTGGACGAGCGTGGTCCTGCTCGATTGGCGGGATGCGGACCAATGGCTGTTCATCCGCCCTGCCGATCGCAAGGTCGTCGCCGTGTCGGGAATCTCTCGACAGTTCGCCCCCGGTGCCAGCGCCCGGGTGGGATTCCCGCGGGTCGCCGGTTGGTGCTGCGCTGCCACCAGCACAAGCGCGCCCTGAGCACGCATCCGCAAGATTCCTTCCCTGGGCGGCGGGTATCAAGGAAGGCAGGCAAAGTTGGCAAACTGAGGAACGATGGCTAGAGCGATTTGGAGCGGATCGATCAGCTTCGGGCTTTTGAACGTGCCCGTGAAGCTGTACAGCGCGGTGTCGCGGAAGTCGGTCAGCTTCCGCGAGCTGCGGCAGAGCGACAGCTCGCGGATCCGCCACAAGCGGGTCGCCGAGGCCGATGGCGACGAGGTCCCTTACGAGGAGATCGTCAAGGGCTACGAGATCGCCCCCGAGCAGTACGTGGTGCTGACCCGCGACGAGCTCGAGGAGCTCGATCCGAAGAAGACACGGGCGATCGAGATCGAGGACTTCGTCGATCTCGACGAGATCGACCCGATCTACTTTGACCACCCCTACTACCTGGGGCCGGACAAGGGCGCCGAGAAGGCCTACGCCCTGCTGGTCAAGGCGATGAGCGACTCGAAGAAGGTGGCGGTGGCCCGGTTCGTGCTGCGAAATCGCGAGAGCCTGGCGGCCATCCGGCCGATGGACAAGGTGCTGACGATGGCGACTATGCGGTTCGCCGACGAGGTGGTGACGCCGGAGGAGCTCGGTGACCTGGTGCCGGAGGACGGCCGCAAGCTCAGCAAGCGCGAGCTCGAGATGGCCAGCCAGTTGATCGAATCGCTGAGCACCGACTTCGACCCGGAGAAGTACCGCGACGAGTACCGCGAGGAGCTGGTCGCCCTGATCGAGCGCAAGGCACGGGGCGAGGAGGTCGTGGAGGCCGTCTCCGAGGAGCCGAAGCCGACCAAGGCGCCCGACCTGATGGCGGCGCTCGAAGAGAGCCTCGCCGCGATCAAGGGAGAGCCGCTCGCCGCAGGGTCGAAGCGCGACGGCGCCAAGCGCGACGGCTCGAAGCGCTCCAAGCCGACGACCACAGCGAAGTCCGGCTCCGGCTCCAAGAGCAGATCGAAATCGCGAAGCAGGGCCAAAACCGCGAAGTAGACGTAGACGGGCACCGGCTCGAGCTCACCAACCTCGACAAGGTGCTGTGGCCCAAGAGCGGCTTCACCAAGGGCCAGGTGATCGACTACTACGCGCGAGTCGCCGACGCGATTCTCCCCCACCTCCGCGACCGGCCGCTGACCCTGAAGCGCTATCCGAACGGCGTCGACGCGAGCTCCTTCTTCGAGAAGCGCTGTCCCTCCCACCGGCCCGACTGGGTACAGACCGCCCCGGTGTGGAGCGGGCGCAATGAGGGCGACATCGACTACTGCCTGTGCAACGACCGCGCCACCTTGATCTGGATGGCACAGCTGGCCGCGCTCGAGCTCCATCCATCGCTCTCGCTGGCGAAGGAGATCGAGCGCCCGACCGTGCTCGCCTTCGACCTCGACCCCGGGGAGCCGGCGGATATCGTCGACTGCTGCCGGGTCGCGTCTCGCCTCCGCGAGCTGTTCGGCGGGCTCGAGCTCGAGTGCTTCCCAAAGACCTCGGGATCGAAGGGGCTCCAGGTCTACCTCCCGCTGAACGGCGAGGTCACATACGAGCAGACGAAGCCCTTCGCCCATGCCGTCGCCCAGACGCTCGAGCGCGCCGAGCCCGACCTGGTCGTCTCCCGGATGGCCAAGAAGCTGCGCAAGGGGAAGGTGTTCGTCGACTGGAGCCAGAACGACCACGCCAAGACGACAATCGCCGTCTACTCGCTTCGGGCGCGCGACAGGCCAACCGCCTCGACCCCGCTGGAATGGGAGGAGGTCGAGGGCGCCGTCGAGCGAGAAGACCCGGAGGCGCTCAGCTTCGAGGCGACCGAGGTGCTCGACCGAGTGGAGGAGCGCGGCGATCTGTTCGCTTCGGTGCTGGAGCTGGAGCAGGAGCTGCCGAGCGATCTCGGCAAGGGCGCGTAGGGTCGGCTTCGGTCAGAGCGGCTGGCGGAGGACCGGGCGGCGGCTCGCGGTCGCCTCGTCGAGACGGCGCACCGGAGTCGTGTACGGAGCGTTGCGGGCGATCTCCGGATCGCGCTGCGCCTCGGCGAGGATCTCGTCGAACGCTTCAGCGAGCCCGTCCAGGCCCTCCCGGGTCTCGGTCTCGGTGGGCTCGAACATCAGCGCCTCGTCGACCAGCAGCGGGAAGTAGATGGTCGGCGGGTGGAAGCCGAAGTCGAGCAGCCGCTTGGCGACGTCGAGCGTCTTCGTGCCGAGCTCGCGCCTCGCGGGGGCGCCCGAGAGGACGAACTCGTGCAGGCACAGGCGGTCGAAGGCGACCGGCAGGTACTTCCCGGCGCGCCCCGCCCGCAGCCGGGCGAGCAGGTAGTTGGCGTTCAGCACCGCGGTCTCCGACGCTTCGGTGAGCCCGTCGCCGCCAAGGCTCGTGATGTAGGCATAGGAGCGGACGAAGACGCCGAAGTTGCCCGCAAAGCCGCGCAGCCGCCCAATCGACTTGGGGCGATCGTGATCGAGATCGAACCCCGGACTGGCGCCGTCGGCGCCCTCGGCGCGAACCAGGCGCGGAACCGGCAGGTAGGGCTCGATGCGATCGGATACCGCGATCGGCCCCGCTCCAGGCCCGCCGCCGCCGTGCGGCTGGGAGAACGACTTGTGGAGGTTCACGTGAACGATGTCGAACCCCATGTCGCCGGGCCGCGTGCGACCCATGATCGCGTTCAGGTTGGCGCCGTCGTAGTACAGGGTGCCGCCCGCGTCGCGGACCATTCGTGTGATCTCGGCGATGTTCTCGTCGAACAGCCCGAGCGTGTTGGGGTTGGTGAGCATCAGGCAGGCGACCTGCTCGTCGACCTTGGAGCGCAGGTCGTCGAGGTCGACGCCGCCGCGCCCGTCGGTCGCCACCTTGACCACCTCGTAGCCGGCCATCGTCACCGAGGCGGGGTTCGTCCCGTGGGCGGTGTCGGGCGTCAGCACCTTGTGCCGCTCCTCCCCACGATCCTCGTGATAGGCGCGCGTCAGAAGCAGACCGGCCAGCTCCCCGTGCGAGCCCGCCGAGGGCTGGAGGCTGACGTGGGGAAGGCCGCAGATCTCGGCCAGGGCGCGCTCCAGGCGCCACATCAACTCCAGCGCCCCCTGGGCGCGCTTCGGGTCCTGGGCCGGATGCAGGCGCGCGTGGCCGGGCAGCGCGGCGACTCGCTCGTTCAGTCGCGGGTTGTGCTTCATCGTGCAGGAGCCGAGCGGATAGGGGCCGGTGTCGAGGTCGAAGTTGCGCCGCGAGAGCCGGTTGTAGTGGCGGACGATCTCCGGCTCGGAGACCTCGGGAAGCTCGGGCGGCCGGCGGCGGAGGAGCCGCTGCGGGATCAGCTCCTCGAGGGAGCGCTCGGGGACGTCCGTGGCGGGCAGGGTTGCCGCCCGGCGGCCGGCCACAGAGCGCTCGAAGATCGTGCGCGCGCGTTCCCTTTGCTGAGGAGTTGCGTTGCCGGCGGTGTTGGGCACCGAGGGAGGGGCGCCGGCGCTCACGACCGCGCCTCCTGCGCAATTGGCGCCTTTTGGACGCTATGCGTCCGAAACGCGCCATTCTCGGCGACGGCCCGGCCAAGGGCGTCGGCGAGGCGGTCGATGTCGGAGCGTGAACGGCGCTCGGTCAGCGCCACCAGCAGCCCGTACTCGTACTCCGGGTACTCGCGGCCCAGCGGGTAGCCCGCGGCGATCCCCTCCTCGCTGACTCGGTCCAACACGGCGGCCACGGGCGCGTCGAGGCGGATCGCGAACTCCCTGACCACCGGTGCGTCGTGCACGAGCTCCACCCCGTCGAGCTCGCCCAGCCGTTCACGGGCGTACGCCGTTCGCCGGGCGAGCAGCTCGCCCAGCTCGACTATGCCGCGCTTGCCGAGCCAGGCGAGGTAGATCACCCCGCCGAGCGCGTTCAGCGCCTGCGAGGTGCAGATGTTGTGGGTGGCCTTCTCGCGGCGGATGTGTTGCTCGCGGGTCTGAAGCGCCAGCACGAAGCCGCGCCGACCGTCGACGTCGACGGTCTCGCCGGCGATCCGGCCCGGCATCCGGCGCAGGTGCTCCTCGGTGGCGCAGAAGAAGCCGAACGAGGGGCCCCCGAAGTCCAGCCTGCCACCGAGCGGCTGGCCCTCGCCGACCGCGATGTCGACGCCGCATTCCCCCGGCGGCCGCAGCACGCCCAGGGTCAGCGCGTCGACCGCGGCGACGGTCAGCGCGCCCGCCTGCTTCGCCGCCGCGGCGAGGGCCGCGAGGTCCTCGACCGCGCCCAGGAAGTTCGGGTTCTGGACGAACAGGGCGGCGGTCTCGGAGTCGAGCGCGGCGGCGAGCTCGCCGGCATCCGTGAGGCCACCCTCGAGGCCGACCTCGACCACCTCGGCGCCGAAGCCGCGGGCGTAGGTACGGAGCGTCTCGCGACTGTGGGGATGCAGGCCCCGGGAGACGACCAGGCGGCGGCGCCCGGTGGCGCCGATCGCCAGATAGGCCGCGGAGGCCACCGATGAGGGCCCCTCGTAAAGCGAGGCGTTGGCGATCGGCAGCGCGCAGAGCTCCGAGATCGCGGTCTGGAACTCGAACATCACCTGGAGGCCACCCTGCGAGACCTCGGGTTGGTAGGGCGTGTACGGGGTCAGGAACTCCGAGCGCTGGGTGATCGCGTCGACGATCGCCGGCGCGTAGTGGTCGTACATCCCCGCCCCCAGGAAGCACAGCTCGGCGTCGGCATGGGCGTTTCGCTCCGCGAGCGCCGCCAGGCGGTCGAAGCACTCGGTCTCCGAGAGGCCGGGCGACAGGTCGAGGGGGCGGGCCAGGCGCAGGTCCGCGGGGATCTCGGCGAACAGGTCGTCGATCGAGCCGACGCCGATCGCGTCGAGCATCGCCCGGCGGTCGGCGTCGGTGGCTGAGGTGTAGCGGGTCAAGGTCTGGGGCCTGGGGTCTGGGACATGAGGGTCAGGCTCATGATGCTAGTGAGCCACCCGGGCATGGCCTTCCCGCGCCTTGGACCTCAGTCCTCTTCGGCGAGCAGCTTCCGGTAGGCGTCGGCGTCCAGCAATTGCTCGACCTCGGACGGATCGGAGAGCTTCACGCGCACCAGCCACCCCTCGCCGTAGGGGTCCTGATTGATCAGCTCCGGCTGCTCGGCGACGGCGTCGTTGACGGCGACGATCTCGCCGGACAGAGGCGCGTAGACGTCGGAGACCGCCTTCACCGACTCGACCTCTGCGTAGGCCCGGTCCTTGGCCGCCTGCGAGCCGACCTCGGGGGGCTCGTAGAAGACGACCTCGCCGAGCGCCTCCTGCGCATACCAGGTGACGCCGAAGGTCGCCTCTGCGTCCTCGACCCGGGCCCAGTCGTGCTCGCGGTGGTAGCGCAGCTCGTCCGGGTAGCTCTCGTCTGCCAACTCAGGTCTCCTTTCGGTACAGGGGCTTCGACTCTATGCGCGCCGCGCGAAGCTTGCCGCGAACGTCGATCTCGACCTCGGTGCCCGGCTCGGCGAGCTCGCGGGCGACGTAGGCCATCCCGATCCCGACCTCAAGCGAAGGAGAGAGCGTCCCGCTGGTCACCACGCCCACCTCCGCCCCACCGGATTCCACGGCATTCCCCTGCCGTGGAATGCCCGGCCCCGTGAGCACGAACGGCACGAGCGTCTGCTCCGTGCCGCGCTCGCGGGCTGCGGCGACCGCGTCGGAGCCGATGAAGCCCGTCCCCTCCTTGCAGCACCAGCCGAGCCCGGCCTCGATCGGATTGCGGTGCTCGTCCATGTCGTTGCCGTACAGGTGGAAGCACACCTCCATGCGCAGGGTGTCGCGGGCGCCCAGGCCGGCCGGCTTGGCCCCGGCGCCCAGCAGCGCGTCCCAGACCTCCGCGGCGCGCTCCGCCGGCAGCAGGAGCTCGACCCCGTCCTCACCCGTGTAGCCGGTCCCGCAGACCAGCATCTCGGCACCCGCCACGCTCAACGGCGCCGTGTGCATCCGGGGCGGCAGCTCGCCCTCGGCCAGCTCGGTGACGATCGAGCGCGCCGCCGGCCCCTGCACGGCGAGCATCGCGTAGTCGCTGATCGCGTCGGCGACCTGGGCGTCGGAGCCGCCGGCATGCTCCTCGAACCAGGCGAAGTCGCGCTCGTGGTTGGCGGCGTTGGTGACCGTCAGGTAGCGCTCGTCGGCGAGCCGGTAGGTGAACAGGTCGTCGAGGATCCCGCCGTCCTCCCGGCACAGCACGGAGTACTGGGCGCCACCGACCTCGAGCTTCGAGACGTCGTTGGACAAAAGCCGCTCCAGCACCGCCTCGGCCTCCGGCCCCGAGGTCTGGACCTCACCCATGTGCGAGACGTCGAAGACCCCGCAGGTCGAGCGGACCGCGAGGTGCTCGGCCCGCACGCCCTCGTATTGCACCGGCATCTCCCAACCGGCGAACGGCACCAGCTTGGCGCCCGCGGCGACGTGCCGCTCATACAGAGGGGTGCGCTTGAGCGCCGCGGTGGCCACGCGGCGCAGGCTAGATGACTAGCGGCCCTTCAGGAAGGAGGGGACGTCGATCTCGTCCTCGGAGACCTGCAGCTCACGCCGTTCGCGATCGCCGAGCCCGCTGACGCCACGCTTGCGGGCGCGGTCGCGCACCTGGATCGGACGGCGGGCGAGGGTCTCGAAGCCCTCGAACCCGGTGGCGATCACGGTCACCCTGACCTCGTCGGACATCGTCGGGTCGATCACCGTGCCGAAGATGATGTTGGCGCCCTTGTCGGCGGTGGCAACCACGATGTCGGCCGCCTCGTTGACCTCGAACAGGTTGAGGTCGTCCGAGCCGGTGAAGTTGAGCAGCATCCCGGTGGCGCCCTCGATCGACTCCTCCATCAGCGGCGAGGAAACGGCCATCTTTGCCGCTTCGGCGGCCCGGTTCTCGCCGGAGGCGGCGCCCACGCCCATCATCGCCGAGCCGGCCTCCGACATCACCGCGCGCACGTCGGCGAAGTCGAGGTTGATCTGGCCGGGGGTGGTGATCAGGTCGGTGATGCCCTGGACGCCCTGACGGAGGATGTCGTCGGCCATCCGGAACGCCTCGCTCACCGAGGTCTGGCGCTCAACCACCTGGAGCAGCTTCTCGTTGGGGACGATGATCAAGGTGTCGACCTTGGCGCGAAGCTTGTCGATCCCATCGAGCGACTGCTGCATGCGGCGGCTGCCCTCGAACTCGAACGGCTTTGTGACCACGCCGACGGTCAGCGCACCGATCTCGTCCTTGGCGATCTCGGCGATCACCGGAGCAGCCCCGGTGCCCGTGCCGCCGCCCTCGCCGGCGGTGACGAAGACCATGTCGGCGCCCTTCAGCGCCTCCTTGATGTCGTCGCGGCTCTCGGCGGCGGCGCCACCGCCGATCTCCGGATTGGCTCCGGCGCCGAGCCCCTTGGTGAGCTGGTGGCCGATCGACAGCTTGATGTCCGCCTCGCAGGCCTGCAGAGCCTGAACGTCGGTGTTGATCGCGATGAACTCGACGCCCTTCAGGCCAGCGTCGACCATGCGACTGACCGCGTTCGTGCCGCCGCCGCCGGCACCGACGACCTTGATCACTGCGAGGTACGAAGACTCGACCATTTGACTTTCGACTGTCCTGGTTTTCGGTCTTTGCGCTCCGAGGCTAAAGCGATGCTTGAGAGTTTCAGATCGCACTCCAGCCTCAAGCCTTGGGCGAAGGTAGGGTATCCGAAGCTCCGTGTCAACGCAGGGATAGCCTAGCGGCACGGAATCGTGCAAAGCCAAAGGCTCGATCCCGAATCGAGGGTCTGGGTTTTTTCGGGTGCCTCAGGCTGGGGTATAGCCTCGGGTCTAGGGAGTCGTGGTCGTGGTCGTCGGGGGCACGCCTCCAACCGCGGGACGATCGGGCACCCGGGCGTCTATGTACGAGAGCGAGGTCAGATGCCGGTCGGCCAGGATGGCGGCGACCGCCGCCCACTTTTGGTCGATCTGGTCGCGGGTTCCGAGGCGCAGCTCGATCCCGCCCCGCATCGTCATCACGATCCCGTAGTCGCGGGAGAGCGAGACGCCGGCGATCAGCGGTCCCAGCGGCGCCGGAGCGGCGCCGATCGCCAGCGCTTCGGTGAGCGGATCGCCGCTCAGGCGGCCCGAAGTTGGCAGCTGATCGACCTTCAGCTCCGGCAGTTGGCCCTTTACGTGAAGCCCGGGGAGCAGCGAGCCGTTGGCGGCGACGGCCACCTGTCGATCGCCGGCGTGGACGATCAGAGCCGGCCGGCGCTCGCCGACGTGAATGGTCAGGCCGTGCGGAAAGCCCGGGTCAGCGCTCACCGAGGCAACCGTGGGGAACTGGCGAACAGCGCTCTGGAGGCGGTCGGTCTGGACGTGTAGGGTCGTCATCCCACGCGCGGACTCGGTCAGGGCCGCGACGATCCGCCCCCGGTCGGCGCTGCTGGCTCCTTCCACCTTTACATCACGCACGGCGACCAGCGGGGAGTCACGGAGCCAGCCGAAGTAGGCAAGCGCCAGGGCGCCCGAGACGACCGTCACCAGCAGCGCCCGCCGCCGCCACGAAGTGGAGCGAAGGATGGTGATCACCGCCCGGGGGCGGATCAGCGCCCACCGCGCGGCTAAGCCGCGACTCGGCCTTCGCCGTGGCCTTGCCCGCCGCAGCAAGGCGCCGGAGCGGCGGGTCGCTGCGCCCCTTCGGCGGGTCGCTGCCGCCTTCGGCGCCCGCCGGGCAGCCGGCTTTCGCGGGGACCGGGCCGGCGCCCGGCGAGTCGCAGGGCGGACGGCCCCCGTCCTGGCGGTGGCGCGCCGCTTGCCCGCGGGCGTGGCGGCTGTGGTCCTCACATGAGGGTGATTCGCGCTCCCTGGGGCCGGCTCCTGCCCAGGTCGTTCACGAATCTGGTCAGCTTGGTGGACCCCAGGTCTCCGGCCACTCGACCTGGCCGAGCACCTGAACCTCGGGCTCGAGCAGGACCCCGAAGCGCTCCTGGACGCGGCGACGCCCCTCGGCCATCAGGGCGAGAATCTCGGCGGTCGTCGCGCCGCCGGTGTTCTCGACGAAGTTCGCATGCTTCTCGGAGAAGCGGGCGGCGCCGACCTGGAGCCCGCGGCAGCCCGCGGCCTCCAGCAACTGGCCCGCGGTCCGCCCCCCCGCCCGCGGATCGTCCGCGGGGTTCTTGAAGGTCGAGCCGAAGGTCTTGATCCCGGACGGCTGCGCCTCGCGGCGCTTGGCGCGCATCTCGGCGAGCGTGCCCTTGATCTCGGCGACCTCGCCCTCGCCGAGCCGGAAGGAGGCCCGGGACACGACCTCACCCGGCCCCAGGCTCGACCGCCGGTAGGAGAACCCGAGCTGGCCCGGCTCGCGTCGCTCGACCCCGCGGGCGGTGCAGATGTTCACCCACTCCAGCACCCTGGCAAGCTCGCCGCCATAGGCGTTGGCATTCATCTTCACCGCGCCGCCGACCGTTCCCGGGATGTTGATCCCGAACTCGAGCCCGGCGAGCCCCCAGCGAGCGGCCTGGGCCGCGGCGGTTGGAAGCCGGGCGCCGGCGCCGCACAGGACGCGGGTGCCCTGGCGCTCGATCGCGCTCAGCTGACCGTCCAGCTTGACGACCAGGCCGCGATACCCGTCGTCGGAGACCAGGAGGTTGGAGCCCGAGCCGACCACTGCGACCGTCACCCCCTGCGACGCCGCCCACCCGAGCAGCTCCGCAAGCATCCGCTCGTCGTCCGGGCGGGCGAACAGGTCTGCCGGCCCCCCCGCCCGCACGGTCGTCAACCGCGCCAGCGAGTAGTCGCGCTCGACTCCATCCGGGAGCGTCATCCGGGGGCTCCCTCCTCGCCACCGTCTTCCACCAGGGCGTCGGCGAGCTCGAAGATGTCGCCGGCGCCGATCGTGACCAGAAGGTCGCCCTCGCCGAGCCCGGGCGCCAGCGCGCGCCGAGCGCGGTCCGCGTCGACCAGCCACCACACCGGACGGCCCCGCGCCTTGTCGGCAGCAGCCCGGGCGACCGCAAGACCGCTGACGCCGGCAAGCGGCCCGACCGGCTGCTCGCGAGCCGGGTAGACGTCGAGGACCCCGACCTCGTCAGCGGCCGCCAGGGCCGCGCCGAAGCCGTCGGCGAGCGCCTTCGTCCGCGAGTACAGGTGAGGCTGGAAGACCGCGATCAGGCGCCGCGGGGCGAGCTCGCGGAGCGCCTCGAGGGCCGCCGCGACCTCGGTCGGGTGGTGGGCGTAGTCGTCGTACACGGCGGCCCCGTTCCGGTGCCCCTTCAGCTCCAGGCGGCGCAGGATCCCCGGAAAGGAGGCAAGCGCGCGTGCCGCGGGCTCCAGCTCGAAGCCCGCCAGCTCCAGGGCGGCCAGGGCGGCGCGCGCGTTGAGCAGGTTGTGGCGGCCCGGGACCGGCAGGTCGAGCGCCGCGCCCGGGTGGTCCGGGTCGAAGGCCAGGACCCGCTGCTCGCCGGCAAGGCCATCGAGGCTCCCGTCGCCGGGCAGTGCCAGGCCCCGCGCCGGCTCGCAGAACGCTCGGAAGGCCTCCAGGAGCTGGGCGCGCGAGGACCACTGCGAGTGGTGGTCGAGCTCGACGTTGGTCACCACCGCGACCTCCGGGCGCAGCCGCAGGAAGCTCGCGTCGGACTCGTCCGCCTCGGCGATCGCCCAGTCCCCCTCGCCCCAGCCGGCGTTGCCGGGGCCCCCATCCTCGCCGGCGCCCGGCAGCTCGCCGCCGAGCAGAAAGCAGGGGTCGGCGCCGATTGCCCGCAGCACGTGGACGAGCATCCCCGCCGTGGTGGTCTTGCCGTGCGTCCCGGCGATCGCGAGCAGCCGCTTGGTGGCGCACAGCTCGGCGAGCAGCTCGCCGCGATGGAGCACCCGTTGGCCGCGCTCGCGGGCCCGAGCGAGCTCGGGATTGTCCTCCGGAACGGCGGTCGAGACCACGACCTCGGCGTCCGGCGGCACGTCGTCGGCGTCGTGACCAACCCGCGGCTCGAGGCCTGCCGCCTTGAGGCGTTCGAGGTAGGAGCTCGGGGCGCGATCGGAGCCGCTCACCCGGGCCCCGAGCCGGTGGCAGACCAGCGCCAGGCCGCTCATCCCGGCGCCACCGATGGCGATGAAGTGCAGCTTGCGCCGGCTCCAGTCGGTCATCGCTCGGCGCTCGTCACCGGCTGCTCGTCGTTCGCTGCGCGAGACGCGGCCGCGGCGAGCACCTGCTCCGCGACCCGCTCTGCGGCGTCCGGTCGGGCGAGAGCGCGGGAGGCCGCGGACATCTTCTCCAGGCGACCTGGGTCTGCGAACAGATCCGCCACCGTTCGAAGCAGGGCTTCCGGATCGAGCTGGGAGTCATCGATCACCCGTGCCGCGCCCGCCTCCGACATCCAGGCCGCGTTGGCGTCTTGGTGGCGCGCCGTCGCGTGCGGGTAGGGAACCAGGATCGCCGGCCTGCCCGCGGCCGCGAGCTCGAACACCGAGCCCCCCGCCCGAGCGAGCACGAGGTCGCAGGCGGCAAGCGGGTCGGCGAGGGTTGGCTCGTACTCGAGCAGCGTGTATCGCTCGACCTCGCCGGCGGCATCCACCCGCCGGCGGGCCAGCGGATAGTCGCGGTGGCCGGCGATCTGGACGACGTGGTAGTCGCGCCTAGAGGCCGCGACGCCGTCCCCGACGAAGGCATCGAGCGCGCAGAGGTTGATCGAGCGGGCGCCCTGGCTGCCACCGAAGACGAGCAGGGAGCGGTCGTCCGGCGCGATCTGGAAACGGCGTCGCGCCCGGTCGCGATCGGCGGCGAGGATCGCCGCCGGGACGGGGCGTCCCGTGACCAGGTAACGGCCTCCATCCCGGCCCGGGATCGGGAAGGCCAGGCAGACGCGGCGCGCGCCGCGCGCCAGCAGGCGGTTGGCCAGCCCCAGGTGGCGGTCGGCCTCGGTCAGCACCAGGGGCAGGCGCGCCGACAGCGCCGCGAGGCCGGCGGGGCCGGCCACGTAGCCGCCGCCCCCCATCACCACCTCGGCTTGCCGGCGCCGCAGCGCGCGTGCGCGCCGCCGGCACCGCCGCCACTGCCAGTGCCGCGGCCGACGCCGCCCGCAGCGGCGCGCGGCGGTCCAGGCCGCGGACCCGCAGGAAGTCGATCTCGTATCCCGCGCCGGGATCAGCTCGGCCTCGAGGCGCCCTCGCGCTCCGAGGAACGAGACCTCGGCGCCCCTATCCCGAAGCGCGTCGGCGACGGCGAGCGCCGGCACTACGTGCCCCGCGGTTCCCCCCGCGGCTATCACGACTCTTGGCACGCCGCGAAACGCTCCTTCCTGTGGCGGTCCTGGCGTCGCTGCGCGCTCGCCCGCGGCCGCCGTCGACCACCCGCAGTCTCGCAGCGCCCTCGACCGCGCCGGGCGGTCGTGGCAGCCTGGCCCCCGCGGGCGATGTTCAACAGCAGCCCGGTCGCCGCCAGCATCACCAGCAGGCTCGAGTTGCCGTAGGAGACGAACGGCAGCGGCACGCCCGTGAGCGGGGCAAGCCCGAGCACCGCGAACAGGTTGACGATCCCCTGAATCAGGATCAGCGAGGTGAGGCCGGCGGCGAGCAGCTTCGCCGTAGCGGTCGCGCGCCCGCTGCGCGGTTCGCAGCCCGGCGTAGCCGAACAGCCCGAACAGCCCGACCAGCATCGAGATACCGGCCAGCCCAAGCTCCTCGCCGACGACCGCCGCGATCATGTCCGTGTGCGCCTCGGGAAGGTAGAAGGCCTTCTGCAGGCTCTGGCCGAGGCCGACGCCGAAGATCCCGCCCGAGCCGAGCGCGATCTTCGCCTGGATCGCCTGGAAGCCGGCGCCGCCCGGGTCGCCGTTGGGATGGATGAAGCCGGTGAGCCGCTGCATCCGGTAGGGCTCGATCACGATCGCGAGCAGCAGCACCACCCCGATCGCGCCCGCGAGCAGCATCAGGTGGCGGATCTTCACCCCGGCGGCGACGAGCATCGCGCCGGTGGCAAGGCAGACGACGATGGCGGTGCCAAGGTCGGGCTCGACGACCATCAGCAGGCAGGCGAGCGCGACTGGCAACAGGTAGGGCACCAGACCGCGGATATCGCGCGTCATCTGTGGACGGGCGGCCAGCAGGTGGGCGCCGTAGAGGACGAGCGACAGCTTGGCGAACTCCGACGGCTGAATCTGGAACAGGCCGGCGCCGATCCAGCGCTGGGCACCGTTCGCCGACATGCCGATCCCAGGCACCAGCACGGCGAGCAGGAGTAGGAACGAGGCGCCCATCAGCAGCGGCGTCAGCGGCCGCACCAGGCGCGCCCCGCGCAGCGACAGGACGCGCATCACGAGCAGGCCTCCGGCCCCGAACAGCAGCGTCCGCTTCAGGTAGTAGGCGCTGTCCCCGCTCTTGCCCAGCAGGGACGTGGTCGAGCTGGCGCTGAACACCATCACGACACCGAAGGCGAGCAGGCACAGCGTGGCGGTGAGGAGCAGGTTGTACTCGACCGGCAGGGCGCCGGCGCGCCTCTGCGTCCGCGGGCCCAGCCGGCTGAGCGAGAGCGCCGTCATCTATCCTGACTGTTCGCGCCCAGCAGGCGCGAACCTTCCCGCCGGCCCTACGCGTCGAGGTGCCGTGACGAGGGAGCGGAAGTGCTCGCCGCGCTCCTCGAAGTCCCGATAGGCGTCGAAGCTCGCGCACGCGGGCGCGAGCACGACCACCTCGCCGGGGCGCGCGTCGGCGGCAGCCGCGTGCACCGCGTCGGCGAGACCGTCGCAGCGGCGCAGCTCCACCCCGACGTCACGGGCGGGCTCCAGGTCCCGCTCCAGGCAGGCCGGCCGCGTCGCCGATCAGGTAGCAGGCGACGCAGCGCTCGCTGACCGGCTCCGCCAGCCCTTTGAAGTCCGCCGCCCTTCAGCGAGCCGCCGAGGATCGCCCGCACGCCGCCGATCGAACGATCGGAGCGCGGCGGCAGCGGCCCCGACGTTGGTCGCCTTCGAGTCGTTGACATAGAGCACGCCTCCGATCTCGGCGACGCGCTCCAGCCGGTGCGGGATGACCGGCGAAGGTGCGGAGCCCCTCCCGGACCGCGTCGCGCTCGAGGCCCATCGCTCAGGGCCGCCGCGGCGGCCGCCATCGCGTTGTCCGCGTTGTGGGGTCCGATCAGGCTCAGCTCCGCCGTCTCGAGCAACGGCTCCTCGCCGGCGAAGATCACCCCCTCGCTCAGGAGACGCTGACAATCGGGGTCGGCCCCGCGGCAGTACGCCACCCGCCGCGCGCAGCCGCCGAGGTCGACGCCGCGCAAGCGCCTCCTCGGAGGCGTTGTAGATGGCGACGTCGTCGTTTCCCTGATTGGCGAAGATCCGCAGCTTGGCGCGCAGGTAGCCGATCGAAGCCCTGGTGGCGGTCGAGGTGGTCGGGGTGACGTTGAGCAGGACGGCGCATTCCGGCGCGAAGGCCTCGGAGTCCTCGAGCTGGAAGCTCGAGCACTCGCAGACCACGATCGCCGCGGTGGCGGCCTCGCCGACCAGCGAGGCGAGGGGCGTGCCGACGTTGCCGGCCACCGCCACCGGCTCGGCCGCGGTCCGCCACAGATGGCCAAGGAGCTCGGTCACGGTCGTCTTGCCGTTCGTTCCGGTCACGGCGACGAAGCGGTTCGGCAGCAACCGCCAGGCGAGCTCGAGCTCGTCCGAGGACAGGCGATTCCCCGCTGGCGCGGCCGCGGCGACGACCGGGGCCTCCGCGGGGAACTCCGGGGCTCTTGACCAGGCAGCGGGCGCCTTCGAGCAGATCGACGCCATCCGTTTCGAGGTGGACCTCGACGCCCGCGCCGCCCAGGTCCTCCGCCCCCTGGGGCGAGCCCGAGTCGCAGCCCGCCACCCGCTCTCCACGGCCGGCCAGAAGCCGCGCGGCGGCCTGACCCGAGCGCGCCAGGCCGACGACCAGGTAGGGGCCGCCGGGAAGGGACGGTCGAGGCTTCGTCATGGCCCTAGTTTCGCGCCCCTCGGGCTCCACCCTGCGCCGCGGAGGCGAGGGCGGCTGGGTGGTGTTTGCATCGTCTCGCGTCGCGCTTGTGCGCCGGCCGGCGCGCCTTCGATGACGTCCCCCCGGACGTGGCTGCTCTCGTTCATCACATAGATGAATCAACGCAACCACGTCCACGAACCCGCCAGACCGGACGGCGCCATGCGTGCCCGGGACGACTGTCAGCCGATGGAGTTCTGGTACAGCGTGTAGCCGATCCCGGCACACACGGCGGCGATGATCCAGAAGCGGAGCATGATCTTCGTCTCCGACCAGGCCAGCATCTCGAAGTGGTGATGGACCGGCGCCATCAGCAGCACGCGGCGACGGAACATCTTGAAGCTGAACACCTGAATCGCCACCGAGAGCGCCTCGATCACGAAGATTCCGCCGAGGATGATCAAAAGCAGCTCAGTCTGGGTCATCACCGCCAGGGCTCCGATCGCCGCGCCCAGGCCCAGCGACCCGGTGTCGCCCATGAAGATCGCCGCCGGGAAGGAGTTGAACCACAGAAAGCCGACCGAGGCGCCCACCAGGCAGGCCGACAGCAGTGCCAGGCCCTCCTGGCCGCTGGTGATCGTGATCGCCGTGTAGGCGAGCAGCACGATCGCGCACGAGCCCGCCGCCAGCCCGTCGAGCCCGTCGGTGAGGTTGACCGCGTTGGAGGCGCCGGCGATCACCAGGAAGACGACGAACACGTAGAGCACCGGCCCGAGGTAGATGGTGGCGTCCGAGATCCGCACCTGGAGCCGCGGGTCGAGCCCCACCTGGTCGACGCCACCCACCAGAGCGCCACCGCCAGGCCGATCTGAACCAGCAGCTTCCAGCGCGCCGACAGGCCGAGAGAGCGCCGTTTGGTGACCTTGATGAAGTCGTCCGCGAAGCCGACGGCGGCGGCGCCGAGCGCGACGCCGAACACCGCCAGGCTCTGAGTGTCTCGCGGCGAGAGCACCAGGTAGGGGACGGCGATCGCCACGAACACGATCAGGCCGCCCATCGTCGGGGTCCCGGCCTTGGTCTGATGCTCCGCGGGGCCCTCCTCGCGGATCTGCTGGCCGAACTCCCTGGCGCGCAGGAGCTCGATGAACTTCGGCCCGAGAAAGATCGTGATCAGCATCGCCGCCATCCCGGCGATCAGGATCTGACCGCGGTCGATCGTCGACGAGGCGACGTCGCTGGCCAGCGCGGCGAGCGGAGGGCTCATCGCTCGGCCGTCCCCCGCCGGCCGATCAGCTCGTCGGTGAGCAGCTCGAGGCCGACCGAGCGCGAGCCCTTGACCAGCAGCGCGTCGCCCGGCTGGAGCATCGCCTCGGCGAGCGGCACGGCCGCCTCGGCATCGGGGGCCCAGGCGTCGGGCGCATAGTCGCGGGCAAGCTCGCCAACCCCGATGATCGGCCCGACCCCGAGCTGTCGGGCGTGGGACCCGGCCTCTCGGTGATAGTCGGCGGCGTTCGGGCCCAGCTCCGCCATCTCGCCGAGCACCGCGACGTGGCGGCCAGGGGCCGCGAGCGAGGCCAGGTGATCGAGCGCCGCGCGCATCGAGATCGGGTTGGCGTTGTAGCAGTCGTTCACGACGACGATTCCGTCGGCCAGCTCGACCAGCTCGCCGCGCAGGCGCGAAAAGGTTATCCCCGGCGCCCGCTGTGCCATCTCATCCAGTGGCACCTCGAGCGCCTCGCCGATCGCGATCGCCGCCAGGGCGTTGGCGAGGTTGTGCGCCTCGCCGAACGGAAACGAGAAGCGCTGCTCGCCGCCCGGGGTGCCGATCGTGGCCTGGATCGAGCGCCCGTCGCCGCTCCACTCCGAGGCGAACACGTCGCCGCCGGGACCGAAGGTGATCGTCACCAATCTGTCGTGCAGATGGGGCTCGAGCGCCTCGGCGTCGGCGGGGACAACGGCGCGACCGCGCTCGCCGAGCTCGGCGAGGATCTCGGCCTTGGCCTCGGCGATCGCCTCCAGGGTGCCCAGGAGCTCCAGGTGGACGGGGCCGATGCTGGTGATCGCCGCGATGTTCGGCTCCGCGATCTCGCACAGCTCGGCGATCTGCCCGCGGCCCCGCATCGCCATCTCCAGCACCAGCGCCTGCGTCTCCGGCGGGGCACCGAGCACCGCCAGTGGCAGGCCGATCTCGGTGTTGTAGTTCTCCGGGCTGGCATGGACGCGCAGGGGCAGGATCGCGTGGCAGATGTCCTTGACCGACGTCTTTCCCACCGACCCCGTGATCCCGACGACCCGGCATTCCAGCTCGCGCCGCCATGCCCGAGCGAGCGCCTGTAAGGCGGCGAGCGGATCGGGCGCGCCCAGCACCCAGCCGCCACCGTCGTCCGGCCGACGCTCGGCTGCGGCGCTCGCCAGGGAGCGGGCACGCTCCGCCTCGACCACGACGCCCCAGGCGCCGGCCTCGAGCGCCCGCGCGGCGAACTCGCCCCCGTCGGCGTGCTCGCCCGGCAGGCCGAAGAACAGGTCCCCGGGGCGCAGCTGGCGCGAGTCGACGACGGCCCGCTCCGGCCGCCCGCCCGTGCCGGCGACCGTGACCTCGGCGCCGGCCGCGGCGGCGATGCGCTCTCCAGATAGCTCGATCATCTCCGGGGCGCAGCCATATGCGCTCCGACCTCGGACGTCATACCCCGGACCCGCTGCGGAGCCTCCGCAGCTCCTCCTTGGCCACCTCGCGGTCGTCGAACGGGATCTTCCGCCCGCCCGCGAACTCCTGCCCCTGCTCGTGACCCTTGCCGGCGATGACGACGGTGTCCCCGGGTCCCGCCGCCCCGAGCGCGAGCGCGATCGCGGCCCGCCGGTCCGGCTCGACCTCTGACCTGGTTGGTGGTGATTCCGGCCAGGATCTCGGCGATGATCGCCTCCGGCTGCTCAGAGCGCGGGTTGTCGGAGGTGACCACGCAGGCGTCCGCGAGTCGAGCCGCGATCTCCCCCATCAGGGGCCGCTTCTCACTGTCGCGATCCCCGCCGCAGCCGAACACCGCGATCAGCCGTCCCTCGGTCAGCCTGCGCGCCGCCGTCAGCGCGTTGTCCAGCGAGTCGGGGGTGTGGGCGTAGTCGACCAGGACCGCGAACGGCTGCCCCTCATCCACCGGCTCGAAGCGTCCCGGGACACGGCCCGCCCCCGCCAGGGCGGCGGCCGCCGCCTCGGCAGGCACCCCGAGCACATGGCAGGCGCCGATCGCGGCGAGTGCGTTCTCGACGTTGAAGTGGCCCGGAAGCGGCATCCGCACCTCGGCCTCCCCGCCAGGACCGAGGCAGCGAAACCGCGACCCGGAAGCATCGAAGGAAGCATCGAGCGCCCGGAAGTCGGCCTGCTGTGCCCCACGCGGCGAGAAGGTGAGCAAAGGAGGGTCAGCCGGCATCCTCGAGCTCGGCCGCGAGCCGTGCGCCGTAGGGATCGTCCAGGTTGACCACCGCGGCAGCGGTTGCCGAGGTCATGAACAGGTTGCGCTTCGCCCCGAAGTACTCCTCCATGTCCGCGTGGAAGTCGAGGTGATCCTGGGTGAGATTGGTGAACACGGCGACCGCGAAGTGGACGCCGGCGGTGCGCTTCAGCGCCAGGGCGTGCGAGGAGACCTCCATCGCGCACGCCTCGTCGCCCCCGTCGAGCATGCGGCGAAACGTGTGCTGGAGGTCGATCGCCTCCGGCGTGGTTCGCTCCACCTCCTCCTCGACTCCGCCCACCACCCGCTTGACGGTGCCCAGAAGCCCCGTCTGCGTGCCGTGTGCCTCGAGGACGTGGCGGATCAGGAAGGCCGTGGTGGTCTTCCCGTTGGTGCCGGTGACGCCGGCCACGCGCAGCTTCGCGGTGGGGTCGCCCCAGAAGCGAACCGCCGCCCCGCCCATCGCGGCGCGCGCATCGGCGACGCGGGCCTGGGTCACGGGCAGGTCAAGGAGCCGCTCGACGACCAGCGCCGCAGCGCCGGCTTCGACCGCCAGGTGGCCGAAGTCGTGGCCGTCCGAGCGCTGTCCCGGAACGCAGAAGAAGAGGGTGCCCGGTTCGACGCTGTGACTCTCGTAGGCAAGGCCGGCGATCTCCACCTCCCCATCCCCGGCGATCTCGGCGACCTGGGCGTCGGCGAGCAGCTCGCGGAGGTTCATCGCGGCGATTCTAGGGCGCGACACCCACCGTCCGGCTGGTGAGCACCCAACGGGGCCGTGCCTGAGACTAGGTCGTCACAGGCTCGACGACTAAGGGCCCTGGGAAGTCGTGCTGGCGGCGGCCGCCGACGCCGCCGCCCCCTTCTGGTCCGGGGGGATCTCGAGATAGGGCAGCGCGAACTTGGCGATCTCGCGCGAAGGCAGGGGCGGCGACCACGCCGCCGTAGTAGTTGCCCTGAGGCTCGTCGACGACCACCGCCACCAGCAGCTGAGGATCCTCGGCAGGGGCGAAGCCGACGAACGAGGCAACGAACCGGGTGTCGGAGTAGCCGCCCTTCACCGCCACCTGGGCGGTGCCCGTCTTCCCGGCCAGGGTGTAGCCCGGAACGCTGACCTCCGACGCGGTGCCGCCCGGCGCCAGCACTCCCTCGAGCATCTGCCGAAGCTGGGTTGAAGTCTGCGTGCTGATCACGCGATGCCCGGGCGGTGGGGCGACGCGCGAATCTCCATTCTCGAGCACCAGTCGCGGCGCGCGGAGGATCCCGCCGTTGGCGATCGCCGAGTAGGCGGCCGCCATCTGCATCGGCGTCACCGAGAGGCCCTGGCCGATCGGAAGGTTGCCCATGGTCGACCCGGAGAACTGCGATGGAGCTGGAACGATGCCCCGCTCCTCGCCCGGGAACTGCACCCCGGTGGGATCGCCGAAGCCGAATCGCCGCACCCACCTGTAGAAGCGATCGGCGCCGAGCTCCAGGCCGATCTTCACCGCCCCGACGTTCGACGACTGGGCGAGGATCTGGGCCACGGTGCGGCTCTCCGGCCCACGCTCCTCGGCATCGGAGATCGTGCGATCGGCCACCTGGATAGCGGTCGGCAGGTCGAAGACGGTGTTCGGGGTCACCAGGTGCTCCGACAGGGCGCCGGCCACGGTGAACGCCTTGAAGGTGGAGCCCGGCTCATATGTGAACCCGGTGGCCGTGTTCCGCAGCTCCTCGGGAGAGGCAGAGGCCGGCTTGCTCGGATCGAAGCTGGGCCAGTCGGCCATCGCCAGGACCTCGGCGTTGCGCGGGTCCATGACGATCGCCGTGGCGCTCTTCGGGTGGTACGTCTGGGCCAGGTTGGCCAGAACCTCCTCGGTCCGGGCCTGGATTCCGGCGTCGAGCGTCAGTCGCAGGTCCTGACCCTGTTGGGCGCCGTTGACGGTGTTGCGCTCGATCTCCTTGCCGAGCCCGTCGAGCACCACCTGGCGCTCGCCGTTCGCGGCACCGAGCAGGCTGTCATCGGATGCTTCGAGCCCGGTCAGGCCCTGGTCGTCCACTCCCACGGTCCCGATCACCTGAGCGGCGAGCTTGCCCTCCGGATAGATCCGCCGGCTCGACGGCACCGTCCCGATCCCGGCCAGCTTCAGCTTCCTGATCCGGTCTGCCGTCGTCAGGTCCACCTGGCGAGCCAGGTAGGCGAAGCCCGAGGATCGATCGGCGAGCGAACGAAGGATCTGTGCCTCGGGAACGTGCAGCAGGGGCGCCAGGCGACGGGCGGCCCGGGCCGGGTCCTCCACCTGATAAGGAGTGGCGATGACGTCCGCCGCGTCCTCCGAGACGGCCAGCTCCCTGCCCTTACGGTCCAGAATCCGACCGCGCTGGCCCGGGATCGTGACCGTCTGCGTGTGCTGACTCTGCGCGTCGGCGCTCAGACTTCCACCCTGCACCCCCTGCACCCAGGCCGCCCGCCCGATCGCCGCCAAGAACAACAGCAGGAAGCATGCGAACAGGAGGCCGATGCGCCGCTCGATCACCTCGCGCTCAGATCAACTTGTCGCGCTCGGCCCAGCATCAATCGCCTTTCTTGAGCCTCGCGTCACGGCGCCGACACACCTCCGCCGCCGCTTGGCGTTGCCGGCGGGCTGGTCGTCTCCGTCGTGGTGGTGGCGGGGTCGGTCGTGGTGGTGGCGGGGTCGGTCGTGGTGGCGGCGGGGTCGGCCGCAGGCGTCGTGGGGGCCGGCTGAGTCGCAGCCGGGGGCGCTGTCTCCGGGGGCGAGGTCGAGGTGGTCGTGGGGAGGCTGACCGTCGCCGCCGGGGCGCTGTATGAGGGGTCGGTCGTCAGCTCACCCGAGGCGAGGCGCTTGGCGGCCACCGCCGCGTCGTCGGGTCTGGGGCGCAGGTACCCGACGGAGCCCGGCTCGGGCACGATCAGGCCGAGGTTGGCTGCTGCCGCCTGAACGCGCTCGTTGGAGGCACCGTTGGTGGCGATCTTGGCCCGCAAAGCCGAGATCTCCCGGTCCAGCGCGTCCGCCTGCGTGCCCACCCTGCTCGAGGAGGCGTTGAAGCTCAGCGCCAGCACGTTCAGGGAGACGATCCCGACGAGAAGCGTGGTCAGCGCCCCGATCCACAGCCGGCCCCGAGTCAAGCGATGGACCAGGCCGGAGTCGGCCAGGCCCGAGACGGCCACCGCGGTCCGTCCTACAGCCAGCGGAACGAGCCGGGCGGGCATCGGCGTGACCGCGTTGCGGCGAGCGGGGCGGGCGCGCCCCCTGGGTGCGGTGCGGGTGGCCGAGGGCCGTGCCGCACGTGCCCGGGAGGCGCGGCTTCGAGACGCGGGGCGAGTCGTGGGGCGCGCCCTTCGCGCCGGCGCTGTGGAGGCGGGGCGCGCCGGCGCTGTGGAGGCGGCGGCCATCAGATTCCGTTCCTTTCGTCATCGCGGGCCGGGCCCCTGTGGAGCTTTCGCGCCACACGCAGGCGCGCCGAATGCGAGCGGGGGTTGCGCTCGATCTCCTCGGGGGTCGCGGCGAGCGCCCGCCGGGTGAGCGGCTCCGCCTCGGGCTCGCGCCCGCACCGGCAGACCGGAAGCTCCGGCGGGCAGATGCAACCTCGGGCGCGATCCGCGAGGAAGCGCTTCACCCGGCGGTCCTCGAGCGAATGAAACGAGATCGCCGCCAGGCGCCCGCCCTCGCGCAGAAGCTCCCAGGCGGCGGGCAGCGCCCGGTCGATCGAATCCAGCTCGTCGTTGACGGCGATCCGGATCGCCTGGAAGGTCCGCTTCGCCGGGTGCCCGCGCCCGAAGCGGTAGGCGGGCGGGACCGCGGCGCGAATCGTCTCGACGAGGTCGGCGGTGGTCTCCAGGGGGCGGCGACGGACGATCTCGCGCGCAATCGCCCGGGCGTGACGCTCGTCTCCGTGCTCACGGATGACCCCGGCGAGTCGATCCTGGGGCCACTCGTTGACGACCTCCGCAGCCGACAGCTCCTGGCCGGAGTCCATCCGCATGTCGAGCGGGGCGTCGTAGGTATAGGAGAAGCCTCGCTCTGCGACATCCAGTTGGAGGGATGAGATGCCCAGGTCCATGTAGACGAGGTCGGCGCGCAGGCCCTGGCCAGCGAGGTCGACGAGGGCGTCGGCGAAGTCCGCCCGAATGAACCGGGTCTCGCACTCGAGCTCCTCGGCGAGCTCTGAGAACGGCTCCGCCGCCGCGGGGTCGCGGTCGATGCAGACGAGGATGCCGCCGGCCCCCAGCCGCTCGCCGACGAGCCGCGCATGGCCGCCGCCGCCGAACGTGCAGTCGACCGCGGTCTCGCCCGGGCCGGGGTCGAGGAGCTCGATCAGCTCGGGGGCCAGAACTGGAACGTGCTCGGTGGGCATGTAGGTCAGTGTGGCCATCTCCGCACCGGCGCCCCGAGGCTCAGCCCGCCGTGCCCGGCGCGCCGTGGGCCAGCTCCTCCGCGATCTCGGCGGCCGTCGCGTCGATCTCGGCATCGTGGTCGGCCCAGCGCTTCGTGTTCCAGATCTCCAGGTGGTCGGCTACGCCGATCACCACGCAGGGGCCCTCTTCGAGCTCGGCGTGCTCGATCAGGTGGCTCGGGATCCGGATCCGCCCAGCGGAGTCGAGGGTCTCGTCGTGGGAGCGGCCGTGAAAGCGCCGTCTCATCATCCGCCCGTGGCGGCTGAGCGGGTTGAGCTCGGCGAGCACCTGCTGCTCGAAGCGCGTGTACTCGCTGGTCGGATAGACCTCGACGCAGGGGTCGAGGCCCGCGGAGAGAACCACCCCATCGGCCAGCGCCACCCGGAAGCGGGCCGGGACGGTGAGCCGGTCCTTGGAGTCCAGGCTGTGCTCGTACTGACCGCGAAATGCCAACCGTCCGGTCCTCTCCTGCGTGGATCCTCGAATCCGTGCGGCCGCGCCGCGCGAGTGTTTGGACCGGAGTGGCGAGGCGGGAGGAGCCTCACCACCCCGGTCCCTGAGTCAGATCGAATCGCCACGCTAACCCACTAGCCCCCACTTTGCAACACAAATCTGACCCGAAATGGGACACGATCCGTCGGACGGAACTGCTACCCGTGATCTAGAGGCGCCGAAACCGGCTTGCTGAAGCCGTTTGCGGCGCTACCCCGCCTCGGCCGAGTGGCTCGCGCCGGGTCTGTGGCTGCAACTCGCGTTGCAGTCAGACGGCCCCGAGAAGGGCGTCCGAGTGGGCGATCAGCGCCGCGAGGATCATCAGCAGGACCGACGGGACCAGGACCAGCGCAACGACGAGCTGGATCTTCGGCGCCGCGCGGGCCGCCCGCTCCTCGATCCGACGCCGCGCCTCACAACGTAGCTCTGCCGCCTGCTCGTGGAGCTGGTCGGCGAGCGGCGAGCCGTACCGGCGGGAGCGTTCGAGCGCGGACGCCAGCGCCCCAAGTCCCGAGCCGGGCACGCGTTCACGAACTGCGGCGATCGCTTCGCGCTGCGGCACGCCGCACTGGATCTCCGCCACCGCGACCGCCAGCTCGCAGGCCAGCGGCCCGCTCGCCCCGGTCGAGATCTCGCCGAGCACGGTGGCCGGGGTGCGTCCGGCGGCGGTTCCGACGGCAAGCAGGTCGAGGGCGTCGGGCAGCGCCGCGCCGACTCGCGCGCGTCGCCGGCGCGCGGCCCTCTCCAGCAGCGCCTCCGGGGTGACGAATCCGGCCGCCGGGAGCGCGAAGGCGACGACGATCGCCAGCCGGGCGGGCAGCGCCGGGGCAGCCACCACTGCGAGCAGGGCGCCCGCCGCGACCCCGGCGACCTTCCCGGCCAGCACGGCTGCGACCGGAATGCTCTCGGCCAGTCCGGCGCGGCGCAGGCGCTGGGGCACGCCGAAGCCACAGCGCGGCGCCGGCCAGCGTCCGTACGCGCCCGCCGCTGAGCGTCGCAGCGGCGCCGCGGATCGAGCGACCGAGCTCCTCCCCCCTGCTCCCGGCCAGCTCCCAGAGTGCGGCGGCGCCCAGCAGCACCGCCAGCGCGATCAGCGCCGCGACGCTCACCTCAACCGTCCTCGATCCGGCTGAGACGCCGAATCGAAGCGAAGCCGGCCAGCTGGAAGGCCGCCGCCGCGGCCAGGAGGACGGCTGAGGCCCCGTTGGAGACGAGGCCGCCCACGAAGCCGGGCTCGATCAACTCGGCGAACAGGGCGGCTCCCGCCGGCATGGCGACCACCAGCAGACCGGTGAAGCGGGCCTGTGCGGTGGCCGCGTGGGCGTCGGCGGCGACCCGATCGCGCTCCGCCGATGAGGCGGCGAAGCGTCGTAGAAGCCCGGCGAGGTCGCCGCCGCCGAGCTGCTGCGAGAGAAGCGCTGCGGCGAACGCGTCGACGCGCTCCGACCCGAAGGCGAGCCGTGAGCGCGGCAAGCGCCGCTGCGGTCGAGGCACCCAGCTCGAGGTCGGCGCGCAGGCGGGCCAACTCGGCGGCCGGCGGTCCCTCGATCGAGCTTGCGGCGGAGGCCAGCGCCGCCCGAACCGAGCTGCCGCCGGCAAGCGCGTCCGCGACCGCCGTCGCCACCTGCGGAAGCCCGCGCTCGACAGCGCGCCGGTACCGCGCCCGGCGACGCGCCACCGCCCAGGCCGCGGCACCGGGACCCGCCACGGCCGCGAGCGGCGCAGGGCCGGGTCCGGCCACCAACAGCACACAGAGAAGCAGCGCGCCGGTTCCCACAGCCGCCAGCCGGCGCCGCTCGGCCTCTGTCGGGGCGTAGCCCTCGCGCCCCGCGCGTCGCAGCGGCTCGACGGCGTCGGCGAGCCAGCGCCCCAGAGCTCGGGGTCGCGAGGACGCCTCGCGCGCAGCCACCGCGGCCATCCCGCCTGCCGCTGCGCCCAGCAGGACCGGCGTCGCCAGCGGGTCGGCGCTCATCGGTGCCACAGCTCTCTGACGCCGACCCCACCGCCGCGCCCGGACCACCTCGCCGACCTCGACCACTCGCCGCTCGCCCTGCGGCGACCGGGCAAGGTGGACGACGAGCTCGATGCCGCGGCTCACCTGGTCGCGGATCGCTTCGTGCGGAAGCCCGACGTCGGCCATCAGCGCCAGGGTCTCGAGGCGGCGGAGCGCATCGGCGGGCGAGTTCGCGTGCAGGGTCGACAGCGCCCCGTCGTGTCCGGTGTTGAGCGCGGTCAGCAGATCGAGGGCCTCTCCTCCGCGCACCTCGCCGATCACGATCCGGTCCGGTCGCATGCGCAGCGCGTTGCGAAGCAGGTCGCGAATCGTCACCTCGCCGCGCCCCTCGACGCTCGGGGGGCGACTCTCCAGGCGCACCACATGGGGCTGGCGCAGGCGGAGCTCGGCCGCGTCCTCGATCGTGATCACGCGCTCCTCGGAGCCGATGTAGGCCGACAGCGCGTTGAGCAGGGTCGTCTTGCCGGACCCGGTGCCACCTGAGATCAGCATGCTGCGCCGGCCTCGAACCGCCTCCGCAAGCAGGTCGCGAAGCTCGGCGGTGAGCGTGCCGGAGGCGACCAGCTCGTCGGGGCCGGGACGCGCGCCGGTGAAACGGCGAATCGAGAGCGCCGGGCCGTCCACCGACAGCGGCGGGATGACGACGTTGACCCGCGAGCCGTCGGCGAGCCGCCCGTCCACCATCGGGCTGAGCTCGTCCACCCGGCGGCCCAGGGGGGCGAGGATCCGTTCGATCGCGTCGCGAAGCGCCCCCTCCGAGGCGAACCGAACCTCCGTCGGCTCGATCCGCCCGCGCCGCTCGACGTAGACCTCGTGGGGCCCGTTGACCATCACCTCGGTGACCGCGGGGTCCGCGAGGACCTGCTCGAGCGGGCCGAGGCCGACCGTGTCGCGCAGGATCAGCTCGCGGATCCGGGAACGGCGCCGCTCCGAGAGCACCGCGGCGTGATCGTCGACTATCTCCGCCACCGCGCTTTCGAGGTCATCGCCGCCCGCCCTTCCCGCGGCCGCCTCGGCGCGGCGGTGCTCGACAAGGCGCCGCCGCAGATCGGCGGCGAGCGCCTCGGCGTTGCGATCGGCCGCTCCCACGCCACCGTCAACCCCGCCACCGCGGGCAGCGCCCCATCACGTCCCCGGCGGCGAGAGCAGCCGTACTTGCGCCGTCGAGGCCGGCGAGTGAGAATCGGCTCGGCTGAGATGGCGGAGATCGAGGTTCAGCAGGCGGACATCACCAAGCTCGAGGTCGACGTGATCGCCAATGCCGCCAACACGGCGCTGAAGCACGGGGGCGGCGTCGCGGGGGCGATCGCCCGGGCCGGCGGGCGGATCGTTCAAGAGGAGAGCGACAGCGCTGGCCCCGGTCGGCCTCGGCGAGGCGGTGGCGACCAGCGCCGGCGCGATGCCGGCGAGCTGGGTGATCCACGCCGCGACCATGCACCTCGGTGGACCGACCTCGGCCGAGATCATCCGTGCCGCCACCGCGAGCACGCTCGCCAAGGCCGACGAGCTGGGCGCCAGGTCGCTGGGGCTGGTCGCCTTCGGCACCGGGGTCGGCGGCTTTCCCGTCGACGAGGCGGCGCGCATCGAGGTCGAGGAGGTCCGACGCCACCTGCAGGAGGGAAGCGGCCTGGAGCGGGTCGTGTTCGCCGTCTTCGGCACCGACGCTCGCCGGGCGTTCGAGGAGGCTCTCGCGGACGTCTAGCGCGCTAGCTGTAGTTCCTAACCACCTTCGTCAGTAAAGACATCCGGGCCTCCTCGGAGGCTGGAGCTGCCAAGCCACCAGCCCCAGGAGGTCACCGGATGCAGGTCCACGCTAGTGCACGGCTCACTCCGAAAGGAAGGGCCTTCGTCGTTTCCCGCGTTCTCGAAGCAGGCTGGTCGGTGACGGCGGCGGCCGAGGCCGCCGGCGTCACCGAGCGCACCGTCTGGCGCTGGATCGCCCGCTACCGGGCCGAGGGCGAGGCCGGTCTTTGCGATCGCTCCTCAGCACCCCGCTCGATCCCGCACCGAACCCCAGCCGACCGAGTCCAGGTGGTGGTTGCGCTGAGGAGGCTTCGGATGACCTCCTCGGAGATCTCCGAGCTGCTCTCGATGCCGCTCTCGACCGTCTCCGTGGTCCTAAAGCGCCAGGGGCTGGGCAAGCTCTCGCGCCTCCAGCCGCCCGAGCCCGCCAACCGCTACGAGCGCTCGCGGCCCGGCGAGCTCGTCCACGTCGACGTGAAGAAGCTGGGGCGGATCCTGAGGCCCGGCCATCGGGTGACCGGCGACCGACGCGGTCAAGCGAGCACCCATCGCAACGGCAAGCCGGTGCGTCTGGCCGGCTGGGAGTTCGTCCACGTTGCCGTCGACGACCACTCGCGACTCGCCTACGCGGAGGTGCTCGCCGACGAGCGCGGTGAGACCGCGGTCGGCTTCCTTCGCCGGGCGCTCTCGTTCTTTGCCTCTCACGGGGTCAGGGTCGAGCGGGTGATGAGCGACAACGGCTCCCCCTATGTCTCGAAGGTGCATGCGATCGCCTGCCGCGAGCTGGGCCTGCGTCATCTGCGCACCCAGCCCTACCGCCCGCGGACCAACGGCAAGGCCGAGCGCTTCATCCAAACGATGCTGCGCGAGTGGGCCTACGGGCGCCTCTACGGAACAAGCGCCGAGCGCATGCGAGCCCTGCCTCTTTGGCTCGACCGCTACAACTGGCGAAGACCACACGGCAGCCTCGGCCACCGACCGCCCGGGTCAAGGCTGACGAACGTTGCTGGGAACTACAGCTAGCGCGGTGAACTGGGCCTCGATGCGGTGACCAGATCGATCGGGAATCGAGAGGCGCCGGTCACCGAGCCGTACCTAGACGGACGCTCGTGCCTTTCGACGTGTATAGGACGTTCAAAGTCATAAGCGTCGGCCACAAGGGCCAGGATGGCTGCCCTTATTGCGAAAGTCGTGCGCGGAGCGTCACGACTCCGCGCCGAACGGCGCGCCAATCGGCCCCGGCCGGGCGGAAGGCGCTGGGTCCCCGGCGCGCGAAGTCGTGGAATCACCCGTCTAGTGCGCTATCAGCCGCACCTGGCGGGCGAAGCTCTCGGCCTGGATCAGGCGCAGGGCCTGGGGCCGGGTGAGGGCCAGGGTCGCCGTCCAGGGGACGGCCCCGGAGCCGGACAGGCCATCGCCGCCTCCGGGATCACCCGATTGTCTGAGGGCGAGCAGCTCGACGCCCTCGGCCGCCACGTAGGTGCGGCCGCTACCGCCGCCGGGGCCGGGCTCGGTGGTCACGATGACGTCGACCTGGCTTCCCTGCGGATCGCCGCCGCCGGCCGCCAGGGCCTCGGCCCCGCTGACCGAGATCTCCACCGGCGCGCGGCCGGCGCCAAGCCGCGGGCGAGCGCGGTGGCGGTGGCGCCCGCCGGCCCTGAGCTGGCTTGCGAGCACGTAGGCGCCCGCCGGGATGGGCGCCGTCGGCGTGCGGCCGACCGCCTGCTGCGGCGCCGTGAGCGCTCCCGGGGGCGCAAACCGCTCCGGGATACGGCGGATCTCGAGCAGCCTCGACGCCTCGGCCGCACGCAACGGCCGGGCCGGCGAGAGCTCCCCACGCGCGACGACTACCCGGCGAAGGGGTCCGAGCTGGTCCTCGAGATCGGTGCGGTACCCGCCGGCGACGGTGGCCGCCAGTGCGGCGCACGCCAGCGCCGCGGCGGCAAACCCGATCGCGCGGGTGCGCCGGCTCATGCGGCGCCGGCCAGGTGCTCCTCGGTCCGCGTAGCGCTGCCGGCAAGCGCGGGCTCGGCGACGCCGACCGGCAAGTCCGCGAGCGGCAGCTCGAGGATCGCCGTCCAGCCGCCGGCCGGCTGTTGAACGAGGAAGCGGCCACCGTGCGCCGCTGGCGATCGAGGCGACCACTCGAAGGCCGTGGCCGCGGCGAGGGTCGCGCCGGGCGCCACCCTCGCGGCGCTCCGACGCCCCGGGTGCGGTGTTGGAGACCGAGATGCGAACGCCCCGGGGAGCAATCGTCGCCTCCACCCAGACTCGAAGGCCCCCGTGCTCGATCGCGTTGGCGAGCAGATTGTCGAGCGCCTGCGCCACCCGGCACGGATCCGCCATCGCCATCGCGGCGCCGGCGCGCCAGCGCAGCTCGAGCGAGCGGCGGGCCTCCGCCGCCCGACCGCGCCAGCGCTCGACGGCGAGCTCGACCAGCGCCCGGCAAGCCACCGGCCGCAGCGCGAGGGGGCGCGCAGAGCCGTTGATCTCACGGTCGAGATCGTCGAGCGCCGCAAGCGCCAGCTCCGCCGCGGCCGGCACCGGGGCCTTGCGGGGCGAGGCCGGCGCCAGGGCCAGCGCCTGCAGCGGGACGTCGCAGCTCGTGCAGGTTGCGGTTGAGCGCCGCGCGGCGCCGGGCCTCGCGCACCCGGTCACCGACGACGGCCGCGGCCAACGTCAGGCCGAGCGGCCAGCCGCCGACGCCCAGCTCGGCGAGCCCTCTCATCTGCGCATCCCCGCTCCGGCCCCTTCAACCATCGATCAGGCGGTAGCCCACGCCCCAGTGGTTGATCACATAGCGCCCATCCTCGGGGTCGAGCTTTCGCCGCAGCCGGCTGGCGTGCGAGTCGAGAGTGCGAGTGCGACCCATGGAGCGAAACCCCCAGACGTCGCGAAGCAGCTCCTCCTTGGTGAACACGCGGGTCGGATCGGCCGCCAGCGCGCGGAGCAGGGAGAATTCCTTGTTGGCGAGCCGGACCGGCCGATCGCCGACCCGGACCTGGCGTCGCGAAGGATCGATGAACACGTCGCCCACCCGCCGCGGCCCGTCGCGCCGCGGGTCGCGCCGGCGCAGCAGCGACCGGATCCGGGCGGTCAGCTCGGGCATGTGGAACGGCTTGACGAGATAGTCGTCGGCGCCCTCGGCGAACCCGCGCACCCGGTCCGTCTCGGTGCCACGACCGCTGAGCACGATCACCGGCAGGGCCGGGTCGTAGCGGCCGATCGCACCCTCCGAGGCGCGGATCTCCCGCAGCACGTCGAGGCCCGAGGCATCGGGCAGGCGCAGGTCGAGCAGCAGGAGGTCGGGCTGCTTGTAGTGGCAGAGGCGAAGCGCGTCTGCGGCCGAGGGCGCCGGCAGGGCGCAGAAGCGATCGGCCTCGAGGTGGTCGCAGAGCAGGTCGAGAGTCGGGGCGTCGTCCTCGCAGACGACCACCGTCGCGGCGGGTTGGGCCTGCGGCAGCACTATGGGCCTCCGGCCGGCCCGGACTCGCCCACCACCGGCAGCTCGAGCACCGCCTGGGCACCCCGCTCGAACGCGACCCGACCGGGGGGCACGGCGCGACGCCACGAGACGGCCCGCAGGTTACGGTCGAGGAAGACGAGGTCGAGCGGGAAGCGCATGCCGAAGGTGTGGACGCTCCGGCAACCGGGGAGCAGGAGCCCAGCGCCGGCGCCGCGGCGGTCGAGCAACGCGAGCCCGAGAAGGCGCGCGCGTCGCGACAGGGCCACGGGGACGCGGCGCCCCCACACCTCCGCCCGGGGCTGGTCGCGGAAGCGCCGGGGGCGACTGTGTCTGCCTTCGTTCACGACCGCTACAACCCCGCCGCCCGCTCCGGCGCCCCTCCGGGTGAGGGGCGCGCCGCCGGTTTCGGTGCAAACGGTCGTTCAGGCAAGCCCGCGCCCACACGGCAGCCGTCGGCATGGGAGAAGATTCGAGCGTCCGAATCACCGCGGACAAGGGTCGATCGGAGTCGAAGAAGAGGAAGCGTTGGAGAAGGCAACTCGCAGAGGCAATTACGACTCGGGCTCGGACTACGTCCTCGAATACGGCGAGTTGCGGTTCTCGTTCAACGAGCACGACTTCGCCGAGCGGGTCGAGCAGGCGGCCGTGAAGCTGGACTTCGTCGACGGGGGGCTGGGTGCCGAGGAGCTCCAAGACCTGCTCGAGCTCGCCGTGAACGGCGAGATCTCAGAGCCCACGTCCTCGCTCGGCGAGCACATCAACGAGCACTGGACGGAGCTGGTCGGCCCGGCGAGCCGCAGCCTCGTGCACTGGATACGCCGACTCGTCTTCCGAGGCGCCTGGCTCGACCAGCGGGTGAAGGAGGGTGAGCTCGACATCGTCTTCGACCCCGACACCCACGCCTTCGGCTACGTCCAGCCGGAGCGCGACGCCGAGCCGATCGAGCTCTCCCGCGAGCCCTCCTGGGCTCGCCTCGCGTACCGGCCCTAGAGGCTTGCCAAGAGCTCGGCGTTCGTCCGCGAGGCCTCGATCCGCTCGCGAAGCAGGCTGGCGGCCTCGGCCGGGGCCAGGTCGGCGAACAGCGAGCGAAGTCGCCGAACCGCCGCCAGCTCCTCGGGCTCGCGAAGCTCCTCCTCGTTGGAGACGCGGCACTCGCCCGCGCGCAGCGCCGGGAACACGCCGGCCGCGGCCAGCTCGGGGTCGAGCCGCAGCAGCGAGCTCTCGGTCGTGATCACGGCGCGCTCGGCCGCGCCGTCGTCCTCGGCGCCCTCGACCACCGTGGCGATCACGGTCAGCGAGCCCGTTCCCTCCTCGGCCAGGTCGCGCCCGGAGCCGAACAGGCGCTTGACCTCGGCGGCCTCGCCCGACGCGACCGCGAGCCGCGACAGGGAGTCCACCATCAGGACGACGTCCGCGCCCGCCTCGGCCCGCCGCCGCGCCCGCTCGAGGGCCAGCTCGGCGACCCTCACCTGCTCGGCGGGCGCGAGCTCGGCGGTGGCGGTGGCGAGCTGGGCGCCCGGCAGCGCCTCGCGCCACGCCGTGGCCTCCTCAGGACGCTCGTCGATCAACAGCACGATCAGCTCCGGACCCTCGACGCCGCGGACCGCTCGGGCAAGGCCGCGCAGGAGCGTCGTGCGACCGGAGCGCGGGGTCGCCATGACGAGCACCCGCTGTCCGAATGCCAGCGGTGCCAGCAGCTCCGCCGCCCGAGTGAGGACGTCGGACGGCTCGAGATCGAGACCCAGGCGCCGCTTCGGCAGGATCGGGGTCAGCTGCTCGAACTCGGGGCGATCGGTGGCGAGCGGCTCGCCCCCGTTCACCCGATCGACGTGAACCAGCGCGCGGTGGCGCTCCCCGCGGCGCGGCGAGCGCGCCGGTCCGGAGACCTCGTCGCCGGCCCGCAACTCGCAGCGACGCAGCTGGGAAGCCGAGATGTAGACGTCATCGCGGTTCGTCTCGAGCCCGTTCAGCCGCAGGAATCCGTAGCGCTGCGGGGTGATCTCCAACACTCCGGTCACCTCCTCGGTGGCCGCCTCCTCCAGTCGCTCGCGCTCGCGCTCCGGTTTGGGGCCCTTCCGCTCGGCCTCCGGCTCGAGCTCTTGCTTGCGATCGGGCTCTGGCTCGAGCTCGCTCTCGCGATCTGGCTCCGGCTCCGGCTCGGGCTCTGGCTCGGCGACCGAAGGCTCGCCGGGACCGCGCCTGGCTTCGATCTCGCTGATCAGCTCGGCGCGGCGAAGCAGCCTGAAGCGCGGCACCCCGAGCTCCGCGGCGAGCTCGTGAAGGTCGGCCAGGTGCAAGTCGTCGAGCTTCTGCGCCATCGCGGCGCCAGGATATCCCTGCCCCGCCCACCGGGGGTCACCCGGTCGGCTGCTTGCTAGCCGCGGGTCGCGGCGGCGCGCTTGGAGACCAGGTCTCGCAGCCAGTCGCCGAACTCGGGGCGCGACTCCCAGTCGGTGCGAAAACGCTCCGCGCCGGCAGTGGTCAACGGATGCTGGAGCATCTGGTGAAGCACCTTGGCCGGGATCGTGGCGATCTCGCAGCCGAGCTGGGCGGCGGCGATCACGTGCTCCGGGTGTCGCACCGACGCCGCGATGATCTGCGACGTAACGCCGCCGGCTCGGAAGCACTCGACGATCTCGGCCACGACCTGGCCCGAGTCGACCGAGATGTCGTCGAGACGGCCCATGAAGCAGGAGACGTAGGTGGCGCCGGCGCCGGCCGCCAGCAACGCCTGGTTGGCGGAGAAGACGAGCGTCATGTTCACCGGGATGCCCTCTGACGTGAGCGCGTGGGTGGCCGCCAGGCCCTGCTGGCAGAAGGGCACCTTGACCGTGACGTGCTCGTGCAGCTCGCGAAGCGCGCGCCCCTCGGCGATCATCCCCTCAGGATCCGAGGAGACGACCTCGGCCGAGACCGGCCCGCCGACCAGATCGCAGATCCGCTGGATGATCTCGCCGGGATCCCCCTCCTCCTTGGCCAGCAGGGAGGGGTTCGTGGTGGCACCGGCGAGAATGCCCCAGGCGGCGATCTCCTCGACCTCGGCGACGCTCCCGGTGTCGATGAACAGCCTCACGTCGCCGATCCTACGGGGTTTCCCGGATCGATCCCCTCGCTTTTCGCGACGCCGACCCAGGCCTCGGCCTCCTCGACGACCCGGTCGGCGCTCCATCCCAGCTCGCCGCCCAGCGCCTCGGCGAGCGGCCGCACGGATTCGGCGTCGCGGAGCTGTGAGGCCGCGAGCAGCCCGAGCCGGGTCCGCCGCAGCAGCACGTCGGCCACCGAGCGCGCCTGCTCGAGCCGGGCGGCGATCACCGCCTCCGCCAGCAGGTCCGGCTGACCGGGGACGATCGGCCCGGCCAGCTCGGGTCGCTCACCCGCGAGCTTCAGCACGTTGCGCGCCGCATGCCCGTAGCGGAAGGCAAGCAGCTCACCCGAGCCGTCGGGCAGGTCGTCGTGGCGACAGGCCGACGGGGGGCTCCAGGTCACCCTCGCCCGCCGGCATGCCGAGCGGGATCTCGGTCGTGCGGCAGGGCGCCTCGCGGCCCTCGCGCTCGACCATCCTGTCCACCACCTGCTTCGCCATCCGCCGCCAGGTGGTCAGCTTGCCGCCGGTGATCGTCAACAGCCCCGAGGACGTCTCGTACAGCTCCGCCCTGCGCGAGATGTCCACCGACTTGCGGGGATCGCCGGTCGAGATCAGCGGCCGCACGCCCGCGTAGGCGCCGGTGACGTCCGCCAGCGCCGAGCTCGAGGCCGAAGAACGAGTTGACCGCCTCGAGCAGATACTCGACGTCCTCGCCGGACGGCTGGACGTGCACGATGTCGCCGTCGTAGTCGCGGTCCGTGGTGCCGATCAGTGCCCGCCCGTACCAGGGAAGCGCGAAGATCGTCCGCTCCTCGCCCGCCGGCACGATGCACGCGGCCTGGAGCAGGGGAAGCTTGTCGAAGGAGATCGTGATGTGGGTGCCGCGGCTCGGCGCGATCCGCGGGACCTCCTCCTCGGCGAGGATCTCCTCCGGCCGGATGCGGTCTGCCCAGACTCCGGTCGCATTGACCACGTTGTCGGCCCGGACCTCGAAGCGCTCGCCGCTGTCGGAGTCCGTGCAGACGACCCCGGCGGCCCTGGCACCGTCGGAGATCAGCTCGACCACCTCGGCGCCGTTGGAGAACACCGCGCCGAAGCGCTCCGCCTCGCCGAGCACGGTGAGCACCAGCCGGGCGTCGTCGGTCTGGCAGTCGTAGAACAGGTAGGCCTCCTTGGGGTCGCGCGAGGCCAGCGCCGGGATCAGCTCGGAGGCCTCCTCGCCCGGGATCGTGCGGTGACGGTCGGGCGCCCAGTAGTCGTCCTCCGGCTGCTCGCCTGAGGCGCGCTCCCTGGAGGCGCGCTCCCGCGCCTGGCGCTCACGGCGCCCCTGGCCGACGCGGGTCGTCGCCATCACGTCGTACATGTTCAGCCCGATCCCGATCCGCCAGTTGCGGCGTTCCTCGCCCAGGGTGGGGACCAGGAACGGGGTCGGATAGACGAGATGCGGCGCCAGCTCGACCATCAGCTGGCGCTCCAGGAGGGCCTCGCGGACCAGGCCGAGGTCGAAGTTCTGCAGGTAGCGAAGCCCGCCGTGGACCATCTTCGAGGAGCGGCTGGAGGTGCCGGAGGCGTAGTCGTCGCGCTCCACCAGCGCCACCGAGTAGCCCCGCGAGGCGGCGTCCAGCGCCACCCCCGCCCCGGTGATCCCGCCGCCGATCACGACCACGTCGAAGCGCTCGCCGCCAAGTGCCTCGAGAGCGTCGGCGCGACTCAGCATCAGCTAGCCGAGGTAGGTGACGGTGTCGGTGACGGGAGTCCGCTCGGGCGGGTCCTTCTCCTGGATCGGCTCGCCGAGGTGAATCAGGCTGACGAAGCGCTCGCCCTCGGGCAGCCCGACCGCGGCGCGCCCGGCCTCGGTGCGCAGCACCTCGGGCGTTCGCCAGTAACTGGCCAGCCCGCGGGCGTGCGCGGCCAGCAGCACGATGTACGCGGCGCAGGCGGTGGCGTGGAGGTCCTCCTCGTCCTGCACCGGATCGCCGCCGAGGACGCATGAGCAGACGACCAGGGTCGGCGCCCGGTCGAGCTTCGCCGCCGCCTCCGGCCCGGCGGCCTGCTTGAGGCGCTCCAGTGCCCGCGGGCCGACCACTCGAAAGCGCCACGGATTGGTCAGGTTGTGGTTCGGTGCCCAGCGAGCGAGGTCGAACAGCTCGCCCAGCATCTCCCTCGGCACCGGGTCCGGTCGAAAGGCCTTGTGGGTGCGCCGGGTGCGAATCGCGGTGTCGACATCCATCGCCACAACGGTATCCAGTGCAGCTCGTTGGCCTCGCCCGGTTCGCGGGCGCTCAGGGGAGCCGGCGGCGATACCAGAAGAAGCCCGCGGTCAGGGCGGCGATCGAGGGCGCCGAACCCACCGGCGACGTAGGCGGTCGTAGCGGGTGCCGCCGTGATCGCTCGAGGGCGCGTCCGCAGCGACCGGAGCTCCCACCGTCTCGCCGGACGCGAGCTCCCCGGAGACCCCGCTCGGGGGCCGCGGTGCGCCCCCCGGCTCGCCCGAGCCGCCGCCGCTTGCCACCTGGGGCCCGGTGGCCGTTCCCCGATTTCCACTCGATCCTGAGCCGCCCCCACCCGAGCTCCCGCCGATCTGTCAGCGCTCGCGCGGCGCCGACCGGCCGACCGGCGGCGCGCGCGGCACCGCGGCGAGCGGGAACGCCTTGCGGTTGACCGCGAGCAGCGCCTGGCCCGTGACCCAGACCGGCGTCTGGTCGCTCGACGAGGAGTAGCGGTAGTGGCCATCGCCGCCTGGCGGCTGGAGAGGTAGTCGAATGGACTGCGTCCGTTGGTGCGCACGGCGGCGGGACTGGCCCCGGCGGCGATCAGGCCCTGGATCGCCCAGGCGGTGGACTGCGAGTTCGTGGGCCCTCCCTCAGCCGAGCGCGAAGCCGCCGTCGGCGCGTTGCGTGCGCCGCAGGTAGTGACGCCCCACGGCGGGTCCCCCGGCCCTCGCCCACCGCCGCCGCCAGGCCCTGGAGCGCGGCGCCGGTGCTGTCCGGGTCGCTGGCAGCCTGCGGCTGGAAGCCCCAGCCGCCGTCGCCGTTCTGCGCGTCGCCGAGCCAGGCGGCCGAGCGCCCGAGTGCGGAGGCGGCAGCGCCCGCCGCGCGCAGGGCGAGGATCCCGAATGCGGTCAGGTTCACCTCGTCCCTCGAACGAGCCGCTTCGCCGACCGCCGCTCTGCGGAGCTCGGCCACCAGGTCGCGGCCGCCGAAGCCTGCGCGGGCTGACACCCGCTCCCTCCAGCGCGAGGAGTGGTCCGCTCCAGGTCGCCGGTCGAGCGCAGCGCCGCCGGCCTGCGAGCGCAGGTAGCCGATCGGCGAGGGCCCGGCGCGTCGAGGTCCAGCGGGTTGCGGCCGGCGCTCTCGAGCCCCAGCACGGCCCAGCCCGTGATCGCCGCGCTCGAGGCGCTGCCGGAGGAGGCGCCGAAGCCGCCATCGGGGTTCTGCGCCCGCTCCAGCCACTGCCTGGCGGAGCCGGCGGCCGCCGGCTCTGGCCTGCACAGCAAGGCCCAGCGACCCCGCGAGAGCGAGGCCGACAAGCGGCAAGGCGATACCGCGCGCCGACGCCCGGCCGTCGCCGGGCATCTCCCGGCTCTTGGACCGGGCCGGCGCCTGGCGCCAGCTGAACTCGAACCTGCTTCGGTAGCGAGAGATCATCCGCACCAGCGCCGGCCCGGCCGCCAGGGCGAGGGCGATGTTCCCAACGGCGTGGGCGACGTTGAACGGGATCCCGCGCGCGGAGAGCGCCAGGTAGCGGTCGAGCGACTGCTCGCCTCCGTAGGTGACCATCACCGAGAGGTCGAGGAGCGCCCCGTAGGCGAGGCCCGCAAGGCCGCAGGCGGCGGCGAGGCCGCCGCGACCCAGCCGTCGCCTGGTGGCCACGGCAAGCGCCGCGCCACCCAACCCGACCAGGCCCCACCCCGCCATCTGCCATGGCGTCCACGGGCCCTGGCCAAGCCACAGGTTGGAAACGACGGCGGCCAGCGCGCCGACCGCGAAGCCGGGGGCCGCCCCCACCGAGTAGCCGGTGATCAGCACGATGTCGGTGGTCGCCACGACGTTGGGGATCGGCGTCAAGGCGAGCCGCCCGGCGACCGCGAGCGCCGCCAGCGCCGCGACCAGAGCCACCATCCGCGCCGGCGGGCGCGAGCGCTCATACCAGGCCAGCCCTCCGCCGAGCACGACTGCGAGCAGCGCGTAGACCGCGATCGTCCAGGTCACCGCAGCGCCTCCGTGTCGGCTGTGAGCCGGCTTCGAAGGAGCTCGGCGCCCCGCTCCGGCGAGATCGCCCCGGCCATGCCGAGGATGCGGGCCACCTGCGGTCGCGAAGTACCAGCCGCCCGAGAGGATCTCCGCCACCGGGCCGTCGGCGATCAACTCGCCGTCCCCGAGCAGCACGACCCGCTCGGCGAACACCGACCCGAACTCGACGTCGTGGGTGGCGACGACGACGCACGCGCCCCGCTCCGCCAACCGGCCGGCCCACCTCGCGAGGTCCTCCTTGCGCGCCCGGTCCATCCCCCGCGTCGGCTCGTCCAGTGCGACGAGCCCCGGCACCCGTCCGTCCTCTGCCCGGCCCGCCATCACCAGCGCCAGCGCCAGGCGCTGGCGCTCGCCGCCGGACAGGTCGCGCGGGTCGGCCTCGGCAGCCCACTCGAGCCCCACCGAGGCGAGGGCCTGCCGGCCCGCCTCGCCGGGCAGCTCGTCGCAAACCCGCTCGCGGACGAGCAGGTCGCCTGGGCTCTGGGCCAAAAGAGCGCAGCCCCGAGGCGCCGATATCCGGCCCCGAACCGCCTCCAGCAGTCCCGCGGCCGCACGCAGGAGCGTCGTCTTGCCGGCGCCGTTGCGACCCATCAGCGCCACGCGCTGGCCCGGCTCGAGCACCAGGTCGATGCCGCGCAGGACGTCGCGGGGGCCGCCCCCATCGTCCAGCTCGACCCACAGATCGGCGACCTGGAGCGCCGGCGAACGACTCCGGCGCGCCGCCCGCCTTTCCGAGCGCCTCGGCATCGGCCCCGGCGTCGTCCCCGGCGGCAGCCGAGAGCTCGACTCCGTGGCCGGCGAGTTGCGCCCGCGCCGCCTTGACCCCAACGCGGCGCCGGGCGCAGGCCGGCCAGGTCGAAGAGCCGCGCGGCCGGCGTCGCCAGGGCGCTATCGCTGGCCAGCGCCCAGTGCAGGAAGGGCTCCGGCGCGCCGTCGAAGGCGATCCGGCCCTCGACCAGTGCCAGCACCCGGTCGGCGGCCGCCAGGCAGCGCTCGAGCCGGTGCTCGGCGATCACCACCGCCAGCCCCCACTCCTCGTTCAGCCGGCGCAGCAACCCCACCAACTCGTCGCCGGCCACCGGGTCGAGCTGGGAGGTCGGCTCGTCCAGCAGCACCAGGCGTGGTCTGCCGACCAGCGCCGCCGCCAGCGCGACGCGCTGGAGCTCTCCCCCCGAGAGCGTGTCCGCGGTGCGGTCGAGCAGGTGCGGGATCGCCAGCGCCAGCGCCACCTCCTCCACCGCCCGGGCTCGGGCAGCGGGCGGCTCGCCGCGGATCTCCAGGGGCAGCGCCAGCTCGCCGCGCACCGTCGTCGACACGACCTGCGTCTCCGGATCCTGGGCGACCAGGCCGACCGCGCCTCCCAGCTCGGCGGGCCCGTGGTGGCGAACGTCGAGGCCCGCGATCTCGATCGCGCCGGCCACCTCGCCGCCGTAGTAGTGGGGGACCAGCCCGCAGCAGGCGCGTAGCAGGGTCGTCTTTCCCGGACCCCGAGCGGCCCGCGAGCACGATCAACTCGCCTGGCGCGATCTCGAGATCGAGGTCGCCAAGGCACTCGGCCCTACCGCCGGGGTAGCGATAGGAGAGCGACTCGATTCGGACCAGTGGCTTGGTGCTCTCAACCACGGCTCGTCCTCCGGGATGGGGTCGCGCGGCGAGCGCCGCGTGGCGCCGATCCGGCGGCCCCGCCTTCGGGCTGCGATCGCGAACGGGAGCCCCGCGGCAAGCGGAACGAAGGCAGCCAGGGCCAGCGTCGGCCATCCGGTGTCGATGCTCACGGTCGGATAGGGCTCGAACTCCCCCACCCCGGCGACCCGCGCCGCGAGCCCGACCGACGGCGATCGCCAGCCCCGCGGCCAGGAACGGGCCGTCGTGGCGCGAGCGACGATCGCCACGCGCCGAGCCCGGCGCCCCGTGTGCGTAGCCACGCAGCTCGAGGGTGGCGGCCACGTCGACGGCCCGGTCCAGCGAGCCGGCGACCAGGCGCCGCGCCAGGGCCGCACGCCCGACCGGGGCGGCGGCCGGGCCGCGGAGCGCCGCCGCCTCGCCGAGCCGGACGTGATCGGCCGCGGCGAGCGGCACCAGCCGGGCGATCAAGGTCGCGGTCAGCGCTGAGCGGCGGGCCAGGGGCCGCAGCAACCGCAGCAGGCGATCGGGGTCCACGCAGGCGGACTGAACCGCGAACGCCATCAGCACGACGAGGATTCGAAGCGCCACCACCCCGCCGTCGGCCAGCGCCTCGGCGCTGACGTCGGTGGCGCCGAGCAGCGGCAGCCACAGCCCGTGCACGAGCACCGTGTCGCCGCGCTGGGCGACCAGGCCGTTGACCGCCACGATGAAGATCCCGAGCGTCAGCCCCCAGCGGGCCGAGGCGCGAAGCGCGCGCCCGGCACCGGCGGCGAGGCCCGCGACGACGACCCCGGCGCCCCCTCCCGCGAGCACGACCGGGTTCGAGTAGGCGAAGGCCAGAACCGCGAAGGAGCCCAGGTAGACGGTGGCCGCGGCCGCGCTGGCGTCATGGAGGGGCGAGCGACGGGGGATGTAGGAGAGCGCCGGCCTCATCCGCTCTCCACCTGGTCGAGCGGCAATCCCACCGGGGGTGCGTGCAGCGGCGTGGCGACGGCGTACCGGTCTCGCAGCGAAGCGGCATCGAGAGAGCTCGCGGCTCGCCGCACCGCGGGCCCTGTCGACCCCGTGACGAGCCAGGTCGGCGGGTCATCGCCGCTTCGCAACGCCGCCACCAAGCCGGCATCCGGGCCGAGGTCCCTGACCGGCGTCGCGCTGGAGTCGAGGGCGATCAGGTGGTAGGGGCCCGCGCCCTTGAAGCTCGCGAACACGCCGGTTGCCGCCGGGCCACCACGCAGCTCGTCGACCGCCGGATCATCGCGCACCTGGCCCCAGGGCCCGACCAGGAGCCGAGGGCCCGTCGTTCCCTGCGAGCGCCCTCCCCCCCACCGCTCGACGCTCGCGTCCACCCCGGCACCTGCGAGGCGGTGGGCCGCGGTGTCGCACGCGCGGCCGGCGGCCAGGCACTCCACCGTCACGGGTCGGCGGTCGCCCGAGGCCGCAGCCTGGGTGAAGGGCTCGGGCCACGATCCGACCACCGCCGGCACCTGCATCGCGCTCGGTCCAGTCGCGGTAGTCCCACCAGATCCGGTCGCCGCCGTGGACGTGAACCTCGGCCGAGCCGACCGGGGACTCGATCCCGTTGACGTAGAAGAACCAGTCGTAGCGCCGCCCGGCGCGCTCGGCGCCTGCAAGGCCGTCGATCGACTGGACGAAGCCGCCGCCGTAGCGCGTCGTGATGTCCGCTTCGCGATCGAGGAAGCGGATCACCGTCTCCGATGAGTGCGGGTCCGTCTCCGTCTCGTCGACGAGCGTTTTGGAGCCGTAGTCGCGGGTCACGGTCAGGGTCGCGGTGCCCTCGGAGGATGGCCCGGGCCCGAAGCCGCAGCCGGCGGCCGCGGCGACGCACGCCAGCGCCGCCGCGGCCGCCAGGCCACGGCGCGCGCGTCACCTCCTGACCACCCGCTCGCAGTTGGCGGCGATCCGGTCGTCGCGGTCGCCCGACTCGACGATCACCTTGTCGCGGCCGCGGCCGCAGCGAACGCGGTCGCGACCTCCGCTGCGCAGGTCGACCACGTCGCCGCCCCCGCCGGCGCTGATCGCATCCGAGCCACGGGTGCCCCTGATGCGGTCGGCCCGCGCGCTGCCGAAGATCCGCAGCCCGTGCGCGTCCGGGCACTCGGACGCGTCCTGGCTCACGCAGACCTTCTCCCGGTTGGACGGGATGTTCTTGCCGCGCGTCGCCTGCAGGGTGTGGGTTCCCTTCGCGCTCGTCACCATCGTGTGCCCGGCGGCACCCGTCGGCATGGCGGCGCCCGTCACCGTGGCGCCCGCCGCCGGCGTGCGGCTCCCGTCGTCCGCATACGCGTAAACGGTCACCTCGTACGGGACGTTCGGCTGGGCGCTCGCCGGCGCCTTGAGCCGAAGCTCCGGGGGCGGCGGAAAGCTCGGCGACAGGTACCAGAGGATCTCCTCGCCCCGATGCACCTTGAGTTGGCTGCCGGAGACCTGAGCTCCCACGTGGTCGGCCTTCAGGTACCAGAAGCTCGACCCCTGGGACCTGAAGCCGCCGACGCCGCAGACCCCGAGGCCGAAACCGTCGTCGACGAAGGCGTCGGTCACCGACAGGGGCCGCAGATCACGGTCCCGGGCGAGCCCGTCGCGGACGGCGCCCAGCGCGGTTGCACCCTTCACCTGGACGCGATTCCCGCTGCCTCCGGTCCCCTGGCCGAAGCAGTTTGCGCCGCGATCCGTCTTGATCTGGACGCTGCCCGTGTACTGACGCTGCTCGGCCAGCGTCTTGCCGGCGGTGTTCACCACCCGCAGGTCGATGCCCTTGGTGGCCGAAGCCGCCGCGGGCAGGAGCAACAATGCGACCAAGACCGCGGCGGCCGAACCGCCGAGCCGGAAACCAGGTATGCCCATCTGAGCCACCCTTCCTCGAGGGTTGATACGGCTGGCCGCTGGACAGGTCTCCTGGCTCCCGGGATCCGCGCCGCGCCTTCCCGGGACCGCTGTGGCGTCCCCAGTGGCCGACCGCCGCCCTGGCGGCGTGTCGTGCGACGACGTATTTACCCGGTCACAGTGGCGGGACCGCGCCGGATTTGCACCGGACTTCCCTTGACCACCGGCCGTATGTCGGGCAGCAGTCTAACCGGCAGCCGCGACCCCGGCTAGCCCTCGCGCTCCTGGACCTTGCGCTGCAGCTCCTCCACGACCTGGGGCATCGACTTGCGCATCCGGGAAAGCTCCCAGTGCTCGATCTTGATCACCCTGAGCGGCGAGGTGGCAGCGACGCTGGCGGAGCGCTCCTGCTTCTCCAGCAGCCCCTGCTCGCCGAACACGTCGCCCGGCCCCAGGTCGGCGAGGTGCTCCCCCCCGCGCTCGATCTTGACCGTCCCCTCCTCGATCGCGTAGAAGTGGTTCGAGTAGCCCCCCTCCTTGACCACCGTCGCTCCCTCGGGGAACTCCTCGGTGGTCGCGAAGGTCGCGACCTTTTGCAGGTCGTCGTCAGGCACCTCGGCGAACAGCGGGATCTTTTTCAGCAGGCTTGCGTCCAATGTCCCCTCCGGTCTGGTTGCGGCACGGAACCTAACCGATGCGGGCGCGAATCGCCACCGAGCCGACCTGACCGCGTCAGAACTGCGGAAAGCCGAATGTCTGGAAGAACCACAGCGCGCTGGTCAGCCAGATCACGACCAGCCCCGTGAACACCAGCCCGCCCGCGATTGGCAACGCGTAGCCGGGAAGCGAGCGCAACTCGACGCAGACCACCTTCGCCGCGAAGGCGCCGATGAAGAAGCAGCCGGCGATCGAGTGGATCAGCACCCGGGTCGAAATAGTCCTGGAAGCCGAGCGCCCACAGGCAGTGATAGGCGACCGGCACGGTGATCAGGAAGGCGAGCGTTCCCGAGCCGCGATGGGCCGCGCCGAACCAGCTCGGCATCGTGCGCGGGAAGGCGACCCGTCCGTAGATGCGCAGCCCGGAATAGAGCTGGAAGAAAGCCAACGACAGCGCCGCCGTTGCGAACCAGGTCTTCATGTTGATCGTCTTGGTGAACACCAGGCTGAAGATCGACTGGCCCGTCGGATCGTGCACGTGCCCGTAGACGCCGAGCGCCAGGGCGACCGCGGCGCCGATCAGCGCTGGGATGAGCAGCTTCGCCGGAGACGGGCGGATGATCGCTTCGCTGGTCAAGGCTCCCTACTAGTTCGGGATACCGGGCCGCCGGCCGCCAGGTTCGGCGCGCCCGTCCCCGGCCTCGAGCGCCGCGTGCCGGCGGCGAGTGCGTCTACAGCGACTCGGCTTGGACGTCGAGGCTGAACCGGACCTCTTCGCCCTCCACGTCGGCGTCGAGAAGCTTGTTGTCCAGGAACTCGGCGGCGTCCGGCTCGAGGAAGATCTGGGTCCCCTCGAGCACTTGGTCGCCCTCCTGCGCGGACTCGACCACGGACAGGCGGAGGTCGGTCCGCGGCGCTCCATCGACCTCCGTGTTCACCTCCTGGGTGATTCGAAGGCCCGCGCCGTCCGGCAGTCCCGACGACGAGACGATGCCGTCGATCGCCGCCGCGGCATCCTCGGTGATGGCAAGCACCTACAGCCCCCCTCTGGTTGAGACAGGAGCACTGACCTTAGCCGAATGAACCAGGCGTTCCGCACGTGGACGGAGGCCGCGGTCTTGGGCGCTAGGTGGGCTCGAGACGGAAGATCTCGCACATGAAGCGGGGCTCCTCCATCTGAATATGGCTGACGAAGCCGATCACCCTCCGACCCGTGGCGCGCTCCACCGCGGCGCTGAAGGTCGGCCCGATCGCCTCCTGGAACTGGGTGCGGACCGTGCCGACAGCCTCCTCGTAGCCCTCGCCGATCAGGAACTCCTCGTTGGGGAGCAGCTCCAAACCATCGAGTAGGACGATCACCGTGTCGCCGAGAACGTGCGCCTCGGCGCTGGCCGCCCGGCGCCCGTAGGACTGGTGGTGGATGGCCAAGAGGTCGCGGGAGATCTCGTTCGCGACCTGCTCGGTGGTTGGTCCAGCGACCGGGCCCCGTTGCGGGTCGGGGTCCGCCGGGCCCGGTTGGCGCCCTGGCTCCAATTGCATGCCGGTACCTCCTATAGCTACGCGTTGCGTTGCCCGGAATCTCGAAGGTCCAGCAGCCGCCCCCACTATTCCTGTTGGGGAGCACCGTCCCGATCGTTCGCTAGCCATCCGCCCTGGGACGCGAAAAACCGTCCGCTCGGAGCCTCGCGCCGCCTGCGGCCTGAGCTCAATTCCGGCTCAGCTTATCGCAGGCGCGGGGGGTGCCCGGCCCGGCCAACTCGCGGGCAGGAGGGCCTCTTTGGCGGATCCGCTCGGTGCTAGAGTGGCCTGGCTCGCTCGTCAGGTCTTAGGGTTCCTGCTTGCGTTCGGGCCTCAGCGTCCCCAATAGAGCTGCCCAGGAACGGGGGTCCACCCTTGAGCGCCACGGAGAAGCCCCAGCAGGCTGCCTTCCTCGCCGATATCGGGCGTGGGCTGGCGCAACTTCACACCCGGTACTACGGCAAGGGCCCGACCCAAGCCCGGACCTACATGCTGAACGACACGGTGATCTGCCTGCTCGAGGGGGGGTTCACGACGGTGGAGCGGACCCTGATCGCCGACGGCGACAGCGAGGCCGTCCACCACATCCGCCGAAGCTTCCAGACGGCGATGGAGAAGCCCTTCAAGGAGGTGGTGGAGGGAGCCACCGATCGCAGGGTGCTCGCCTACATGAGTCAGATCCACACCAGCCCGGACATCGCCGTCGAGCTCTTCGTGCTGGAGCCACAGGAGGCTCCCGTGGTTGGGGAGCACCGGGAGGAGATTCGCGCCCCTGAGGCGGGCTGACCGAATCGGTACACGAAATCGGAGGATGATCAAGACCCAGTGGAGAGCATGCATCAAGATTCAGGCCGAGGCGCCGGAGCCGCCCGAGGGGAGCTTCTGGCGAGCATCTCCACCGGTCTCGTCCGGCTCCACAGCCGCTACTACGGCAAGGGCCCCACGAAGGCCAAGACCTATCTCGTCAACGACACGGTGGTCTGCATCCTGCGAGGGGGCTTCACGACCGTGGAGCGGACTCTGATCGACGAGGGGAACGTCGACGCCGTCTACCAGATCCGGCGTAGCTTCCAACAGGCGATGGAGGATCACTTCAGAACGGTCGTCGAGGGGGCGATGAACCGGAAGGTGATCGCCTACATGAGCCAGATCCACCAGGACCCGGACCTCGCTGTCGAGATCTTCGTGCTCGAGCCCGGCGTCGATGGCTCTGGCGATGGCGAAGTGGTCTCCGGCCTGCACGAGCACTACCTGTCGGGCGAACAGCCCGCCCCCTGACCCGAAGTTCAGGCGTCTCGAGTGTGAATCAACTCGAGTCACGCCCAAGGGTGAGCGCAACTCTGAGCGGTTCGGGTGGTTGTCAACCCAGGGGGATTGGTGTAGTCGGCAACACATCGGTTTCCAAGGCCGAAGCCCGAGGTTCGATCCCTTGGTCCCCCGTAGATCCGGCCCCCCATACCATTCGGGCGGTGTCCGACCAGGCGAACGGGGCGGGTGGCCGAACGGCCATCGTCACGGGGGCGAGCAGCGGGATCGGGGCAGCCACCGTGAGGCTGCTGGCGCGAGCCGGCTTCGAAACCGTCGCCGCCGCTCGCCGGCTCGAGCGCTGCGAGGCGCTGGCACGAGAAGTTGGCGGCCGGGCGGTGCCGCTCGACGTCGCCGACTCCGACTCGGTGGCGGCGCTCGCCGAGGCGGTGCCGGACGCTTCCGTGGTCGTGCACAGCGCGGGCGGGGCGCTGGGGCTGGAGCCGGTGTCGGACGCCGACGAGGCCAAGTGGCTACAGATGTACGAGACCAACGTCTTGGGAGTGATGCGCGTAACGAAGGCGCTCCTGCCGGCGCTCGAACGATCGGGCGACGGGCACATCGTCGTGATCGGCTCCATCGCGGGGGTGGAGGTCTACCCGGGCGGGGGCGGATACACGGCCGCCAAGCACGCCGCCAACGCGCTGGCGCGAACGCTGCGCCTGGAGCTGCTCGGAAGGCCCATCCGGATCACCGAGGTTGCGCCTGGACTGGTCGAGACGGAGTTCTCGCTGGTGCGCTTCGGCGGCGACGCCGAGCGAGCGCAGGAGGTGTATAGGGGGCTGGAGCCACTGGTTGCGGACGACGTCGCGGAGGCGATCGCGTTCGCCGTCACGCGCCCAGCGCGCGTCGACGTCGACTACATCGCGATCAAGCCGACGGCCCAGGCAACCGCGACCCTCACCCACCGCGACGACGGTTGAGCCGGGGTCCCGAGCTCAGCCAGCTCCGCAGCCTCCGCAGGACCTCGAGCTTCCGGGCCACCTCGTACAGCCGGTAGTACGCACGGGGAGGCATACGGGCCGACAGGCTTGAGAATCGGTAGCGGCGAGCCAGCATCGCTCCGAACTGCGGGGCTTCGAGATCGATGTAGCGGGTGACGTTCTCGAACCACCTGGCGCTGTCCCGTGCCCTGCGAGCCGGCAGTAGCAGGGCCGACCTCCGCTCTTCGCCGTATGCCTCGAGGGCCGCCTGAAGGTGCTCGTGCTCCTGCAGCCGGCCGGCAAGCGCAATCGCATCCTCGATCGCCAGCCTCGTACCCGACCCAATCGAGAAATGCGTTGTGTGAGCCGCGTCGCCCATCAGCACGACATCGTCGCTATGCCACCTCCGGTTGGTGACCGTCTGATAGTTGAGCCACGGCATCCTGCCGCTATCCCGCTTCTGGACCATCAGCGGACGACCATCCAGGTATCGGTCGAAGGTTCTCTCCAGGAGCGAGATGCTGTCTTCGACCCCAAGCCGGTCGAAGCCCAGGCCGGCCCATGTCGCTGGGGAGCACTCGACGACGCAGGTGCTTGCCTCGCTGCTGAAGCCGTAGCCGTAAAACCAGATCCACCCTGCGTTCGTTTCGACGAAGGCGTAGGTGAAGGGATTGAACACCGTGCTCGTGCCCAGCCAGATGTACTTGTTCCGGCCCACATCGACGCCTGTCCCGAACCGATCGGCGTGGTGCTGCCGCAGTCGGCTGTTGACGCCGTCGCAGGCGACGATCAAGTCGCTTTCAGGGAGTTGAGCGAGGCGGGCGACCTCGGTCTCGAACCGAACCTGGACCCCGAGGTCAATCGCGCGCTTGGCGAGGATGTCGAGCAGGCGCTGGCGACTGATGCTGAAGCCGGACCCGCCCAGGTGGACCGTCTGCCTGCCCTGGACGTCCACCAACTGGCCTTCCCAGCGGAAGGCGCTTTCGCTGATCTGGCGCGCGCTCTGGGGGTCGGTGTCGTCGAGCTTGCGGAGCAGATCCGCCCAGAGCGTCACCCCCCAGCCGTAGGTCGTTCCGGCGGGGTCGCGCTCGAGGACGGTGATCTCGTGCTCGGGCTCCCGCTCCTTCATCAAGATGGCGAAGTAGAGGCCCGCGGGTCCTCCGCCAACGCAAGTGATTCTCATGCAGGTGGCCGGGGAAGCAGCGGTCCTGCTCAGGCGATCGCGATCGGGTGGTTGCCGGCGACCAGGTCATCGGGGTCATAACGCCGCTTCACGTCGCGCAGCCGCGCCAGGGTGTCGGGGCCGAACAGCGCCTCCGAGCCTGTCGGCCGCTCGGCGAAGTTGAAATAGACGCTATCCGTCGACCAGGGCTCGAGCGCCTCACACATCGTGTCGAGGTGACGGCCAATCGCCTCCCCCAGCTGCGGGCTGATCGGCAGTCCGACCCCCAGCAGAATGAACTCCGCGTCGAGATGCGACAGCGCGCCGGCTCCGTCGGGCGGCGCGGACGTCGCGCCCCCGGCGTGGCGAATCTCGGCCACCAGCAGGGGCGACCCCGAGTCCGGCCCGGCCCTCTCGACGAACGCGTCAAGCGCCGCCTCCGGCAGCTCGCGGAGGGACGCGGTGTGCACGAGCCCCGGAACCGGCTCCTCGGGGTCCATGTGGACCGTGACGAGCTGCGAGGGCGGCATCGCCCCGAACGTGTCCATGACCGGGTCGCCCAGCTCACGCAGGGGAGCGATCAGCTTCGCGCCCTCCGACTCGGGGCCCGCGTAGCAGGCGCCCAGGGTGATCAGCGGCCGGTCGCGGAGCGGCTCGGGGATCTGCGGTAGCGGCGGCAGGTGCAGGAACCTGGCGATCGACGTGATCTCGTCGGGGATCTTCCGGGTCCATTCGAGGTAGCCGTGGAGGATCTCGCCGGAGCGCTCGTCGGCCGGATAGATCACGCTTCCGGCGAGAACCTCGGGGAGCTCGAGGAGCCCGAACTCGATCGCGGTCACGACCCCGAAGCTTCCGCCCCCGCCGCGCAGCGCCCAGAACAGATCGGGGTCGTGGTCGGCATGGACGCGGCGAAATTCGCCGTCGGCCGTGACCAGCTCGATCGCCCGTACGTTGTTGCAGGCGAGGCCGTAACGGCGCGCCAGCCAGCCGAAGCCGCCGCCCGTCGTGTAGCCGACGATTCCCACGTCCGGTGACGAGCCGGGGAAGGCGGCGAGGCCGTCCTCGCCGGCGGCGTTGCCGGCGTCGCGCCAGATCACCCCCGCCTCGAAGCGGCCGACCCGGCGCCCGGCGTCGATCTCGATTCCGTTCATGCGCTCCGTCTTGATCAGGATCGTCCCGTCGAGGGGGCCGCGGCACGCAGCGCCATGGCCGGTGCCCTGTGCGGCGACTCGAAGGCCGTTCGACCGCGCGAAAGCGATCACCGCCGACACGTCCTCCGCGGTCTGGACGTATGCGACCGCCGCAGGATTTTGGTCTGCGACCAGGTTCCAGGCGCCGCGCGCCTCGTCCCAGCCCTGCGCGCCGGGCGCCACCGCGGCGCCGCGAAGATCGCCGTTCAGCGTTCCCACCTCAACGGACCTCTGTTCGACAGGCTCCATCTGCTCTCGCTCTCTCGATGCCCCAGCCGGGCACCATCGCCTTCTTACAAGCTTCGGCGCGCGAACCTAACAGAGATCGCTGGGCATCAGGCCTCGCTGATCCGCGGGAAAGGCGATTGCCCGCCACGACGCCTAGGGCGACAGCGGGGTCGACTCTCCGGGGCTGAGGACCCGCACCTCGACCTGGGGCGCGAGCTCGGCCACCAGCCGAGCGAAGCGCTGCGGCGGATCGTGCAAGAACTCGGACCTCCAGCGTGCCAATCCGAGTGGAAAGAACGATGCCCCAGTGGATCGGAACTGCGATCCGCGGCTCCAGCAGGGCGACCGCCCGCGCGGCGCGCTCGGGGTCCAGGTGGCCGGATCCAACCGACGTACCCCACCCCCAGACCGGCAGCAGGGCCAGGTCCAGGCCCGGGGCGAGGCTGTTCATCTCGCCGAACAGGTCGGTGTCGCCGGCGAAGTAGACGCGCCGCCCGCCAGCGACCTGAAAGCCGATCGCCTGCGCTTCGGCTCTCGACAGAGGATGGCGACGCCCGCGATGCTCTGCACGGGTGGCCTCGACGCGCAAACCGGCGACGGTCTCTGACTCCCCCGGGGCCAGCTCGGTGACCGAGGTGAACCCGGTGCGGCGAAGGAACTCCCCGCTGCCCCGGGGACCGAGTACCGGGACCTGCGGGTCGAGGCGGCGCAGGGAGCGGCGGTCCGCGTGGTCAAGGTGAAGATGGGAGAGCAGGACGGCGTCGATCCCCCGGATGATCCCTGCCGGTGGATCGCTGCCCTGCCGCCGTAGAGGGCCCACCCAGCGGCCCAGCACGGGATCGGTGAGCAGCCGCTTGCCGTCCAGCTCGAGGAGCACCGTGGCGTGGCCGACGTAGGTGACCCGATCGCCGACCGGAACCCCCGGTCTTGCCGGCTGGTCTCGTGAGCGTGAGGGCTTCTTCGTCGACACGACCTCGATGATCGCGCAGACGATGGCCAAGCGCCGGCGCACTTGCGCCGCCGGCCTCACCGTGGCATGCTCACCAACGCTATTCGCCGGCCGCAATCACACTAAGGAGGTGCCGTCTTGCTGATCGCCGACTACAGCCTCGGGGACGCGCTGCTGACCGTGCTCGAGATCTTCCTGCTGGTCGCCTGGTTCTGGATCCTGATCACGGTCATCGGCGACCTGTTCCGCGACCACCAGATCTCGGGTTGGGGGAAGGCCCTGTGGGTTTTGTTCTTGATCGTCGTCCCCTTCCTCGGCACGCTCGTCTACCTGATCGTGCGCGGCGAAGGCATGCGCGAGCGGGCGGTCAAGGAGCAGGCGGACATGAGGAAGCAGATGGACGCCTACGTGCGCGAGACCGCCGGCGGCTCGCCGGCCGACGAGCTGCACAAGCTCAGCGAGCTGAAGGACAAGGGCGCGATCTCGGACGCCGAGTTCGATCGGGCGAAGGCCAAGCTGCTCGCGTGAGGTCGGCCTGTCGCCGCGAAACGCCGCCGGCCTAGGGCGAGCGCGGCACCTGTCACACACCCGGGAGGGCATACTCGATCCATGCCCGCGCCACTGGTCGAATTCCCGGCCGACGACGTCGACCGCGCGCGCCGTTTCTGGCACGGGGTGCTCGGCGTCGAGCTCGTCCCCGAGGCCCGCCGAGGCGGGGTCCGGGTGGCAGACCGAGGATGACGGCCTGCACCTCGGGGTCCACGAGCGCGGCCCAGGCCCCGGCGATACGGCCTCGCTCCCCTACTTCACCGTGCCCGACCTGGCGGCGACGCTGGAGCGGGTTCGCGAGCTGGAAGGCTCCGTCATCCATCCCGGCGAGCGGTGGGCTGTGTGCCGCGACTCCGAGGGCAGCCCGTTCGCGCTGGCCGCCGGGCCCATCGATGAGCGGTAGCTCCCCGGTGGTCGGCGTGCTGACACCCCGCCCGCGCGTCGCGGGAGTATCCTCGCGCCGTACGTCTCCTCTCATCCGGTCCGTTTGCACGTGGTTTCGCTGGAGCGGGTCGCGGCTGAGAGGTTCTTAACCGCAACAGCCCAACAGAGGGAGATATGGCTACCTCCGCAGACCGGGGCGAGAACCTGGCCGCTCGGATGGGGCGCTGGAGCGCCCAGAATCGCAAGAAGGCCATCTGGGGATGGCTGGCGTTCGTGATCCTCGCGTTCGCGATCGGCGGCGCGGTGGGGACCGAGACGCAGGACACCGCCCAGAGCGGTGTCGGCGAGTCGGGGCGCGCCGAGCGCACCATCGACGACGCCTTCCCGAAGCACCAGGTCGAGCAGGTACTCGTCCAGAGCAGCACCACGACCGCGAACGACGCCTCGTTCAAGGCGGTGGTCGCCGACGTTCAGCATCGCCTTTCCGCGGTCCCCTACACCAAGAGCTTCGACAGCCCCTACGCGTCTGGCAACGCAAGGGCAGATCTCGGCCGACGGGCACTCCGCCCTGCTTCGCTTCGAGATCGCCGGTGACGAGGACCCAGGCCCAGGACCGCGTCGGCGCGACGCTGGATGCCACAGCCGCGGCGCAGGCCGCCAATCCGGACTTCACCGTCGAGCAGGTCGGCGACGCGAGCGTCAAGAAGGAGCTCAACGACTCGATCAGCAGCGACTTCAAGCAGGCGTTCGTGACCTCGCTGCCGATCACCCTCGTGATCCTCCTGATCGCCTTCGGCGCCCTGGTCGCGGCCAGCGTTCCGATCATCCTCGCGTTGACGGCGGTGCTCGCGACGATCGGCCTGGTTGGGGTGCTCAGCCACCTCTCGCCCGTCGACAGCTCGATCAACGAGGTGATCCTGTTGATCGGGCTCGCGGTCGGCGTCGACTACTCGATGTTCTACCTGCGCCGCGAGCGCGAGGAGCGCGAGTCGGGACGCAGCGAAGAAGCCTCACTGGCGGCCGCGGCGGCGACCTCGGGGCGGGCGGTGCTCGTCTCGGGCCTGACGGTGATGGTCGCCATGGCGGGAATGTACTTCGGCGGAGCACCTACGTTCACGTCATTCGCCACCGGGACGATCATCGTCGTCGCGGTCGCGGTGGTGGGGTCGCTGACCGTCCTGCCCGCACTCCTCGCCTGGCTCGGAGACCGGGTCGAGAAGGGGGGCGTCCCGATCATCAAGGACCACCCGTGGAACGCCTCGGAGAGCAGCATCTGGTCGCGGATCCTGACCCCGGCGCTCCGACATCCCGCCATCTCGGCGGCGGCTGCGACCGCTGCTGCTGCTCGTCTTGGCGATTCCCACGCTCCACATCCATACGGAGACCCCGGGCACCGAAACGCTGCCGCCAGAACCTGAGCGTGATCAAGACCTACAACAAGATCCAGAGCGGCGTTCCCCGGTGGGCCGATCCCCGCCGTGGTCGCGGTGAGCGCCGACGACGTGACCTCGCCCGAGGTCAGCGGCGCGATCACCGACCTCCGCAAGCAGGCCGCCGCGAATCCGAGCTTCAAGCAGCCCGTCACGACGGACATCAGTCCCGACCGACGGTCGAGGAGGTCGACATCCCCCTGGCCGGGGATGGCAGCGACTCGACAGTCGAACGACGCGCTGGCCAAGCTGCGCGACGATCTGGTCCCCGCGACGATCGGACAGGTGCCCGGCGCCACGGCCGACGTGGGTGGCTTCACGGCCGACTCGAAGGACTTCAATGACACGCTGAAGTCGCACGTGCCCGCTTGTCTTCGCCTTCGTCCTGACGGCGGCGTTCCTGCTGCTGCTGTTCACCTTCCGCTCGATCGTGATCCCGATCAAGGCGATCGTGCTCAACCTGCTCTCGGTCGGAGCCGCGTACGGGGTGCTCGTCTGGATCTTCCAGGAGGGTCACCTGGAGTCGTTGCTGGGCTTCCAGTCGAACGGCGCGATCGTCTCGTGGATGCCGCTGTTCCTGTTCGTGGTCCTGTTCGGGCTGTCGATGGACTACCACGTGTTCATCCTGACGCGGATCCGCGAGGGCTTACGACCGCGGACGGTCGACCGAGGATGCGGTTACACACGGGATCAAGACCACAGCGGGCGTCGTGACCAGCGCCGCGATCGTGATGATCTCGGTGTTCGCGATCTTCGCCACGCTCTCGTTGCTGATCTTCAAGCAGCTGGGCGTGGGACTGGCGGTGGCCGTCCTGATCGACGCGACGATCATCCGCGGCGTGCTGCTGCCGGCGACCATGAAGCTGCTCGGCGATTGGAACTGGTACCTGCCGAAGTGGCTCGAGTGGATGCCGCACGTCGGACCGGAAGATGGCGCCGATCTACCACCCGGGGTGCAGCAGCCGGGCGCTTCAGCCCAAGAGTCCGACGGCGAATCGATTCACGCCTAGAGACAGCTCCAAGACCGCTCTGAGCTACGAGCGTGCGGAGGTTATGCTCCGCGGTCGCGCCTGAGAGAGCGTCATCCCATGCCGGTCCGCCGCAAGAGCCGAGACGCCAAGGTGGAGCTCCTTGGAGGAGTGTCCCTATTCTCCGCCTGCTCGCGGCGCGAGCTGGCCAGGATCGCCTCGCTTGCCGACGAGATCGCGGTGCCGGCGGGAAGGGTCTTGATCCATCAGGGCAAGCCCGGCAGCGAGTTCTTCGTGATCGTCTCGGGAAAGGCCAACGTGTCGGTGCGCGGCAAGAGGGCGAGAACGCTTGGCCCTGGCGCGGGGTTCGGTGAGTTGTCGCTGCTCGATCAGGGGCCCCGCTCCGCGACGGTCACCGCACAGAGCGACATGTATCTGCTGGTCCTCGACTCACGATCGTTCTTCTCGCTGATCGACGAGGTGCCCTCTGTCGCCAGCAAGATCTTTCGGGTGATGGCGGCTCGCCTTCGCGCCGCCGAGCCAGGACAAGTGCACTGACCTAGCTGGTTCTGTAGTACTCGATCGCTCCGGTCTTCTCGAGGTCACCCTCGTGGATCGCCTCGATGTCCATCACGACGTCGATCTCGTCGCTGACCACGCGCCCGCCTCGTGGCAGTTGGTCCTGCCAGGAGACGCCGAACTCGTGGCGGTCGACCCTGGTCCGTCCCTCGAAGCCGAGGCGCCGCATCGTGCCGCGGTTCTGATCGCCGACCCAGAACGGCGACTCCCACTGGCCCAGGTAGGCGACGTCGAACTCGACCGGCCTCGTGTTGCCGCGAATCGTCACCTCCGCGGCCGCCTTGAAGTGAGTGTCGCCCGTCCGCTCGACGAGACGGCCACTGAACGTGATCCGGGGGTGATTCTCGACGTCGAAGAAGTCCGCGCTGCGCAGATGAGCATCGCGGTCGGGCTCGCCGGTCCACAGCTTCGTGGCGTCGATCTCGCCCTCGAAGCTGGCGTCCAGACAGGTATCCCAATCGAAGTCGAGCCGGCCGTGAATGTCCTTGAACAGGCCACGAACCCAGGTGACCATCATGTGGCGCGCCCGGAAGCCAACCTCCGTGTGGCCGGGCTCGAAGATCCAGACCGTCATCAGGCACCACCGGGCCTGACGACGAACGCGACCTCGTCGACGTAGCACCAGGACCAGTCCTCGCCGGGCTCCAGCGAGCTGACGATCGGGTGCCCGCTGGCCGCGGCGTGCTTTGAGGCGTGCTGGTTCGGAGAGGAGTCACAGCAGGCGACGTGCCCGCAGTTGCGACAAGCGCGCAGGTGAACCCACTGTCCGCCGATCTTCAGGCAGTCCTCACACCCGGCTACCTCCTCGGGGGCCTCGACTCGAATCTGATCGAGGTGAGCGCAGATGGCCATCATCGGCCCCTTCCTCGCGCCTGCAGGCGCGGTTGTGGCTCGACCACGCCTAGCTGGCGCGTCCGTCAGCACTAAGCGTTACCAGGCTCGTCAAGGCGTCCCATCTCCCGCGACCGCCGGATGCGCCAGGCGTGGAGAAAACGCGCCGCGCAGGACTCTCAGTCAGCGGCCGCCTGGAGAGCCCCGCGAAGAGCTGCGACGTCTTGCGGGCCGCGGAGCGTCTCGACGATCTGCCCCCGGGAATCGAGGACGAAGGTGGTCGGGAGGCCCGTGATCCCGAACCGATCGCCGACCTCGTTCGAGCCGTCGCGAAGGATCGGGTAGGTCAGGGCGTGCTCGCGAATGAACGAGGTGGCGTTGGCCGTCGTGTCGTTCCAGTCGACCCCGACCAGGCGCGCCTGGTCGGGCAGGGTGCGGGCCAGTCGCTGCAGCTCGGGCGCTTCCTGCTTACAGGGGGTGCACCAGCTGGCCCAGAAATTCACCAAAGCCGGCTTGCCGTGAAGCGAGGCGAGGTCGACCCTTGGCCCTTGGAGTACCTGCGAGGGCAGCTCGGGAGCCGGCCGCTGGCTGGCGCCGGAGCCGCTGGTCGCGATCTCTGCCACGACCAGGGCCGCCACCGCGGCTGCGGCGAGTAGGCCGACGGCAAGGTTGCGCTTCGACATCGGTGCCTACTCGGAGGCGAGGATCGGCACGTCGTGGACGATCTGCGCCGGCTTGAAGTTCGCCGGATAGAGGGTTGTGATCTTGCCGCTGGCGCTGATCCCGAGGATCTCGGCGGAGTGCTCGACCAGGTCTGGGGTGTTCTTCTTCGGTGAGCTCTTGGAGACGATGCCCCAGGCGCTCCAAACCTTCTCCAGCTGCGGCCTGGAGCCGATCAGATACTGCATCCGCCCCGTCATCTGGTGGTCCTTCAGGAAGGCCTTGACGGTGGTCGGCGTGTCGCCCTTCGGGTCCACGGACACGGCGACGATCTGAAGGCTGTTTGCCCCGGACCCGAGCTCGTTCTGGGCGGTATGAAGGTTTCCGACGATCAGCGGGCAGACGTCGGGGCAGTGGTCATAGATGAACGTCACCAGGACCGCCTTGCCCCGGTACTGGTCGATGTTGACCTCCTGTCCAAGTGAGTCCTCGAGCTTCAGCGGCGGTGCCGGCTTGGGCGGACTCGCGCTCGCCCCCGCAAACGCGGCGCGGGTGGTCGTCGAATCGGAGCTCGAGCCGCCACAGCCCGCGCCGCAGGCCACGGTGGCGAGGAAGAGCACTCCGACGATCAGGACGCGCATCCTTGGTTCGGAGGCAGTGTGGCGATCGAGAGTCAACGGAGCATAAGCGGAGGCTGAAGACTCAACGAGCGGCCTGCTCCTGGACAAGTCAAGCCTCACGACAGCGGAGGATCATCCTCGATCGAGATACTCAAGGGCCTCGGTCCGGGTTCACCTGTCCCACATCGGGGACAAGTCAGACAGCTGACCTGCGCGACGGTGAACGTCGGAGCGTTCATTCACGTATCCCAGCCACAACGGCCGGATTCGGCCGGCCGCCGAACATGGAGGTTGCGATGCGCTCATCACCGTGGGTCCGCCGACGCAGTGGACGGTCGGGGAGGTGGTACGGCGCCATAGCGGTGGTCGCGGCCGTCGGCATGGCACTCGCCCCGTCCGCGCTCGCGCACTCCGGGCGCTACACACAGCGCAACCTCGTTTCGGACCAGCCCGGCAAGGCGGAGCTGCTGGACACGAGCCTGGTCAACGCGTGGGGGCTGGCCTTCGGGCCGACAACTCCGGCGTGGGTTGCCGACAACGGTACAGACGTTTCGACCCTGTACACCGGTGCGGTAGGGAACACGCCCGTCAGCAAGGTGGACCTGACGGTCTCGATCCCGGGCGGGGCGCCGACCGGCACCGTGTTCAACGCTTCGGATGGGTTCGTTGTGCACTCCGGCGCAAGCTCCGGCCCGGCCGCCTTCCTGTTCTCCTCCGAGGCGGGGAAGATCACCGGCTGGAGCCCGGCCGTACCACCACCGGCGCCGTCGACACATGCCCAGCCCGCCGCCAAGGTGCCGGGGGCGATCTTCAAGGGCCTGGCGATCGCCGACACGGCGAGCGGCCCCCAGATCTACGCCACCGACTTCCACAACGACAAGGTTGACGTGTGGGACGCGAACTTCGCCCGCGTGAGGCATAAGGGCGCCTTCCGCGATCACAGGATTCCGAAGCACTTCGCTCCGTTTGGCATCGAGGCCGTGAACGGCGACATCGTCGTCACCTACGCCAAGCAGGACGCGGACGCCGAGGACGACGTGGCCGGCCACGGCAACGGGTTCGTCGACGTCTATGACACCGACGGGAACCTCCTGCGCCGCTTCGCAAGGCGTGGGTCGCTCAACTCGCCGTGGGGCATCGCACTGGCCCCGCAGGGGTTTGGCCGCGCCAGCGGTGCGCTGCTGATCGGCAACTTCGGCGACGGGCGCATTCACGCCTACGACCCGGTGAGCGCGAAGTCCCTTGGCGCCCTGCGCAGCCAGCACGGCAAGCGGCTCGCAATCGACGGACTGTGGGCGCTGAAGTTCGGCAACGGGGTGATCGGCACGCCGCACACCCTGCTGTTCACGGCGGGTCCGGCGGACGAGTCGCACGGGCTCTTCGGCGAGCTCACACCCACGTCCAAGCACCACTAGCGGCCAGGTTGAGGATCGACGCCAGGGCGCCCGCGGCTGAGGCCGCGGGCGCCCGGCGGCGCCCGGGCGCTTCGCGTCGGGAGGCTCGCGTCAGGGGAGCCGGACGAGCGGCGAGTCTGCGCTCCGCGATAGGCTTTCCCTGTAAAGCGCCCGCTGGGTCCTCCCCCTCTCTGCCCGTCGAGCCACGCTTTCCGCAGAGGGCCAAGGAACCAGCATGCGCGATCTTCGCGGCCCTCTTCCGGTCGCCAGCCCCAAAACACCTCGCATTCCGGCTGACGCAGGCCACTTGGCGCGGTTGCGATCGTGGCTTCGCGATCATTCCGCGGCCGTCACCGTCACCGGGAGCCTGGTGGTGGGCGGTGCGCTGGTGGTCGGACTGTGGGGCAAGCGGTCCGACTTCGCCGTGGCGCTCGGGCTCGCGCCGGTCTGGATCCTGGCCGCCGCCATTCTTCTCCACGTCGTCTGGCTGGTGGCGCGCAGCGAGGCATGGCACGTGTGCGTTGGGGCGGCGGGTGGGAGCGTCAGCCGGCGGCGGCTCTACCGGGCGGCGAGCCTCGGCTATCTCGGCAACACCTTCAACGGTCAGTTCGGGCTGGCGGTGAGGATCGCCGCGCTGCGCCGTTCCGCGCCGGTCGATAGCCCGGCGCCCTCCGTCCTGGTCGCCGCCGAACTGCCAATCGTGGTCGTGGAGATCAGCCTCGCGGCCCTGACGTCGTTCACGCTGGTTGGACCGCTGGGCGTGCCTTGGTGGGTGCCCCTGCTCTGCTTCGCTTTCGGGCTCGCCGTGATCGGCGGGCTGACGAGAGTCGCCCGCGATCGTCGCGAGGGGTTTTGGAAGGGCTTCGCGGTGATGCGGGAGCTCCAGGGCCGCAGCAGCATCATCGGCCTGATCGTGTTCGCCGTCTGCGCCCAGATCGCCCGCAACTGGCTGGTCCTCCAGGGCATCGGCGTCGACGCTTCCGTTCTGGATGCGACTGCGCTGCTGATCGGGGTGGCGGTGATCGGGTTGCTGCCGGTGGGCCCGAGCCTCGGCGCGGCCGCCGCGGTCGTAATCCTCGGGGCAAACGGCGTCGCCGCGACCGCTGCCGCCGGAGCTCTGCTGACCGCCACCGGCGCCCTCGGCGCCGTCTGCTTCGCTTCCTGGGCGCTGGTCGATCGCCTTCGGCCCTCCCCTGCGGCGCCGCCGCCTGCAATCGCTCCCGTGCTCAGAACGAGTGGCGCCGTACCGCCGCTCCACAGCGCCTAGCAACCGGGCAAAAGCAGGGCAAATCCATCGAAACGCGGCCCCGGCTGCTACGGTGGCTGGGTAATCGGCCAGGCCAACTCGCCTGGCAAATCGTGCCCGGGCTCGCCGTCGTTGCTGTTTTGCATCCTCCGCGTCCGCAGCACATAGTCCGCAGAGGAGCAACACATGCCTACAGGAACCGTGAAGTGGTTCAGCGACGAGAAGGGCTTCGGCTTCATCACACCCGATGACGGCTCGAAGGACCTGTTCGTCCATCAGAGCGGAATCGCCGGCGACGGCTTTCGCTCGCTTGCAGAAGGCGCCAAGGTCACCTATGAGGCCGAGGCCAGCGACAAGGGTCCCCGAGCAGTGAACGTGCAGGCCAGCTAGCCCGCTGCGCGGCTGACAAGCACTCAGCAATCCGTGCCCGGACGAGATCTGACGCCGCAGGGCGGCGTGAGGGGACTCCTAAACCGGGTGATCCAACGGCGCCGCAACGCGAAGACCGATACGGGATCGCACCCCGACGCGGTTGATCGTCAGCGGGAAACTGTCGCGCTGGAGCCCGACGCGGTTGATCAGGAGCGGCGAATCGTCGCGCTGGAGCAACGGGTGGAGCAGCTGGAAGCGCTCTTGGAGGGGCTTCAGGACTCGATTCATCGAGAGGCCATTCGACAAGACAAGGCGATAGAGGCGCTGGACGCGAGGACGCAGGCGCCCGAGATGGCGCGCGCTCTTGGCAAGTACTCCCGCGAGCGCGGTCTCTGACGAGGGGGCTCAGGCCTGCTGGCCTGCCGGCTTCGCGGAGCCGAGCAGGACCTTGAGCAGATCCCCGACCTCGTGCTCGGAGACGAGGGGATGACGCAGGGGGAGCTCCGGTACGACCTCGTATCGATTTCGCCGGCCCTGTCGCTCGCGCAGCACGTAACCCTCTTCGACGAGCTCGGAGAGGATCCGGTGTGCGGCGCGCTCGGTGATGCCCACCGCCGCGGCGATGTCGCGCAGGCGGATGCCCGGGTCGTTGGCGACGCAGGTGAGCACATGGGCGTGGTTGGTCAGGAAGTCCCAGCCGGCCACCGTCGCAGACTTCTGGCCATTGTTTACTAGAGATCGCATTCATGAATCGATGATACATTGTCTCTTACCACCACGGTAAGGAGGCCACGATGGCCGCAACACCCACCACCGCGCCACCCCTGATCCCGCCGGCGCGTTCGGTGATGCCGCCGCCGTCACCGATGCCGGCAGCGTCGCCCATTCCGCCCGCATCGCCCATCCCTGACGCCTTGCCGATCCCGGCAGGATCACCACGAATGGAGACCAGGAAATGACCAGCTCGCAAGCCCATTCGGAAGCGGGAGCGCAACTCCCGTTCGCCGGCTACGACCGCCTCGACGCCAGGCGCGTAAATGACCGGCTCTCCGATCACTCGCAGATCGAGTTGGGGGCGGTTGAGAGCTACGAGCGGTCTCACAAGGCCCGGGATGCCGTGCTCAACAAGCTGCGCTACCTACGCGGGAGCGAGCCGTTTCCGGGCTACGACGCCATGAGCCGTCGAGGAGATCTTGGCCGCCCTCAAGGAGGCCGACCTGGCGACGATCAAGAAGGTGCGTGGTTACGAGCGGAAGTTCGCCAACCGCCCCGAGGTCTTGAACGAGGCCGTACGCGTCCACCGAGGGCGCAGGAAAGCGGAGCCTGCGGCCGCCGCCCGCGCCTACCAGCCGATCAGCGCAAGGTCCGGCGCCAGCCGGCGTGGCGCGCAGAAGCGAAATCGGCCCTGAGCGACACCCTCACAGCGACGGCCCGGATGCGCGACTCGGCGCTTTTACCCAGCGGATTGGCGTCCGACGTAACCAGGTCGCTCGTCTCGCTGTGGACGCAATACGCGGGCAAGCCGCCGTCCAAGGCGCGGACCGAGATCCGGGGTAACGTCGTCACCTGCGTTCTGATCGACGCCGTCGGCGACTACAACAGGCGGGTGATCGCCCCGCAGACCGGCGACACCGTCCGGGGCGTCGGGAAGCTCACCCCGGCCGCCTACAAGCGAGAGGCCATCGCGGCCGTGGCGAGGCTGACCCGCCAGCGCGTCGCCTCGTTCGTGAGCAGCCACGACCGAGACACGGACGTCGCCACCGAGGTATTCACCCTGGAGCCATCGTTCAAGCGAGGAGCGCCCGCACTCGCCGACCGGCGAGCGGGATAGGCCTTTCTGCGACCGGTCGCATCCGTACCGGTGATCCCCGAAGGCGCCATACCTGGTAGCTTCGCCCTGAAAGCCCAGGGTCGGCGGAGAGGAGCACGCGTGAAGACGGCAGAGGTAGGCGGACGCGTACGCAGCTTGCGATGAAGCGGGTGCCTGGCCATCGGCCCGCTCGCCGGCTTGGCCTCTGTGGCGGGATCGTCCTCGCCATCGCCCTCCTTCCCCTGAGCCTCGCCGGCTCGGCCTCGGCTGCCGCACCGCCGACCGGGGACGCCGGGGTTTCGATCGCCGCCGCGCCGGCTGGCGCGGTGGCCGGGAACGTGGATGCCGGGGTGGGACACACCTGCGGCGTCAGGACGGACGGCACCGTCGCCTGCTGGGGCGACAACACGTACGGCCAGGCCACCCCGCCAGCGGGCACGCTTCACCGCGGTGAGCGCCGGCCACTTCCATACCTGCGGCCTGAAGACGGACGGCACCGTCGCCTGCTGGGGCCGCAACGGCAACGGCCAGTCGACCCCGCCCGCGGGCACCTTCACCTCGATCAGCGCCGGCGGCTTCCACACCTGCGGCGTGCAGACGGACGGCACCCTGGCCTGTTGGGGCTCCCAGCACTTCGGCAAGTCCACGCCGCCCGCGGGCACCTTCACCTCGGTGAGCGCCGGCGAAGGCCACAGCTGCGCCGTGCAGGACGGACAGCACCCTGGCCTGCTGGGGCAACGACGACTTCGCCAAGGCCGAGCCGCCCGCGGGCACCTTCACCTCGGTGACCGCCGGCGACGAACACAGCTGCGCCGTGAGGACGGACGGCACCCTCGCCTGCTGGGGCGACAACTCAAGCGGACAGGCCGCGCCGCCCGCGGGCGTCTTCACCGCGGTGAGCGCCGGCACCAACCACACCTGCGCGCTGAAGGCGAACAGCCGCGGTCGCCTGCTGGGGCGACAACACGAGCGGACAGGCTCACCGCCCGCGGGCACCTTCAGGGCGCTGAGCGCCGGCGCTCTCCACACCTGCGGCGTGAGGACGAACGGCGCGGTCGCCTGCTGGGGCAGCGACGCTCTCGGCCAGGCCACCCCGCCCGCGGACACCTTCACCGGCGCCGCCGTCGACGGGGGAGGCGTCGACGGAGGAGGTGACGACTTCACCTGCGGGCTGCGGCGCGTCGGCACCCTCGCTTGCTGGGGCGTGGATGACTTCGGCCAGGCCACGCCCGCCCGCAGGCACCTTCAGCCAGGTGACCGCCGGCCGCCAACACGCCTGCGCGCTGAGATCGATCCGCACCCTGGTTTGCTGGGGCGACGACTCAGCATCACCAAGCCACCCTGCCCCTGCGTGTGGACCCCGCCACCAGGTTCGCATCCGTAGGCGCCGGCAGCTGGCATACCTGCGGCCTGAAGACGGACGGTACGGTCGTCTGCTGGGGACGCAACGGCAACGGCCAGACAAGTCCGCCCGCGGACACGTTCACGGCGCTGACCGCCGGCGGCTGGCATAACTGCGGGGTGAGAACGGACGGCACCCTCGCCTGCTGGGGCAACAACGACGAGGGCAAGTCCACCCCGCCCGCGGGCACCTTCACCGCGGCTGAGCGCCAGCAAGTTCCACACCTGCGCCATCAGGACGGACGGCACCGCTCGCCTGCTGGGGGAACAACGCCTTCGGGCAGGGCCACCCCGCCGGCTGGCACCTTCACCGCGGTCGAGCACCGGCCGCTTCCACTCCTGCGCGATCAAGACGGACGGCACGGTCGCCTGCTGGGGATGCAACGACCACGGCCAGACACAAGCCGCCGCGGGCACCTTCACCGCGATAAGCGCCGGGCCCATCAACACCTGCGGCGTGAGGACGAACGGCAGGGTCGCCTGCTGGGGCGACAACGCCATCGGCGAGTCGACCCCGCCGCCTGGCTTCAACCAGTAGTCGCGACCGTCCGCTTCAGCGTCTGAACCCCCGTCGACGCAGACTACGACTGTCCGCCTGCAAGGTTCACGTAGGCGTTCAAGGCCGACTTCGGGCTGTCATCGCGATGGCACAGGCCCGAGCCGTAGCAGAAGTTGCAGGTTGCTCGACTCGACGCTCGGGATCTCGCCAGGAATACCAGGCAACCCGCCGCAGCCGCAGCGCGTGGGCGTTGGCAAGGAGAGGTTGTACATGCGGGTGAGGTAAGTACCGTTGACCGACTCTCGTTCTTGGGCCAAGGACGTTGTCGATGCAGTTGGCGGGATATGAATCGCCAATCTGCCGAGCAGCTCGACCAAGCGACCTCGCTCACCCAGATTGGCTTGTCGGTGGCGCCGTGGGCGTCGGCGATCTGGCGGAACGTCTTCAGGAGGAGGAGGGCATTTCCAGCGGAGTGGTCGCGTAGGCGTGAACATCGAATATGTCGACGTGGGAGTTGAGGTCGGGTACGGCGGTGTAGAGGGCCGTCAGGAAGTCGCTTGCCTTACTGCCCGTCAGTCCACCCATCACGGTCTGCGCGGTCGGGATTGACGGATGTGTTGATGGCGTCGTCGGCGGCGACCGAGAAGCCGGCCGTAACCCTGGGCCGTGGCCGTTTGGTCGCCGTAGGTCGCTCATGACGTTCGGCTCGTTCCAGACCTGCCAGATGCTCGAGGGCGACGCTGGAACCGGGGCCGTGCCGTCGGCGCAGTGGTGCCCCTCGCTCCAGTAGGAGCCGCCGACTCCATATCGGGCTATGACGGCGCGGATCATGGTCTTGTACTCCGGCAGATACGTCTGTGTCGGCGGAGCAATGGTGGACGTCTTCCCGACGCCCATGAAGGCGCGCCGATGAACATCGGGAGAGCGAGCAGGCCACTGCAGGCCGATCGCGGCAAAGTAACGGTCCGTGCTGTACCAGGTATAGACGCCCGGCGACTTTTCGATGTACCACCAGTAGACGCCGAAGCGGACCCATTTGGCCCCACCCGTCTTCATGTGCTTGTAGTAGGCGCTCAGGATCGGGTCATCCACGCCACCGAAGTCCGGAGTAAAGCCGAAGAAGTACTTTGGCACGTGAGGTGAAGTGATGGCTTGGGAGGCCGGCGGGTTGGCTCGGGGTATCGTCGGCCTGGGCCATGCTGGGCCCGGAATGGGTCATCCACCCCGTGCACCCGCACCAAGCGATGGCAAAGCAGACGACAAAGAACAGCGCCAGCATTCCAGTGGCCGGCTGGTGACCTGGTGACCGAGGAGAGCAGGAGTTATGAAAAGCGACGGGACTTGTGGCCATAGGCCCCCGTCGGCCGATCTCCCAGCGCCCTGAAGCAGTTGCGCCAAAGCGCCGCAACGGCGCCTGATCGAGCCGGACGGTTGTCCGATGTACTGCCCTGGAGCTTCCGACTCAGGTGAGTTTCGATGCAGACAGCTGGGGATGAATTACATGGAATGTCGCGCCTGGGATTGATCGAGGATCATTCGGTCCCATGACGAGCGACTCATCCCTACGTCCGCGTCTCGAGCGGGCGCTTCGCAGCCCGGTGTACCACGGCGGCCGCTACAAGCCCTTCGGTGAATTGGCTGCGGGCGACGCGCGCGCCAAGGCCGCTGAGCTCAAGGATGTCGGCAGCTGGGGACCGATGCACCGGGTGGTTCCGGTGGCGCGCGCGTGGTCTGAGCTCGCCGACCTGATGGAGGAGCGTGGGGCGGCCACGGTGAGCCAGGTCGACGCCCAGACCGTGGTCTCCTTTGCGGAGAAGCTCTGGGTGCTCGCCCCAGAGGACGGCCTGATCTAAGCGGCCCGTAGGCGCGCTGCCGCCACGGCGACCTGCCCGTAGGCGATGCCGCCGTCGTTGGGAGGCAATCGCAGGGACCCGAGCACGCGCAGGCCGGCGTCCTCCAGCAAGGCGGACGTACGCTCCAACAGCATCCGGTTCTGGAACACGCCGCCCGACACGAGCACCAGGTCGGTGCCCGCCCGCTCCGCCTCGCGCCGGCACGCTGTCGCGGTCGCTCGCGCGATCGCCTCATGGAATCTGCCGCCGACCCGCTGGGGCGGCTCGCCGCGCGCCACGTCGTCGGCGATCGCCCGCACCGTCTCGCGGGCGTCGAGGATCACCGGGCCCGACGCCGTTTGACTCGCCCGAGCGTCGATCAGCGGCAATGGGTAGGCCGTGCGCTCGGCCGGGTCCGAAGCGCCCTCGAGCTCCGCCGCTGCCTGGCCCTCGTAGTTGACCCGGGCGCGGATTCCGCAGATCGCCGCGACGGCGTCGAACAGTCGTCCCATGCTGGTGGTCGGGGGCGAGTTGAGCCCGGTGGCCACCAGCTCGCACACCGACTCCCACAGGCGCTCTTCCACCTCGCCCCTCAGCGACGACGGGATTGGCGGCGCCCGCTCGCCGCTGGCGGCGACCAACCACGCGCACGCCATCCGCCACGGCTCGCGGATCGCGGCATCGCCGCCGGGAAGCCGGACCGGGAACAGCATCCCGACGCGATCGAAGTCCGCCAGGCCGCCGGCCAGCAGCTCTCCCCCCCACACCGTGCCATCAGGCCCGAAGCCGGTCCCGTCGTAGATCGCCCCGACCGCCGGGCCGTCCTCGCCGTGCTCCGCGAGAACGGCCGCCAGGTGGGCGTGGTGATGCTGCACGCCGACGAGCTCGACCCCCCTTCGCTCGAGCGCGTAGCGGGTCGACAGGTAGTCCGGGTGGAGATCGTGGGCGACGACCTGGGGCTCGACGGCAAACAGGCGTTCGAAGTGCTCGATTCCCTCCTTGAAGGAGGTCAGCGTCTCGTAGTTCTTGAGGTCCCCGATGTGGTGGCCGACCCAGGCCCGGGTGCCCTTGGCGACGCAGAAGGTGTTCTTCAGCTCTGCGCCGCAGCCGAGTAGCGGCCTGGGAGCCTCGAGCGCCAGGTCCACGCTCCGCGGCACCCATCCGCGCGAGCGCCGCAACAGCACCGGCTCGGCGCGTAGAGCAGGGTCGACCGAGCGCAGGACTGAGTCGTCGGTGCGCGTGTGGATCGGGCGGTCGTGCACCAGGAACAGATCGGCGATCTCGCCCAGCCGTTGGAGGGCGTCGTCGTCGAGGTAGGCGATCGGCTCGTCTGAGACGTTCGCGGAGGTCATCACCAGCGTGGCGCCGACGTCGGCCAGCAGCAGGTGGTGAAGGGGTGAATACGGCAGCATCACGCCCAGATCGCGCGAGTAGGGCGCCACCGCCGCCGCGACGTCGCCCCAGGGGTGCCTTCGCGCGATCACGATCGGGCGCTCTCGGCCCCCCAGCAGCGCTTCCTCGGCGGGCGTCAGCTCGACCAGGTCTCGTGCAGCCTGGAGGCTGGGCGCCATCAACGCGAACGGCTTGTCCTCGCGGTGCTTGCGCGAACGCAGCGCGGCGACGGCCGCCCCGTCGTCAGCGCGGCAGGCGAGATGAAAGCCGCCCACGCCCTTGACCGCGAGGATCCTTCCAATGCCGATCTGTGCCGCGGCGGCCTCGATCGGATCTCGATGCGTTTTCAGCGGAACGTCATCGCCCCCCGAGTCGATCAGCCGAACGCGCGGGCCGCACGCCGGGCAGGCATTCGGCTGGGCGTGAAAGCGGCGGTCGAACGGATCCTCGTACTCCGCTCGGCACTGGGCGCACATCTCGAATGAGGCCATGGTGGTGAGCGGACGGTCGTACGGGACGCCGCGGACGATCGTGAATCTGGGGCCACAGTTGGTGCAGTTGGTGAACGGATACCGGTAGCGCCGATCCGCCGGATCGAACAGCTCCGCCAGGCAGTCGGCACAGGTGGCGGTGTCGGGCGAGACGAGCGCCTCCGGCTCGCCGATCCGCTCGGACTCGACGATCCGGAACTCGCGTTCCCCGGTCGCCGGCGCGTCCTCGGCGGATACCCGCTCCACAGCCGCAAGCGGAGGAGCGTCGTGCGGGAGGCGAACGAGAAACTCGTCCACACGTTCGGGCACTCCCTCCACCTCGAGCAGCACGCCGCGCTCGTCGTTGAGGATGTAGCCGCCCAGCTTTAGCTCGGTGGCCAGCCGGAACACGTAGGGACGGAACCCGACCCCCTGGACCGTTCCCGTCACCCGCGCCCGCACCCGGCGGCGGTTCGCCGTGGTGGCGGGCTCCGCTCGCCAGGCCATCGTTTCCTCAGGCCGGGTCGGCCAGCTCAACCAGCTCGCGCAGCACGTGGTAGGCGCTCGCCTGCGCCTCCTGGATCCGGGGGATGTGCTGCGAGCGCGTGATCACGACATGGTCGGCGAGTCCTTCGCTGGCGACCCGTCCGCCGTCGTAGCCCACGAAGGCGATCGTCAGCATGTCGCGCTTCCGCGCCTCCGTCAGCGCCTCGACGACGTTCACCGAGCTGCCGCTCGTAGAGAGCGCGATTGCGGCGTCGCCGCCGCGGCCGTAGGCGATCACCTGGCGCTGAAAGATCTCCTCGACGCCGATGTCGTTGGCAATCGCGGTCAGGATCGACGCGTCCTCGGTGAGGTCGATCGCGCGGCGCGGCGGCCAGCCCTGGGGCGCGGCGCGAAAGTCGGCGACGGCATCCATTGCGTCGGTGGCCGAGCCGCCGTTGCCGAAGGCGAGCAGCTTGGCGCCGCCCTCGAAGGCGGCCCGAAGCTCGGCCGCAGCGTCCAGGAGGTTGTCGCGGTTGTCGATCAACGTCTGCTCTCTGAGATTCCCGACCTCCTCGGACTTGAGCAGGATCGACCGGCGCACGTCGTCGACCACGGCCTCGAGGTCGTGCTCGCCCTCCGACAAGAAGGGGTACAGGAAGCTCGACGCCCCGATGTCGTGCACCGGGCCCGCTTCCCGGCCCTCGAGCAGCCCCCGGTGATCGAAGAAGACGTGGACCAGCTCCCAGAGCACGTGGTAGAGCGTTTCCACCAGCTCCTGGCGGATGAACGGGTCGCGGACCGGGGGCTCGAATTCCCACTCCGCGCCGCCCGGCGCGAAGGCGATCGTCAGGCATCCCCGATCACGCGCCAGCTCGAGCGCCTCGCGGACCTCGTCCGAAGCCTCGTCCTCGATTCCGTAGGCGATCGCGATGTCGCCGGGCTCTGCGACGAGCTCCACCTGGAGGGGCAGCGGCCCGCCCTCCGGTGTGAGGCCGATGGCCGGTAGCGCGCGCTTGCCGACGATCACCGGATGGACGAACTCGACCGCGACGTGACGGGCATCCGAGCGCGCGACCGGCGAACCCCCGAGAGCCACCAGCCTGCCCCCCCTGGCGAACCGCTCGGCCATCCCGTGACAGCACCGCGCCAGCCGCTCGGCCTCCGCCGCGAAGAAGACGCGGTTCGCCTCGGTGCGAGAGGCGAGCAGCTCGTCGACACGCCGGGACGCAAGCCCGGCGATCATCTCTGGGGTCGCCGTCGCGTTTCCGAGAGGACGAATCCGTACAGAAGGTGGTCGCCCGCCAGGGCCAGCCGCTCCAGCGGCCGCGGCTTGGTGGCCTGCGAGAGGCCCAGCGTGGGCGCCAGGCCGACCTCGAACCCGATCCAGGTCGCCAAACCGTAGATCGGCCCGGCCCACGCGCGGCGTCGCAGAGACTCGGACAGGGCGGCAAAGGCGGCGCCGCCCGCCGCTCCATAGCCCCAGTGGACGACCTCGATCGCGGCCCGTCGACGGCCACGCGGAACCTTGCAAAGCAAGCCTCGCGCGCGCTGCTTGAAGATCGCCTCGGGAGGCGTCTGCTCGACGATGCCGAGGTCAACCGTCAGGGCGCGCATCCCGGTCATCGCCATCGCCGCGATCGCACCCCGAAGGCCCCCGTGGAGGATCTCGCGGGATCGCGGCGGCTCGGAATCGCCCGTCTCTGGCGAGCTATGCGGCGGCACCCGCCCGGTCCGGCACTCGCTCGAGCCACTCTCGCCACTGGTCGACTCCCTGGCCGGTCCGAGCGCTGAGCTGCATTCGCTCCACGTCGGGATGCACGGCATCGAGGTTATAGAGGAAGCGATCCAGGTCGAAGTCGAGATGGGGCAGAAGGTCCATCTTGTTGATCAGGACCAGCTCGCAGGTTCGGAACATGAGCGGATACTTGAGCGGCTTGTCCTCACCCTCGGCTATCGAGGCGACCATCACCCGAGCGTCCTCTCCGACCCTGAACTCCGCCGGGCAGACGAGGTTGCCCACGTTCTCGATCACCAGCATGTCGATCTCATCCAGCGGCAGCGACGGAATCGCCGAGCGCACCATGTTGGCGTCCAGGTGGCATTCGCCGCCGAAGGTCGGATCGGTATTGAGTTGCGTCACGGGGACGTGCAGGCTCGCGATTCGATCGGCGTCCACGCTTCCCTGCACGTCGCCCTCGAGGACGCCGGCCCGGATGCCGCTGAGGCCCTCGAGAGCGCGCTCGAGCAGCGATGTCTTTCCGGCGCCGGGCGCGCTCATCAGGTTGACGACGCTCACCGAGGCGCGGTCGAAGTCGTCGCGATTGGCGCGCGCAATCGTGTCGTTGGCGTCGAGGGCGTCTTCGGCCACCCTCACCTTGGTGCGGTGCATGGCTCCTCCTTCGCTTCGCTCGCTTCCACCTCGATCGACTCGACCTCGAACTCTCCGCCTCTCAGCACCTCGCCCCCGCCGCTTCCGCACCCGGGGCACCGGAACGTCGGCAGGCCCGGAAACACGTCGAGCGGACCGCCGTGCGTCGCCATCGGAGGCGGCGCCGGGTCCCACTGCCGTTCGCACTCGGGACAGCGCAGCATCGCCCCCACCAGCTCGTGCTCGAGGCGAGCGCCCTCGCAGACCGTCTCCCGCGAGACGATCTCGAAGTAGAAGACGAGGGAGTCGGGAACCACCTGGCGCAGGGCGCCGATGCGCATGTTGACTGCGGTCACCCGCCTGCCTTCGGCATGGCGGAGCGCGGTGTCCACGATCGCGCTGGATAGCGACAGCTCGTGCACGAGCTCAGGCGCCTTCATAGGCCGCGTCGGAGCGCAGCTCCTCTACCGTCTCCAAGACGAGCGACACGGCCCGCTCGACGGCGTCGGCGACCTCAGGTGAGAGCCCAAGGCCCATCTCCTCGACGGCCGCCGGCTCGCAGGCGACCACCATCACCTTGCCCGGCCAGCCGCCCACCGTCTTCACGAAGCGCAGGACGGTCTGTGGGTCCATGCCGTGCGGATTGACGACCTGGCCGTCCTCGATCGGCTGAATCTCTTCCGGGTCGGGCTCCATCACGTAGAGCGTGCCCGGATCGCCGTCCTGGCGGCTTATGTCGACGAGGATCAGGGCGTCGTAGCCCCGCATCACCTCGTAGGCGAGGTCCAGCCCGCCGGTGCCGAAGTCGAACACGCTGACCCCCGACGGCAGCTCGCCGTCGGTCAGCCGCTTGGCGACCATGCCTCCGAACGCGTCGTCCTTCATCCAGGCGTTGCCCACTCCGGCGACGAGGATCTGCTTCTCGGACGGCCGCGACCTGTCCTCAGAGCTCATGCGCTCACCTCCACCTCATCGGCCTTGAAGAACAGGTAACGGCCGGTCTCCCGGAACAGCGACTGGGCGGGGTCGTCGTCCACGGTCACGCCGATATGCACAGCGTCCTCGTAGTCCAGGTAGATGCGCTCGATCGTCGCCGTACGGCCGTCGAGCATGCGGTCGTAGACGTCGCGCTCCCCGTCCGGCCTCAGCACCACCTTGCCGCCCTTGCGCAGGGTGATGTCGCCGACCGTGACCTCAGCTTCGCCCGGGTTCGGATGGCCCGGCTCCGGATCCGAGAGCTCGAGGCGACCGTGCAGGGACATGAGCTCCTCCGGCGTCGTCCTCTGCGCGCGGTCGATCATCTCCCGAACCGCTGGGTCCTGGCGGGAGACCGCGGCGCGCTCGTCGTCGCTGAGCGCGTGGACGTGGAGCAGCAGCGCCTCCTCGATCTCGGTGTTGTCGAACAGGTTGCCGAGGCTCTCGGGAGCCATCCGGGGATGGTCCGGCAGGACGATCGCGGCACCGAGCACCGCGTTGTCGCTCGGCGTCGCCAGTACGGGGAAGGTGTTTACGTTGCGGCAGGTCTCCACCGCCGCGCCGGCTGCTCCCTGTCGCTCGAGCGGCGAGACGAAGCGGCCTCCGGTTGCCTCGACGACGACGTGCGTGGACAGAAAGCTTGCCCGAAGCGCCTCGGCGCGATCCATGGCCTGCACGTCCCCGGCGAGGCGGGTCGAGTTGTGTACGCACATCACGATCCGGGCGAGTCCAGACTGCTCGAGCATCGTGGCCCTGAGCCGGATCCGTCCCTGGAGCGGCGGCTCACCGTCGAAGCGGAACTCCCGGCCGATTCCGTCGCCGCCCAGCTCGGCCAGTGAGCTTGCCGGAAGGCCGAGCCGGCGCTCGACCCCCTGGTGGCGCTCGCCGCTCGCCTGCAGGAAGCGGACGGTGCCCTCCAGCACCGCCTCCGGGCCCGCCTCGAGTACGCACTCGATCCGAAGCTGGTCGAGGGTGCTCGGATTATGCTCCGCGTAGGTGGGCGGGTAGACGATCCCGAACGGCGTCGGGGTGGCGTTCTTCGTGGCTCCGGGCGTATACGGATAGAGGGCGTAGCCCTCGTAGACAAGCGAGGAGACCAGCTCTTCGAGCTCGGGGTCCAACCTAGGCCTCCAGGTCTTCGAGCAGCTCGGACACACACGCGTCGAAGGTGGGCAGGCCCCGTTCGGCTTTCAGGCGTGCCAGCCGCTCGATCGTCTCGGTGTGCAGGGCGATCCAGCCCCTGTAGGGGTAGTGGGATGCGATCGTCGTCTTCCAGGCCTCGACCGGCATCGGATAGCGAATCGTGCAATCCCACGGGATCGGCAGCAGCTGCATGGCCCCGTCGACGCCTTCGTAGAAGACCGTCCCGTTGAAGTGGAAGCGAAGCGGCGCGTTGCCGTTCGCGAGTCCGTGGAAGTACTTGCTTGCCGCCACCTCGAGGTCGTAGGTGCAGGCGATCGGCAGGTCGAACTCCGTGCTGCCGGTGAAGGCGGGCACCACTACGTCCGTCTGAATCCAGCGAAAGTTCGTGGTCGTGGTCGCCCACCGCTCGGGTTCGCCGAACAGCTCCACCAGCCGTTCGCGCGTCTGGGGGTCGTAGGTGCGCTTTACGGGCTCGACGGTGATCAGCGTCGATAGGGCGATCATGTAGACCCGCCGACCCGAGGGATCGTTCGCTCGCACCCGGAAGCGCAGCGTGGGGGCGGCGGCGCGCTCCACGGGCTCCACGCCCACGACCTCGAACTCGGGCGTCGGCCGGTCCGGCTGCTCCTCGTCGGCCAGCTCCGCAGCGGACGTGTCCCGACCGTTTCCCTGCGGGCCGCTCATTGACTTGCGCTCCTCACCCGCAGCTCGTTGAAGAAGCGCCTCGATCGCCTCCTGCGGCCCGACGCCTCCCGAGATTCCCTCCCAGCTCGCCTTGATCAGGCCGACCAGCCGATAGCACTCGTCGATCGGCGCGATCGCGTGCTGCGGCGGCTCCCCCATCCGGTTGACGATCAGCGCCTCCGCGTCCGCCTCGAGGTCGGCGAGCGCTGGATTGGCGGCTCCGAGCTCGTCCCACGCGTCCAGGTCGAGCTCCGACTCGGTCGCCCCGGCCGGGCTTGGATATAGGGCCACCACGCGGCCGGCGGCGCTGTCGCGCAGAAAGAAGGCCAGGCCGATCGGAATCTGGAAGCGAGCCCAGAGCTCGTCGGAGAGCTCGAAGTCGTCGAGCCAGACGACCCGCGTGCCGCTCGGGCGCAGCTCCGGGTCGCCCGAGCGAAGCGCCAGGCAGCTCTCGCACACGCACAGGATGCGCCGCTCGGTGAGCTGCAGGACGTGACGATGGTCGGGCGCTATTTCGTTGCCGCACAGGTCGCAAGTCTCACTGGCCGGGCCACCGCCGTTGCCGGGCGCGCCGTTCGCCCGGCCGGTTGCCGAGCCCGGTCTGGCGAGCTGGCGCAGGCTCGAGACGAGCTCCGCTCGCCTCCGCGCGGCAAGGCGCCGCTCCAGCGCCTCGCTCATGCGGCGAGCGCCACCCTCGCGCCGGCAGCGCCCGTCAGCAGGGGCACGGGCTGAAGCTGCAGGCGGTCCTCGTCAAGCGAGCGGCCGGCTCGCGGAAGGTAATAGCGCCGCTCGCAGGACGGGCAGGTGAGCACGCCCTCGCTCAGCTCGCCGCCGGCGAGCCCGCCCGCGCAGCCCGCGCAGGCGTCGCGGTAGGCCAGCAGGCTGTCCTCGATGCGGGCGACGATCAATCCGATACCCCTGATCTCGGCGCTTTTCAGCTCACCCTCGCCCAGGTGATCGAGGCCGTCGATGTCGAACCACGACGGCTCGGCGTCGGCCCGGCCGGGCGCCACCTGCACGACGGGAAGCTCGGTCGCGCCGTCGCCGACCGCCGAGCCGGACTCCACGACGCCCTCTACCAACAGGCCCTCGAGGTCGGGCGCCGCCTCGTCGAGCGCCTGTTTGATCGCCAGCTCCAGCGTCGATGCAGAGGCCGGGCAGCCCTCGCAGCTTCCCTCGAGCCGGATCCGAGCCACGCCGTCTTCGATTCCCAACAGCTCGACGTTGCCACCGTGCGACTCCATGTAGGGACGCACGCCGTCGAGCGCCTCGATCACGCGCGCCTCGAGGTCAACGGGGTAGAGGTCGTGGATCAGCATCAGGCTTGCCACCACCCCGTCTTGGCTCAGTCGCTCGCGCAGGTCAGCCCCCGCGTCGCCGGATTCGTCGAGGGCGGCGAATATGCGCTCCAGGCCTTCGCCGTAGAGCTCGATCACCGCGCCCACCAGTTCCTCGGCACTGTCCCTGGCGCCGGGGTCGGCGATCTCTGCCAGCCGGCTGGTCAGCTCCTGGACGCGCTCGACGAGCGCCTCCGGACCGGCTCCGTTCTCGGGCACGCCGGTGTGCGGCGGGCCGGGCCGGCCCGCCGCGTCCCCTCGTGTGGCGTCTTCGTCAACGGCCATGCCGATTCTGCTCCACGGTCAGCACATGCCGGTCGGCGTGTGGACGACCTTCCGCACGTGCCCGGCGCCGTCGTACATATGGACGCCGCAGGGCAGGCACGGATCGAAGCTCCGCACCGCTCGCATGATGTCCACGCCCTTGAACTTCTCGGGACCGTTCTCCTCGAAGATCGGCGTGTTCTGCACCGCGTCCTCGTAGGGCCCCGGGGTCCCGTAGACGTCGCGAACGCTGGCGTTCCACGGCGTCGGCGGGTAGGGCTGGTAGTTGGCGATCTTGCCGTCCCGGATCACCATGTGATGGGAGAGCACCCCGCGAGCGGCCTCGTGGAAGCCGACGCTGACCGCCTCCTGGGGGACCTTGAAGTTGTTCCAACTCTTGGTCCGCCCGGCGCGCACCTCCGTGAAGGCGCGCTCGAGGCAATGCAGGCCGATCAGGGCCGAGTAGGCCTGGTGATAGGTGCGGGCGCGGTCGCGCTCGATCGCATTCGACTTCTCGGGGATCTTCCACTCGAGCTCCGTCTCGGGGGAGCCGCCGGTCCTCGGCAGCACCATCTGGATGCTCTCACCGGTCGCCTTCGCATATCCGAAGTCGACCAGGCCGGCCTTCGCGGTGCACCACTGGCGCGCGAAGGGGCCGCCACCCGTGTCGCAGCACACGTGGGTGTCGGTGCGCTGGTCGTAGATCCGCGGCGAGACCACCCAGCTGTACTTGTCGGCCCAGTCGCGCTTCTGGGGCTTCGGAATCGTCGTCTTGTTCCAGGGGTGGCGCTTGTCCACCGGGTTGCCGAGCGGGTCCTTGGTGACGTAGGTCTCCTCGTTCTCCCAGTCCTCGAAGTACGAGCTGCCCAGCAGGATCCGGATCATCAGGTTGATCTCGACCAGGTCGGTCGAGACCAGCTCGCCGCCGATCACGACGCCGGGGGTGATGTAGCGCTTGCGACCCCACTCGGTCATGTTGCGGTAGTCGTAGTCGACGTAGTCGGGGTCGTCGAACGATCCCCAGTTGACGAGGTTGGTCTCCCGGTAGCCCACCTGGTCGTATCCCGGCAGCTCCCTGAGGAAGAAGTCGTACAGGTCGTCGTGCAGCGGGACGGTGCGCTTCGCGTACTCGAAGTAGCGCATCAGGCGCACGTAGTAGTCGGTGAGCGTCTGGTGAGTGATGTGGGCGCTGCACCCGCCCGGCATGATCGTCGAGGGGTGGGTATGCCTGCCGCCGAACAGGCAGTACATCTCGCGCGTATAGCGCGCCACCTGCAGGGTCTCCAGGTAGAAGTCCCCGGTGAACGGGTTCAGGGCGCGCATGATGTCGGCGATCGTCCGGTAGCCGTGGATGTCAGAGTGAGGCGCCAGCTCCTGCTCGGCCTTCTGCAGCAGCGACGGGTTGGTCTCCTTGACCATCTGCTCGCAGAAGTCCACGTTCGCCATGCAGTCGTTGAAGATCGCGTGGTCGAACATGTAGTCGGCGGTCTCCGCGAGGTTGAACGCCAGGTCACCCAGCGGCGGTGGCTTGACGCCGTACGCCATGTTCTGGTTCAAGCAGGAGCAGGTGCAGTGGTTGTCCCCGCAGATGCCGCAGATCCGGCTGGTGATGAAGTGGGCGTCGCGTGGGTCGATGCCCTTCATGAAGATGTCGAACCCGCGGAAGATCATCGAGGTGCTGTAGCACTTCAGGACCTCCCGATTCGAGAAGTCGATCTCCGTGTGGATGCCGAGGCTGCCGACGATGCGGGTGATCGGGTCCCACGACATCTCCTTGACCATGACCTTCTGGTCGCCGCGCGGGGTCTCTGTGGTCGCCATCTCATCTCCTCCTGTCGCTCAAGGCTGGGCCGTGTGTCAGCTACGGGCGTAGTGCCGCGGCTGATAGCCAGTCAGCAGCTGGTTCCCGGGCTTGCGCCACTCCGGCTCCTTGTCGAACTTGTTCTTGATGTTGCGGTTGCGGAAGTACTTCAGCACCGGCCCGTACGAGAACCGCGCCACGTTGGCCGCGACCCTTCCGTACGGATCCTCATCCATGAAGGGCATGTACTTGTCGGGGAAGCCGGGCATCGTGCAGGCCATGCAGATTCCCCCGACGTTCGGGCAGCCGCCGTAGCCGTCCACCCAGCCGCGGACCGGCACGTTGCACTTCACGACCGGGCCCTTGCAGCCCAGCTTCACCAGGCAGCGGGGATCGTCGCCGTACTCGGTCGCGAAGTTGCCCTGCTCCGTGTAGCCGGCGCGGTTGCAGCCCTCGCGCACCGTGCGCCCGAACAGCCACTTCGGACGCAGCGCCTCGTCGAGCTCCGGCACCGGAGCCCGGCCGGCAAGGTGCATCGCCAGGTAGAGCAGCGTCTCGGTGGTGTTGTCGGGCTGGGCGGGACAGCCGGGAATGTTGACGACCGGCAGGCCGGCCTTCGACTTCCAACTCCAGCCGAGGTGGTCGGCGACGCCCATCGCCCCGGTCGGGTTGTTCTTCATCGCCGGGATGCCGCCGTAGGTCGCGCACGTGCCCAGGGCCACCACCGCCGCGGCCTTCGGCGCCAGACGGTCGAGCCACTCGCTGGTCGTGATCGGCTGGCCGGTCGCGGGGTCGACACCCATCGCCGCCCAGTGACCCTCGCCACTCAGGTTCTCGTTCGGGATCGAGCCCTCGATGATCAACACGAAGGGATCGAGCTTGCCGGCCTCGGCGTCCCACCACGCCTGCATGAACTCCGCGCCGTTCTCGTAGGCGAGCACCGGCGTGTGGACCACGACCTTGGGCATTCCCGGAATCGCCTGGGTGATGATGTCCTCGAGGCTGGGGTTGGTCGCCGAGGTCATCGCGACCGAGTCGCCGTCGCAGCCGAGTCCCGTGGTCATCCAGATCACGTGCGCGGTGATTCCCTCGGTCTTCGCCTGGTCGGGAACGAACTCAGTGCTTAGCGTCGCCATTGCCACCTCTCCTCGATTCGGGTTTCGACAAACGCTGCAAACATCGGTGCTCCAACACTCTCATCGCTCAGCAGATCCTCGGCAGGGGATCTCCGGCGAGCAAATCCATCACTCGACGGCCGCCGAAGGCCGTCTCCACCAGCACCATCCCGGGCGGCTCGGTTCGGACCTCGCCGATCTCGACCGCCCGCTCGCAGCCCGGCGCCGAGCGAAGCGCCGCCACCGCGCTGTCCGCCGCCTCGGGGGCGACGAAGGCGACCAGCACGCCCTCGTTGGCCACGTACATCGGGTCGATGCCGAGCAGCTCGGCGGCCCCGCTCACCTCCGGCTGCACCGGGACGTCCGCCTCGCGCACCTGCATCGAGACCTGGGACGCCCGGGCCAGTTCGTTGAGCGCCGACGCCACGCCGCCGCGGGTCGCGTCGCGCATGCAGCGGAGCCCGGATCCCGCCGCCTCCAGCAGGGCATCGGCCGCGGGCCAGAGCGAGCGCGTGTCGGAGCCGATCTCGGCGTCGAGCCCGAGCTCACCGCGGGCGAGCATGATCGCGGTGCCGTGCTCGCCGATCGTCCCGGAGACGAGCACGCGGTCTCCGGGCTGGATCGAGGCGGTCGAGAGACTTCCGCGGGGATCGATTCGCCCCAGCCCGGTGGTACAGACGTACATCGAGTCGCAGTGCCCGCGCTCGACGACCTTGGTGTCACCGGTGACGATCTCGACGCCCGCCGCCTCGGCGGCGGCCGCCATCGCCTCCACCTCGGCCCGCAGGTCCTCGGCCGCCAGGCCCTCCTCGAGCACCAGCGAGACGCTGAGGGCGAGCGGTTTGGCGCCCGCCGCGGCGAGGTCGTTGACCGTCCCGTTCACGGCCAGCTCGCCGATCGAGCCGCCGGAGAAGCGGATCGGCTTGACCACGAAGCTGTCGGTGGTCATCGCCAGCCCGAGGCCGTCGATCGAGACCGTTCCGGCGTCGGCGAGCTCGGCCAGCGTCTCCGAGCCGAAGGCCGGGACGAGCAGGCCCTCGATCAGGGTCTGGGTCGACTTGCCGCCCGCGCCATGCGCCATCGTCACCTGCTGGTCCTTGAACTTGGGTCGCTTCGAGCGAGCGGTCTCGATGATCTCCAGAATGCGCTGCTCGCGGCCCTCGTCCGTGCGACGCCCGCTGACCGTCGCGTCCGCCATCACACGAGCTCCTTCTCGCGGGCGAAGCGCCCGTAGTTGTAGTAGGCGGCGCAGGCGCCCTCCGGCGAGACCATGCAGGTCCCGATCGCGTGCTCCGGCGTGCACGCGGTTCCGAACACCTTGCACTCCCAGGGCTTGATCACGCCCTTCAGCACCTCGCCGCACTGGCAGGCCTTCGGGTCGGCGACCCGCACCCCGGGCACCTCGTAGCGCAGCTCGGCGTCGAAATCCGCGTAGGCATCGGTCAGCTTCAAGGCGCTCTGCGAGATGAAGCCGAGCCCGCGCCACTCGAAGTGGGGGCGGAGCTCGAACACCTCCGCCATCACCTCGAGCGCCGCCCGGTTGCCCTCGTACGGGACCACCCGCTTGTACTGGTTCTCGACCTCGCAGCGGCCCTCGGCCAGCTGCTTGAGGATCATCTGGATCCCCTGCAGGATGTCCAGGGGCTCGAACCCGGATGTGACCAGCGGCCTGCCGTAGTCGGCCGGGATGAACTCGAACGGCCGCGCGCCGACGATCGTCGAGACGTGGCCCGGGCCGATGAACCCGTCGAGGCGCAGGTCGGGCGACTCCAGAAGGGCACGCAACGGGGGAATGATCGTCACGTGGTTGCACATGCAGAAGAAGTTCGGGACGCCCTCGGCCTTGGCGCGCTTCATGGTCAGCGCCGTGGAGGGAGCGGTGGTCTCGAAACCGATCGCGAAGAAGACGACGTCTCGGTCGGGGTTGGCCTTGGCGATTCGCAGCGCGTCGAGCGGCGAGTAGACCATTCGCACGTCGGCGCCCTGGGCCTTGGCCTCCAGGAACGTCCGCTCGGAGCCGGGGACGCGCATCATGTCGCCGAAGCAGGTGAAGATCACCCCGTCCTGCTCGGCGATCGACATCCCGTCGTCGACCCGTCCCATCGGGATCACGCAGACCGGGCAGCCGGGCCCGTGAACCAGCTCGACGTTTGAAGGCAGCAGGTCGTCGACGCCGTACTTGTAGATCGAGTGGGTATGCCCGCCGCAGACCTCCATCAGCTTGTAGTGGCGCCCGGGTTCGACCAGGGAGAGGATCTCGCCCGCGAGCGCCCGGCCGAGCTCGGCGTCGCGGAACTCGTCCACGAACCTCATGCGGGAAGCGCCTCCTGGTCGAGCTTGGCGATCGCCGTCCCGGCGTGGACCAGGACCTCGTCGCCCACGGCCACCTGATCGACCAGGGCGATCTCGACCGTGCTCCGATGGCCCTCGTGGTCGCGGCAGAGAGCCAGGTCCCGGCCCTGGTCGATGCGCACCACGCGCATCGGGATCCCCACGTCGCCGCAGGTGATGCACTCATCCGCCGGGCCGCAGTGCGCCCCTGGCACCGGATCGACCGCTTGGTCGGAGTCCGCGCTCACTCGATTACGCTCGCCCTCAACTCCTCGAGCTCCTGCTCATAGTCGGCGCCCATGCCCTCGAGCAGCCTGCGGGTGGCCTCAGCCTCCTGCTCGTCCACCTTGGAGATCGCGAATCCGACGTGGATCAACACCCAGTCGCCGGGCCCGGCGCCCTCGCCATCGGCATCGAGGAGGCCGATGTTGACGTTCCGCCGAACGCCGGCTACATCGACGCGGGCGAGCCGATTCGACTCATCAACCACCTCAAGGATCTGACCTGGAATGGCCAGGCACAAAGCGTCGACCTCCTGTCACTGGATGGCCCAAGCGCGACGCTACCACTTCGTCACACTCGTGGCATTCCGCGTTCAGCGGTCGTGTTTTGTAGCGGACATACGCCCTCGCGCCACGAGGAGTCGCACGCCGGGCCGGCCCTGCCGCGCGCCTAGTGCTCGTGTCGATGTTCGCTGCCGGGCGCGCCTCCAGGTGCATGCCGGTGCGAATGGATGTAGTCGCCATGGCTGTGCTCACGCTCGCCCCCCGGATCTCGGCGCCGGCCGGCCGCGAGATCGGGGTCGCGCTCCTTTGCCGCACAGTCGGGACAGAGCCCGAGGATCGGGAAGTGGCTGAACCGAGCCTCGTACCCGAACCTGTCCCGCAGCAGGTCTCGGACGGGCTCCAGCTCCGATGGGTCGACACTCCTTACCCGATCGCAGCGCTCACAGGCCAGGTATTCGCGTTCGCCGCGACTGACCAGCCCGTACAGCCCGGGGCCATGCCCGATGTGGACGTGGCGCACCACGCCGAGCTCCTCGAGCGCGGTCAGGTTCCGGTGGACCGAGGTGACGTCCGAGCGAGCGACGCGCCCACCCGCGCCCTCAGCGATGTACTCGGCCGCCACCGGCCCGTCGGCCGTGAACAGCGCGTCGAGGACCAGCCGCCGGGCAGCCGACAGCCGGTGGCCCCGTTCGCGCAGGATCGACGCGAGCTCATCCGCGTCGCTGAACCGAAGCGGCGGGTTGTGCGGCGAGCGGGTCATCGGGCCGCTCCCCGAGAACCAGAGCTCAAGACGCCCCCACCCTGCTGCTCCATCTCTCCTCGATTCGGCCGAAGTGCCAGACCGACAGAGCGATCGCCCAGGTGACGACGAACATCCCGACGATCACGTAGCCCACCAGGTTCAGGTCCAGGTTGGAGACGAAGTCCCAAAGCCCTCCCCTGAGGCTCAGCCTGTCGGCCACGACCGAGAGCAGCTCGATCGTCCCGATCAAAAGCGCAACCGCCACCGAGAGGCCTGTGACGGCCATGTTGTAGAAGATCTTCCGGACCGGCTTCGCAAACGCCCAGCCGTAGGCAAAGTTCATGAACGCGCCGTCGATCGTGTCGAACAGCGACATCCCGGCCGCGAACAGGATCGGCAGGCAGATGATCGCGTAGAACGGCAGCCCGCTGGCCGCCGCGCCGCCGGCGAGTACGAGCAGCGCGATCTCGGTGGCCGTGTCGAAGCCCAGGCCAAACAGGCATCCCAGTGGATACATCTGCCACGGCTTCTTGATCGCCTTCGTCGCCCGGCCGTAGAAGCGGTTCATGAACCCGCGCGAGTCGAGCTGCTCCTCGAGCTCCTGCTCGTCGAACTCGCCCTGTCGCATGCGCCGGAAGATCCGCACGATGCTGACCAGGATGATCAGGTTGAGGATGCCGATGATGAACAGGAATGACCCCGAGACCAGCGGACCCACGAGGCCCGTCGCATCGTGCAGCGTCGAGCTGTCGTTCTCGACGGCGCCGCTCAGTCCCCGTACGCCGAGGGTGACGAGGACACCGAGAGCGAAGACCACCGTGGAATGACCCAGTGAGAAAAAGAAGCCGACGCTCAGTGGACGCTGACCCTCACTCATCAGCTTGCGCGTCGTGTTGTCGATCGCACCGATGTGGTCTGCGTCGAAGGCGTGGCGCAAGCCGAGCGTGTAGGCGGTGATTCCGAGCCCCAGCCCGAAGGCGCCGCTGGCCCCCAGGCTGTAGTTGTGGGGCACCACCAACACCAACAGGATGAAGAAACCGATCACGTGCAGGGCCCCGATCACCGCCGCAAGACCGGCCACGCGCCTCCATTCGGAAGGCGTCAGCGCGGCCTTCGTTCGGGCCCATCGCGAGCGCATCGGAGCGCACCCTAATACGAGCGGGTCGCTGTTGCAAGTGGCCCGCATTAATGGCCCAAACCAACGACTGGCGGGCGCCTCAGGTAGCGCTGGGCGCCGAGCCGCTTCGCTCCCCTTCTGGCCAGGGGAAGCCCGACGGGGCGGAGCGGAAGTCGGCGAGCAGGTAGATCCCCACCGCCGCCGAGACCAGCAGGGCGGCGCCGAGGACGGCGAGGTCCACCGCGTCGTGGTGGAGGGCGAAACCGGCGCAGATCACGAGCATCCCGAACCCGACCATCGCCACTGCGATCGCTCGATGGAAGCGGCCCGCCTCGGAGTGCGGCCACGGATCGAGGGCCCGCGAGATCTCGCGGCCACGGTCCGAGTCGGTGCAGTCATCCTTTCGCGGACAGGCGTTGCAGACGGGGGGGCGGGCCCGGTAATGGGCCAGGCGAGCCTCCAGATCGGTCCCGACCCGATGAAGTCGTTCCCCCTCCGGGCAGTCCCAGGCGTCAACATGCTCGTGGTAGGTGAAACCGGCGGTGCGATACAGCTCCGAGCGGCGGTGCGAGTGGCGGGCGAGGGCGTCGACTCCGAGCGCGGCCAGCGCCAGGAAGAGACCGTAGCCCGCGGCGAGCAGCGACTCAGTGGCCACACCGCTCACTGCGAAGCCCCCGCGGGCTGCTTCGGCTCGGTCAGCTCGGTGAACAGAATCTCCCCCGGCTCCTCGATCGTCACCCGCTTGACCGTGTAGCGGACGCCCAGATAGCAGAGGTAGAGCAGCGGCAGGACTCCGGCGAGGATGAAATAGACGTCGCCGGGCAGCCTCAGCCACTCGATCACGGTGTTCGTATTGGTGGACAGGTAGTCGAGCGAGCGAGCGTCGAAGTAGCCGGAGTTGACCGACTCATACAGCTGGCGGATCCCCAGCGGGAAGAGGGTCGCGAACGACATCCAGGCGAGGCCGATGTTGAGTCCCCAGAAGCTGATCTTTGCGGCGCGATCGTTCCACCGCTCGGCCGGGATCAGGTAGCGCAGGCAGAACAACGCCAGCCCCACGGCGAGCATCCCGTAGACGCCCATCATCGAGGTGTGCGCGTGGTTGGCGGTGAGCGCGGTGCCGATCTCGTAGTAGGAGACGATCGGCAGGTTGATCAGGAAGCCGAAGATGCCGGCGCCGAGGAAGTTCCAGAAGCCAACCGCGACCAGGAACATGACGGCCCAGCGATGCGGGAAGGGCGTCGCCGACCTCGACTCTTGCCGTGCCCCCAGCTGCAGGAAGCTCCAGGCCTCAACGGTGAGGAACGTGAGCGGCATCACCTCGAGGGCGGAGAAGACCGCCCCCAGCGCCATGTTCTCGGCGGGCGCGCCGGAGAAGTAGAGGTGGTGCATGGTCCCGATCACGCCACCGGCGGAGTAGAGGATGATGTCCAGGAGGATCACCAGCAGGGCCACTCGCTCCCGCACCACCCCGAGCAGCACGAAGATGTAGGCGACCATCGCGGTGGTGAACAGCTCCAGGAAGTCCTCCACCCACAGGTGGACGACCCAGAATCGCCAGAAGTCCGTGATCGTGAACGGCTGGTTGGCGTTGACCAGCAGCCCGACGGCGTAGAAGGCGGGGATCGCCAGCGCGGCCAGGAAGAAGAGCCAGGGCATGTTCCCGACCCGCTCCGTTTGCAGCCTGCCGCGAAGGCCGCGGAAGAGGATCACGATCCAGAGGCAGCAGCCCGATCACCAGCAGCACCTGCCAGAAGCGGCCCAGGTCGAGGTACTCGAAGCCCTGGTCGCCGAAGATCGAGCCCTGAAACCAGTTGTGGATGTCGGCGAACTCGCCGATCAGGCTGCCGAAGACCACGACCGCCAGCGCTCCGAGCAGAACGAACGCGAGCTTGCTCTGGCCGCGCGGTTCTCGGCCGGCGATCATCGGCGCGAGGAAGATGCCGGCGGCGACGAACGAGGTGGAGACGAAGAAGATCGCCAGCTGTACGTGCCAGGTGCGGACCAGGTTGTAGGGGAACACCTGGGCGATGTCGATGCCGAAGAAGCCGTCGAGCTCGGCCCGGTAGTGCTGCGAGGCGGCACCCACCAGGGTCTGGAGCAGGAACAGCGCCGCCATCACGAAGAAGAACCAGGCGGTGGCCCGCTGGGCGGGTGTCAGCGCCACGTCGCCGGGTGACCGGAAGCTGAGGGTCGCCTGCTCGCGCCCCTGCCAGCCGAGTCGCCAACGGCCGAAGGCCGCAAACAGGATCCCGATGCCGCCGAGTAGTGCGATCAGCGAGATCACCGACCAGACCAGCACGTCGGCGCTCGGCGTGTTCCCGACCTGCTCCTCGGGCGGCCAGTTGTTCGTGTACGAGTAGTTGTGACCCGGGCGCCGCGCCGAGGCTGCCCAGCTTGTCCAGGCGAAGAACGCCGTCAGTTGCCTGATCTGCTCCGGATCGTCGATCGGCCTAGGCCGCAGGCCGTAACGTGTCGTCGGGCTGTCGAAGAAGTTCGCGTAGTGGCGGTTCAGCTCGGCGAACGCCCGCGCCTGCTGGGCCGAGAGCTGGATCGTCTTCGTGTCGGGGTCGTAGTTGTTGGTCTGGAACTGGCTGATCGTCTCCTGCCGCGCGGAGTCGGATCGATCGCCGCCCAGCTGATCGCGGACCGACCCCGAGGAGCGGTGTAGATAGTCGGCGGTGAAGTCTGGGCCGAGGTAGGCGCCGTGGCCGAAGATGGAGCCGTACTCCATAAGCCCGTGATGGAGGAAGACCTTCTGGCCCGCGCGGATGTCGTCACCGGTATAGACGGTGCTGCCGCTCGGGTCGACCGCGCGATCGGGAATCGGGGGATCGGACTGGTAGGTGCGATAGGCGAGCAGCACGAGGACGAAGAAGCCGGCGAGGATGACCAATCCGGCGACTTGGAGCCAGGTGCGGGAAACGAGCAGCTCACGCTTGCCATCCGGCTGCTTGGCGGCCGGCTCGCCGACGGACGCCTCTCCTCTACGCCAAGCCATGCGCACCCCACGGATCGTCGCTTGCCGCCGCCGATCCTATGCCTCGATTGGGTTGGATTCAAGACGTCCCGGCTACCCAAGACGATCAGCGCCACCGAGGGGTGCTCCGATACCCAAAAGCACTTACGGGCCTTGAATGTGCCTTTTGATGCGACTAGCATCACTGCACAGGGGCTGATCTGTTGCGCGTAAGGGAGTAGTGGCTCCAGGGAGTCGCTGCGACTTCGCGCTTTCGGCCAGTGACGAGATGCCCAATCGACGGGCCCGAGGAGAGGCAGGAGCAATCAGGCCACGTGGGACACGGCGAATGCGGGCGGGACGAGCACTGCTCGCGCCCCTTGCAGCGATCGCCTTTCTGTCGGTCCTAGCCGCGCCGGCGTCCGCCTCGATTCAGTTCGACCAGCAGTGGGGGAGCCTTGGCATCCTCAATGGTCAGTTCTCCCTTTCCTCCGCCCCCGAGACCCAGATCGACTCCGGCCCCTCGGGGCCGACCAACGACGCCTCGCCGTCCTTCGGCTTCTCATCGGATGACCCCGAGGCCAGCTTCGAATGCCGCCTCGACTCGAACCAGGAGGCCGACTTTCAGCCCTGCAGCTCGCCGCAGTCCTACAGCTCGCTGACCGATGGCCTGCACACGTTCGAGGTCCGGGCCACCGACACGGCGGGATACCGACCCCACCCCGGCTTCCAGAAGCTTCACCGTCGACACTGCCGCCCCTGAGACCCAGATCGACTCCGGCCCCTCGGGGCCGACCAACGACGCCACACCGTCGTTCAGCTTCTCCTCCGAGGGAGGGGCGAGCTTCGAGTGTCGCCTCGACTCGAGCCAGGAGGCCGACTTTCAGCCCTGCAGCTCGCCGAAGTCCTACGGCTCGCTGACCGACGGCTCCCACAGCTTCGAGGTCCGGGCCACCGACTCGGCCGGCAACACCGACCCCACCCCGGCCTTGCGCGGCTTCACCGTCGACACCGCGACGCCCGAGACCCAGATCGACTCCGGCCCCTCGGGGCCGACCAACGACGCCACACCGTCGTTCAGCTTCTCCTCCGAGGGAGGGGCGAGCTTCGAGTGTCGCCTCGACTCGAGCCAGGAGGCCGACTTTCAGCCCTGCAGCTCGCCGAAGTCCTACGGCTCGCTGACCGACGGCTCCCACACGTTCGAGGTCCGGGCCACCGACTCGGTGGGCAACACGGACTCCACCCCGGCCTCCCGCGGCTTCACGGTCGACACCGCCGCGCCCCAGACGCAGATCAACTCCGGCCCCTCCGGGCCGACCAAGGACGCCACACCGTCCTTCGGCTTCTCCTCCGCGCCGGGGGCGAGCTTTGAGTGCGAGGTTGACGGCGGCGCGTATGCCGCCTGCAGCTCGCCAAAGACCTACAGCACCCTGCCTAACGGGCACCACACCTTCCGTGTCCGTGCCACCGATGCGGCCTCCAACACCGACCCCACTCCGGCCTCGCGGAGCTTCACCGTCGACACCGTGCCGCCCAACACGGCGATAATCACCGGTCCGAGCGGCGGGCCGAGCCCGCACGCGACCGTCGACCCCACCCCGACCTTCACCTTCTCCTCCTCGCAGGCGGGCTCGAGCTTTGCGTGCAAATTCGGCTCGAGCCCCTATGCGGCCTGCCCTTCGCCGTGGACCGCCGCGCACCTGGCGGACGGCGCCTACAGGCTCTACGTCCGCGCCACCGATCCGGCCGGCAACGTCGACCCGACGCCGACCTCGCTCGGCTTCTCCGTCCAGACCGCCAGCGTCAAGCTGGTTGGCTCGAAGCTCGTGATCGTTGCCGCGAGCGGCGCCGAGGACAGCCTGGCGATTACCGCTCCGTCCGCCTCGATCCTGCATGTGACCGACCTCGCCGGGGGGCCCTACAGGGGCTCCGGCGTCCACACGGGGGCGGGATGCACCCGAACCGGGGACAACATCGCCAACTGCAACGCCACCGGAATCAGGCTGATCACGGTCAACGCCGGGGATCTAGCGGACCGAGTGATCAACTCGACCGACATCACGAGCTCGCTGGTTGGCGGAGGGGGCCCTGACGTGCTCAGCGGCGGCTCGAGGAACGACAACCTGAGCGGTTTGGCGGGCGCCGACGTGATGAGGGGTATGAACGGAAACGATCGACTTTTCGCCCACGATGGCAGCTCCGACAAGACGATCGACTGCGACGGCGGGACCGCCCCGGGCGCCGCCGACCAAGCGGACCTCGACGCCATCCCCAAGGATCCCGATTCCAGAGTGATCGGTTGTGAGACGGTGACGCGGCACTGAGGGCGCCTGGTCTCGCTCGACGGCGAGACATTTGGTCGCTCAACAGAGGCAGGACATAGGGTTGGGCAACGGTGAGCAAGACCCAGTACTACTGCGCGGCCTCGTTGGACGGACAGATCGCCGAGGCCGACGACAGCCTCGGCTGGCTGCTCGATTACGAGGGCCAGCTTCGAGGGTGACGGAGTTGAGCCGGGCCCTCGAGGCGAAGGAGGCGCCTACGACCTCTTCTACGAGGGCGTCGGAGCGCTGATCAGCGGCGCGACCACCTACGAGTTCGTTCTCGACCATCTCGCCGAGGACAGCGAGTGGCCCTATAAGGGAAAGCCCTGGTGGGTCCTGAGCTCGCGAGACCTGCCCGTGCCCGAGGGCGAGCAGGTCGACGTGCGGATTGTCAACGCCAAGGTCGCGGACCTCTACGAGGAGATGGTCAGCGCGGCCGGCGAGCGAAGTCTGTGGATCGTCGGGGGTGGCAACGTCGCCTCGCAGTTCGCCGACGAGGGTCTGTTGGACGAGGTGCTGGTGACCGTCGTCCCGGTCGTGCTGGGCGAAGGCAAGCCCCTCTTCGACCGTCGCCTTCCCGGCGGCGCGATGCAGCTGATCGGGACGCGCGCATTCGACACCGGCATGGTGGAGCTGCGCTACGAGGTCAGACGCTAGCGGCACCGCTTGGCTCCGGCGACCGTGTCGCGAAGCCTGGCAAGATGTCGCCGTGGGATTCGACCAATACCACGAGCCCGCCGGTGAGCTGCCGGACGACACCCGGACCTTCGCCCGCCTCTGTGCGTCGCTGACCGAGGAGGCGGAAGCGATCGGCTGGTATGAGCAGCGGATGGCCGTCGAGCCAGATCGCGAGGCGCGGGCGATCATGCGCGACGCCCAGGGAGAGGAGTTCAAGCACTTCTGCATGGACCTGGAGTTCCTGCTTCGCCGGACACCGCTGTGGCGCGAGATCGCCGAGGGGATCCTGTTCCAGGAGGGCGACATCGTCGAGCACGGCGAGGAGGCCGAGGAGGAGGCGGTGGAGGGCTCCGCCGCCCGCGGCGCGCCGCTCGCCGGCAGCGAGTCACTGGGCATCGGCGGCCTTCGAGGCAACAACCGATGAGCCACCTGCTGCGTGAGCAGGCGCCGGTCACGGAGGCGGGTTGGGACCTGCTCGACTCCGAGGCCCGTGAGCGGCTGACGCCGGCCCTCGCCGCACGCAAGCTGGTCGATTTTGCTGGGCCCCAGGGGTGGGAGCACTCGGCGACGAACCTGGGGCGCACCGAGGAGGTCGCGGATGTGCCCGAGAAGGGCGTCGCGGCGCGCCAGCGCCGCGTTCTCGCGCTGGTCGAGCTGCGGGCGCGGTTCTCGATCGCCCGCTCGGAGCTCGAGGACGGCGAGCGGGGCGCACAAGATGTCGCCCTTGACCCGCTCGACGAGGCCGCACGACGGATCGCCGGTGCCGAGAACGCCGCCGTCTTCCACGGTTGGAGTGCCGCCGGCATTGCCGGGATCATCGAAGCGTCGACGCATGACCGGATCGCCCTCGGCGACGACTGCGAGCGCTATCCGCGTCACGTGGCCAAGGCCGTCGATGCGCTCCGTGCGGCCGGGATCGGCGGTGCCTTCGGGCTCGCGCTCGGCCCCGACGCGCACACGCGCGTCCTCGAGACCAGCGAGCATGGCGGCTACCCGCTGCTCGAACACCTGCGAGAGATCCTCGGTGGGCCGATCGTCTGGGCGCCCGCCGTCAAGGGCGGTGCCGTGCTGAGCATGCGCGGCGGCGATTTCCTGTTCGAAAGCGGCCAGGATCTGTCCCTCGGATACGAGAGCCACGACACCGACGCCGTGGATCTGTATCTGGAGGAGAGCTTCAGCTTCCAAGTCGCGACGCCGGAGGCGGCCGTGGCGCTCGAGCCCTGAGCCGATTGTTGAACGAAGCTCGGCTTCATCCCGATTCATCGCTCGATGACAAGATCCGGGACGTAGCGCGCGAGATCTCCGCGCTGGCGCGCGAGCTGGCCCCTGAGACGGAGCGCCAACGACGCCTTTGCGATCAGCTCGTCTCGCGTCTGCGCGAGTCCGGGTTGATGCTGGCCGGTGCCCCACGCGAAGTCGGCGGGCTCGAGCTGGCGCCGGGCTTGGCGCTGCGGTGCGCGGAGGAGATCGCGCGCGGGGATTCGTCCGCCGGTTGGTGCGTGTCGATCGCGGCCACCAGCAGCCTGCTCGCTGCCTACCTGCCTGCCGAGAGCCGCGCCGAGCTGTTCCACGATCCGCAGGGCATCGCTGCCGGCGTTTGGGCCCCACGTGGAAACGCCCGGCCCGGGGACGGCGGCGTCGTGGTCTCCGGCCGGTGGGCCTACTGCAGCGGGATCTCGCACGCGGCCGTGTTCTTCGCCGGCTGCATGATCGACAACGGCCGGGGCCCGACCGGCGCCAAGCCCACGCCAAGCGTGGTCGCGATCCCCCAGGACGAGCTCGAGATCATCGACACGTGGCACACGCTGGGGCTGCGCGGCACGGGCAGCCACGACGTCGTCGCCGGCGAGCTGTTCGTGCCGACCGCCCGCGCGTTCTCGCTGCTCGACGGACCGCTTGTCGACCGCCCGCTATACCGCTTCCCGATCTTTGGCTACTTCGCGCTGTCGATCGGCGCGGCCGCACTGGGGAACGCCCGCGGCATGATCGAGGAGTTCACGGCGCTGGCCGCGCACAAGATCGGGCAGGGCTCGACCCGCACGCTCGCACAGCGCCCGGCAACGCACGCGGCGCTCGCCCAGGCCGAGGCGTCGCTGCGCGCGGCGCGGGCCGTGTACTACGAGGCGATCGAAGCGGCCTGGGAGGCGGCCCAGGAGCAGGAGCCGGTCCCGGTCGCGCGGCGCAACGACCTGCGCTTGGCGGCCACATACGCGGTTCGTACCTCCGCCGAGGTCGTTCGCTCGCTGTTCGACCTCGGAGGGGGGTCGGCAATCTACGACGACTCTCCGCTTCAGCGGCGCTTCCGTGACGCGCACACCGCCACCGCCCACTTCCAGGTCAACGCGGCGTCCCGCGAGCTTCCTGGACGGATCCTGCTCGACCAGCAGGCGGACACCGCGCTCCTATGACCCGGCGATCAGCTGTCTAAGCCGCCACGGGCAGCTCGACCGGCCCGGGCTCGAGGGCTTTGTCAAGCACCTCGTCGATCGTCATCACCAGGTGGAAGCGCATCTGCTCGCGCACGTCCTGCGGGACGTCGTCCAGGTCACCCCGGTTTCGCTCCGGAAGAATGACCTCCGAGAGGCCGGCCGCGTGAGCGGCCAGGACCTTCTGCTTCACCCCGCCGATCGGAAGAACCCGACCCTGGAGGGTGATCTCGCCGGTCATCCCGACGTCGTGGCGCACCGGGCGGCCACTGAGCAGCGAGGCCAGCGCCGTCGTCATCGTGGTCCCGGCGCTGGGCCCGTCCTTCGGGATCGCGCCGGCAGGGACGTGGACGTGGAACTGACGGTCGGCGAAGGAGTCCTCGCTTATCCCCAGTTCCTCGGCGCGGCTGCGGACGTAGGAGAGCGCGATCCGCGCCGACTCCTTCATCACGTCGCCGAGCTGGCCGGTCAGCACGAGGCCGTCCTGGCCCGGCATCGCGGTCGCCTCTATGAACAGAACGTCGCCGCCCGCTCCGGTGACCGAGAGGCCGGTGGCGACGCCCGGGATCGCGGTCCGCTCGGCCGACTCCTGGAAGAACCGCTGCCGTCCCAAGGCGCCTCGTAGGGCGTCGACGTCGATTCGGACCGGGCCCTCGGTCGATCCGGAGGCCACACCGGTGGCCGTCTTGCGCAGGACCTTGCCGAGCTCGCGCTCGAGGTTGCGAACCCCGGCCTCGTGGGTGTATTCGGTGATCGCGGTGCGGATCGCCTCGTCGTCGATCTCGACCTCGTCCGGCCGCAGGCCGTTGCGCTCGCGCTGTCGCGGCCACAGGTAGCCGCGGGCGATGGCGAGCTTCTCCTCGGTCGTGTAGCCGTCGAAGCGGACCACCTCCATCCGGTCCAGAAGAGGCGCCGGAATCGTTTCGGCGATGTTCGCCGTGGCGATGAAAAGCACTCCGGAGAGGTCGAGCTCGACGTCCAGGTAGTGGTCGCGGAAGCTGTGGTTCTGGGCGGGATCGAGCACCTCGAGCAAGGCCGCCGAGGGGTCGCCGCGCCAATCGGCGCCAACCTTGTCCACCTCGTCGAGCATGATCACGGGGTTCATCGTTCCGGCGTCGCGCAGGGCCCGCACCAGGCGGCCCGGCAGAGCGCCGATGTAGGTGCGCCGGTGGCCGCGGATCTCGGCCTCGTCGCGCACGCCGCCCAGCGACATGCGGACGAACTCACGCCCGGTGGCCCGGGCGATCGACTCGCCGATCGACGTCTTTCCGGTCCCGGGGGGGCCGATCAGGGTCAGGATCGCGCCCGAGGCGCGCTCGTCGGCCACCTCGCGCTCGGCTCGCAGCTTGCGCACCGCGATGTACTCGGTGATCCGATCCTTGACGTCCTCGAGGCCGGCGTGGTCGGTGTCGAGGACCTCGCGCGCATGGTCGGGGTCCAGCCTCTCGGTCGAACGCTTGCCCCATGGCACCCCCAGCAGCCAATCGAGGTAGGTGCGGATCATCGAAGCCTCGCCGGACTCGCCCATCCTCTCCAGGCGACCGAGCTCGCGCTCGGCCTGCTCGCGCACCTCGTCCGGCATCCCGGCCTCTTCGATCTGGCGGCGGTAGTCGTCGACGACCGAGCCCTCGTCCTCGCCCAGCTCCTTGCGAATCGATTCGAGCTGCTTGCGCAAGAAGTACTCGCGCTGCTGCTGCTGGGCACCCGACTCGACGTCGTCGCGAATCCGCCGGCGGACCTGAAGCTCCGCGAAACGCTCGCGTTGGGCGGCGATCGCCCTCTCGAGCCGCTCGGTGACGTCAAGGGTCTCCAGCAGCTCTCGCTTCTGGTCGAAGCTCAGGTCTGGCGAGTAGCCCGCCGTGTCGGCGAGGGCGCCCGGCTCGACGATCGAGCGCAGGAACGCGCCGATCCGCGGGTCGGCTTCGCGCAGCTCGAGAATCTCCTCGACCACGGCGCGGTACTCGCGAGCCAGCTCGCCGGTGCGCTCGGAGCCGGAGTCGTCGCGGTGCTCGGTGACCTCCACCCGCAGCGGCCCCTCGGTACCGGCCACGGCGGAGCCGGCGACCCCTCGGTGAAGGCCCTCGAGCGAGGCCGCATGGCCGCCGCCCGGGATCCGCAGCCGCTCGACGACCCGAGCCACGGTGCCCACCGATGCGAACTGGTCGCCGCTGCGCGGCACGATGAACACCCGCTCGTCGTCACCGACGTCGACCGCCAGCGTCGCGGTCATGCCGGGAAAGACAACCGAGTCTTCAATCGGGATCAGTGTCAGCTCTTCCATTGGCGCGTCCTTTTCCTCGATCACGATATCCACTATAGTAGCGAACAGTTATAGTGTATAAGTAACAAGGATCACATGAATCCCGTCGACACAGCGCTCCAGTCCGAGGCCGAGGCCGGCGATGCAACCCTGGTCTCGGGGTTCGGTCTGTTGATCTTTCGCTTCGCCCGAGCCTCCGCCTGGCGTCTTGGCCAAAGCCTTACCGACAGCGGCCTTCGATGGTCCGAGTTCGCCGTCCTCCACCACCTCGACGCGCAGGGGCCGATCGCCCAGCGAGATCTGGCGCTGGCCTTGCGGATCCAGCCCAGCAACCTCGTTGCGCTGCTGGACCAGCTCGAGGAACGCGGGCTCTTGGCCCGCTCGGCGGACCCAGCCGACCGGCGACGACACCGCGTCGAGCTCTCCGCCGATGGCCGCCGGGCCGTGAAGCGAGCCCGCCAGGCGACCAGGCTCGCCGAGAGCGAGCTGCTCGGGCCGCTGAGCCCGCATGAGCGGGGTGAGTTCCGGGCCCTGCTGGTCCGACTCACCGCCCACACCTGTGACCGCGGCGCGACCGGTCGGGGCGGATGGTGCTGAGCCGCAGGCTCGGCGTCAAGCGACTCGATCGCCGGCGGCTGCTGCGACTGTTTCAGCCCTACCGCTGGCGGCTCGGCTCGGTCCTCGCTCTGATCCTCGTCTCGGCGATCCTCGGAATGGTCTCGCCGTTCCTGCTTCGCGCGGTGCTGGACCAGGCGATCCCCGAGCAGAACACCGGGCTGCTGGTGGCCCTGGTCGTCGGAATGATCGGGATCGCGGTCGCGAACGGGGCCCTGGGCGTCGCCCAGACCCTGCTCTCGAACACGGTCGGCCAGCGCGTCATGCACGACCTGCGGACCCAGGTCTACCGCCACCTTCAGCGCCTGTCGCTCGCCTTCTTCACCCGCACCCGAACCGGCGAGATCCAGTCCCGGATCGCCAACGACATCGGCGGGGTGCAGAGCGTGGTGACGAGCACCGCGACCTCGATCGTCTCCAATGTCACCACGGTCCTGGCGGCCGGCGCGGCGATGTTCCTGCTCGATTGGCGCCTGGCGCTGTTCGCGCTCGGGCTGCTGCCCTTCTTCGCCTGGCTGACGCGGCGGGTCGGGGCGGAGCGCCGGCGGATCACCGCCGAGCGCCAGGGACAGCTCGCCGACATCTCGGCGCTGATCGAGGAGTCGCTGTCGGTCTCCGGGATCCTGCTCGGAAAGACGATGGGCCGTGCGGACGAGCTCGCGGAGCGCTTCGACCACGAGTCTGCGGAGCTGGCCGAGCTCGAGGTTCGCTCGCGGATGGCAGGACGCTGGCGAATGGCATCGATTCAGATCGCGTTCGCCGCCATGCCCGCCCTCGTCTACCTGTTCGCCGGGCTCAGCATCGCGAGCGGCGCCCCCGCGATCACGATCGGCACCCTGGTCGCCTTCACGACGCTGCAGGCCAGGATGCTGTTCCCGATCCAGTCGCTGCTCTCCGTCAGTGTCGACGTGCAGAGCTCGCTGGCCCTGTTCGAGCGCGTCTTCGATTATCTCGACGAGCCGATCGAGATCCGCGAGCGCCCGAGCGCGCCGAACGTCCCCGCGAGCGAAGTCCAGGGCACGGTGAGCTTCGAAGCGGTCGGCTTTCGCTATCAGCCGGACGGCGAGTGGACCCTTCGCGACGTCGAGCTGACGATCCCCGCCGGGACGACCCTCGCCCTGGTCGGCGAAACGGGCGCCGGCAAGACGACGCTGGCCTACCTGCTGGCGAGGCTGTACGACCCGCAGGAGGGTGCGGTGAGGATCGACGGGATCGACGTGCGCGAGCTGTCGCTGCGGAGCCTCGCCGGGATAGTCGGCGTGGTCTCACAGGAGACCTATCTGTTCCACGCCTCGGTGCGCGAGAACCTCCGCTTCGCGCGGCCCGACGCCGGCGACTCCGAGATCGAGGCCGCGGCGCGGGCCGCCCAGATCCACGAGCTGATCGCGTCGTTGCCCGAGGGCTACGAGACGATGGTCGGCGAGCGGGGCTACCGATTCTCGGGCGGCGAGAAGCAGCGGATCGCGATCGCGCGCGCCGTGCTGCGCAACCCGCCGGTCCTGATCCTCGACGAGGCTACGAGCGCCCTCGACGCCCACACCGAGCGCGCCGTGCAGGAGGCACTCGACCGGCTGGCGGTCGGCCGCACGGTGGTCGCAATCGCCCACCGGCTGTCAACCGTGCGAAGCGCGGAGCAGATCGCGGTGCTGGAGGGCGGGCGGGTGGTCGAGCTCGGCAACCACGAGGAGCTGCTCGGGCTCGGCGATCGCTACGGCGCGATGGTGGATCTGCAGAGCCACGGCCAGGCGGTCCCCGCCTGACCATGACGGCGAGCAAGGGACGCAGGAGGCGCACAGCGCGGCGGTAGGCCGCCCGGCTCAGCCGAGCTGGAGCCGGTGGACCAGAACATCGTCGCGGTCGCGCGTCTCGATCGACCACCGGCTGCCCGCCTGCTCGAGGAATGCGACCACGGCCGGCCGGCCGGGATCGGCGAGCCAGGCCTCCGGCGCCAGGCGCGGCAAGAGCGACAGCAGCAGGGCGACGCTGGCGCGCTCATACAGGACGTCGGCGGCGAGCACGAGGTCGAACGGCGCCCGCCTGACGAGAGCGTCGGGCTCCGCCCAGTCCACCGTCGCCGTCTCGATGCGCACGTCGTTCACCTGGGCGTTACGCGCAACGAGCGTCAGCGCCTCGGCGCATGCGTCCGTGGCCAGCACGGCGGCCCCCGCCCGCGCGGCGGTGATGCTCGGCGCGGCGAGCCCGCAGCCGAGCTCGACGACGCGCAGGCCGCGGAGCGCCACGCCGTCGAGCTCGCATGCAAGCGCCACGCCGCTGCGCCACAGTACGGACCAGTACGGGGCGATGGGCGCCCATTCGACGGCGCCAGCGTCCGGCAGCTCGGCGGACTCCCGCGGCTGCAGCACACGGAGCTCACCGCTCGGCAGCTCGATCGACTGGCTGACCAGCTCCTCGGGCACGCGCCGACTCTACGTGCGGGAGGACTTCGAGGCACCGCTGCCGAGATCCGAACCCGGGTTCCGGATCGCCTCGGCTCCCGGGTCCTAGGACCAACGTCCACTTGTGACCTGGACCGGCACTGGCGCATCCTCAGGGCATGAACGAAAAAGGAGGAGCCATGAGCAGACGTATCTCACGCCTTGTCGCCATCGTCGGAGCGGCCGGAGCATTCACGGTCGGCGGAGTGGGCATCAGCCAGGCGAGTAACGGGGCTGATGATCCCCCCGGTCACCATCAGGAGCACAACGCACACCATCACAACCACCACGGCCACCACCACAACCACCACGGCCAGCATCGGCGCCACGGGGCCGATGATCGCGGCCGCGGCGGCCATGGGCGGGACGACGGCCCGCGCCACCAATAGCGCCGGAGCCGGTCGCGGTGCGCACCTGAGCGGCCCTGCCTGCGGCGGGGCCGCTCAGTCCGTTTCGGGGAGTTCCCCGGGCTGCTGGCCCATGCCGTGCCGTTGCACCCACAGCGCGGCCTGGGTGCGGTCGGTGACCCCGATCCGCTCGTAGATCCGGGTCAGGTGAGCCTTGACCGTCTTCTCGCTGATCGTCAGGCGCCTGGCGATCAGCTTGTTCGGCAAGCCCTCGGCGACCAGCAGGAGGACCTCGCGCTCGCGGCCCGACAGGTCGACGGCCCGTTGCTCGGCGCGCTCCGACAACAGGGCCTGAGCGGCCTTGGGGGCCAGCGGGGCCTCACCTCGGGCCGCTGCCCGGACAGCGTCGAAGAGCTCGTCTGGGGGAGCGTCCTTCAGCAGGTAGCCGACCGCACCGGCGTCAAGCGCGCCAAGGATCCGGGCGCGCTCCGAGAACGCGGTCAGCACCACCACCCGGGTCGCCGGCCGAGCTTCGAGGATCCTTCGGGTTGCCGCGGGCCCGTCCAGGCGCGGCATCGAGAGGTCGCAGAGGACCACGTCGGGCTCGGTCTCCCTGACCAGCGTTACGGCCTCTTCTCCGTCCGCGGCTGCGCCCACCACCTCGATGTCCTCGGCGCCGCCCAGAAGCTCCTCGAGACCGGCGCGCACCATCTCGTGATCCTCGGCGAGAACGACCCGAATCACTCGCGACCCATCCCCACCCGGACCGTCGTGCCCTTTCCCGGCTCCGAGGCGATCTCGAGAGTCGCGCCTGCCGCGTCGGTCAGATCCCGCAGCATCCGCAGCCCGAAGTGTCCCTCGGCGGCGCCGTCGACGCCGGGCTCGCCAGGCATGCCTCGCCCGTCGTCTTCTATGACCAGCTCGGTGCGCTCCGGGGACTCGCTCACCCGGACCTCGACGAGCTGCGGCTCGGCGTGTTTCGAGGCGTTCTTCACGGCCTCCTGTGCAACCCGAAATATCAGCGCCTCCCGCTCCGAGTCGAGCTCGAGTCCCTTCGGAACCTCAACGCGGGTCTCGATGCCTCGACGGGCGAGCGGGGTCATCAGATCGGCCAGCGCCGGCTCCAGTCCCTCCTGCTGCAATCGCGGCGGGTAGATCTCGACCAGGAGCCTGCGAAGCTCCCGGACGCTCTCCCGCGCCCGCTGGGCACCACGACGAAGGGCGGCGCCGGCGTCGGAGTCCTTTCGCTCGGCCGCCGCGGCGAGCGAAAAGGAGAGCGCCGCGAGATCTTGGACTATCCCATCGTGCACGTCGCCGGCGATCCGGCGCCGCTCGGCGGTCGAGGAGTCCACGGCACGCTGCAACAGGGATTCGCGCTCCGCGTTGCCGCGGCGGATCCGGCGAGCCATGGAGGAGGCGAGCGGGAGCTGCACCAGCTCCAGCACCACGAGGGCGAGGACCAGCGCGGGCGCGAAGGCCAGCCAGAGGTCCCGTCCGCTCGAGGCAACCGACCCGAAGCTCTGGTAGGCCTCGAACAGCAGCGGCCGGCCCGCCGGCGTCTTCACCGGCAGGTACACCTCGAGCAGCTTTCCCAGCCCGCGGTCGAAGCGATTCTCAGGGCGGGAGAGATCGCTGACGTATGACTCGACGGCACCGGTGCGAAGCGAAGCGCGTTCATCGGCGCCCAGGCCGTAGTGATGGCCGATCAGGCGGGGCTCATCCGAATAAGCCAGTCGTCCCGACGGCTGCCAGAGCTTCACCCGGACAATCGGATCCTGAAGGACGCGGCGGCGAACCAGCCGGTCGAAGCGGGCCAGGGCGGCAGGCCGTCCCTGCACGACTGCTTGGCTGAGGTTCGGCTCGACGATTCCCTTCCCGACGATTCGGGTCACCTCCCGGGCGTTCTTCAGCGCCTCGTTGGTGCCGACGTGGCGCATCACCAGGACGCTGACGAGCCCGACGATCGCCAGCGCGATGACTCCGGCCAAGGCGAACCTCGCCACGGCGGCCGATACCGTCAGATCCGTGGGCTTGCGGCCGAATCGCTGCCCACCGCCGTTCATTCGCATACTCGAAGAACCCGAGCCCGGAACGTCCATCACGCTGCTTCTGTACCCCTGGGAGCCTCCAAGCCTCTGCCAGCGTAGCCACACGACCGCCTCGGGTCCTAAGACCAATGTCCACTTGCGACCCCGACCAGCCGAGTGGAACGCTGGTGGCAATCCCCGCTATCCAACATTGGAGGGACATCATGCGTAAGCGAATCGTCATCACCATCATCGGCATCCTGGCCGCTGCGGCGCTCGTCGCCGTACCGACAGCCGGTGCTGCCACAAACGTCCACACCGCGACGCTCACAGGCTCGGCGTCGTTCCCCGCCGTCAACGGGAAGGCGAAGTTCCAGCGCGACAACGGCGTCCGTCAGCTCGAAGCCCAGATCGAGGACGCGCATGCGCTCGCCGGTCAGAGGGTGAGGTTCCGCGTCAACGGTCAGCTCGTCGGAAGCGCGACGGTCAACTCGTTGGGCACCGCCCGGATCCGCCGGACCGGCAACGCGATCCCGGCCGTCTCCACAGGCTCGACGATCCGCGTTCGCAAGCTGAACGACGTTCTCGTCGCCTCCGGCCGCTTCTCCTAAACCGCGGCACGTGGCACGCTCCGGGGCCTCCCTGATGGAGGCCCCGGAGTTTGCATTTCAGGAGGCTGCCCCGGGGGTGGCGACTGTGCCTCAGAGGAGCTCCGCGATCGATGCGGCCGCGCGGGCTGCGCCGTCGGTCTCGACGGGGCGGTAGTCGACCTCTCGCCCGATCTCCTCGGCGATCGCGGTCGCGATCTCCGCCGGGCCGTCGAGCTCGAAGTCCATGCGCCGGCCGGCCCCGTAGCGCTCGAGGCGGTGGCGCACGTGGAAGTTCTGCTCGAAGTGATGGCGCAGTGGGAAGTACAGGAACGGACGACGGTTGGCGGTCAGCTCCATCGCCGTCGTCAGCCCACCCTGGACGACGGCGAGATCGCAGGCGGCGAGCTGGCGGTAGAGGTTGTGGACGTAGGCGTGCAGCTCCAGTCCCTCGACCTTCGGCAGCGTCGCCGGGTCGATCCGCGGGCCGGTGACGACGATCATCCGCAGCTCGGGAGTGTTCCGCTTCGCCTCCGGGAACGCCTCGATCACCCTGCGGAGCAGGTGACCGCCAACACCTGAGCCGCCCACGGTGACCACGCAGACCCGCTCCTGTGGCGCGTATCCGAGCTCGTGCCGCAGCGCCTCCCTGTCGGCGAACTGCGCCGGGTCGAAGCCGGTCACGTAGCCGGCGAAGTCGAAGTGCTCCTCGGTCCAGTCGCGGATCGCAGGGAGGTCGGGGCCGAAGCTCTCCGGAACGATGTCGTCGGGGTTGCCGACGAACAACGCCCTGTCGCGCACGCGCCGGTACCGAGCGATGTGCTCGATCATCTCGGCGTTGTAGTCGGCGGTCAGGTAGGCCTCGTGCCGGCCGCCATCCTCCATCGGCAGCCAGCCGACGAAGTCTGTGAGCCACACGTACGCCGCTCGCTTCTGCTCGGGGTTCTCGTGCAGGTAGTAGTCGAGCTCCCACGCCTCATCGCCGATCCAGAGGTCGTACTGCTCCGACTCGACGAGGTCGTGGAAGACCATGAAGTTCGACAGCAGGATCTCGTCCATCCGCCTCCAGGCCTGGAAGCAGTGGAGGTCGTGCTCGGCTGACTCCGACTCGATGTGGCGCGACTCGTTGGCCAGATGCTCGCTGGCCGGATGGATCCGCTCGCCCTCGCCCTCGAGCACCCTGGTGACCGGGTCCTGCGCCAGCCAATCGATCTCGAGATCGGGATGCAGCCTGCGCAGCTCCTTGGCGATCGCCACGTCGCGTTGGGCGTGGCCGAGCCCGATCGGCGAGCAGACGTAGAGGGCGCGCCTGCGGCGGCTGCGACCGCGGCTCCACCCGGTGCCGTGGCTCGATCCCATCCCCTTGCCGACCGGCTGCGTGCGCTCGGCGAAATCGCGCAGCAGCAGGTTGACCTTCACGGGGTCGCGAGCCTGGGGAATGTGACCCGAGCCCTCGAGGCTCACCAGGGCGCCGCCGGTCAGCTCGGCGAGCGCGGCGCCGGAGTCGTGGGGGCGAACGGCGTCGTCGCGTCCGTGGATCACCAGGGTCGGGCAACGGATTTGGGAGGTCAGCTCGCGCACGCTGGCCTCGTCGGGGAACCGCGGCGCGAGCTGGGTCGCCACCAGGGTCTCGGGGTCGGTCTCGAGCGCCCAGCCGATCGCATCCTCGCGCTGCTTGGTCGAGTGAGGCTCGGTGAAGACCTGGGAGAAGAAGAACTCGAGGAAGTCCTCGTAGTTCTCGAGCCAGTAGTGGCTGTTCCACTTCTGCCAGCCGCTGTGGGCCTCGCGCCTGTCGGTGAACTCCTGCTCGGCCGTAGCGCGCGGCACAGCCGGGGGCAGCGGCAGGGCCGGCGCGATGAACACCATCGCGGCGACGCGTTCCGGGTGGCCAGTGGCAAGCAGCAGAGACCGTTCGGCGCCTCTGGACAGGGAGACGACGACGGCCCGATCCGTGCCGGTCGCGTCCATCACGTCGAGTGCGTCGTCCGCGAACTCCTGCTCGACGTAGGCCTCCGGCTCCGCGGGGCGATCCGACCTGCCGTTGCCACGACCGTCGAAGGTGACGACGCGGCAGTGGCGAGCGAGGTAGGGGATCTGCAGCTTCCAGACCCGCGAGTGGACGATCGACCACGTGGGCAGCAGCAGAATCGTCGGCTCGCCCTCGCCGTAGACCTCGTAGAAGGTCCTGACGCCGTCCCGCTCGACGTAGCCCTCAGTGTCGGGGTAGCGCGCGCGGCTCTGCTCGTGGCGCTGTGGCGCGATGGGCGGTGCCGCAACTGTGTTCATGTGCTCTCCTCCAGCGATCTCAACCATGAATCGACCCAGGCGAGCAGCTCCTGATGGCCGTCGGTTATCCCCGACAGTCGCTCGAGCTCGATCCCCTGGTTGAACGTCATCACCAAGCTGACCAGCGCATCCACCGGGTAGGCGTCGGGCTCGAGGCCGTACTCGGCGGCGGCCTTGACGAACGCGTCCGTCAGCACCTCGCGCCACTCTGCATTGACTCGCGCGACGCGCTCGCGGATCTCGGGGCGGTTCCAGCCCAGCGCTTGGAGCTCGAGCCAGATCTTCGGATAGCCCGCGCCGAGATCCTTCTCGAGGTACTCCATCGCGGCCCCCCACTTCTCGATGAAGGGGAGCTCGGCCTGATACATGGCGCGCTGCCGCTCGATCAGGCGCTCGGTGAACCGCTCCAGGGCCTGCAGGAGCACCTCGTCGAGCGAGCCGAAGTAGTAGTGGACGAGTCCCTGGTTCAGGCCCGCTTCGCTCGCCAGGCGGCGGGTCGTGATCCCCGCATGACCGACCTCGATCAGTAACCGCTCGGCGGCGTCGAGGATTGCCTCGACGTTGCGCGAACGCGCGTCGTCCGCCTTCGGCGCCGGCCGCGCCGCGGGCCTCGAGGTGCTCCGCGACCCCGAAGTTGTGGCTGTCTCTGCCTTAGTCATACGACTTAGGCGTATGACTAACACAGCTCGCCCACGATGTCAAGGGGCGAGGAGGGCTCCCTCGGGCATCGGGCGCCTCCTCCGGCGCGGCGAACAGGCACCGCGACAGGGATTTTTCCGCTCCTGGGTGGGCGGCGTCCTCGTCGCGGCACAGCTTGAGGCGATCGTGGGAGCTTAGGCGCCCGGGCGACGTGAAGCCGGCGCCGGCTACTTCACGTTTGGCGGCCCGAACGGATCGAGCGCCATCGGCTCCGTGTGCCACTCCTTGGGGAGGGCGATCTCTACGTCGATTGGGTGGCGCGGAGGCGTCGGATCGAAGTGTGGCGTGTCCCCCTCGAGCCAGGGCGCCAGGTAGCGACCGCTGACTTTGTGCGGCGGCCACCAGAGGTAGTCGGCGGAGGCGGATCCCTCTCCCGCGCCGCCGCCGACGTCCTGCTGAAGATGCAGCGATTCCTCGCCGGTCAGGAGCTGTCCTCTGAGGATCGGATGGAACGGCTGGGGTTCGACGGGCGCACCGAAACGCGCCGCGATGTGCTCGGCCGCGGCATCGGCCTGCTGGGTGCCGAGGCCGCCCTGCTTGATCGGGAACGTCGTCCCATCGCCGGCCGCATAGACGTCCTCCACTCCACCGACCCGGGCGTGGTCGTCGATCGGGATGAAGCCGCGGTCGTCGGCGGGTAGCCCAGTAATTCCAGGGCCGAGCATCTCCGGCAGGGCGAGGACGGCGTCCGCGTCGAGGTGCCGCTCGCCCGGGGTGAGGATGAGCTCGCCGCTGTCCGACTCATGGGCGCGGGCTCCGGCCTCGACATCGATTCCACGAACCCTGAGCAGCTGGGCGACCGCCTCGCTGGCGACCGTGCCGAAAATGATCAGTGGCGCGGACTCCGGCGTGACGACGGTGAGTCGCACGTCTCGCAGGCCAAGCTCCTCGGCGCGGCGCCTGCTCATCAACGCGAGCTCGTAGATCGGCAAGGGCCAGGTGTTGACGGGCGGAACGACAAAGGCGACCCGTTCGCTTCCCCTGAGCAGCTCGTCGACGTACACCACCTGGCCTGTCGCCCCGAAGGTGATCGCGCCCGGCAACGCCGGCCGGGCCCGGCCGCCGACGCAGACCACTAGGGCGTCATACGCCAATTCGGACCCATCGGCCAGCTCCGCGACATGATCGGCCGGTCGAACGGCCGCCAGGGCCTTCTGCAAGAAGCGGGCTCCGAGCTCGCCCACCAGCGGCTCGAGGGCGCGCCGCTCCGCCGGAGCGAGCGAGAAGGGCTCCTCGACCGAGAGCGGCTTGTAGAGAAACTCGGGCTCGGGCGCCGCCAACGTGATCTCAACCCGGTCCTCGGCCAGGTCGTGGAGGGCCATCAGCGCCTCCAGCCCGGCGATCCCGCCCCCCGCGATCACGACCCGGGGCTTTCGATTGGGCGCAGACTCATTCATCGTCGCTCATGATCCTCGATCGGGGCCCGACTGCAAGCGCGGCCGGCCCGCCGCTTGCCGGCCATCGTAGGCTGTCTGCCGCCTCTCTGACGGACCATCAAACTCCCAGGAAGGCGCTGAGGACCAGCATCAGACCTGCCCCGCCAAGCAGGCCCAGCGGCCCGCGCCAATCGCCTCGGGTGATGGCGCGCGGTAGCAGCTCTGCGGTGACCAGGGCAAGCATGGCACCGGCGGCGAAAGCGAACGAGATCGCCAGCAGCCCGCGGACCGTTTGGACGAGCGCGTAGGCGACGACCGCTCCCACGGGCTGAGGAGCGCTGGTTCCCACTGCTGCCCAGAACTGCTGTCGGTGGCTGAAGCCCGCGTCTGCCATGGGGATCGCGACGCTGGTTCCTTCGGGAATGTTCTGCAGGGCGATCGCGAGGATCACGAAGAGTCCCAGGCCGGCAGTCTCGGATGCATAGGCGGTACCGATTGCGAACCCCTCGGGAAGGCTGTGAACGAAGAGCACCGCGAAGACCAGGATCGAGGTGCGAACGTCCGCGCCGCGAAACTGGCCGATGTGGGGACGAGATGAGCTGAGGGCGAGACGCGTCACGACAAGAAACGCGATCCCCGCCGCGAGGCCTGTCGCGACAGCCGCCAGCGAGCCTTCGTCCAACGCGGGCTTGAGCAGGCCCACAATGGAAGCGACTGTCATCACGCCTGCGGCGAGACCCCAGAGAGCCGGTTGCCAGGCCGCGGCACGGCGGCCGATGAAGAACACCGGCACCGCCCCCAGGCCCGTCGCAAGGGCGGTGCCGGTGGCGGCCAAAATCAGTAGTGGCACTGCGTCGGAGCGTACAAGTGCCTGATGCTGCGGCTAACGCAGCTGCCTGGTCCGCCCGACATGAACCTCACCCGGCAAACCGGCCGTCGCCGAGGGGGTTGTCCTTCCCCGCAAGTTTCGCCACCGGGATCATCGGGCGCCTAGCCTCCGACTCGACCGTCAGCGTCCCGTACATGCCCGCGGCATAGTGGCCGGGGAGGTTGCAGAACATGGCGTAGTTGCCGGGCTTCAGGTTGATGATGGCTTGCTTCGTCGCGCCGGCAGCCACGTCGGGAATCTCTCCACGAGAGTTGAGCTTCTCCTCG
>CAVXDS010000005.1:0-88417 GCA_963760665.1 uncultured Actinomycetes bacterium
GCTGTAGACTGTCCGACGCGTCCCGCTGAGCCAGAGGCCTGCTACTCACGGCGAAAAGCACGCCCGGATCCGCTTGCGCGATAGTCGGCCCCAGAGATGGCTCCAGCCTTCGGGATCCGCGCGATAGTTGCCCGATGGCGCACGTCGGGGCCCGGAAGTCTTGGGCCGCGCAGGCTAGATTGCCCGGGAGACTCCATGGCAGAGCGCTACCAGCGACCTGGCTGGTTCACGAAGCACGTCTTCAATCCCACGGTCGCCGGGCTGACTCGCCTCGGCATCAGCGTGGCGGGCTCTCGCGTTCTCGAGGTGCGCGGGAGGACGACAGGCGAATGGCGCCGGACCCCCGTAAACCCACTCGATTTCGAGGGCGCCCGGTATCTGGTCGCGCCGCGCGGGACTACGCAATGGGTGAAGAACCTTCGCGCCAATCCCGAGGGCCGTCTGCTGGTCGGCCGGCGAACCGAGCCCTTCGCGGCGGTGGAGCTGCCGGACGAGGAGAAGGAGCCGCTGCTGCGCGCCTATCTGAAGCGATGGAAGTGGGAGGTCGGCGTCTTCTTTGGCGGGGTCGGGCCCGATTCCACCGCTGAGGAGCTGGCGCGCATCGCCCCCGATCACCCCGTCTTCCGAGTCGAAGAGCGGGTTTAGAGCTCCTAACTCAATGAGGTTGGTGAGGTCTCCGGGATCACATGGAGTCCACACCAGCGCTGATGCGGGTGACCTTCGGTTTCGTAGACCGAAGGTCAGCGCTCTCTACGCCAGCACCGCCTTCCGCGGATAGACGACCTCGGGGTCGGTGAGGACGTTGACGAGGGCGGGCTTGCCGGCGGAGAAGGCGCGCTCGAGGGCGGGCTTGAGGTCGGCGGGCTTCTCGACCAGCTCGGCGTGGCAGCCGAGGGCCTCGGCGATCTGGTCGTAGCGGGTTGCTGGTCTCAGCTTGGCGGCCATCGAGTAGCCGTAGAGGAACATCATCGGGTGGTGCTCCAGGGCCCAGATGCCGTTGTTGCCGATGATCCCGACGACGGGGAGGTTGTGGCGGGCCATGGTGTCGAACTCCATGCCGGAGAAGCCGAAGGCGCCGTCTCCTAGAAGGAGGCAGATCTGGCGGTCGGGGTGGGCCGTGGCCGCGCCGATCGCCTGGCCGGGGCCGGCGCCGAGGCAGCCGTAGGGGCCGGGGTCCATCCAGGTGCCGGGCTCGTAGGTGTTGATGTGCCTGCCGGCGTAGGAGACGAAGTCGCCGCCGTCGCCGATCACGATGGCGTTGCGGTCGAGGACCTCGTTCAGCTCCTTGTAGATGCGGACGGGATGCAGGGGGGCGCGGTCGTCGGTAAGATCGCCGGTCTCGGATTCGCGCTTCTCGGACTCTGTTTCGCGAAGCGCTGAGACCCAAGGACGGGTGCGGCCGCGGTCGCCACCGGCGGGCGCGGCCGCTTCATGTAGTGGCGGCGAGCGTGGCCGGGATGTCGCCGACCAGCGCCAGGTCGGGCTGGCGGGTCGCCTTCAGCTCACTCTCCACCACGTCGAGGGAGACGAGCTTCGTCTCCTCGCCGAACGAGCCGCCGAAGGCGAGGCGGAAGTCGAGCGGGACGCCGACCACCAGGGCGACGTCGGCCTCCTTGAGGCCCTTGCCGCGGGCGCGGCTGAAGCAGAGCTCGTGGTCGGCGGGCAGGCAGCCGCGGCCCATGCCGTTGAGGAAGACGGGGATGCCGAGGGCCTCGGCGAGGGCGCGAAGCTCCTCCTCCCCGTGGGCCCAGTAGAGGCCGGTGCCGGCCATGATCGCGGGGCGCTCGGCCTTCGCCAGGAGGGCGGCGGCTTCGTCGGAGCGATCGGCCGGCTTGCCGGGCGATCGCTCCGGCGGCGCCCGGCACCTCGGCCTCGGCCTCGGAGAAGACGACGTCGAGCGGGTAGTCGACGAAGGTCGGGCCGCTCGGCTGGGCGAGCGCCTCGTCGATCGCGGCGGCGGTGAACCTGGGGATGTGGGCGGTGTCCTTGACCGTGGCGGCGGACTTGGTGAGCGGGCTGACGAACGGCAGGTGGTCGATCTCCTGGAGTGAGCCCGAGCCCCAGCGCATCTCCGGCGCCCGGCCGCCGAGCACCACGAGCGGCGAGCGGTTCTGCTGGGCGCCCGCCATGGCGCTCATCCCGTTGGTCACCCCGGGCCCCGCGGTCAGCCCGCAGACGCCCGCCCGGCGGGTCGCCTTCGCGAACCCCTCCGCCGCCCAGGCCGCCGAGGCCTCGTGGCGGGTGTCGACGACCTCGATCCCCTCGGCCTTGCAGCCGTCGTAGATCGAGAACAGGTGGCCGCCGGAGAGGCTGAACAGATGGCTCGACGCCCCGGGCCTTCAGCGTCTGGGCGACGAGCCGGCCGCCGTGGACGGCGCCGCCCGGCGGGGCGGCGCCTTCTGCCTGCTCCGTGTCGCTGCGCGCCTGGCCGGTCGTCGACATGTCCACAGCCTATGAGTCGGCGCTCAAGCATGTCGTGCACCCGGCGACCAAAGGGGTATGGGGAAGCGGCGGGGATTCCGAAGCCCACGCGCGGCGCTGATCGTCTGTGCGCTGTCGGCGCTTGCGCTGATCGCGGTTCCGGCGGCCGCGGCGAAGCGTCCCACCTGCTTCGGCAAGCGGGCGACGATCGTCGGGACGAACCACGGCGACCGCATCACGGGGACCGACAACGGCGACGTGATCGTCGGCCGGGGCGGCAACGACGTGATCGACGGCAACGACGGCTACGACACGATCTGCGGCGGCTCGGGCAACGACAGGCTGTTCGGCCACAACGAGCCGGACAAGCTGATCGGCGGCCCCGGCGACGACTTCCTCAAGGACCTGAACGGCAACGATCTCTTGGTCGGCGACAACGCCAGCCCCAGCGGCGACTCGACCGGGCCCACGGGCCAGGACGTGCTCAAGGGCTCGAGCGGAAGCGACTTCATGGTCGGCGACAACTACTCGGTCCGCGGCACGGCCAGCGGAGCCAGCCACGACGTCCTGTCCTCCAACAAGGGCAAGGCCGACGTGATCGTCGGCGACAGCGCCTCGATCCACGGGGACGCCAGCGGCGGCGCCCCGGACGTGACCTACGGCGAGCAGGGCCAGGACCTGGTCGTCGGCGACAGCTACTCGCGCTTCGGCACACGCATCGGGAGGCGGCGACGACATCCTGAACGCCGGCCCCAAGGCCGACGTGGTGGTCGGCGACAGCTACACCGAGACCGGCCTGGCGACGGGCGGCGGTCACGACAAGCTCCACGGCTGGTACGGCAACGACACCCTGTACGGCGACGACTACGCCGCCAGCGACAAGGGGGCGACCGACGGCGGCGCGATCGACACGGTCAACGCCGGCAACGGCGACGACCGGCTGTTCGGCGGCCCCGAGCGCGACGTCTGCGGCGGCAGCGTCGGCGCGACGGGGGCGGAGCCGGACTGCGAGGTCCGAGTCGAGATCGAGTCGAGTACCTCGCGGACGTTCGCCCTGAGGCCCGACTCGAGCCTCCGGCCCTGATCTCGCCTCGGCCCGTCTGCTTCGCCTGCAGCTCGGGCGCGGATGCGGGCCGCTAGCTCGACGAAGCAGTACGAGTCGCTCGAGGCGTCCCCGCCCTGCAGGCGGGTCTGGTGCACCCGCAGCCCGCGGAAGTCGTCGCCGTTCGGGAAGAACCGCGGGTCGACCGTCATCCCGCCGGTGTCGGTGTCGACGTCGATGCGGGCCGCCCAGGCGCCCACGCCGTCCGGGTAGAAGACCTCGTCCCACGCCGCATACAGCGAGTTGGTGAAGTAGACGCGCCGCCCGTCGCGGCTGATCTCGACCATCTGCGGCGCCGCCCGCCAGCGGCATGCTCGGGGGCGGCCGGGTGCGGGGTTCGGCCGACGATCCCGCCCATGCGCACCGAGCCCGCCTCTCGCGGGTTGTGCGGATCGCTCACGTCGTACTGCTTGAGCTCGCCGGTCCCCCAGCACGACACGTACAGCCAGCGGTCGTCGACGGACAGGTCGATGTCGCTGACCAGCGGCGGAACCGCGCCGAAGGGCTTGAAGGGCGGGCGGCAGCTCGGACTCGTCGGCGGGCTCGGCCGGGATCGTGATCACCTTCTTGACCGTCCCACTTGTCGCCGTCGCGGTACCACAGCCACACCGAGGCCGGACAGGTCCTCGACGCTGATCACGACCCCGACGAAGCCCCAGGCCCGCTCGGGATGGTGCGCCGGCCGCAGCTCGAGCACCATCTGATGCTCGTCGCCCAGGTCGATCCGCTGGATCAGCTTGCCCTCGGAGAGGCTCCAGAAGTTGAGGTGGTGGCCGAACCGCTTCCCCAGCAGGTCCTCGGGGTTGAGCCCGTTCTCGATCATCGACGGGGTCGCCCACTCCGAGGTGATCGGCGACGTCGTCGTTCAGGTGCCACCAGACGTCGTAGGCGAAGCTGCTGCTCGCCGCGGTCGGTCTCCCAGGCGCCCGTGACCTCGAAGGTGTCGTGGTCGATCAGCGCCACCCCGCCCGGGCCCTCGGCGCCGTTGGCGCCGCCCAGGTTGGACATGAAGATGCCGCCGGGCCCGCAGTGCACGGTGTGGGGGCGCGAGTAGCCGGCCTTGGCGGCGAGCTCCTCGGCCTCGATCGTGCGGATCACCTCCGGCTGCCGCGGGTCGGGCTTGGTGTCGAGCACGTAGGTGCGCGAGGAGCGGATGCCCGGCACGATCAGGTAGCGGCGCTCGAGCGCCCCGTTGTGGCCCTCGTGGCAGAGCGCGCTGGAGCAGGCGTTCCACCCGAAGTGGTGCAGCTCGTTGCCCGCGGTCGGCAGCTCCGTCCAGCCGACCACCTGGCCGTAGGTGGGCGAGGAGTCATCGCAGTCGATCACGCTCATCGCGTCGCGCTGCTTGCCGGCCGGGTCGAACGCCGCGACGTAGGCGAGCGCCTCGGGCGGCGCGGCGATCGCGGCGGCGGGTGACCGGTAGAAGGTGGGATCCGAGCTGTCGGCCATCGGAGCTCCTCTCAGGGGACGTAGACGGCCGGATTCTATGCCCGGCCCTGGGAGCTTGCAGGCAAGCGCACTTGATCTGAGCGCCCAACTCGGAGAGGATCGTCCAGACACCTCAGTGGAGGAGGACGGACATGATCACCGAGAGCATCGCGATCGACCGGACGGAGCGGCACTCATGATCGCCGACCTGCACGCGCACTACCCGATGCACGTGCTGAACGATGTCGACCAGCGGACCGCGCTCGAGCGGATGAGGCAAATCGCCGGGCGCCCGGGGTTGGGCGAGAAGGGGAAGGCGCTCATCGTGTGGGTGGTGAGCCTCTTCTTCAACAATCGCAACCCGTTTTCGGGCTACCGCATCCCATCGCCCGAGAGCATGCGCACGGGCGGCGTCGGCCTGGCGATGTCGGTGCTCTATGAGCCCTTCGACGAGGTCGACCTCGAGCGCCCCTATACGGCGCCGCCTGATCCGAGCTACTTCCCGAAGCTGCTGAAGAGCCTCGAGGCCATCGAGGACGAGGTTAAGAGCCACAACCGCGCGCTGGTCCGGCTGGTTCACAATCGGGCCGAGCTCGACAGCGCCCTGACGGATGGTGCGATCGCCCTTGTTCACAGCGTGGAGGGCGGCTTCAGCCTCGGAGACGGTGGCCCCGCCCAAGTCGAGGCGAACGTCGCCGAGCTCGCGAACAGGGGGGTCGGCTACGTGACCGTCGCGCACCTCTTGTACCGGCAGGTGGCGACGAACGCGCCGGCCTTGCCCTTCATGTCGGACTCCACCTACAACCGGCTCTTCCCGCAGCCGCAGGGCGTAGGCCTGACCACGGAGGGGATCGCGGCGATTCGCGCGATGGTCAAGAACCGGGTGCTGATTGACATCTCGCACATGCGCCCCGACGCCGTCGAGAAGACGTTCCGGGTGCTGGACCAGAGCGACGTCGACCCGAACTGCGAGATGCCGGTGGTCGCCACCCACGCGGGCTACCGCTTCGGCGAGCAGCAGTACATGCTCGACCGGGACACCATCCTGCAGATCAAGCGGCGCAAGGGCGTGGTCGGCCTGATCATGGCGCAGCATCAGCTCAACGAGAAGGTCCTCCCCGACGGGCAGAAGTTCACGAAGAACTGGGACGAGGCGTTCAAGGTGATCTGCACTCACATCGACAAGATCGCCGAGATCACCGGCAGCCACGAGTACACGGCGCTCGGGACCGACTTCGACGGCTTCATCAAGCCGACGATGACCGGGCTGGAGAAGATCTCCGACCTGAAGACGCTCGAGGACGCGCTGAAGGGCAAGTACGGGGCGGCCGACGCTGAGCTCATCACCTCAAAGAACGCGCTTCGGGTGCTCCGCCAGTTGTGGCCGTGACCATCTCTCGGATCGGCAGCGCTGATCGAAGCCGCGGGCGAGACGATCTCAGTGCAGGCCGAGGTCGAGCAGGAGGATGACCACGGCCGGGTCGAGCTGGGTGCCGGCCATCCGCCGCAGCTCATCGCGGGCGACGGATCGGTCGAGCGCCGCGCGCCACGGTCGCGGCGAGGTCAGCGCCACCCAGACGGCACACGCGTGCAGGACGCGCGATGGCAGCGGGATCGCCTCGCCCTTCAGTCCGTCCGGGTAGCCGCCGCCATCCCAGTGCTCGTGCGCGAGGCGGACGACTCGGGCGGCGCCGCGAAGGTGCGGCATATCGCGCAGCAGGCGCTCGCCGGCGATCGCCTGGCCGGTCAGCATGGCGCGTTCCTCCTCGGTCAAGGGCCCGGGCTTGTCGAGCACGGCGACCGGGACGGCCGCCATCCCCAGGTCGCGGAGGAATGCCGCGACCGAGAGCATGCGCTGCTCCTCGGCCGGCATGCTGAGCGCGCGACCTGCCCGCCCGGCGATCTCGGCGAGCCGGCGCCGCTCCGAGGCCCGATTCTGGTAGGAGTCGGCGATCCACTGCGCCTCGTTCGGGCCGGCGTCGCGCAGCCGGGCGACGATCAGCACGTCGGCGAGCCCGCGCTGGGCCTGCCTGGCCATGTCGACGGCGATCCGTTGCTCGGACTCGTCATAGGCGTCCTTGCGAGCGGACTCGAGGACCAGCGCCCCCCATCCCTCGCCGCCCACCAGCAATGGGAGCGCAAGCCGGCTGCGGACGCCCCGGGCATCGGCCTCCACTTCCTGGACCATGGCGGTCCGGGCGACGAGCGCCTCCGCGGCGAAGCTGACCGCCGAGCGATCGCCCAAGGGCTCCGGCGCCGCACCGGCGAGCGCGATCACCTGCAGCTCGGCGCGCTGGCGCTTCACGGCGGTCACCGCGATCGCGTCGAGGGCGCCGGCGAGGTGCGCGATCGTCGCCTCGATGACCGCCGTTTCGTCTCGCGCGTCGGCGAGCGAACGGGCCAGCGACGCGGGCAGCACTGGCGGGTCGCCGGTCGCTCGCGCCAACTCGGGAGCCTTGGCTCCCGGGCGCAGGTCCCCGCGCTTTCGCTCCCGAAGCATCGCGTCGGCGTCGCGCATCAGAGTCTCGGCCGTCCGAGCCGGGTGATTGAAGGTCGACCAGCCGGCCGTCACGCCGAGGCGCATCTCACCGTCCGGGAGCACGGGCACCTCGGCGACCGCCTCGACCAGCCGCGAGGCCAGCTCGCGCGCCTCCGCGTCACCGGCGCCGATTGCGATCACGGTGAACTCGTCGCCGCCGTGCCGGCAGCAGATGTCCTCCGTCCGCAGCCCCGAGCGGAGCGCCGTGGCCACCGCCCGCAGCGCGTCGTCCCCTTCGCGATGGCCGATCTCGTCGTTGATCACCTTGAACCCGTCGAGGTCGAGCACGATCAGCGAGAACTGCTCGTCGTGGCGGCGCGCTCGGGAGGCCTGAGCCTCGAGTGAGCTCCACAGCCGGCGGTAGTTGCCGAGGCCCGTGAGCGGGTCCATGCGGGCCTGAACCAGGGCGCCGCGCTCGGCCGCGGCCAGCTCTTGCCGTTGGCGGCGCAGGGTCGTCAGCGCCAGGTTGAGGCTCCAGGCGACGACCACGGTGGGGGGCACGGCGATGATCGCCATCGCCCAAAAGAGCGCCATCCCTCCGGTGTCGTAGGCAACCGGGGTGAGGAAGGCAAGGATCGAGGCGGCGGTGACGACGATCAATCGACGTCGGGACTGGAAGGCGCCGGCGTGCAGGACGGCGAGGGGATAGAGGAGGAAGAACGGGCTCGACGTGCCGCCGGTGGCCGCCACGAGGCAGGCCGTGAGGCCGATCCAGGCGTAGTCGCCGGCGTAGAGGTTGTCCTGGGTGATCTGAGCGGAGCGGGTCAGGACGGCGTATGCGCCGGCGAAGGCGAGCGACACGGCCCCGATCACCACCACGGCGACGGGGTCGACCATCTCCCGGATCGGCAGCGCGATGGCGGGGAGGAGCGCTCCACCGGCGGCGAACATCGCGATCGCGACCTGACCGCCGATCCGCAGATCGGCAGCGTCGAGCGCGGGTGTCTCCACTCCCGCCCACAGAGCGCCTGCGCTGCTCGCCGAAGCCTCCCGATCGGGCGCCTCAAGCACTTCCTGGTCAATGGCCATCCGGGCCTCCCGCCACGCCCCCCGAGGCAGCGATCTCTTATCCGACACAGTACCCGGACCGGGTAGTCGAAAACAGGTCTGGCCGAAGATATGGCTAGGCGGGGCCGGCTGTCGCCGAGCGGGCGAGCTCGCGCAGGTGCTCCTCGAAGCCCTCGCGCCACACGATCCGGTTGAAGACCGCCTCCCAGTGCTGGTGGCCCTTGCCCTTGCGGGCGTCCTTCCAGGCCTTGCGCACCGCGCGGCGGCGAAAGAGCTCCGGCCAGGCCTTGCCGTCTTCGAGCATCTCCTCGACCGTCTCGGCGTGGCCGGGCTTCTCCCAGATCCGGGCCCGGCGGATCTCCGGGAGGGGCCCGGCGTCGTTGGGCTCGAAGAACGGCACCTCGCTCCAGGCGGGCACCAGGCGGGCGATCAGCTCCGTGTGGAGCCTTCCCTCCAGGCGCTGCTCGGGGGTGAGGTCGAAGGCGGCGCGGACGAAGGCCGGGGTCGCGCAGGCCGAGTAGCGGCCGCTGCGGGCGCCCAGGCCGGAGCGGTAGGCGAGGCGGTGGACGAGATAGAAGTAGTCGAGCAGGTCGGCGCCGACCAGGCCGTGGCGGCGCCCCTCGTCGAGGGCGTGCTCCACCTCTTCGCGGTAGGCGCGGTAGGCGGCGCGGTGGGCGGCGGCGTGCTTTTGGCGCGCCGCCTCCTCCAGCCGGTCGACGACGGCCGCCTCGTCGCCCTTTCGGACCTCGGAGAGCTTCTTCTGCGAGGGGTAGTAGAAGCCGTGGGCGATCTCGCCGCCGTGGCCGGAGATCGTGGGGCGGGTCGGCTCCACCGGCAGGGGGAGCGGCATCGGGCGGCGGATCTCCTGCGGGTTTCGCATCCCGTCGTGGACCAGGTGGATGGCGCGGACGCGCTGGCGAAGGTCGTCGTCGGGGTCGGTCTCCGGGCTGGTGACGAGATGCTCGATCGGGCGCGGCGCGGTCTCCACCAGCCGCCTGGCGATCTCCACCTCGCCCGGCTCCTGGTCGCCGGTGGCAAAGCGGCAGTCGATGTCGGCGGCCACGGCGCCCGCCGCCGAGACGCGGGAGTCGCGCCCGCCGGAGAGGTCGACGGCCGGCGGCTCGTCGAACAGGTCGGCCAGGTCGCGCGCCAGGCCGGTCGCCTGGCTGGCCGCCTCGTCGACGGTGCCCCGGAAGTAGACCTCGTGCGGGCCGACCAGCTCGCCGGCGCCGCCGGTTTGGTGGCGGTCGAGGTGCGCGCCGGCGCCCCCGGCGCCGGCGCGCACGACGATCGCGGTTCCCGGAGCGACCTTGGTCGCCCCGCGGATCGGGGTGGCGTCGGCGATGAACCAGCCGGCGGCGGCGAACAGCGCCCAGCCGCGCTCGTCTGCCTGCGGCTCCTGGCCGGCGAAGATCGGCAGCGCGCCGAGGCGGTTCGACCACACCCATCCCTGGGCGCCCAGGGCGCCGTCGGTGGGCTCCAGGCGCTTCTCGTAGATCCGCCCCGCGCCGGCGAAGTCGTTGACGATCGTCAGCCGGCCGCTGGCCGCGCCGGGCCCCGCCGACGCCTCGCGGATCCCGATCACGAACGGGGGCACGAGCTCCGCCAGGCGCTCGGGGCGCTCGGCGAGGGCGCGACCGAGCGGCACGGCCGCCTCGGCCGCGCCCACCTCCCCCACCACCCGCCGCCAGCCCACCGGCGCCGCGGTCGTGGCGACCACGATGCCCTCGCCCTCGGCCCACGCCGGCCACCGCGAGCCGTCGTCGTCGTGGCGCCACAGCGCCAGGCCGTCGGTGTCGCCGAGGCTGGCGTGGAGCGGCGGCGGCTCGGCGAGCTGGGCCCCGTAGTGGGAGCCGACCCGCCCCAGCGCCTCGCGCACGCGCTCGGGCGACACCGGCCGCTCGAAGGCGTAGGCGAGCCAGGTCTCGGTGATGACGTTGCCGGGCACTCGGGCTGGATCTATAGCGGCGCCAGGCCGCCGGCCCGGCTCCGCGTCCCGCTCAGCTCACCCTTCGGGCGCGCCGTCCCGGGGGACCGGGAGCGGCTCCTCGCCGGCGGGCGACGGCGCCGGCTCGCCGATCCGCGGCGCATAGAGCGCCAGCGGCTCGCCGAGCCCCTTCAGCTCGTGCTCGCCGCACGCCTTGATCTCGATCGAAGAGCTGAGCTCGCGCCTCGTCGCCTCTGTGATCAGGATGTCCTCGTCGAGCTCGCGGGTCGCCGCCTCGACCCGCGCCGCGACGTTGACCGGGTCGCCGATGACGCTGAAGTTGAGCCGTCCCCCGCCGCCGATCGAGCCGGCCACGACGGGGCCCGTGTTCACCCCGACCCCGATCCTCAGGCCCGGGCGGTGGTCCGAGTTCACCCTGGCCGCGATCGCGCAGGCGGCCCGCACGGCGCGGTCGGCGTGATCCGGGTGGATCTCCGGGACGCCGAACACCGCCAGCACCCCGTCCCCGACGAACTTGTCGATGTGGCCGCCGTGACGGGTGACGATCGGGACCACGATCTCGAACAGCTCGTTGAGCCGCGCCACCACCTCCTTGGCGCCTGCGTGGCGGGCGAACTCGGTGAAGTCACGTACGTCGCAAACGAGTATCGACACCTCGCGCTCGACCCCCTCCTCCGCGAATCCCTCGCTGAGGATGAACTCGGCGACCGACTTGTCGAGGTAGGTGCCGAACGCCTCGCGCAGCTGCTCGCGCTCGGCGAGGCCCTGGACCATCTGATTGAACGAGGCGGCCAGCTCGCCGAGCTCGTCCCCGGTCGTCACCGGCACGAAGACGTCGTAGTGCCCCTCGCGCACCGCCTGGGTGGCCCGCCGCATGTCGGCGATCGGGCGCAGGATCGACTTCGAGAACAGGACCGTCAGCTCGAGCGAGATCGTGGTGGCGACCGCCACCGCGACCAGGACGTCGAGCCCCAGCGCCGCCCCGCCGCCGCCTCCGGACGTGAACGCGGCGACGACCAGGCCGGTGACCAGGTTGATCAGCGGCAGCGCGGCCATCAGCCGAACCCGCAGCGGGATCGCCGAGACCTCGGCGCTCAGCCGCGGCGCCGCCTGGGATTGGTTGATGTCGACCAGCACCGGGCGCATGCCGGCCTCGAGCACCAGGTAGTGGAGGATCGCCGAGTAGCCGAGGGCCACCAGCGAGCCCGCGAACAGGGGGAAGAAGGCAAGCCACGACAGGTGGAGCACGATCACCGCCCAGATGGACCCGGGGGCGATCGCGATCAGAATCGGGACCCCGAGGTCCCTGCGGATCAGCTCGAGCGGCAGGCAGACGGCCGCCTCCCAGGCCTTCTGTGTCTGCTGCGCGTCGCGGGCGCCGGCAATCCACTCCTGGACCGGGCGCATCAGGGGCAGGGTGCGGGCGAGCGTGATCCCGACCGCCACGGCGACGAGGAGCACAATGCCGACGAGGATCTTCAGGTAGTCGTCGGCCGAGGCGTTGTAATAGAAGCTGAACAGGCCCAGCGTCCCCGCCGCGATCAGGAAGGCGCTCTGCAGCTCGACCGTAAGGAAGACCGCGGGATAGCGGGGCCCGAGCCGGCGGTAGAGGCGATTGAACACCGTCAGCGCCATGCTCGAGGAATTGTGTCAGGCAGGGCAGGTTCAAGGTTCATCTCCCGGCATTCGATTGAAACCACATGGAGCGCGTAGACAACGGAGGGTTCCCCGTGCCAGTGGCCACAGAGGCGATCCGCCTGGTTCGCTGCGAGCACGAAGCGTGCGGCGCCGAGACCGACGTGCGGCTTCCCGGCGTGCTGCCCGCGACGGTCGTGCGCAGGGTCGTCTGTGGCGGCTGCCGCCAGCCCTTCGAGTGCGACTACGTCCTCGACGTCGGCGTCATAGCCCCCGGCGGCCTCGCTGCCGGCGTCCTCGCTCCAAAGCTTCCACGCGTCTGGCGCTACCTGAGCGTCCCGGTTGCCGCAGCGCTGGTGATCGGCGCTCTGCGTCTCATCCAGGGCTAGCGGACAGGCGGACACGCCCGACGGCTGGTAGCACTACGATCCGGGCGATGGCCACCGCCACGGCCCAGTCCCTCTCCCCCGCCGCGCGCGAGTTCGTGGAGCGGGGACCGCTGCCGCTGGTGATCGGCGGCGAGCGGCTCGAGGCCGCGGACGGACGCAGCTTCGAGACCATCGACCCGGCCACCGGCGAGCCGATCTGCGAGGTCGCGTTCGCCGGGCCCGAGGACGTCGACCGCGCCGTCAAGGCGGCCCGGGCGGCGCTCGACGGCGCGCTGCGCAAGGTCAACCCCTCGAAGCGCTCCAGTCTCATGTACGGGCTGGCGGAGCTGATCAAGGCAAACGGCGATCAGCTCGCCGAGCTCGAGTCGATCGACAACGGCAAGCCCGTGGCCCACGCTCGGGGCGAGATCGCCGCCACGGTCAATCACCTGCGCTACTACGCCGGCTGGCCGACCAAGATCGAGGGCGAGACGATCCCGGTCTCCGCGCGCGACGTGCTCTGCTACACGCTGCGCGAGCCGGTCGGGGTCTGCGCCCAGATCGTCCCCTGGAACTACCCGCTGCTGATGGCGATCTGGAAGGTGGCCCCGGCGCTCGCCGCGGGCTGCGCGATCGTCCTGAAGCCGGCCGAGCAGACGCCGCTGACGCGCGCTGCGTCTGGGCGAGCTGGCGCTCGAGGCGGGCTTTCCCGAGGGAACGCTCAACGTGCTCGACCGGCGACGGCACCACGGGCGCCGCGCTGGTCGACCACGCCGGGGTCGACAAGGTCGCCTTCACCGGCTCGACCGTCGTCGGCCGCGAGATCGGCGAGAAGTGCGGGCGCTCGCTGAAGCGCGTGACGCTCGAGCTGGGCGGCAAGAGCCCCAACATCATCCTTCCCGACGCCGACCTCGAGCGCGCCATCCCCGGCTCCTTCCAGGGCATCTACTCGAACTCCGGCCAGGCCTGCAACGCCGGCTCCCGCCTGTTCGTGCAAAGCGAGCTGTTCGACCAGGTGGTCGAGCGCCTGGCGGCGTTCGCGCGGGAGGCCAAGGTTGGCCCCGGCCTCGATCCGGAGACCGAGTTCGGTCCCCTGGTCTCCGAGGAGCAGTTCGAGCGGGTCAAGGGATACATCGACTCCGGCGTCGCCGACGGCGCCGAGCTGGTCGCGGGCGGCTCGCCGCAGACAGGCAACGGCGGCGGCTACTTCGTGGAGCCGACCCTGTTCACCGGGGTCGAGGACTCGATGCGGATCGCCCGCGAGGAGATCTTCGGCCCGGTGCTGGTCGCGATGCCCTTCGAGGACCTCGAGGAGGTCGCCCGCCGCGCCAACGACACCGAGTACGGCCTGGCCGCCGGCCTGTGGACCCGCGACGTCTCCAACGCCCACAAGCTGGCGGCGATGCTCCAGGCGGGCAACGTCTACGTCAACACCTGGGGCGGCGGCGACCCGGCGGCCCCGTTCGGCGGCTACAAGGCCTCCGGCATCGGCCGCGAAAAGGGCCACGCCAACCTCGACGCCTACCTCGAGACCAAGACCGTCTGGGTGCAGCTCTAGCGGGTCTTCCGCGGGCTGTCGAGCATCCTCAAAGCCCGGCGGGTGCGGCGTTCGCGCAGCTGCTCGCAGAGCTCGGCGCCGAACAGCCGCCGCTCGGCCTCCTGTCTTTGAATCAGCACCGAGGCGCAGAGACCAACCGCCTCCTCGACCTCGAGGATCACCGCCACGGGCGTGCCGCGACTCGTGACCACTGCGCGTCTTCCCTCGGCCACACGCGCCAGGACCCGGAGGTGTCACGACTCAGCTCGCGAACCGAAACCTCCTCGACGGCCTTCGGCGGCGGCTCGACGACGAGCATCTGACCGTAGCGCTTGTAGCGCGTCACGGCTGCGGCACGCGCTGGCGGGCATCGAGCGCGGGTGCGGCCAGGGGTCTGCCACGGCACCGCCGGTTCGTGCCGACATCGGTGGCTTGTCGGTACAAGGCGGCGGTGCTTGGGGGGACTCGCCCGTGCGGTTCGTGCCGCTCGGGGGTCTCAGGTGGCGATCGGGGATGGGCTCGAGGAGGTGGCGAGGCTGGACGGGACATGTGGCGGGCTGGGCGAAGGGGGCCGATCGGTGGGCGCGTGATGTTGGGTGCTGGGATCTGACGGGTGGCGCGCGGAATGTCGCGGAGCCTGCGCCGGCAGGTGGGGAAAGGCGGCGGGGACGGGCGGCGGCGCTTGTAGGGTGCGGGGGCGATGAGGTTTGGGGTGCTTGGAACGGGGATGGTCGGTCGGGCGATCGCGGGGAAGCTCGTGGGGATCGGACATGAGGCGAAGATGGGGTCGCGGGAGGCCGGCAACGAGAAGGCGGTTGCCTGGGTGGCCGAGGTGGGCGAGGGGGCCAGCGAGGGGTCGTTCGCGGATGCGGCGAGCTTTGGTGAGGTGGTCGTCAACGCGACCGCCGGGGCTCATTCGCTCGAGGCGCTCGAGGCGGCCGGCGCCGAGAACCTCCGGGGCAAGGTCCTGATCGACATCGGCAATGCGCTGGATGCGAGTACGCAACCGCCGACGCTGACGGTCTCCAACTCCGACAGCCTCGGCGAGCAGATTCAGCGGGCGTTTCCCGGTGCCCGGGTGGTGAAGGCGCTGAACACGATGAACGCCGCCGTGATGGTGGCGCCCGACTCGCTCGGCGAGAGCACGAACGCGTTCATCTGCGGGGACGACGCCGGCGCCAAGGCCGAGGTCACGGAGCTGCTGGAGACCTTCGGCTGGCTGTCCGGCGACATCATCGATCTCGGGGAGATCTCGGCCGCGCGTGGGATGGAGATGTACCTAACCCTCTGGTTGAGGCTTATGGGCGCCAGCGGCACGGCGCAGTTCAACATTCGGATCGTCAAGGACTAGGGTCCGGATCGTCAACGATTAGGGTCCGGATCGTCACGCCGGGTGGTCGGAACGGGGTCTAGCGGTCTCCGCCGGGGTGGTGGAACTGGGATACACGGCCGTCTTAAGAACGGCTGCCCGCAAGGGCTTGGGGGTTCGAATCCCTCCCCCGGCATCCCGCGCCACGCGACCGTCCCGAGGCCGTGCCTGGGGCGGCCGTGCCTGGGGTGGACGAAAGGGCCAGTGCGTTTGTTCGCGCTAGCTGCGAAACTTCTTGGGCTGTAGCGTGTTTGTGTCGATACGGCGTATATGGAGGTCTCCGCCCTCACAACCGCCAGTACCAACGGTGTGCTCACCAGACGCACGCCGCTCCTTCGCCTGCAAGGAGACGAACGACTTGTCGCGATGATCCGCGACGGCCACGACCGCGCCTTCGAGGTCCTCTTCGACCGCTACCAGTCGCGACTGCTGGCCTTCTGCCGACACCTGGTCGGCTCCCCTCAGGACGCCGAGGACGTGCTGCAGGAGGTCTTCGCGGCGGCCCACGCGGCGATGCTCGCCGACAACCGGCCGATCAACGCGCGGCCCTGGCTTTACCGGATCGCCCGTAATCGCTGCCTCAACCACCTGCGAAAGCCCACCGCCGACGGCGTCGACTCGATGGACGTCCACCCGCACGAGAACGGGGCCACCACTTTCGAGCGGGTGCAGGGGCGCGAGGAGCTGCGCGCGATCGTCACCGACGTTTCCGAGCTGCCCGAGACCCAGAAGCACGGCGCTGGTCCTGCGGGAGATCGACGATCTCACCTACAGCGACATCGCCCTGGCAATGGGCACTTCCCTTCCGGCCGTCAAGTCGCTACTGGTCCGCGCGCGGATGTCGCTGGCGGAGGCGAGCGAGGCTCGCATCCTGACCTGCGACGAGGTGCGGCTCCAGCTGGCCGAGGCGGCCGAGGGTCTGTGTAAGGCGTCGGGCCCGACCCGTCGCCACGTCAAGGATTGCGAGTCCTGCAGCCGCTACCGCGGGCAGCTTCGCTCGAGCACCAAGGCGCTCGGGGCGATGGCGCCGTTCGGACTTTTGGTGCTGTTGCGAAAGGTGATCGCGGCCACCAAGATCGGCGGCAGCGGTTCGACCGCCGGCGGATCGGCCACCGCCGGGACCGCCGGCACCGCGGGGACCGCCGGCACCGCCGGCGGCGTCGCGGGCACCACCGGCGCGGTCAGCACGGCCGGCGGTCTCGCAACCGCGGTCGGCGGCACGGGCGCCACGTTTGGCGGCGCGGTCGCCGCGACCGGCGCCGCTGCCGGTGGCATCGGCGGAGCGCTGGGCGCAAAGGCCGCAGTCGGCTTCGCCACCGCGGCGCTGTTTGCCGCCGGTGCCACGGGCGTCGACACGATGAAGGGCGCCGGCGAGCGAGCGGCGGCACCGATCGCATCCGCCGTCGGAGTCAACCAGGCTCGCGGGATCCTCGCCACGGGCACCCAGACGATCCTGTCCACACCATCTCCCATCGCCCCGGCGACTCCCACTCCCGCCCCCCTTCCCGCGCCGGTGGCCATCCCGGCGCCGCCGCCCGCGCCCGCGCCGGCTGCCGCTCCGCTGCCCGCCGCTCCGGCACCGCCGGTTGACCCCCCCGCCCCTGTTTCGGATCCTCCGCCTCCGCCGCCCGTCGATGACGGTGGCGGCATCGTGGTCGATCCGGTCGACCCGCCGCCGGTTGATCCGCCGCCGGTTGTCGACCCGCCGCCGGTCGACCCACCGCCGGTTGTCGACCCACCGCCGGTTGACCCCCCGCCTGTCGACCCGCCGCCGGTTGTCGACCCGCCGCCGGTCGATCCGCCGCCGGTTGTCGACCCACCGCCCGTTGATCCGCCGCCGGTCGTTGACCCACCGCCGGTCGACACGCGCCTCCGCCGGTTGACACTCCGCCGCCGGTTGACCCGCCGCCGGCCGACACAACGCCGCCGCCGGCGGACACGCCGCCGCCGGTTGGCTCCTAGTAGCTCCGGCCGCTAGGCCGCCAGCCCGATCACCTTCAGCCGCCGCGAGAGACACTGGGCGGCGAAGGCGTGGGTTTCGTCACGGGAGTATCCGAACAGGTCCCAGTCGTCCTCCTCGGCCCACGGAGGATCGAGCACCTGGTCGGCGATCGGCAGCGCCTCGGCCATGGTGCGCTGAATGGCCTCGCGGTAGCGGTCGTCCTGCTTCGCCATGTCGGTGAGGAAGCGGACGCCGAAGGCGATGTGGCGGTGCTCGTCGCGGGAGACGTTCTGGAAGCCCTCGACGAAGCCGGGCAGCGTCTTCTGGTCCTCGTTGTACTCGATGATGAAGTGCTGGCCGGTGAGCGCCAGGGCCCCCTCGATGATCATGTGGTAGAGCGTGATCGACTCGACCAGGAGCTCGGTGTTCTCGGGGTCGGCGGCGAGGCGGTCGACCCGGCCCTTCAGCATCCCGTCGAACAGGTCGCCGAATGACTCGTTCAGGTGCTCCTCGGTGGCGCGCAGGCGCCCGGCGAGGTCGTCGGCCTCCAGGACGCCGACCTCCTCGTAGAAGCGGTTGAAGAAGCGGACGTGGCGGGCCTCGTCGGCGATCTGCGTGGAGAGGAAGATGCGCTGCTCCTCGGTGGGGCAGGCGCGCATGATCGGCCCCAGCTCGTCGGTGACCCGCTGCTCGCCGATGAAGAACGCCGAGAGGCCGTACATGCGCTGGAAGCGCTCCTCGGGCTCGATCCGCTCGTGCCAGTCGATCCGGTCCCGGCTGAAGTCGAGGTCCTGGGTGGCCCACTGCTGGCGCTCCCATAGCTCGTACAGCTGGGTGTAGGAGAGGAGCTTCGCCTCGCCGCGGTCGGCCGACTCCTGCAGCGCCGGGTCGGAGGTCTCCAGGAAGCCCTCCCGGTCGGCGATGTCGCTGAGGCTCTGGGCGGTCCGGCTCGCCGCATCCGCGGCCGTGCTCTCGGTGCGTGCTTCCACTTGAGTCTCCTCTCGTTGCTGCCGGCGTAGCGGCCCCGGCCCCCGACGGTCGAAGCCTACCGGCTCGACTGGCCAGTCGGCCAGTATGGGCGCGACATGGCCGGTCTGGAGCCGATCAGGCGTTCGGAGTAGGCGTTCGTAGTAGGCGTCATGGCATTCGCAACCCGGGGCCGATCCAGGGGTTGGATCTGATGCAGGAGTGAAAAATGGTCCGCGAGACGCAGGGCAAGAGCACGCACTGGGCGTCCTCCGATACGACGCGAATCGCCGCCGAGTCTGGATCTGCGGGCGCCGCATGCACCACGGCCTCACCGGGGCGCTTCTGGCCGTCGCCGGTCTGGCGCTGATGGTTCACGACTGGAGCGACCGCTCCTTCTGGTTTCGGTTCGGCGCCTAGCCGCGACGCCCGCCCGGCTAGACGCTGTGAGTCTCGCCGGGCTCGAGGATCACGACCTCCGAGTCGGTCTTCGACTCGACGTCCGACTTGAACGCCTCGGCGTCGGTCTCGATCGGCGGGAAGGTGTTGTAGTGGATCGGGATCACCGTTGCGGCGCCGATCAGCCCGGCGGCGACGACGGCGTCGTGGCGGTCCATCGTGTAGTGGCCGCCGATCGGGATCAGCGCCACGTCGACCGGCGTTCGCTCGGCGATCAGCTTCATGTCGCTGAACAGGCAGGTGTCGCCGAGGTGGTAGACGGTGGTCCCACCGATGTTGATCACGAGGCCCGCGGGGATCCCGATCACGACGCCCGCCTCGGCGCTGAACGGGGACTCGGCCGATCCCGGGATCGTGCTGGTGTGGAACGCCTGCACGAGCTTCACCCAGCCCCAGTCGAACTCCACCGTGCCGCCGAGGTTCGGGTCGCTGACCGCCTCGATGCCCTGATCGCTCAGCCAGCTGGCGATCTCGACGATCGCCACGCAGTGGGCGCCGGTGCGCTTGGCGAGGCCGCACCGCGTCGGCGATGTGGTCGGCGTGGCCGTGGGTGATCAGGATGTGGGTCGGCTCCACCTCGTCGGCGGTCACCGGCGAGATCGGGTTGTTGGGCTTCAGGAACGGGTCCACCAGCGACGCGGGCGTCCCCCTCGGAGAGCTCGAAGCACGCGTGGCCAAGGAATCGGATGTCCATCAGGTTCAGTCCTCCTCGTTCGATTGGTCCGTTTGACGCAGCTCCTCGGCCAGCGCCCAGCCGACGGCGACGCCGACCATCATCCCCATCCGCGCCTCCTCGGCGAGCAGGGTGCGGAGCGCGGTCAGCCTCTCCTCCTCGGCGGGCGCCGCCGCGGCCTTGCGGATCTCGACCTCGTGCGCCTCGCCGAACCAGCCGCCCGTCTCGAGCGCCTCGGCCAGGACCCGCTGCAGCTTCGGCGCCGCGGCCATGCACCACCGCCTCTGCCTCGCGAAAGCGCTCCCGGCTGGTCAGCGCCTCGATCGCCGCGTCGAGCTCCTGGTCGCTGTAGGTGTGAGCGCACGCGCCCAAGATATCGAGGCGGGCCCGGGGTTCAGGGCGAGCGAGCGGGCCGGGCTCAGGGCGGGCCCTGGCTTTCGCCGCTCCCACATCTGGCAGCGTGCAGATCGCCTCGTAGCCCAACCGCTCATACACCGGGTAGCCGAGCTTGGTCGCCTGAAGGGTCGAGGTGCGCAGGCCGCGATCGCGCGCCTCGGCGAGGGCGGCGTGCAGGAGGCGGCGGGCCAGGCCCTTGCCGCGGTGTCCCTTGAGCGGTGGCGACGAGGTAGATGCCGCAGTCGTCGCCGTCGTCGATCGTCGCCGAGCACCGAGACCGGCTCGCCGTCCTCCCGCGCCTGGTAGAGCCGCAGCGGCGGCTCTGACCGCAGATCGATCATCGCGGTGCCGAAGGTGGGATCCTCGAACCCGTAGGCCAGGTCGTTGATCCGCGCCACCACCGCCGTCGAGGCCCGGTCGTCCCAATCGAGCCCGCCGGCCTCCCAGGCTCCGGGAGCCGCGCCAGGTCGAGGCTCATCGCCGCCGGCGTTGCGTCGAGCCGGTGGCCGGCCGCCTCCAGCGTGGCGGCCACTTCGCGGTCGTCCTCGGGCACCCAGACCGTCCAGGCCCGTACCCCGGCCGCGTCCTGCGCGGCTGCCAGCTCCTCGAGCGCCGCCGCGAGCGAGCCGGCGTCGCGGTAGGCGACCGAGTTGATCACCGAGCGGTCGGGGCAGGCCGGCACGATCGCGCCCAGCACTCCGTCGCGCTCGAACAACGCTCGAGCTCGCCGACCCGCGGGCGAGCAGGCGTACGAATGCCGCCAGCCCGCGGCGCTGGAGCTCGATCGCCGTCGAGCGGTCCACTAGCCGGGCGCGGCCTCGACGCCGTTCATCTATCGCTTCAGGACCAGGGTGACGCCGTCGGAGACGCCGAGCATCGCCACGTCGACCCGCTCGTCCGCGATCACCCGCTCGGTTGAGCTCGAGCACCACCCTGTCCCCCTCGTCCTCCGCGTCCGGGCCGACGACGCGGCCGCCGCGAAGCACGTTGTCGATCATCGCCAGCCCCCCGGGGCGCAGCAGGCGCAGGGCCTCCTCGTAGTAGTCGAGGTACCCGACCTTGTCGGCGTCGATGAAGGCGAAGTCGAATGGCTGACTCCGCGGGCATCGCGCGCAGCGTGTCGAGCGCCGGGCCGAGGCGAAGATCGATCCGCTCGGTCAGCCCGGCCTCGTCGAAGTAGCGGCGCGCGATGTCCGTCCACTCCTCGCTGACGTCGCAGGTGACGAGCAGGCCGTCGTCGGGCAGCCCGCGGGCGATGCAGATCGCCGAGTAGCCGGTGAAGGTCCCGAGCTCGAGCGCCCGGCGGGCGCCCGATCGCGCGCACCAGCAGGTTCATGAGCGCCCCCTGCTCGGGGGAGATCTGCATGATCGAGATCCCGCCAAGCTCGGCGGTCTCGGCGGCGAGCCGCACGCAGCAGCTCGTCCTGGCGGGCGCCGTGCTCGACCAGGTAGCCGTGCAGCTCCGGGGTGAGGACCGTGAACTTGCTGGGCATCGTCAGCGGGCCCGCGACGTCTCAGCGGCCGCCGAGCGTGGCCGAGAACCCGCAGGCGAGGCCGACCAGGCCGCCCGCGACCCCCGCCCATGGATTGGCGAAGCTCTCGACCAGGGGCAACAGCAGGAGGACACCTGCCGCGACCGTCACCGGGATCCGGTCGTACTCCTCGGTCGGGTCGTCGCGGGCATCGCCGTAGTGCAGCGACCACCAGGCGGCGACCGCGCCCAGTGCGATCCCGTTGCCGCCGGCCATCAGCGTGAAGCCGTCGCCGATCACGTCGTCGAGCCCCGGGGCCGCCAGCGCCCCGAGCGCCCCGCAGGCGATCAGGAGGATCAGCGTGGGCGCGACGCCCAGGCGCCGCTCCAGGTAGGGCACGAACAGCGCCATCGCCAAGGCGATCGTGAACAGGTAGCCGAGATCGTCGTAGACGAACGGGGCGGCGAGGTATTGCCACCAGTCGGTGACGCTCACCCCCGCCTTGGACGACCCCGAGCTGGAAGACGCTGATGTCGCCGGCGCGCTCGACCACCAGCAATACGGCCGGCCCGAGGATCGCCGCCAGGGTCACGTACGGGCGATCGGCGGCCAACGCGAGCCGGGGGCGGCGCGCCCGGCGCTCGGCGGCGCGCCGTTGGCGGCGGGCGCTCCGCGTCTCACGGGCGAGCAGCTCGTCGCCGCGGCGCTCCAGCTTCGGCGCCCGCTTGCGAAGCCGGGTGCCGCAGTAGGGGCACTCGGTGACGTAGGGGCTGACCTCCGCGCCGCAGTTCTTGCAGACCACGCTCAGTTCGGGCGCCGCCATGCCGCCTTCAGGGTCGCGCTCCGCCATCCCAAGCTGAGAATAGCCCGCGGCGTCGGCCCTCGCCGCTACGGGCGGCTGTCGGCGGCGATCTCGCGGACCAGCTCGGTGAGGCTCTCGTCGTGGTGCTGCCAGAAGGCGACCTGGCGGCTGGCGCCGGTCCTTCCCTCCAGGAGCTCCTCGACCAGCGCCAGCTCATCGGTGCATCCGAGCTCCGCGGCGTCGTAGACGAGCTCGTTCAGGAGCGCGTGCGCCATCTCCTCGGCGGGCACCTGCCTGCCCTGCCAGAAGTCGATCAGGCGGGCGCTCATCCCGCCCACGGCCGCCCGGACCTTGTTGTCGTCGATCAGCTCCGTCGGATGCTCGACCAGCGGCTGCTCCTCGTCGTAGAGCCTGCTCACCCGGTGGGCGAGGGCGATGGTCAGGGCGGCCAGGCCCACGGTGTGGTCGAGGCTCGTCTGCTGGTCGAAGATGCGCGTCTCGACGGTGCCGAGCCTCGGGATGCGGTCGCACGTCCCACCACAGGAAGGTGTAGTCCTCGATCGCGCCGCCGCGCATCATCTGCTCGACCCGGTGGGAGTAGATCTCCCAGGTGCCGTAGTGGGGCGGGATTCCGACCCTGGGAAAGGCCCGGAAGACCGGCGTCCGCGAGGACATCAACCCGGTCAGCTCGCCGCGCCAGAAGGGCGAGTTCGACGACAGGGCGAGCAGCAGCGGCAGGTAGCGCCGGATCCCGTCCGCGACGTAGATCGCCTTGTCGGGGCCCTCGATTGCGACGTGGACGTGGGTGCCGAAGATCAGCTCCCGGAGGGCGATGTAGCCGAGCTCGTCGACCAGCTCCCGGTAGCGGGGCCGATCGACGATCCGCTGGTCCTCCCAGCGCGCAAAGGGGTGGGTCCCGGACGCCGCCACCAGGAGGCCCGCGCCGCTCGGCGATCTCGGCGACGGAGCGGCGCAGCACCCGCAGCTGCTCGCCCGCGCTGCGCACGTCCTCGCACGGAGTGGTCGCCACCTCGAGCACCGACTGCAACAGCTCGGGCTTCACCTGGCCCTCCAGCTCGGCCGGGACCGCGGCGAGGACGGCCTCGATCTCGTTCGCGAGGTCGAGGCTGTCGGCGTCGAGGAGCATCAATTCCTCCTCGATCCCGATCGTGAACGGGGGGCCGTTGAAGTGGTGTTCGAGCATCTGAATGCGGTGACCGCGCGCACCAGGCGGCCCCGTGGCGCGTGGCTATTATCCGTGGCCGTCCCGATGGAGACCAACTCGCCCGAGGTGGGCCGAATTTCGTTGCCTATGCGGATGAAATTCGGCCCAGCGGGAGGTGATCGTCCGAGGTGGGCCGAATTTCGTTGCCTATGCGGATGAAATTCGGCCCAGCGGGAGGTGCGGGGGCGTCGGGGTCCGGGCCGGAGACTGTCCCGGGAATGTTTGACGCGAAGCGTTTGACATTCCGGGGTGTCTCCGGAGCGGACCCCGACGGCCCCGCCCCCGCCGAGTAGGGTCCGCATGGGGGCGCGCGGCGCTCACCTTGGGTTGAAGGGAAGATGAGGCGCAGACCTGGTCTCGGGGCGGTGGCGCTGCTCTTGGTCGTGGCGCTGTTCGTCGCGCGCGTCTGGGTCGGGGGAGGTGGATCGGGCGAAGGCGGGGAGGCCGGCTCGACGCCGGCCGGGCATGCGGTGAGCGCGCAGGTGGTCCGGGTGATCGACGGCGACACGATCGAGGTCTCGATCGGGGGCCAGGACGAGGACGTCCGCTACATCGGCGTCGACACGCCCGAGACGGTGAAGCCCGACACCCCGGTCCAGTGCTACGGCCCGCAGGCGAGCGCCGAGAACCATCGCCTGGTGGACGGGCGCACGGTGCGCCTGGTGTTCGACCGCGAGCGCCGCGACGTCTACGGGCGGCTGCTCGCCTACGTGTACACGAGGCCTCGGGGCGAGGCGGGGAGGTCGCGGTTCGTCAACGCGACCCTGGTCCGTGACGGCTACGCGCGCACCCTGACGATCGCGCCCAACACCGCCCACGCCTCGTCGCTGGGGCGCCTGCAGGCGCGCGCCGGCCAGGCCGGCCGGGGCCTTGTGGGGCGCCTGCTAGGCCGAGCGGGCAAACGGTAGTGACGATCGACACGCGGGCCCGTTGTCTTTCGCGGGGCCGGTTTGGTAGCGTCAATACCCCCCGCGCAACGCCTCCCCGCGCGCACCGTACGGCTCGCGGCACCAGGCACGACAAGGCTTCACTGGGAAACTCTTATGAGAATGCGACAGAGCAGCGCGCAGTTCGAGCTGGCCTTCGAGCAGGAGGCAGCGCTCGAGCGCCGGCGACGCAAGCAGCTTCGCCAGCGCGCCGCCAACCGGTCCCGTGTGCGCCGCATACAGCGGGTCGAGCAGCACGGCAACGTCGCGTTCGGCGCCCTCGTCATCGGCCTCACCATCACCGTCGTCACGGTGACCGTGGTGATGTTCGAGACGCTGGCGTGGCTGATGGGCTAGGCGCCCGTTGCCCAGCCGTCGCCGCCGGTCAGCCGTTCGACGCCGTCAGTCGTTGGAGAGCTCGTCGAGCGCCTGCTCGACCTGCTTGTTGGCGTCCCCGTCGGCACTCACCTGCTCCTCCTTGATGGAGAGGTAGACCTCCTTGCGGAACACGGGGACCTCGCGCGGGGCGGTGATGCCGAGGCGGATCTTGTCGCGCGAGACGGCCAGCACGGAGACCTCGATGTCGTCTCCGATCATGATGCTCTGGTTGGTCTTTCGGGTCAGGACCAGCATGTTGCAGCAGGGTAACCGCTCCAACTCGCCCGCGCCACCCACAACCGTCGCCTTGAGCGTCCGTTAGCATCATTCGGCTCCCCGCCAGGGATATTCATCGACATGCCCCGCAAGCCGCTTCGCTCACAGCTGAACCAGATTCGTGCCTGGGTGCGCCAGGGCCGCACTGATGCCTGGATCGCACACCAGCTCGACGTCCCCGCCTCGGAGCTGCGCGAGTTCCGCCGCCGCCACGAGCTGAGCGCGGAGGCCGAGGAGGCGGGAGATCTCGAGCTGCGCGACGAGATCGAAGCGGAGATCGAGCAGGCGACCCGCGACGAGGAGACCGCCGCCGAGGAGGAGGACGAGGAGTCGGAGGAGGAATCCGAGGAGGAACCGGAGGGCGAGGCCGGCGAGGACGGCGAGGCCGGGGCGGCCGAGGGCGACAAGCCCCCCCGCCGCAGGCGCCGCAGGCGCCGCGGCGCAGCCGCCCGGCCCGGGTCCGCGATGCAGGCGAGCTTCGACCACGGAACCGACGACGGCTTCGGGCTGTGGCTCGATCCGGCGGTCGCCGACGACCCGGTCTATTCCGAGCACTGGGCCGGCCACCGGCAGGTCGAGGTGACGATCGAGCCGGACCGGATCGTGATCAAGCGCGCTTGACGCTCGGCCGTGGGCGGCCGCCGGAGCCGCGGCCCTTGCCGTCGCGGCCACGGCCCTTGCCGTTGCGCGCCCGCCGGCGCCCGTTGCCGGGCTCCACACCCCAGACCTTCGGCGACGTCCTGACCAGATCGTCGCGCACGTCCTCGAGGGTGCGCAGCTCGTGTGCGCTCACCCCGGCGGACAGGAGCTGGCGCATCTTCTTCAGGCGCACCGCCACCGGCTGATCGGAGAACAGGTACAGGGAGATGCCGGCGTCGAGCTCGCCCGACTCCGCGATCGGGACTCCGCCGCGCTCGCCGGTGCGGCGCAACAGCCGAACCAGCCGCGCCCCTTCGGAGCCGTGGTCGGAGTCGCGGCCCGGGATCTCCTCGCTTTTCGTCGCCTTGGCGCCGTCGCCGGCCTGTGGGCCGTTGCTCGCCCCGTGGCCGTCCACGGTCGAGGGCACCAGCGCCGCGGGCGGCAGGCGGTCGACGACGGCGGCGCGCAGAGCCTTGCGCTCCGGAGGCTTCAACGAGTCCAGCCCGGCGCCCGGGTCGAACTTGAGCGCCGATCCCCTGCGGATCGCCGAGAGCGCGATATGGCGAATCGGATGCCAGTGGGCCTTGGGGATGATCCGCAGGACGAACAGCGACGCGAACCAGACCAGCATGAGGGCCGCGATCACCGGCAGCTTCGTCCACTTCCCCGGCCGGATGGATGAAGTGGAACCCGACCGCGATCACGACCGCGACCAGGGTCGCCCAGAGCATCGCCAGGTAGGGGAAGTCGATCGGCTTGTCGCCGAGCTGTGAGCGCAGGAACATCGCCGTCGACGGGAGCAGGAAGGCGGCCATCATCGCGATCGGGGCCGTGTAGATGCCGAGGCCGGTGTGGCTCAGCAGCAAGAGCATGAACCCGACGTACAGGATGGCGGCGAGGATCGTCGCCAGGACGAAGTTGCGCTTCTTGTTCGGATAGACGGCCATGCTGCTGACGCTCCGGTACAGCGCCGGCATCGACATCGCCCCCGCGGTCAGCGGGATGATCGGGGCGGCGGACTCGAAGCTCGGGCCTCCGATCTGGATCAGGATCTCGCCGCCCAGCACCATCGCCAGCACCGCGGTCAGGGTGATCAGCCAGAAATACGCCAGCAGCTGGCCGTTGGCCACCGCCATCCCGTACTCCTCCCGGTATGCCTCGTACACGGCGGTCTTGCGGATCGGGCGCAGCGACATCCGGAAGCCCTGGGGCAGGAAGGAGACCATGAACCCGGTCCGCGAGGCGAAGTTGTAGAGGCCGATCGCCTTGTGGTCCAGGAACCGGGAGAGGATGAAAGAGTCGGCGTTCTGGATGACCCACATCGACGATGCGATCGGCGCCCGGATCGCGCCGCGCTTCAGGATCTGCTTCAGCTCGCTGAACGAGAAGCCCAGCTCGAAGCTCGACCAGATCAGCGCGACGCAGATCACGGTGGCCGTCGTCGTGCCGATCGTCTGCCCGATGATCGCCCCCTTGACCCCGGCGCCGGCCGACAGGATGGCGACGATGGCGATCAGGTTGAAGGCCGGGCGAGCCGCTTCGATCAGGGCATAGGTGAGCGCGCGGCCCTCGAACCAGATGACCATCTCACCGAGCTTGAACAGGGCCCAGACGCAGCCCGTGATGGTCGCGAAGACGACCGCGTCGGCCTGCCCGGGATCGTGGAGGAGGAACTGGGCGATCGGGGTCCGGAAGACGAACACCAGCGCGATCACCGTCACGGCGAGCATCATCGTCCACAGCGTGCCGACGCCGAGCGTGAAGCTGGGGCGCGTCGAGGCCTCCTCCGGCGCATCCTTGTCGTCGTCCTCCTCGACCGAGTCGTCGTCGTCGTCGGAGACGCCGAAGGTGCGCATCATCGTCCCCGGCTTCGAGAGCAGGTGGATGAGCTGCGTGACCAGGCCGGTGAGGAAGAAGAGCAGCGCGTAGGAGCCGAGCTTGCTGGGGCCGAGCATCGATGCCACGACCGCGATCGAGGAGTAGTGGAGGATGTTGGTGATCAGCAGCGAGAGGCCCTGGGCGCTCGAAAAGCGCGCCAGGTGGGTGCCGAGCACCGCTGCGGTGCCGCCCGGGTGGCTGTGCTCGTGCTTCGGCTTGTCGGGCTCGGCTTGTCGGGCTTCGGCTTGTCGGGCCGCTTGTCGTTGGGCGGGGTCATGCGTCCCAGATCGACCAGGACTCAAAGGAGCGCCCGGTCAGCTCGCGGAGCCGCTCGCCGTCCTCGCGCAGGACCTGCAGCACGTCTGGCCCGAGGGCGAGGCGGACGTCGGGCCGCTCGATCGGACGGCGCCGCGCCAGCCTCTCGTCGATCGCCAGCCAGACGTTCTTCGGCAGGACGCGGCCCCCGCGCGTGCCGGCGAGCCGTTCCAGGCGCACGGCGAGACGGCTGGCGCGCGTCTTTCGCGAGGTCTGATGTCGCTGCTTGCCGACGTGAGGGTGGCTGAAGCCCGGGTCCACGCCGACGAACTCGAACACCCGGCGGAGCGTCGCCTCGGGCGCGGTGCGGAGCTCCTCCTGCTCGATCACGAGCGTCTGCTCGAGCGGGTAGTGCCCGAGGAACTGCTGCAGCTGCATGTGGTACTGGCTTCGGACCACGTATGAGGTGTTGGCATGGGTCAGGGTGGCGCGCAGGTCGCCCTTCTCGCGGCGCTTGGCGTAGTTGTGGACCCAATGAGCCGCGATTCTCTCCAGCGGGTCGCGGACCACGTAGATCAGCTTCGCGTCGGGGATCACCGAGTGCATCCGCTCGGGGACCCCGAGATGTTGCGGGTAGGCCGTGTAGTTGGGCGACGACTCGCCCCGGACCCTCGCCCGGGCGTCGAAGTAGGCGCGGTACCAGCCCTCGCCGCGGCTCCAGCTGCGCTCCTCGATGAAGAAGTTGAGCTCCTTGGGCCTCGACATCCAGATCTCGGGGTGGAGGCCGAGCTGGTAGTGCAGGCCGCTCGTGCCGCACTTCTGGGCCCCGATCACGACCAGGTTGGGCAGCGCGCCGCGCGCCGCACCTGCCTGGTCGGCGGCGGCGGGAATCGCTTGATCAAGCGGTTTCGTCGATGTCGGAGCGTCCATCCAGCCCAGGGTACTAAGCGCTACGGCAGTGGCCGCTTAGGCGATTTCGGTGAGCAGACCCTTGCCGGTCTCGCCGATCGTCAGCGCCCGGCGAGGGCGAGGGCGTTCGGCAAGGATCAGCGCCAGCCTGCGGCGTAGGAACTCATGGTAGTCACCGCCGGCCAGCTGCGCCTGAGCCTCGCCTGGGCCCGGCACGTGCTCGAACCCCACCCCCGCTCGCAGCAGGGGGGCGAAATCGAGCGAATTCGTGACCACCAGCACCCGCCCGGGGGGATCGGGCGTGCGGGCGAGGGCGTCCTCGAGCTCGCGCTCCAGGGCGCCCTGGGCCACGTCGAGCGCCAGCACCACCGTGCGCGGCGGCCGGCGCACGATCGTCTGCCTGACGAAGGCCGCGGCGTGAAGCGGCAGGCGGGCGACGAACGGGGCGGCCCGGCGCGCCGAGCGCAGGGGCTGGCCAAGCCAGCGCCGCCACCCCCCCACCCCATGCCGAGCCGGCTCGCCCTCGGCCCTCGCCAGCTGGTCGAGCCATCGTGCGGCGTCGGCGGCGCCGTCCGCGAGGCGCAGCTCGCCGAGGCGCCGGCGCATCGCGGCGCGCCGCTCGGGGTCGAGCAGCTCGTCGAGCAGCGCCTCGATCCGGTCCGAGTCCGGGCCGTCGCTCGCCAGCCCGATCCCCGCCTGCTGGGCGTACCGGGCGCGTGCGGCCTGGTCGTCGGTTTGGCGCGGCATCGGCACGTAGAGCGCCGGCACCTCGAACCGGATCAGCTCGTGATACGCGTTGTAGCCGGCGGCCGAGACCGCGAGATCGAAGGCGGCGAAGTAGCGGCTCATCGGGTAGGTGGAGCGCAGGTGCACGATCCCCTCGGGCACCGTGAGGAGCTTGGCGATCGTCGAGGAGAGCGCGGCGACCTGGACCTCGCCGCGCTCCGCGAGATGGCCCAGGCACCGCTCCACCACGCCGGCCACCTCCGGGCCCTGGCCCAGCTGGACCAGGACGTTGACCTTGCCCGGCTCGAGGCCGAGCTCGCGCTCGGCGTCGGCTCGCGCCAGGAGCTCGTCGTCGGTGCAGAAGACGATCGGCCCGACGCGGTGGGCCTCGTCTCGGCGAGCCACGGTCGGGCCGCGGTCCTCGGCGGCGGCGAGCTCGCCCGGCTCGAGCACGGCGTCGAAGAACCCGCTGCGCGCCAGCGCCCCCGGGTTGGAGCCCGGGCGCCACATCGGCCGCCGGCACCAGACCGAGCGGGTGCCGCGAGCGCCCCCGAGAGCGTCGATCAGCGCCTGGTAGGGGTGCGCGCCGTCGAACACCACCACCCTGGGAGCGGCCTCCGCGAGCGCCGCTCGCAGACGCCCCCGCAGCCGCCGCGACCAGCGCCAGTCGCTGCCCGCTCCCGGCGTCCCGTAGGAGGCCACGTACTCGACCGGAAAGCCCAGCTCGTGGACGACCGGCGCCGCCGCCGAGAGGGTGAGGACGAGGGGCTCCAGGGAGGGATCGAGGCGCCTGGCGATCGCCATCGAGCGGGTCAGGTGCCCCAGGCCGGTCCCGTTCGAGGTGATGAACAGGATCCGGTCAGCCAAGGCGCTCGTACGCATCGATCAACGGGCGGGCGACGTGGTTGCCGTCGCGCTCGAGCGCCGCCAGGGCGTGCTCGTAGCGTCGCTGCACCCGGCGGCGGGCGACCGGCCCCAGACCCTCGCGCCAGCGCGCCACGTGGGCGGCGGCGGGGCTCATCTGGTCGTCGAAGAACTCCCGCATCGCCGCGTCGTCGTCCACCGCCAGAAAGTCGAGCAACCGGCCGTAGGCCGCCTCGCGATCGCCCCAGACGAGGTCGTCGAATGGGACCACGAAGAGCTGCTCGGGGCCCAGCGCGTAGGCGGCGCCGTCCTCCTCGCCGCGCACTCCGGCCTCGATCGCGCGGAGGCGATCCGCCCACCAGTCGATCCCCTTGACGATGCTGTCGGGGCCCCAGGTCTTGGTGACCACCGAGGAGGCGGCGTCGCGCCCGTCGCGAACGGTGTGGACGAAGCGCGCCTGCGGGAACAGCCGGCGCAGGGTCTGCGCCTCCCTGACGTTGTGCGAGCTCATCTCGACCATCCCGGGCTTGCCCTGCTCGGTGGCCAGCGGCCACAGCAGCTCCACGAACAGCCGCCGGCACGCTCCCACCGGGTCGGGCGGGTAGGCGGGCTCGAAGCGCTCCACCGCGGCGTCGAACTGCCTGCGGGTCAGCAGGTTGTAGAGGCCGCGCGGCTGGCCGTCGACCCTGACCCGGTGCCACCAGAAGTCGCGCAGCTTGTCGACGAAGGCCGCCCGCGTCACCCGGCCTCCGAGCAGGTCCGGCATGCCCCGCTTGTTGCAGTGGAAGCGGGACTCGATCGGGACGCCGGCGAACCGGGGATGCCTGTCGAGGAGCCTGGCCAGGACGTGCGTGCCGCTTCGCCCCGTGCCGCCGATGAAGATCAGGTCCCCCGCGGCGGATGGCCAATCGCCCTCGGAGGGCGGCTCCGTCATACCCTCGCGGCTCCCTGCTCATAGGAGCGGCGCAGGACCGCGGCGCACTGGTAGTCCTCGGCGGAGAGCTGCGCGAGCGCGGCCTCATAGCGCCTCGAGATCACCTCCTGGTCGGGTTCGGGGATCTCCTCGCGCCAGCGCTCGCGATGGGCCGCGTCGGCGCTCATCTGCGAGCTGAAGAACTCGCGCATCGCGGGCTCGTCGGAAAGCTCGAGGAAGCCGCACAGGTCGCCGTAGGCGCGCTCACGGTCGCCCCAGACGAGCTCGTCGAGGCTGATCGGGACCACGCGCCCCGGATCGTCGAGCCCGCGCACGCCCTCCTCGGCCAGCCGCAGCCGCCCCAGCCACCAGTCGATCCCGTCGGTGACCCCGGTCGGATGGTGTTCCTTTTGGCGCTTGGCGGCCTTCGAGGAGGCCGAGTCGCGCCCGTCGCGAACGGCGTGCACGAAGCGCGCCTCCGGGAAGATCCGCGCCAGGCCGGGAGCCGAGGCGATCGTGAAGCAGCTCATCTCGACCAGTCCGGGCTTGCCCGCGTCCGCGGCCAAGGGGGCCAGGAGGTCGAAGAACAACGCTCGGGAGGCTGAGACCGGGTCGCGGTGGCAGCTCTCCTCGAACCCCGCGACCGCTTGTTCAAAGCGGTCGCGGGCAATGATCTTGTGGAGGCCGCGCACCTTGCCGCCCCGCCGCGCCAGCGACGCCACGCGCGCCAGGGCGCGCCCGCCGTGACGGACCCGGTGCCACCAGAACTTGCGCAGCTTGGCCACGAACTCCTCCGGGGTCGCCTTGCCGGTGACGACGTCCGCGAGCCCACTCGGATTGCAGTGGAAGCGGCACTCGATCGGGATCATCTCGTAGCGCGAGTGCTGGCCGAGCAGCCTGGCGATCACGTGGGTGCCGCTGCGCCCCGTGCCGCCGACGAAGACGAGGTCGCTCACGGTCCGCCCAGAGCGGCGTCTGCCGCCTGCCTCGCCCAGGGGCCCAGCGGAGGGCCGTCTCCGAGCACGAAGGGAAGCGGCGCCAGCTCCTCGGCGCCGTCGTCGCGGGAGCGCTCCAGCGTGCGGCGGACGAGCGGCGCGCAGCGGATGCGATCCGCCTCGAGCGCCGCCACGACCTCCTCGTAGGCGCGCTCGAGCTCGGCGGCGCGGCGGCCCGAGAGGCCGTGGCGCCAGCGCTCGGTGTTGGCCCGCTCGGCGCTCATCTCCCGCTGGAAGTAGGCCCGCATCCGCTGCTGCAGGTAGACGTCGAGGAACTGGCACAGCGGCCGCAGAGCGGGACGGGTGGGGACCAGCAGGAGCTCGTCGAGGCTCACCGTGAGCAGACGGTCCGGTGCGATCGCAGCCTCCCCGGTATCGATCCGCCGGATCCTCTCCTCCCACCATTCGAGGCCCTGACGACGGGTGCGAGGATGGATCAGCCCGCGCGTCTGAGCCACGCGCGATGCCGAGGCGTCCCGGCCGTCGCGAACCACGTGGATGAACTTCGCCTCCGGAAACAGCCGCGCCAGGGTGGGGCCGGCGGCGATCGTGTCGGTGCTCTGCTCGACCAGTCCGAGCGGTCCGGCGGCCGCGGGATCCGCCTCGCCGGTCCGAAACCACAGCAGGTCGTAGAAGAGCTGCCGGCAGGCGCCCTCGGGGTCGTCGTCGAAGGCCGCCTCGAAGGCGTCGAGGGCCCCGTCGAGACGCTCCCGGGGCACGAATCGGAACATGCCGCGCATCCGCCCGGTCTGAAAGCCCCTCCACCAGAACCCGCGCATGCGCTGCACGAAGTCCCGCTTCGAGACGCTTCCGTCGAGAAGCCCCGGAAAGCCCCGCTCCTCGACGTGAAACCGGACCTCGACCGGGACCATGAACAGGCGATGGTGCCTGGCGAGGAGCCTGGCCAGGACGTGCGTGCCGCTGCGCCCCGTGCCGCCGACGAAGACGAGCGGCGGCGCGTTGCTGACCGGGCGCCTGCGGCGACCGCGATTGGCGCGGGACTCGCTGGGCTGTGCGTTGGTCATCGCCGAATCAAGTTAGCGACTAGCGATTCCCGCTCGCGGCACCGCCATGGACGGTGAAGTGGTCCACGTACAACCCGCAGGCGTCGTGCAATGCCACCCGCTTGGCGCCCGGCCGGGTGGCGGCCAGCGTCCCCAGCCAGACCTGCCGCTTGACTCCGAGAAGGCGCTGCAGCCGGCTGGGGCGCGCAGCGCTCACCGTGACGACCGTCGGGCAGCCACCGTGGCTGCGCGCCTTGCCCGCAGGCCAGAACGCTCCCTGCCCCTGGTGGGTGAGGTACATCCCGTCGAGCGACGGAGGCAGACTCGACCTTCGACCCGGCGGTCGAGACGGTGAGCGGCACCTGGCTGTGGTACTGAAGCGAGAGCCGCCAGCGCCCGGGGCCGAGATCGAGGCTCTGCGTCGCGCTTCCGGGAGCATCGAAGGGGGAACCCCGACTCCAGTCGCGGGGCCTACCCGTCACCGGCTCGGCGATCACGGTCGCGGTGCCCGACGAGCTGGGACAGCCTTCGACCCTGCGGGGTGGCGCAGTCCAGCAGGCGGCCCGGAGTGCCGTCCTTGTCGATCACCTGCAGCGGGGGCGTCGGCCCGGACACGCCTCCAGAGCACGTAGGAAGGGGTCCGCACGACGGGCTTGAAGTTCGGCGGCGCGGTGCTCTGGTAGGCGGCCCGGGTGGTGATCGCGTAGTCGAAGTCGTCGAGGCGCCGCGGCGACAGCGTGTCCAGGTCCATCGCCAGCCCCTTCCGCCAGACCTTCTTCCGACGGGCCTTGACCTCCGAGGGCACATAGCCGCCGGGGCTTCGGATCAGCGTTCCGCGCAGCCAGTACCCGGAGAAGCGGTCGACGCCGAGAAAGGCGACCGAACGCTCCCTGGACCAGGCCGGCGAGGCTCTCCAGCTCCTCGCCACGCTGGTCGAAGCCGACCGGCGCGGCCCGCAGCGCTCCGAAGGTCGAGGCCGCCAGGGCGACCGCGACGATTCCGCCCAGGACGTAGCGAGCGGCCCCGCCCGGAAGTCGCGGCGCGAACAGGGCCCCGAACGCCGCGACCACGACCAGCGGCGACATCACCGCGAGCGCCTTGGCGTCGACGTAGATCGAGGCGAACAGCCTGGCGCCGACGTAGAGGATCACGGCCGCGGCGCCGACCGCCACCAGCCCCCAGTCGCGACGGCGGACCGCCGCCAGGGCGCCCAGCGCCGCGGCCACGAGGCCCAGCGCCACCGCCGGATAGGCGAGGCTGACGTCGCCCCGGACGACCCGGAAATCGCCCTTCGGCCAGATCCCGAGGGCCTCGCCGGGGAACACCGGCGAGCTGAGCCTGCCGACCGACGCCTGCACGGTGCCGACCTTGCCGACGAACCCCGACAGCTGGGCGGCCGAGAAGGCGCCCACCACGACCACGACGACCGCCACGGCGACGATCGCCCCGCGGTGGCGGCGCGCCCCGGCGCGCAGCTCGCTGGCATCGATGCGCAGCCGCCCGGTGCCGACCTCGAGCACGAGCCAGATCGGGAGGGCGATCGCGAACCAGGCCAAGCCCGGGAGGCTGTAGACGAAGACGCTGGCCGCCGTCAGCAGGATCAGCACCAGCACCATCGCCCGGCGGGGGTGAGGCTGGCGATCGTCGGCAGGCAGCGGCCGGCCGAGCTCGCCGAGGGCGACAGCGAAGGCGAGCACCAGGAGCGCCATCGCCGTCTCCTTGAAGGCGCTCTGGGCGAGGAAGGAGGCGGCCAGGTACGGCAGGCCGGCGAGCGAGGCCGCAACCACGCGGCGGCCCGCAGGAAGCCAATCGAGGGCGGCCAGCGCCGCCAGCGCGGTGAGCACCGGGATCGCCACCAGGAGCCCGTTGAAGGCTTCCAGCAGCGAGGCGTTGGTGGCCTCGGCGGCGACCGCGGCCACCGACTGGGGGCCGGTCGGGTAGCCGAACTGCACGGCCTTGGGCTCGGGACCGACACCTTGCTGCAGCCAGTCGGTCCAGGAGAGCTGCGCGCCCTGGTCGTTGGTGTAGATGCCCTCCCCGAGGGGGCCGTCTCGCTGGTTGAAGACGAACGGCAGCGACGCCGCCGCCAACACGATGGCGATCACCGCGAGGGGCACCCCGGGAGCCGTCCGCGGCCGGCTGTCGCGGCTGCGCCACAGGACGTACAGCGAGGCCAGGAGCGCGATCCCGGCCAGGACCGCGACCGTCGCGGCCCTGCCCGGCAGCCGGATCAAGAGCGGCGCCGCGACGGTCAGCGCCGCGAAGCCGACCGCCCCGGCCAGCCAGGTCGCATCGGTGCGTCCCAGCAGGTGAAGTAGCGCCCGGCCCAGCACCAGCGAGGCGAGCAGGATGGCGGCCGCCGAGGCGTAGACGCCGAGCATCGCGGCAGCCTACCTAGGGGCGTGGGCGGCCCCGCGGAACCGGTGCCGAGACGACGAACCGAATGCCCCGGCGCCCAGGGAGGTGAGGTGGGTATGCCCCACCGAACCGCCGGTTGGTGCCGACAAGTGACAGATGTCGGCACGAACCGGCGGTGCGCGGGAGCGGGGCCCGTGCGGCGCCGCGGGCGGCGGATCGCGTGCGGCCGGGACGCTCGTGACGTTCGACGTGCGTGGCGACGGTGCAGCGGTCGTGGGCGTCGGGTGCGGCGGGCGTGGGCGACGGGTGCGGCGGGCGTGGGCGACGGGTGCGGCGGGCGTGGGCGACGGGTGCGGCGGGCGTGGGCGACGGGTGCGGCGGGCGTGGGCGACGCGGCCGCGTGGACCGTGCCTCAGTCGCCCTTCGACGGCGTCCCGTTGAGGTTGGGAACGCTGTGAAGCTGGGCCTGGGTGAGCGGCTTTTGGCCCGCACAGCCGGCGGGATCGAGCGGCCCGCGGAGCTCGAACACCCTGACGGGCCCGTCGCGCAGGACGACGTGGGCGTTGGGGTCGGACTGCGTCCAGCGCCCCTCGGGCGAGTTGTGCAGGTCATCCGGCAGGTAGGGGTCGAAGGTGGTCACGACGTGGGTGAAGCCGCCGGCATTGATCGCGCGCCGCCATTGGGGGCAGTTCGGGATCCGCTGGTAGGAGTCGTGCGGGCCGCGGACGCCCAGCCACTGCACCCGGTTCGAGAGGTCGGTGCCGTAGAAGGGGTACTGGGTGAACACGGCGCGGATCCCGGCGACGGCGATCCGCGCGTCGCGCACGTCTCGCGACCAGCGCAGCGCGTTGGCGAGGTCCTGGGCCTGGCCGGTGTTCTCGTAGCGGTGGGTGAGGTAGTGGTCCTGCTCGCCGTAACCGGCCGCGACCGCCGCGCCCAGGGCGACCCCCGCCAGCGCCACCCGAACGCGCCTGCGGCCGGCCGGGCCCAGCACGCCGCGTGAGCGCAGGATGGCGACGAGGACGGCGAAGGCGACCACCAGCACCCCGGCGGCCACCGCGCCCTTGACGTGGCCCTGCTTCCACTGCACCAGCGAGCCGACCGTGAACGCCAGCAGCACGGTGAGCGCGGCCAGGACCGCCGCCCGGCGCCGGGGCGTTGCCCGCAGCGCGGGCAGGCAGGGCAGGATGGCCAGGGCCAGCGCCACGGCGGGCGCCAGGTAGCGGACGTTCCACACGAAGGAGATCGGCTGCCCCTGCTCGCCGGCGGCGGTCAGCGGCGTGAACACGTAGGCGATCGCGGTGACGATCACGACGGCGCCGAGGACCCGCAGGATCGGCGAGCCGCCCGCGCCAGATCGCGAACACGGCCACCGCCAGCATCCCCGCCAGGGTCAGCGGCCACAGCGTCCCGAACGACTCGTGCAGGCCCGGCGCGAACCAGTGCCGCCACACGCCGGTGTCGTGCCAGTAGTGCGCCACGGCGAAGTCGGGCCGCAGGTGGAAGTCGCGAACGGGGGCGGGCAGCGAGATCGGGCCGACCGACCCGACGTACGGGATCGGGTTGCCGACCGCGATCAGGTTGCGGACGTACCAGTAGCCGCCGGCGGCCACCATCGGGATTCCCCACAGCGCCGCGGCGCGCAGGCGCGTGGTCCGGGGTGCGATCACCACCACGCCCACGCTCAGCGCCGCGATCGGCGCCAGGAACGAGAGCTTTATCCCCGCCGCCAGCCCCGCCGCGATCCCGGCGACGGCGAGCGCGGCGGGCTGGATCGAGCGTCCGGTGACGGGGCGTCTGGGCCCGGCGACCGCGAGCGCCGCGGGGCTGCCGGCGGGAGCGTCGGGGTCGGCCGACCGCGAGCGCCGCGGACTGGATCTCTCGACCGGCGGCGGGGGTGTCAGGGTCCGGGCCGGCGACTGTCCCCGGAATGTTTGACGCGAAGCGTTTGACATTCCGGGGTGTCGCCGGAGCGGACCCCGACGGCCCCGCCGCCGCGCCCGCGGCCGCATACCCGTTGACCAGGATCGCGGCGGCCGCAAGGACGAAGGCGACGCCCGTGATGTCGTTGAGCGCCTCGCCGGCCTGGAACTCCACCAGGCTCTGCGAGCCGAGCGCCACCGAGGCGCCGATCAGCGCCTGCGGGGCGAGCCCGTATGGCCGGCCGATGCACCAGGCCGCCAGCAGCGCCACGGACAGCCAGCCCAGGTTGAGCACGGGCGAGACGATGTCGCGGTCGAAGAACAGGATCGGGACCGCGTGGAGGACCTCGGAGTTCGCCGGGTAGAACGAGGCGAGAAAGACCGGGTCGAAGAAGTAGATGTGGCCGAGGTAGCCGGTCTGCACGAACCGCGCCGCGAGCGGCATGTGGTACCAGAGGCTGTCGGCGCGGTCCATGCCGGCGGCCATCGTCCCCAGGGTCGGCACCATCCAGCCGGCGGCGAGCGCCGCGCAGGCGAGCACGGCAATCGCCTTGGCGGGCCCCCAGGCGACGGGCGCGGGCGGCGCCGGGGCCGGTCGCGCCGTCCGGTCGGCTGCCAGCCTGCCGGCGACAAGGCCGGCGGCGGCGCCGACCACGATCACGGCACCGAGCACGGCGCCCTCCTCGAATCCCCCGAAGGTGCCCAGCGCCTCGGAGATCCAGATCAGGCCCGCCACCGCGAGCACCGCCTCGGCCAACCGAGCCGGCGCCCCGGACCAGCCCGGCAGGAGCAGGGCGCGCACCCGGTGGGCGCCGAAGGCCAGCGCCGCCAGGACCAGGGTCAGCTCGAGGGCGCCGGCCAGGTACGCCCCGGCGGTCAGCGTTCGCTCGCTGGCCGGCGCCGTGACGAAGGCCGCGCTCACCCAGGGCGCCTCGATCGGCGAAGCGGCGGCGGCGGCGCTTACTCCGGAGGCTGCCGAGTGCAGGCCGCGGATCACGAAGGAGTGCTCGTCGGGGGCGACCATGCCCAGCTTGCGCGCCGCCTCGGCGGCGGCGCCGGGGTCGTTGAGCGAGGCGGCCTTGGCCGCCAGGCGGCTGCGCTGGTGCTGGAGCTGCTCCAGCTGATCGCGCTGCGCATGGGAGTCGCGCCACGCGTCGACGAAGTTGACCACGGGGTTGATGTAGGAGAACAGGATCACGAACAGCACCAGGACCAGGACGACGCGGCCGAGCTTGTCCCAGTGGATGCGACTCGCCGGCCGTCCCCGGGTCCGCCGGCGTGGTGCCACCCGATAGGCGCGAGCGCTCACGCTCCATGGTTCGGCGCCCGGCGCTCTACCTTCCTGCAAAGGCGCTGATCCCCGGATATGAGGCCCGGTCGCCGAGCTCCTCCTCGATCCGCAAGAGCTGGTTGTACTTGGCCACCCGATCCGAGCGCGAGGGCGCGCCGGTCTTGATCTGCCCGGCGCCTGTGGCGACCGCCAGATCGGCGATCGTCGTGTCCTCGGTCTCGCCGGAGCGGTGGGAGATCACCGTCGTGTAGCCGGCGTCGTGCGCGACCGCGATCGTGTCCAGGGTCTCGGTCAGGGTCCCGATCTGGTTGAGCTTGACCAGGATGGAGTTGGCGACGCCCAGCTCGATCCCGCGCCGCAGGCGTTCGGGGTTGGTCACGAACAGGTCGTCGCCGACCAGCTGCACGCGCTCGCCGAGCCGTTCGGTGAGCGCCTTCCAGCCGTCCCAGTCGTCTTCGTCCATGCCGTCCTCGAGCGACAGCACCGGGTAGCGCTCGCAGATCCCCACCCAGTAGTCAGCCAGCTCGGCCGGCGACAGCGTCCGGCCCTCGTGCTCGAGGACGTAGGCGCCGTCGGCGTACAGCTCGCTGGTCGCCGGGTCGACGGCGATGAAGACGTCGTTGCCCGCCTCGTAGCCCGCCGCCTCGATGCCGGCCATCAGCGCCTCGAGCGCCGCCTCGTTCGAGTCGAGGTCGGGGGCGAAGCCCTCCCTCGTCGCCAACCGTGGTTCCGAGGCCTCGCTCGGTCAAGGTCCGCTTCAGGGCGTGAAAGATCTCGGCGCCCGTCCGCAGCCCATCCGAGAAGCTCGCGGCGCCGGCCGGGACGACCATGAACTCCTGGAAGTCGACCTTGTTGTCGGCGTGGGCGCCCCCGTTCAGCACGTTCATCATCGGCACCGGCAGCACGGTGGCGTCCGCGCCGCCCAGGAAGCGATACAGGGGCTCGCCCGCCTCCGCCGCGGCGGCGCGGGCAACCGCCAGCGAGACGCCGAGGATCGCGTTGGCGCCGAGCCGGGACTTGTTGGGCGTTCCGTCGAGGTCGATCAGCGTGCGGTCGATGGCCCCCTGCTCGGTGGCACGCGCGCCCACCAGCGCCCCGGCGATGTCCTGGTTGACGTTGGATACGGCCTTGGCGACGCCCTTGCCGCTCCAGGCCTCGCCCCCGTCGCGCAGCTCGGTGGCCTCGAACTCGCCCGTCGAGGCGCCGGAGGGAACCGCGGCGCGCCCCCTGGCCCCCGAGTCGAGCGTCACCTCGACCTCGACCGTCGGGTTCCCTCGCGAGTCGAGGATCTGGCGTGCGTGGATCCGCTCGATCGTGGGCATGGCCGCGGAAGTTTGCCAGGCCGGGCCAACGGCACGAGCAGACGCCGGCCTCCCGGCGCCGCTTGCCCCAACTCGAGCTTTCCAGGCGCCAATTGGTTCACCCGCCGCACAGGGGGTAGTGGCGAAACGACGACCGCGTCGTCACCGAGCGCAAGAGCCGGTCATCGAAGGGAGTCGAAAATGAGCACACTCGCAATAATTTTGATCGTGATCGCTGCCGTAATCGTGATCGCTTTGGTCGCGACGACGATGAGGAGGGCGCGTGAGCGCCGGCTGGATGACCGGCGCCAGATCGCGACCGAGCACCGCGAAGAGGCGGACTCGCACCGATTGGGAGCGGAAAAAGAGAAGGCGGCTGCCGACGAGCAGGCTGCCCGTGCACGCCGCGAGGCCGCCGAAGCCGAAGAGCGGTCCCGTGCGGCCGAGCGCCAGCAGGAGACGGCGCAAGCGCACGAACAGCACGCCACCGAGATCGACCCCGACGCCGGGTCGCGGGACGATCGAGATCCCTCGACGACTCCTCGGCGCACGAACCCCTGATCTAGTCGTTTGGGCCGGCGCGAGCCGGTTTATGCCCGGTCGCTTTCGAGCTGGTCACGGAAGCGGTGCGTGGCAGCGCGCAGTGCCAGCTCCGGGTCGACTCGGAGGCGGCGCGCGAGGTCGACGAGTGCGAACAGTGCGTCGCCAATCCATGCCTCGGTAGCGTCGCGAAGCTCGGGGTCTTCGATCCGAGCTTGCGGGTCGGCTCCCTGGAGGCCGGCGGATGTCGCCCGGCGCTGGACCTTGCGCGCATACAGCAGAGAGGGGAGGTTCTCGGGCAGATCGGCGAACGGCTCGCTCGCTCCCTTGCCCTCCTGGTCACGCTTGATCCGGTCCCAGTTGCGAAGGACATCGTCTGCTCGCAGCACGTCCTCGGCTTCGCGTCCGGGCGTGCTGCGGTGGTGCCCACCCTGCTCAGCCTCCCCAAATACGTGCGGATGGCGGCGGATCAGCTTCTGAATCGTGCCCTCGGCGACCTCGGCAAGGCCTCCGGCCCCGCGCTCCTCGAGTAACAGGGCCAGGAAGTGAACCTGGAACAGGACGTCGCCCAACTCGTCGACGAGCTTTGGGTCGTCGCCGCTGGCCGCGGCGTCGGCGAGCTCGTAGGCCTCCTCCACCGTGTGGGGAACGATCGAGCGCTCGTCCTGCTCGCGGTCCCAGGGGCACTCGCGGCGCAGGCGGCGGGTGATCTCGTCGAGGCGGGCGAGCGCGTCGAGCGCTTCGCTATCCACCGGAGCGCGCTTGGCTAGCCACCCGGCGCCGGGGCGGGAGCGGCGCGGGCGCGCCGCCCGGCGGCACGACTCCAGGGGGCAGGGCCGCCGGGACCGATCACGCCGGGCTGTCCGGCGGGCGCCGGCGGCTGAATCGGCCCCTGGGGCAGAGCCGGGACCGGCTGCCCGGGGAACACGGTCGCGTGCCCGGGCAAGACGGCGAGTGTCGAGGTCACGGGAGGAGCGCCGGGGGTCGGCTGGGGGGTGGCGGTGAAGTTCTCGCAGCGGTCGATCACGTAGCCGTCGGCGCAGAAGGTCCGCGCCGTCCACTTTTCGAGGAAGTCCTGCTGGAAGTTCTGGGCGAGCTCCTGCTGCTTGCCCTGGGCGAGCTGCTGCTTGATCTGCGCGCTGGCCTTCGACAGCGGCGTCGTCGACGCCGGGGTGATCTTCTCGACCTCGATCACATAGAAGCCCGCCTGGGCCTTGAACGGACCGACGAGCTGCCCCTGGGGGGCGGAGAAGATCTGGGCCTCGAGGGCGGGATCGCTCTGGCCCTTGGCGACGCCCGAGCGCAGGCCACCGCTGTCCTTGGTCGCCGTGTCGGTGGAGTACTTCGCCGCAACCTTCTTCCAATTCGCCGGGGAGTCGTCCTTCTCCAGCAGGGCCTTGGCCTGCTGGACCTTTGCCTCGTCCTTGTTGAGGATCTGGCGCACGTCACGCGCCTCCGCGACAGAGAACTGGGCCTTGTTGGCCTGGTAGAAGGCGCTGACCGTGGAGTCCGAGATGCTCGGGTTCTGGGGCAGCACCTGCTTTTGGATCTCGGTGCTGATCATCTGCAGCTCCACTCGGTCGCGGGCCTCCTGCGCCGTGAAGTGCGCCTGCTTGAGGAACTGCTGGAACTTCTTCTGGCCGCCGAACTGCTGCTTTATGACCTGCTGCAGCTGGTTCGAGATCTCGCTGTCCGAGACGGTCACGCCGCGCTCCTCGGCCTCGCCGCGCACCCAGCGCGACAGCAGCACATCGGACATCGCCGCGTCGTGGAGCGCCGAGTAGGCGGGGTCGGAGGGCGCCGGGACCTGCTTGGCTCCCTGCCGGGCGGCCGCCTGCTTCAGCGCGGCATCGAACTCCGCGGTCGAGACGTGTCCGTCCGGCGCGTCCTGGACCACGGCGACGTCCCCGGAGGGGACGCTCGGGTTGCCGATCCCCTGGGCGATCGCGACGACCACGAAGAACACGACCAGGAACGCGGCCAGGACGCCGGCGACGACGATCCGCCTGTTATTCGAGATTCGCGCGCGCAAGAGGCGGGAGCATAACGACCCCGGCTTACGCGCCTCTAAGTTCCCCCCTCTCCCGCCTGGGCCGAATTTCCCCCGTATAGGCGGGGAAATTCGGCCCACCTCGGAGTGTTCAGGCGGCGACGGGCTCCGCCAGCGCCTCGGCCACGGCCTTCGCCAGCCCGAGGACGGCGGCCAGGCGGGCATCGGCCTCGTCGGAGACCCGCAACGACAGCGTCTTCGGTCGCGATTCGTACATCGCCTCGGGGATCCCCTCCCGCAGGCGTCCCACAGCGGCGGCGTCCAGCTCGAGCGGGGTCACGGACAGTCGCTCGCCCCGGAACTCGACCGTGCGGGCGCCGAGGCGGCCCAGCTCGATCCTGGCGCGCTGCAGGTCGAACAGGCTCTCGACCGGCTCGGGCAGCGGACCGAAGCGGTCTCGGAGCTCGTCGCGCAGGGCGCGCAGCTGGCCCGGCTCGCGTGCGCCTGCCACCCGTCGGTGGACGTCGATCTTCGCCGCCTCGAACGGGATGTAGTCGGCGGGCAGGTAGGCGTCGACCTCGACGTCGAGCCGCACCTGGGCCTCGGGCGCGCCGGCGCCGTCGGCCGAGCGAAGCTCCTGCACCGCGTCGTCCAGCAGCGAGACGTAGAGCTCGAAGCCCACCGCCGCCACGTGGCCGGACTGCTCCTCGCCGAGCAGGTCACCGGCGCCGCGCAGCTCGAGGTCCCGCATGGAGATCGCGAACCCGGAACCGAGCTCGGTGTGGTCGGAGAGCGTGGCCAGGCGGGCCGCGGCCTCCGAGCTGAGCGCCTCGGCCGAGGGATACAGGAGATAGGCGTAGGCGCGCTCGCGCGAGCGCCCCACCCGGCCACGGATCTGGTACGCCTGGGCGAGGCCCAGCTCGTCGGAGCGCTCGACGATCAGGGTGTTCGCCTGGGGGATGTCGAGGCCCGACTCGATGATCGTCGTCGCCACCAGGCAGTCGGCGTCGCCGCGCAGGAACTCGAGCATGGTTCGCTCCAGGTCGGACTCGTCCATCTGCCCGTGTGCCTCGGCGAAGCGAACGCCCGGGCAGAGCGCCCGCAGTCGCTCGGCGACCTCGGGCAGCGTCTCGATCCTGTTGTGCAGGAAGAAGGCCTGGCCGCCGCGCTCGACCTCGCGCTCGATCGCCCTGCGCACCAGCTCGTCCTCGTAGGGGCCGACGTAGGTGCGAATCGGCCGGCGGCCCTCGGGTGGCGTCTCGATCACCGAGATGTCGCGAACGCCCGCCAGGCTCATCTGCAGGGTGCGCGGGATGGGGGTCGCCGACATCGACAGCACGTCGACCTTGAGCTTGAGCTGGCGCAGGGCCTCCTTCTGGCGGACCCCGAAGCGCTGCTCCTCATCGACGATCAACAGCCCCAGCTCGGCGGCGCGGACGTCGCGCGACAGCAGGCGGTGGGTGCCGAGCAGTATGTCCACCTTGCCCTCGGCGAAGCCGGCAAGCGTCGCCCGGATGGCGGCCGGCTTGCGAAGCCGCGAGACCATCTCGACCTCGATCGGGAAGTCCGCCAGTCGCTCGCGGAAGGTGCCGAGGTGCTGCTGGGCGAGAATCGTGGTCGGAACCAGCATCATCACCTGCTTGCCGTCGGAGACGGCCTTGTGCGCCGCGCGCAGCGCGACCTCGGTCTTGCCGTACCCCACGTCGCCGCAGATCAGCCTGTCCATCGGGCGGTCCGACTCGAGGTCGGCCTTCACGGCCTCGATCGCCTCCGCCTGGTCGGCGGTCTCGCGGTAGGGGAAGGAGCGCTCCAGGATCAGCTGCCACTCGCCGTCCGGCGGGAAGGCGTGGCCGCGGCGAGCGCGCCGCTCCGCATAAAGGTTGAGCAGCTCCCCCGCCAGCTGGCGCGCGGCGCGGCGGGCGCGCGACTTGACGCCCTCCCAGCGGGCCGAGCCCAGCGCCGAGAGCTGCGGCGCCTCGCCCCCGGTGCCGACGTAGCGAGTGATCTTGGCCAGCTGGTCGGTGGGCGCGAAGACGCGGTCGGAGCCGCGGTAGCTCAGCTCCAGGTAGTCGCGGGTCACCCCGGCCACGGTCTTCGTCTCGAAGCCGGCGAAACGGGCGATCCCGTGGTCCTCGTGGACGACGTGGTCGCCCACCCGCAGGTCGGTGAAGGTCGCCAGGCGACCGCGCGCCGGGGCCGGAGCGGCCGCCCGGCGCCGGTGCACGAGCCGGCGAAAGGGGATCACCGCGAGCTTCAGGTCGGGCGAGATGAAGCCGTCGGAGAGCGCCGCCTCGGCGAACGTCAGCCCCGGTTCCGCCGGCACGGGCCCGCCGTCGAGAAACGACGCGTCGAGCCGATTCAGGTTGTAGCGGGCCCGCTCGGCCTCGCCACGGTTCTCGAACGCGACGACGACGCGGTAGCCGGAGCGAAGCTCCCGCTCGAGCTGAGACTCCGCCTCGCCCATGCTGCGCGCGGCGGAGGTGGGCGCCTGAGCCCGGTAGGAGAGCTCCTGTCCCGATTCGGTGCCGCTGACGGAGATCGCGGCGCGCTCGGCGAGCGGCGCTGCGACATCGACGTACAGGCGCCGCGCGTCTGCATCGCGCATTGCCGTGGTGACGTCGTCCCAGTGGTCGCGGAGCGCGGTCTGAATCTCCTGCACGGCCGTGACGATCACCGCCGCCTCGGGAGGGACCAGCTCCAGCGGGGCGCGGAACGAGTCCAGCGGGAGGAGCTCCCCGAGGTCCGGGCGCTCCGCGTCGTCCTCCAGCACCAACTCGGCCAGCTCCCGGTGCTCCGAGGCCAGCTCGGCTGCGGGCGACAGCTCCACCTGCTCCGCCTCACCCAGCGAGCGCTGGGTGAAGGTCGAAAACCAGCGGATCGACTCGATCTCGTCGCCGAACAGCTCCACCCGCGCCGCCCGGTCCTCGGTGGCCGGATACACGTCGAGGATTCCGCCACGAATCGCGAACTGCCCCCGCTCCTCGACTTGGTCGGTGCGCTCATAGCCGGCCTCGACCAGGAGGCCGCCGACCTCGTCGAGGTCCACCTCGGACCCGCGGTCGAGCGTGAAGCCAGCGGGGCGCAACGAGGCGTCGGGCACCGCCTCGGCGAGCGCGACCGCGCTTGCCACGACCACCGCAGGCTCGGGGTCCGCGAGCGCATCCAGCGCCGCGATTCGAAGGCCCACGAGGTGGGGCGGCGGCGCCACGTGAGAGGCGTAGCCAGTACCCCGCGAGGGGTAGTAGCGGACGCGGCGCGGCGCCAGGTAGGCGCGCAGCTCGCGGGCCAGGTCGCGCGCCCCGATGTCGTCGGCCGCCACCACCAGCGCCGGCCGCCCTCCGAGCGCCTCCTCCGCCTCCACCAGCGCCGCCAGGAGGTACGGCTGGATCGCGCCCGACATGTACACGGGCACCGCCCCGCCTTCTCGGGCGGCGTCCGCCAGGGCGAGGAAACGCCCGTCGTCGCGGGCCAGATCGAGAAGCGGCCTCAGAGACATGGTCGGGCGTGGAAACGGGCTCGAAGGGCATGGAAGGGCTTGTTCATGGCTGATGTGGGCACGGCAAAGGACCGGATCGCTCGTCCGGCCAAGACGCCGACCACTATGTCGCGGCCGGCACCAAGATTCTACGAAGCCGCCCTTCGTTCCCCGGGGTCACCTGGCAGCTCGCCGCCGACGAAGGGCACGTTTTTCCCCATATAGCGGGGTCAACTGCCCTTTCGATGGGTCCGAACGGCTCCAGAGCGCTAGGACTCGTACGGAAGCCCGGGCCCGGAGCGCTGCCACTCCACCTGGCCCTCGCCCTCGGCGCGCGAGCGCTCCTCGACGCCGTCCCAGTCGTGGAGCATGCGCTTCAGGCGGGCGACCGCCTCCGGCGGGTGCTCGGCGACACCCGTGGCCAGGCGCAGCGCCTCCTCCTCGGTGGTGGCGGCGGCGGCGACTCTGTGCACCAGGCCCCAGCGAAGCGCCTCGTCGGCGCTCACGTCCCTCGCCGTCAGCAGCAGGTACTTGGCGACCGACAGGCCGCACAGAGTGACCAGCCGGGCGGGGCCGACGGGGACCCCGAGCGCCCCGCCGGGGAACCGCATCCTCAGGTTCGAGCCGCCCACCCGCAGGTCGCAGGCGACGGCAATCTCGGCACCGCCGCCGACGCAGGAGCCGTGGCAGGCGGCCACGGTCGGCTTGGCGAAGGCCGTCAGCTCGTCGTACAGCCGCGCGAACAGCTCCATCCGGCGGACCCGGCCGTCGGCGTCGAGCTCCTCGCGGACGTCGGCGCCGGCGGAGAGGGCCATGTGGTCGGTGGAGGAGATGACCAGCACGCGTACCCGCTCGTCCTCGCGAGCGCCGGCCAGATGCTCGAGCATCTCCTCGAGCATGCGGGTGTCGATCGCGTTTCGCGCCTCGGGCCGGTCGAGGCGCAGCAGGGCGACCCCCGCCTCGTCGACGTCGTAGATCGTCACGCTCACTCGGCCGCCTCCTCGCCCGCCGACTCCTTGGAAACCTCCCGGACGAGCCGCTCGGCCTCATCGGCGGCGTGCTGGACGAGCTCGCGCACGTCAGCGTCGGGCTCGGCGAAGCGCGACAGCACGTAGGCTGAGACGACCTCGGGATCGGTCGAGTCGGGCCGCCCCACCCCGGTCCGAACCCGCCAGAAGTCGGGGCCGCCGACGCCCTGCGCGAGGCTCTTCAAGCCGTTGTGGCCGGCGAGCCCGCCGCCGAGCCGGGGGCGAACCTCGCCGAACGGCAGGTCGATCTCGTCGTGGACGACGACGAGCCGCCCCAGCGGCACCTTCATCGCACCCCGCGCCGGGCCCGCCGAGCTCCCCGACTCGTTCATGTAGGTCTGGGGGATGAGAACGGCCACCCGCGGCCCGGTGGGGCCGGCGCGGCCCTCGGTGATCAGCCCGCGAAAGCGCTCCTTCGCCCTCGGCATCTCCCAGCGCCTGGTCAGCTCGGCGGCCACCTCGAAGCCGACGTTGTGGCGGGTGGCCGCGTAGCGCGAGCCCGGGTTACCGAGCCCGACTACCAGGACGCGCTCGGTGCCCGCCGCCGGGGGCGCGGGCCGCTCCTGCTCTCCACCGCTGCGCAGCCGGCGAAGGATGGACAGGGGGAACTACTCCCTGCCCTGCGATTCGCCGCCCTCGGCCGAAGCGTCGCCCTCGGCCGGCGCCTCGCCCTCCTCGGGGGCCTCCTCGCCCTCGGGGACCTCGCCCTCCTCGCCGACCAGCGCGGCCTCCTCCTCGACCTCGGGCTCGGGCTCCTCCTCGACCCGCGGCGGCGAGAGCGTGGCGATCGTGACCTCGTCCGCGTCGACGCCCTCGCCGAGGGCGAACTCGACGCCCTCGGGGGCGGAGATCGCGCTCAGCTGAAGCGTGTCGCCGATCGACATCCCCGAGACGTCCGCCGGGATGCTCTCCGGGATCGCGGTCGGCAGCGCCTCGATCGTGATCTGGTGGGTGACGTGCTCGAGCACGCCTCCCTCCTTGACACCCGGGCGCCTCTTCCGTGCCGAGCAGCTCGATCGGCACCTCGGCCTGGATCTCCTCATCGAGCTTGACCTCGAGCAGGTCGAGATGGATGAGCTGTCCGCGGACCGGGTCGCGCTGCTGTTCCTTGACCACGACCGGGGTCGCATTCGAGCCATCGAAGCGGACGTCGATCAGGGCGCCGCCGTGCATGAGCACGGCGCGCGCGTCGCGCTCTGCCACCTGGAAGGCGCGTGGCTCGTCGCCGCCCCCGTAGACGATCCCCGGGACCAGCCCGGAGCGGCGCAGGCGGCGGCTGGTGCGGGAGCCGAACTCCCCCCGTATCTCGACGTTCAGGGTCGCGCGATCACAGGCCATGGGCGGCCCGGAGGATAGCTGGACGCGCGCCGCCGAAGCCGGCGGGAGGGGTGTCCTGTCGGGCTAGACGAGCTGATCGAGCTGGCGGATCATGAACGCGCGGATGATGTCCGTGAAGCCCTGCATCAGCGACCAGATGCCGGCGAACACGAGCCGGTGCAGTGATCTCGTTCCGCGCTCGGACGGCGCCGACCCGGAGTGAGCAATCCACGCACGAGGGGCGCCAGTTCGGGTAGGCTCGGATCGTCAAGCGCGGCGGTGGCGGCCGCGCGATCGGCTGGAAGGGAGAATCGAATGGCGAACGTCGTCGCGTCCCTCGTTCCGCACCGCCTCCGCGCGATCCGTTCCCGCCGACGTCTTGCGATCGCGCTCGGCATGGCGCTCGTGGCGCTACTTCTGGGCGCCACCCTCGCAGAGGGGAGCTTCTCGACGCCGCAAAACCTCTCCGCCCCCGGCCAGGACGCCAGCGGCCCCCAGGTCGAGGTCGACTCCCACGACAGGGCGACGGTCGTCTGGAGTCGCTCCGACGGAACCAACGAGCGGGTCCAGGCGCGCCGGATCGCCGCCAACGGCACCCTCGAGTCGATCCAGACCATCTCCGCCTCGGGCGCGAGCGCCTTTGACCCCCACGTCGCGATCGACTCGAGCGACAGGGCAACGGTCGTCTGGGAGCGCCTCGTTGGCGCCGACTTGCGGGTTCAGGCGCGCCGGATCGCCGCCGACGGAACCCTCGAGCCGATCCAGACCCTCTCCGCCGCCGGCGAGGACGCCTTCCACATCCAGGTCGCCGTCAATGCCGGTGGCAAGGCGACGGTCGTCTGGGAGCGGACCAGCGGCCCGGTCCAGGCGCGCCAGATCGCCGCCGACGGGACCGTCGGGCCGATCCTGACCCTCTCCGTCGCCGGCCAGAACGCCTTCACCCCGCAGGTGGCGGCCGACTCCATCGGCAGGGCGACGGTGGTCTGGGAGCGCTTCGACGGCACCAACAACCGGATCCAGGCGCGCCGGATCGCTGCCGACGGGACCCTCGAGCCGATCCAGACCGTCTCCGGCGCCGGCCAGGACGCCCTCGCCCCCCAACTCGCAATCGACTCGAGCAACAGGGCAACAGTCGTCTGGAGCCGCTCCGACGGCGCCAACGACCGGATTCAGGCGCGCCGGATCGCCGCCGACGGGACCACCCTCGGATCGGTCCAGACCCTCTCGGGTGCCGGCAAGGACGCCGCCGACCCCCAGGTTGCAATCGATTCGAGCGGCAGGGCAACCGTGGTCTGGACCCAACTCCCCGCCTTCGCCGCTACCGGTGAGATCCAAGCGCGCCGGATCGCTGCCGACGGGACCACGCTTGGGTCGGTCCAGACTCTCTCGGGTGACGAGGCCCTCGACCCCCATGTCGCGGCCAACTCCGACGGCCGGGCGACCGTCGTCTGGGAGCGCTTCATCCGCCCCGACTTGCGGATCCAATCCCGCCGGATCGCTGCCGACGGGACCAGCCTCGGATCGGTCCAGACTCTCTCGGGTGCCGGCCAGGATGCCAACAGCCCCCAGGTCGCGGTCGACTCCGACGTCACGGCGACGGTCGTCTGGGAGCGCTCCGACGGCACCGACTCACGGGTCCAGGCCTCGCAGGGCTCGTAGACGGAGGACGCGAAGTCTCGCCGGCGCCCGGACAGCGCCAGCGCGCGCCCGGACGGCGCCCACCAGCGGCATCCGCGGCTACCCTGGTGCCATGGCCGACGACAAGATCCCCAAGGGCAGGATCCGCCGCTCGGCGAAGCTGGGATCGGCGATCGGCACGCAGGCGACCCGCTACGCGGGCACCAAGGCGGCGAACGTCGCCCGGTCGAGCGAGCGGGGCGAGCGGCGGCTCGAGGCGCGCCACCTGGAGACGGCGATCAAGCTCGCCTCGACGCTCGGCGAGATGAAGGGCGCGGCGATGAAGATGGGCCAGCTCGCCTCCTTCGTCGACACCGAGTTCCTGCCCCCCGAGTACGCGGAGATCTACCAGGAGCAGCTCGCGCACCTTCGCACCTCCGCACCCGCGATGCCGTGGGAGAAGGTGTCCAAGGTCTTGGAGGAGGAGTATCTCGGCGACCCGCTGGACGAGCTGTTCGCCGACTTCGAGCAGAAGGCATTCGCGGCGGCGTCGATCGGCCAGGTGCACCGCGCCACGCTCCACGACGGTCGCGCCGTCGCGGTCAAGATCCAGTACCCCGGGGTCGCCGAGGCGCTCGAGTCCGATATGCGGAACGCCGGCGTGATCATGCGGCTGGCGCGGGCGTTCGCCCCGGGCCTCGACGCGAAGGCTGTCGCCGAGGAGCTGCGGCTGCGGGTCATGGAGGAGCTCGACTACGAGTACGAGGCGCAGAGCCAGCGCAGCTTCGCGCGCGCCTACCGCGGCCACCCGTTCATCTACGTGCCCGACGTGCTGACCCGCCTGTCGCGGCGCCGGGTGCTGGTGACCGAGTACGTCGAGGGCGTCGGGTTCCAGGACGTCAAGGGCCTTCCCCAGGCCGATCGCGACCGCTTCGGCGAGATCGTCTTCCGGTTCAGCTTCGGCTCGATCTATCACCTGCAGCAGTTCAACGCCGATCCCCACCCGGGCAACTACATCCTGATGCCCGACGGCCGGGTCGCCTTCCTCGACTACGGGATGACCAAGCGGCTCGACCGGGAGCAGATCGAGCTGGAGCAGCGGGCGATCGACGCCGCCGCGCGTCGCGACCCGGAGGCGCTCCGCAGGTCGCTTCACGACCTCGGCTTCGTCAAGAACCCGTCGAAGCTCGACGCCGAGCGGCTGATGGAGCACGTGATGATGGTCGGCGGCTGGTACATGGAGGACCGGGAGATCCAGCTGACGCCGGAGCGGGTGATGAAGGTGATCGAGTCCACCTCGGACCCGCGCTCGCCCTATTACGACCTGATGCGCCGCGAGAGCATCCCGGCCGAGGAGCTGATGGGCCGGCGGATGGAGACGGGCGTGCTCGCCGTGCTGGCGCAGCTGCGCGCGAAGCGCAACTGGCACCGGATCAGCCGGGAGTGGATCTACGCCGACCCACCGGCCGGCGAGCTCGGCGAGCTCGAGTGGGCGTACTTCGAGGACCGGGGCGAGCGCCGCGTGCCAGGGATCGCCTGGCAAGGGTAGGCTGCGACGGCGCCTACCTCAGCAGTCCGGTGGCTTTGAGGGCCTCGTCCGGGCTTGCGTACATCCGCATCCGGACCTGCTTGCCGTCGCGGAGCTCCCACACCATCGCGAAGCGCATGTCCGTGGGCAACCCGGTCGCCTTCGAGCGCCCGCGCTGGCGCAGGATGGCGACGACGCTCTCGCCCGCGTCGAGCAGCTCCTCGACCTCGAGCTCCCAGTCCTCCCACGCCTCCCACCAGTCGCGCATGAACTCCCTGGCGCCCTCCAGGCCGGCGTACGTTTGGCGCTCGGGCCAGTCGCGAAAGGTCGACATGTCCCAGACGAAGTCCGGGTGGAAGAGCTCCTCGCGAAAGTCCCCGGTCGCGACGAAGTGCTCGTAGCCCAGTTGGATCACCTCGACGTTCTCCTGCGACATCGCCCGATCAGTATCCCCCTACGCCTGCGCCTGCTCGGCCGCGGGAGCGCGCTGGGGGAGCAACCGGCCGCCGACGAAGAACAGCGAGATCAGGAAACCGAGCACCGCGGCGATCGTCACGAACCTGAAGCCGGCTTGGATCCCGGTGGCGAACGACTCGCGGACGATCCCCGTGATCGTCGCCTGGGCCGACGAGCTGAGCTGGTGGAGAGCCGCCGTTCCCGAGTCGGTGCCCGCGAGCACCCCGTGCAGGACGGCGGTCTGGTGATCGGTCAGGTGGGTTCCGGCCGCGTCGGCCTTGTCGGAGAGCTCGTTCTCCGAGCTGAGCGTGAAGATCGTGGTCGTGATCCCCAGGCCGATCGCACCGCCCGCGATCTGGAACATGTAGATCAGCCCGCCCGCCAGGCTGGCGCGGGAGGGATCGAGAGCGGTGACCCCGGCGGTCGTGACCGAGGAGTAAAAGAAGCCGGCCCCGATCCCGGTCACCGCCAGGCCGGCGATCAGCGCTCCGTAGCTCGAGCCGGCGTCCACCAGCGAGAGGAGGAACGGACCGATGGCGAGCCCCAGGGCGCCCACCGTGATCGTCGGCTTCGCCCCCAATCGCTGGTAGGCGGGCCCGGCGAAGAAGGAGACGAGGGCGAAGGTGCCGAGCATGGGCACCATCCCCACCCCGGCCTTGAGCGCCGAGTAGCCGAGGATCTTCTCCATGAACTGAGGCGCGTACAGCACGGTGGCGAAGAAGACGGCCGACATCAGCAGCACCGCGATGCACACGGAGCGAAACTCGCCGTTGCGAATCACGTCGGTGGGGATCAGGGCGCTCGCCTTCATCCGCGGCTCGATCAGGGCGAAGGCGACGATGAGGCCGACCGCCACGACCAGCATCGCGATCACCCGAGGGTCCGCAAATCCCCAGTCGGCCGCCTGGTCGAAGGCGAGCAGCACCAGCAGGAGCCCGGTCGACAGCGTGGCGATCCCCGGATAGTCGATCCGGTGGTCCTCCACCTCGGGGCGCGGCTGATGGACCCGCAGCCAGGTGACCAGCACGGCGAAGGCGGCGATCGGCACGTTGAGGAAGAAGATCCATTGCCAGCCGGGCCCGTCGGTGAGCACGCCGCCCAGCAGCGGTCCCATGGCATTGCCGATCCCCGCCGCGCCGAGGATCAGCCCTCCGGCCAGGCCCGCCTTCGCCTCCGGCAGCGCGGCGTAGGTCATGCCCAGGATCGCGGGCCACATCAGCGCGGCTCCGAGCCCCATCCCGACCCTCATCCCGATCAGCCACGGGGTGCTCTGGGCCAGCCCGCCGAGCAGCGAGAAGCCGGCAAACAGGGCGCTGCCCAAAAAGAAGGCCCGGCGGCGCCCGAACAGGTCGGCAAGCCTCCCGCCGGTGACGATCGCCATCCCGAACACCAGGCAGTAGGCGTTGATGACCCACTGCACGGTGCCGACGTCGACGTTGAAGTCCTGCTCGATCGCCGGCAGCGCGACGTTCAGCGCCGTGAAGTCGTTGGCGATCACGATCACGCCGAGGCCCATCGCTATCAGGGCCACGACCGTGCCGGGCTCGATCCGGTCGGGGTCCGTGGGCGTGGCCGGTACCGCTATCCGCTTCGCTGCCGCGTGCGCGTGGTGAGCTCCCCCGAACGGCACCGGGCCACTGTATCGGGAGCGAGGACGAGCTCTGCAGGGCTCAGGTCAGGTCCCGTGAAGGCGGCCAAGCGGCGGCTAAAGATCCGCGAACAGACGGGGATCGTTGGTGCAGATGCCGTCCACGCCGAGGGCGCCGAGCTGTCGCATACGCGGCAGGTCGTCCACCGTCCAGGCGATCAAATCGAGGCCGGCATCGCGGCAGGCGCGCGCCAGCCGCGCGGTGACCACAGGGTGATAGGCCCAGATCGAGCGCACTCCCAGCGCCGGCGCCTGGCGGCGCACGGTGCCCGGCAGACGCCTGCGCAGGGTGACGAGCGCGGCGATCACAAGCGGCTTCGCCCACGGGGTCGAGTTCCAGTCCCGGGTCACTTTCGGCAGGGTCCAGCCCAGCGGTAGGCCGGGGGCGAGGTCGCGGAGCGCCCGCAGGCTCGAGACCTCCATGGTCGAGATCGCGGCGCGCTCGGTCAGGCCCCGCTCGCTAAGTGCGGCCGCCACCTCGTCCTCGCGCCCGGCGATCTTCAGGTCGCAGTCGATCTGGACGCCCGCCAGAGGCGGCTGCGTGAACGCGTCGAGCACCTCGTCGAGGGTCAGCGGCTTGCGCCTGGCCGCGTCGCCCCAGTCGTGCGCGACCAGAAGCGGGCCGCCAGGCGCCGCCGCCGGACCGGCCACGGCCCGGCGCCAGTCGCCGCCGTCTCGGAAGTCGGCGCGCGGGCGCAGCACGTCCAGCTCGATCATCTCGGCGCCCGCGGCGACCGCCGCCTCGAAGCTCTCGAGGGTGTTCCCGGGGAGGATCGAGTCGGCACCCTTGTGGCCGATTCGCTTCAAGCGCCGAACTGTAGTCACGCTCGGCGGTGGTCCACCTACCCGGAAGCTCCCTCGAACGTCGGCGTCGGCTGCGATTGGTGCGAGTACGCTTGTCGCATGGGAGGGTTAGGCGATCGGCTTGGGCAGGTCATGATCGGGCTCGGCGTGCTGCTGCTGACCGCGGTGGTGGGCATCGTGGCCATCGCGTTGGTCGTGCTGTTCGTGAACGCGATCACCTGATCGGGGCACCCCCGCCCGCCGGATCGTCAGTTGCAGCCCGATGAACACCGAGCATTCATGGCGTTACGCAGATCCTGTGCCGAGACGGCGCCGGCGAGGGACCGGCTCCGCCCGATAGCTGGAGCGGGCGTCGAAGGTCAACAGGAAAGTCCTTTGACCATTGGGCTTGTAGCCGCCGATCGGATGTTCGTTGGCTTGCCCCCAGTCGATCAGCCAGTCCCCGTTGCTCAGGCGGCGGGCCGAGCCACAGCACTGGGAGGCCGGAACGGTCGGGTCGCTGATCGACTGCAAAAGGGTCGCCGTTCCGGTGGTTTCGTCGATCCTGAAGCGCACCGCTCGCGGCGCCGAGCCCAGATTGGTGCGATTGTCGAACACGGTCACGGTCCCGTCGGCCAACAGGCGGACGTCGTGTTGGCCGCCGAATGTGTACGCGAATGGATCCCCGATCACGTTCAGGCTCGCGGGCCGGCTCGTGCCGCCCAGCTTCCAGACGATCGCGCCGGTGCTCTTTTGAATCTTGTAGACGGCATCCAGGTGCCTGAACGAGGCGAGCACCGAGTCGTCCCCGTCCGGCTGGATCGCGTTCCAGTGGATGATGTCGTAGTCATGCTGGATGGCCAGTGGCCACCAGCGCCCGGTCTCGGACAGGGCAATGTGGTCCTGGGTCTTCCAGTCCCAGACCAGTTGGCCGCCTGAGCTCACCTCCTGCAGCTCGGCGTTCTGGACGGTGGCGTCGCTCGAGCCGCCAAAGGCGCTCGTGTCGACGTGGCTCTGCGCGACCTTCGAGCCGACCAGGTGGTCACCACCCAGGAACTGCAGGTCGTGGCCGTCCGAGAGGCGACCGACGGGCCGCAGGACACGGACGAGGCTCCCGCTGAGGCGGTGAATCTCGAAAAAGTGGGACTGGGGGTTGAACCACAGGAGGGTCCCATCCGATAGCACTCTCATGTTCCAGGTCGGGTTGCGAATCCAATAGATCGGCACCCCGTCGGCGTTGAAGATGATCGCGTAGTGCAGGGTATTTTGGGTCACCGCGAAGTACTTCGGCGACACCGGCCCGTAGCGGGTGAAGGTGTAGGTCGGAAAGGCGTTCGGCAGGCAGCGCACGTGGTAGCGATAGACGGGCGGGCCTCCATGTCGCACCACGACCACGAAGGCGCGCCCGGAGCCCAGCGGCACGGTCTCGCTGAAGTCGCCGCTGCGGAAGGGATGGTTGCCGATCGCCATCTGCCACCCTCCGAACGCGTGACCCTGGACCGTCACCGGCGCGTCCTGGCAGCGCACGACGTAGTCCTCGATGGTGGGGCCGAAGGCCGGGGACAGGCTCGGCGCGCTGAAGCTCACCTGCCCCGGCGGTGGCGCCGCCTCGGCCCGGGCTGCGGCAACGAAGAGCGCGGCGAGCGTGAGCGCCGATGTCGCCAACATGGCCAGACGTTTACGGCCCACGGACACCGCGTCGCAGCATATCCGGCCCGATGACCTCAGCCGCCGGTTGACAAACCGCGATGGCCGGCAGGCGGAGACGCCCGATGGCCTGGGAGGAGCTAGAAGAGTTGGTTCTCGCCGGCGAAGATCTCGCTGACCGAGTCGTCGGCGAAGATCCGGCGGATCGAATCGGCGAGCGTCTGGGCCGTGGACAGCACGGTGATGTTGTCGGGGGCGCCGGGACGCGGCGGGATCGTGTCGGTGACCACGATCCGGTCGATGCCCGAGCTCTCGTAGGCCAGCCGCTCGTAGGCCTCCCCTGAGAAGACGCCGTGGGTGGCGGCGGCGATCACCCGCGCGGCGCCCTCGTCGAGCACCGTCCGGGCGGCGGCGCACAGGGTGCCGGCCGTGTCGATCATGTCGTCGACCAGCACCGCGGTCTTGCCGGTCACGTCTCCGACCACGTAGCCGATCTCGGCGACCTGCTGGGCAGGGCGCTCCTTCTCCATCACCGCCCAGTGGCAGCCGATCTTGCGGGCGAAGTTGCGCGCCACCTTGACTCGCCCGGCGTCGGGCGAGACGATCACCAGCTCCTCCGTGAACGCCTGATCGAGGAAGTACTGGGTCAGCATCGGCATCGCGGTCATATGGTCGACGGGGACCTCGAAGAACCCCTGGACCTGGCCCGAGTGGAGGTCCATCGCCAGCACCCGGTCCACGCCGACCGCCTCCAGCGACTTGGCGACGACGCGGGCCGAGATCGGCTCGCGCGGCTGCGACTTCTTGTCCTGGCGTGCGTAGCCGAACCACGGCATCACGGCGATGATCCGGTGCGCCGAGGCACCCTGCGCGGCGTCGATCATCACCAGGAGCTCCATCAGGGCGTCGTTCGGGGTCATCCCGTGGGCCTCGTTGGCGACCGTCGACTGGACCAGGAAGACGTCGGCGCCGCGGATCGACTCCTCGTAGCGGCAATAGACCTCGCCGTCGGAGAAGGTCTGAAGCTTGACGTGGCCGAGGTCGAGGTCCAGCTGGCTGGCGATCTTCGCCGCCAGCTCCATCGAGGCGCGGCCACCGAACACCATCAGGCGCTTGGTGTAGTCCTGGGGGATCGAGCTGACGACCATGGGGCGCTCTTCGAGCGTGCTCATGACTCCTCTGCCTGCGCTTTCTTCGCCCGTTTCTCGGCGTATCCCTCGACGGTTCGTTGCTCGGCCCGTTCGATCCCCAGCGCCCCGGCCGGGACATCGTCGGTGATCACCGAGCCGGCCCCAGTGTATGCGTCATCGCCGACGGTTACCGGGGCGACGAGCATCGTGTCCGAACCGATTCGCGCACCTTCCCCGATCTTCGTCCGGTGCTTGCGGAAGCCGTCGTAGTTGACGGTGACCGTTCCGGCTCCGATGTTGGACCCGGCGCCGACCTCGGCGTCGCCGACGTAGGACAGGTGCGGGACCTTGGCCCCCTCCCCGATCTCCGATCCCTTGATCTCGACGAAGGCGCCCGCCTTGGCCCCCTTTCGCAGCGTCGCGCCCGGGCGCAGGTGGGCGAATGGGCCCACCTGGCTGCCGTCGGCGACCTCGCACTGGACGAGGTAGGAGTGCGGAGCCGTCACATCGGCGCCGAGGATCGAGTCGATCAGGGTCGTGTGCGGGCCGACGACGCTGCGGGGCCCGACGCGGGTGCGCCCGCGCAGCGTCGTACCCGGCTCGATCACGGCGTCCGCCTGGATCTCGACGTCGGCGTCGATCCAGGTCGCCGCGGGGTCGGAGATCGTCACGCCGGCGAGCATGTGGCGCTCCAGAATTCGCCGGCGGGCTTCCGCGCTGACCACGGCGAGCTCGACGCGGGTGTTGATGCCGATGTTCACCCTCACGTCGTCCACCTTGTGAACGAGGACGCGCTGGCCATGCCCGCGCAGCTCCCGGAGCACGTCGCCGATGTAGTACTCGCCGGCGGCGTTGTCAGTCGTGATCCGGGCCAGCCCTTCGGCGAGGGCGCTACCTTCGAACGCGAACATGTTCGTGTTCACCTCGTGGATCGCCAGCACCTCGGGCGGGATGCCCTCGGGGTGCTTGGTCTCGACGATGCGCTCGAACTCGCCGTTCGGGTCGCGGACGACGCGTCCGAGCGAGGCGGGGTGGTCGCGGTCGAGCGTGACGACGGTGGCCGCGGCGCCGCCCCCGCGGTGGAAGTCGACCAGGTCCGTGATCAGCTCCGGGGGAACCAGAGGGTGATCGGCGTTCATGACGACCACGGCGTCGGAATCGCGCACCAGGTCGAGCGCCGCCCGCACCGCGCCGCCGGTTCCGTCGGGCTGCAGCTGCACGACGGTCTCGGTGCCCTCCGGGAGGGCCCCGGAGAGGTCGCGGTCGGGCGAGACGATCACGCAGACCCGCCCGGCGCCGGCCTCCTGCGCAGCGAGAATCGGCCAGGCGATCATCGGTCGGCCGCAGATCGGGTGCAGGACCTTGGGCACCGACGAGCGCATCCGTGTGCCCTCGCCGGCGGCCATGATCAGGACGGTGGGCCCGCTCACCTGTGGAATCGTAGAGCCGCACAGGCGATGGGGAGGGCGCCGCGCGGACGAATGGTCAGATCGACCCGCCACAGCGGGATCGATGTGACTCACTTTCCGCCGGTCGCCCCGCGTCTACTCGCCCCTACACTGGCTGCTGAAATCCGGGGTGGTGTAGTGGCAGCACGTCAGGTTTTGGTCCTGAAGGCGACTGGGTTCGATTCCCTCCCCCGGAGCTTTGGCGGTAGGCTCGCGACTGCGTGATCCGGGCGCGTGAGGCGACCGTAGAGGAGGCGAGGGCATTGGCCGACGAGTACGTGTTCATCGACGAGTGGGACGTGGACGCCCCCCAGGAGGCGGTGTTCGACGCCCTTGCCGACGCCCGCACCTACCCCGAGTGGTGGCGGCCCGTCTACATCGCCGTCGAGGCCGACTGCCCGCCGCAGGTCGGCTGCGTCTCGCGCCAGGAGTTCAAGGGCCGCCTCCCCTACCACCTGAAGACGCGCTCGGAGATCGTTGGCCTGGACCGCCCGCGCGGGTTCGAGGTCAGCGTGATCGGCGACCTGACGGGCAAGGGGATCTGGACGCTGACCCCCGCCGACGGCAAGGTCCACGTCCACTTCGACTGGCGGGTGATCGCCGACCGGCAGCTGCTGCGGGTCCTCACCCCCGTGCTGCGGCCGGTGTTCCGCTGGAACCACAACTGGTCGATCAAGCGGGCGATCGAGGGCCTCGAGCCCTACGCGCGCTCGGCGGGTTCCGCGTAGCGGCTTCGCCGTCCCCGGCCAGCGACCAACCGGCCCCGACTCGCTCTCCCGTCCGGTGAGCGCGCGGGGCGACGTGGAGGGCCCGGGACGAGGTCGTCTTCCGAGGCGACGTGCGAGCGCGAGTTCATCGCCTTCTGGCTCGCCTCCGGGCGCGTGATCGCGGGCATGAACGTCAACGTCTGGGAGGTCACCGATCAGATCCAGGATCTGATTCGCTCGGGTTCCAAGCCGGACCGCGCCCGGCTGGTCGATCCCGACGTTCCACTCGAGGACCTGGCGTCCCCGAAGACCTAGGCGCTAGTCCTCGGCTGGGCGCCGGACCTGGCCCGCCTCGGTGCCGGGCTCGGTCGCCGGGCCGCGCGGGGCGGCGATGCCGAGCACCCGCATCGCCTTCAGGCCGAGGCTGAGCTTCTCGCGCCCCTCGCTCGAGGAGATGTCGTGCCCGGACAGCTCCCGGACCCGCTCCAGCCGGTAGCGAACGGTGTGACGGTGGGTGAACAGCTGGGCGGCGGTCTGCGCCACGTTGCCGTCGTTCTCCAGATACGCCTCGACGCTGGCCACCAGGTCCGTCTCGTACTGCTCGTCATAGGCGGCGAGCGGCGCCAGGGTCTCCTCGTAGAAGCGCTCCAGCTCACCGGGGTCCTCGCTCATCGCGGGCAGCAGCAGGCGGTAGGCGCCGGTGTCCTCGAAGGCGAGCAGCGCCAGCCCCTCGGCCTCGGCGACGTTGGCGGCCAAGAGCGCCTCCTTTCCGGCCCGGTAGAGGTCGACGGGGTCCTGGGTGCGGCGGCTTCGAGCCACGGTCACGGCGAAGCCCGGCAGAGAGGCGGCGAGCTCGCGCTCCAGCCCCTGTGCGGCACGCGCCAGCTGGCCCTCGTCGGAGGCCGGCACGATCGCGGCGACCTCGGCCGGCTCGCCTTCGGCGAGGGCCCCGAGCGAGCCTCCGCCGGTCGAGCGAAGCGCTCGCAGAGCGACGGTCAGCACCCGCGCCCGCCAGTCGCCGGACTGGGCGGATCGCGGCGCGGCGCGCGCGATCACCACGCCCACACCCGCCTCGACCGCGGCGCCGAGCTCGGCCGCGCGGGCGACGATGTCGCCGCGGTCGGTGACCTCGCGGGCGATCACCGCCCGCACGAAGGCGCCCGCCGCCTCGTCGCTGGCCCACTCGGGCGCCCGCGAGCGCTCGACCTCGAGCGCGAGCAGGGTCGAGACCATTCGGGTCAGCGCCTGCGATGGCGGCTCGCCGCGCGCCCGGTAGCGGAGCTCGCCCACCACGGTGTCCGCGACGCGCAGCTGCGCTGATGCCACGTCCTCGCGCCTCGGACAGGAGCTTTCCCTCCTCGGCGGGCGAGGAGGCGGCGACGGCGAGCACGGCGCTCGAGCGGTCGATCAGCGCGACGCTGGCGCCGAGCGCCTTGGCGGCGGCACGCGCGACCGCGGGCAGGCCGGCGCCCGACTCGATCGCCCCCGAGAGGGCCTCGAGCGTCGCCTCATCTGCCCCCTTTGCAGGGACTTCACGGCTCGCCGGCTTCGAGCTCACCCCGGAATCCTAGTGGTGACTCAGGGCCATCTCGGCAGGGCCCTACGCCCGCTGGGCCGAATCTGCCCCCTATACGCGGGGAAATTCGGCCCACCTTGGGTGGGGCCGCTCAGTCCAGCCCGGGGATGATCCGCGTGATGTCGTCCCAGAAGTAGACGATCAGGACGCCGAGCGCGACGCCGAGCAGCAGCAGCGCGGCGAGCACGAACAGCGACAGGAGCGCCGCGGTGGCCTTCTCCCAGGTCCGCCCGTAGGAGCCGATCGCGGGCGTCAGGATGAGCGCCGCGAAAGCGAGCAGGCTGATCACGCCGGCGCCGCCGAAGAGGTAGTACTCAGTCCCGATGCCGACCAGGCGGGGCATCTGGCGAGCCATTCTGCCGCAAGTGGATGACCAGCAAGGCGACCGCCCCGCAGGCGGAGAAGGCCGCCGCTCCCAGCGCCCAGCCGGCGCTGACGTCGCTCAGATAGTGGACCCGCAGGTAGACGCGGGACAGGCCGACCAGCACCGCTATCGCGATCCCGAGGGCGAGCAGCGCCGAGCCACCGGCCATCCCGGGCCGCAGCCGGACGGTGAGGGTCAGCGCGAGCCACGGGAAGATCACCGCGTGGGCGGCGTGGCCGCTGGGAAACGACGACCCCGACGCGTCGGCCAGCGGATCCGGCGGGCGCGGGCGCGCCGTCGGCGTCCTTCAGCTCGGCGACCCCGAGGTAGATGATCGCCACCGCCACCACCAGCACCGCCGCCTCGGTCCAACGCCGCCGCACGGCCAGCGCCACCGCCGCCACGGCCGCCAGCGGCAGATTGACCACCGCCGAGCCGAGCGTCCCGACGGCCTTGGCCGCGTCGGTGAGCCACGATGCCTGCAGGCTGGTCGGCGATGTCGAGCGCCGTGCGGTCGCCCGCGGTCGGCCCAGGATCATCGGAGACGACCCCCGTGTAGGCGATCACCACGTAGAGGCTGACGGCGAGGATGGCGAGCAGGGTGGTGAACTCGAGGCCCAACGGCCGTCCGGGAGTCACCCGCGCCCACACGAAGCGCGCCGGAGGGGCCACCCAGCGCCCCGCGGCGAGCAGCGGACGGAGCGCGCGGCGGCTCTCCATCCCCGCGACCAGCCGTCTGCGGTTCTCGGGCCGGCGCAGGAAGCGGATCGCGACCACGATCGCGACGATCACCCCGACGGCGATCCCGAACAGGAGCGTGCCCTGCCCGGCGGCTCTGGCCGCCGCGTCGAGGCTCTGCGAGGCGAAGTACCCGATCAGCACGAAGGTCGCCGCCCACAGCCCGGTGCCCACGACGCCGAACGGGAGGTAGTAGCCGTACCGCATCCCCGAGCTGCCGGCCGTGAACGGCGCCAGGGCGCGGACCAGCCCGATGAAGCGCCCGATCACGATCGTCTTGCCTCCGTGACGCGAGAAGTAGTCCTCGACCCGGGCGAAGCGCTCATGGGTGATCCGAACCTTGGGGCCGTGGCGGAGCAGGAACTCCCGCCCCAGCCTGCGTCCGAGCAGGAAGCTCACCGAGTCGCCCGCCAGGGCGGCCGCCCAGACGACGCCGATCGTCAGCACGACCGAGGTCTCGCCCTGTCCGGCGAGCGCGCCACCGAGGAGCACCACCGTCTCGCCGGGAAGCACGAGGCCCACGAAGGCGGCGGTCTCGATGAAGGCCGCCAGACCGACCAGGACGTAGGTGAAGGCTCCGAGCTTCGAGGAGATGTCCTGGAGCATCTGCTGGAGATCGATGTTCGGGAGCAACCTGTTGAGGGCCACGAGCCCACCGACGACGATCACGACGAGGATCAGCAGTGGGCAGCTGCGAGCGTCGCTCCTCGCCGCCGTCGCTCGGCGCCCTCGCCGCGGTCGGCGCCCGTCCGCTCGCCGCCGTTCGCGCTCATCGGCTCATCTCGGGCGCCGCCACGATGGCGTTGGCATAGCGCGGCGGCAGCGCGTCCGCGGCCCGGTCGGCGGCGGCGATGTCCTCGAACAGCCCGCAGGCCGTGGGCCCCGACCCGGTGATCAGCGCCACCTCGGCCCCGGCCTCCTCCAGCGCCGAAAGCGCCGCGGCGATCTCGGGTCGCAGCGACAGGGCCGCCTGGCCCAGGTCGTTGACCAGAAGCTCCGGGTAGCGAAGCGGCGACGCCCCGCCACCGGCGGCGGCGCGCAGCCGCCCGCCGATCGCATGCAGCTCGTCCAGGTCGCGGCCCAGGCCCAGGCGGTCGGCCTCGGCGTAGACCTCCGCCGTGCGCAGGCCGTCCTCGGCGGGCACCAGCACGACCGCGAACTCGCCCGGCGGCGGCAGCGGCTCCACCTCCTCGCCGGCTCCCCCGACCAGGGCGAACGCGGGGTCGAGCTGCGAGAGGACGTCGGCCCCGAGGTCCACGGCCAGCTCGGCAACGCCGTCCACCTCGTCGCGGGCCAGGCGCAGCAGCGCCGCGGCGTCGGCGCTCCCACCGCCGAGCCCGGCCGCCACGGGAATGCGCTTCTCGATCTCCACCCTCGCCGGGGAGCGCCGCCAGCCGCGGGCACGAAGCGCCGTCAGCGCCTCGGCAGGCGAGGTTCGGCCCCTCGACGCCGGGGCAGACCAGCTCGTCGGCGTCGGCGTCGGTGACCACGATCCGATCGGCGAGCGTCAACGGGCAGAACAGCGAGCGAATCTCGTGCAGGCCGCCGCGCGGCTCGCACCGGCCCCTGTCGGGGCCGGACGCCGGGGGCCGAGGTAGAGGCAGAGGTTGAGCTTCGCCGGCGCGCGCAGCGTCAACGGACCCCCAGACGCTCCGCGACGCGGACGAAGTCGGCAGGCGCCAGCGCCTCGGCCCGGGCCCCCTCGTCGAGGCCGAGGCCGCCCAGCGCCTTGCGCACCACTTCGCGCGACGGTCCTCCGGCCAGCTCGAGCGAGCCCGCCATCGGCTTGCGGCGGTGGGCGAACGCGTCGCGCACGAAGCTCGGGCGAGGCCCGGCGGCGCCGCGGGGCCGCGCCGGGTGAGCCGCAGGAGCGCGGAGTCCACCCGCGGCCTGGGGCTGAAACACGGCGCGATCCACCGTCCGCAGCAGCTCGACGTCGCAGGCAAGCTGGACGAGCACGCTGGGAGCCCCATAGGTCCGCGAGCCCGGGTCGGCCCGCAGGCGGTCGGCGATCTCACGTTGCACCATCACCGTCCACGCGCCGACCTCCGGCAGCTCGGCGACCGTCCGCAGCAGCACCGGGGTGGCGATCGAGTAGGGCAGGTTCGAGACCACCGCGGTGGGCGACGGCCGAAGCGCCCCGAGGTCGATCCGCATCGCGTCGCCCCACACAACCGAGAGATTCGGATGCCGGGCGGACGTCGTCCCCAGGTCGCCGGCCAGCCGCCGGTCGAGCTCGATCACGTGCAGGTGCGCGACCCGGGGCGCGATCCGGTCGCTCAGCGCCCCCTCCCCTCCCCCAATCTCGAGCGCGACGTCGTGCGGATCGAGCTGCGCGTCGCGAGCGATCGCCTCCAGCAGGTTGGCGTCGGCCAGGAAGTTCTGGCCCAATCTCACCACCGGCCGCCTCCTCGGGCCCGGCGCCGGTCCGCTTTCTGCCGCGCTCACCATCCGAACACCCTCGCGGCGTTCGCCTCCACGAGCTGCTCGAGCTCGTGGTACGGAAGGCCGCGCTCGACGGCGAGGCCTTCCGCGACCTCGACCACGTTGGCCGGCTGATTCGGCTTGCCGCGCACCGACTGCGGCGCCAGGAAGGGCGAGTCGGTCTCCACCAGGAGCAGCTCGTCGGGGACCAGGCGAGCCGTCTCGCGCAGGGCGTCCGCGTTGGGATAGGTGACGTTGCCGGCGAACGAGCAGTACCAGCCGCGCTCGGCGGCCTCGCCGACCCGGTCCGGCGGCACGGAGCAGCAATGAAGGATCACGGTGACGCCCTCGGCCTCGGCGGCCAGGGTGGCGAAGGCCTCGGACAGGGCATCGTCGCCTCCGGCGGGATCGCGCAGGTGGATCACCACCGGCAGACCGGCGCGCCTGGCGATCGCGATCTGCGCCTCGAACGCGGACCGCTGCTGGTCGCGTGGAGCGCGGTCGCGGTAGTAGTCGAGGCCCGTCTCGCCGATCGCGACCACCCGCTCGTGGCGCGCGAGCTCCGCGAGGTCCTCCGCCGCACTGCCGTCGAATCCCGTGGCGCCGTTCGGGTGACGCCCGACCGACGCGAACACGTCCTCGTACTGCTCGGCCGCGGCGATCGCCTCGCGGTTGGAGGCCTCGTCCATGCCCACGGTGAGGATGCGCCGCACCCCCACCTGGCGCGCGGCGCCCACCAGATCGCCGTCCTCCGGCTCGCAGACGGACAGGTGCGCGTGCGTGTCGACCACGGGCGCCAGTCTAGGAGGGAAGCCGCTGGCGCTTCTCGACGTCGCGGGCAGAGGGCAGGTGCCACCAGCCGACTACGCCGCGGCGGTCTCGATCTTCGGGAACAGCGGCGGCAGCTTCTGGGTGGCCTGGCCGCCGCCCCGCGACCCGAACGCGGCCAGCTCTCGCCGGTCCTCGCCGAGCGCCGTCAGCATCCGGTCGCCGCTCTCGGGCATGTACGCGTGCAGCAGCAGGGCCACCACGCGCAGGCCCTCGGCAAGGCTGTACAGGACGACGTCGAGGCAGCGGCGGCCTGATCGCATCGTCCTTGGCCAGGTCCCAGGGGCGAGTCTCCTCGACGTAGCGGTTGAGGCGCCGGACGCGCACCCAGATCTCCTCCAGCGCCTGGGTCAGCTCGGCGCGATCCAGCAGCTCGGCGACCCGCCCTTCCAAACCGTCGAGACCGTCCGCGCCCCCGGCCAGCTCCGGGTCCGGCTCGGCGTCCGGCACCAGGCCGTCGCGGTAGCGCTCGATCATCGCCAGCGTGCGGCTGGCGAGGTTGCCGTAGTCGTTCGCGAGCTCGGTCTCGTAGCGGGCCTCGAAGCCGGCCGCCGAGACCGAGCCGTCCTGCCCGAAGCTGACCTCGCGGATGCAGTAGAAGCGCAGCGCGTCGGCACCGAAGCGCTCGATCACCTCGAACGGGTCGAGCACGTTGCCGAGCGACTTCGACATCTTGTGCCCCTCCATCAGCAGGAAGCCGTGGACGAACAGGCCGCCGCGGCACCTCGTAGCCGGCGGCCATCAGGAAGGCGGGCCAGTAGACGGTGTGGAACTTGAGGATGTCCTTGCCGATCAGGTGGAACGCCGGCCAGAAGCGCTCGGTCAGGTCCTCGCCGTCGCGCGCGTAGCTGAGCGCGGTGACGTAGTTGAGCAGCGCGTCGAACCACACGTACATCACCTGGCTGGGGTCCCAGGGCAGCCGCACTCCCCAGGTCAGCTTCGGCCGCGACAGCGACACGTCCGCCAGGCCGCCCTTGATGAACGACAGGGCCTCGTTGTAGCGGGCGCACGGGACGCACGAAGTCGGGGCGCTCGGCGTACAGGCGCTCGAGCTGCTCCTGGAACGTCGACAGGCGAAAGAACCAGTTCTCCTCGCGCTCGCGCTCCAGCGGGATCTTGTGGATCGGGCAGGTGTTGTCCTCGCCCAGCTCCGACTCGGTCTTGAAGTCGGCGCAGCGGGGGCAGTACCAGCCCTCGTAGACCCCCTCGTAGACGTGGCCGTTGTCGTGCACGCGCTGGACGATCTCCTGGACCTTGGCCTCGTGCTGCGGGTCGGTGGTCCGGATGAAGAAGTCGTTGGAGGCGTTGATCTTCGGCATCAGCTCCTTGAACCTCGGCGCGTTGCGGTCGGCGAGCTCGCGGGGCTCGATGCCGAGCTTCTCGGCCGCCTGCGCGACCGGCTCGCCGTGCTCGTCGGTGCCGGTCAAGAAGAACACGTCCTCGCCCCGCTGGCGCATGTGGCGGGCCAGGATGTCGGCGGCAATCGTCGTGTACGCGTGACCCAGGTGTGGCTCGGCGTTGACGTAGTAGATCGGGGTGGTGACGTAATACGACACGGCGAAGGAGGATACGTGGCCGACGCTTATGACTTTGAACGTCCTATGGACGTCGAAAGTCACGAGCGTCCCGCACTGCCTTCACCTCTAAAGCAGGCTCTCCTGCCCCTTGGCGGTGCGGCGGCTGCGAGGGATCCCGGCCGCCTCGGTGAGCGCGGCCTCGATGTCGGCCAGGATCGCCTTCTCGGAGCGCGAGGCGACCACCGGCTCCGAGAGCCCGTCGACGTGGACGTAGGTGCGCCTGCCCTCGCCGCGCTCGCCGGGCTCGAGCGGCACCAGTGCGTAGATCCGGTCGGCGCGGGCGAACTTGCCGTAGCCGAGCGAGACCAGCCGGGGCTCGCGTTTGGTGGCCATTTCGAGGTAAGCCTAGCGGCGCGGGCCGCAGCAATCGCGCGGCGCTCCAGGCGACAGGCCCGCGGGTTGGCTAATCCGATTTCCGCGCCAGGCGCTTCAGCGCATCCTTGGCATGTCGCGCGCAGTCGGGCGCGAACGGGCGGCGCGCCAGCACGCCGATCTCGGCGTTCGGGCTGGCGATCAGGAAATCGCGGCTGCCCGGCTTGTCGCCGGCCTGCTTGACCTCGTCGGCGTCGTTGAGCAGCTGGTCGACGGTGCAGAAGGGGTCGCCACCGATCTGGTAGGCGTGGTTGCCCTGCTTCAGGCCGAGCGCACTGACGATCTTCGAGTCGGGAGTCGACCCATCGGTGCCCAAAAAGTCGGGAGTCGACCCTCCGGTGCCGCAGCCCGCGGCCCCAGAGAGAACGACCGCCGAGGCGAGCACCGCCGCGACGGCTCGGCGCACCGCGTGCATCTGCCCCGCTTGCATCTGGGCAGGAACCTACCCGCCACGTCCGGCGGAACGCATGCAACGGCTTCCGGAACGCGAGAGGGGCGGCTTGCGCCGCCCCTCTCGCTACTTCTCGGCTCGATGGCTCGAGCCTAGAGATCCAATTGCGCTAGTTGCACGGCTGCGAGAAGTTCGCCGTGTCCGTCGCTTGACCGGTGCCGCTGTACTGGAATATGCCCCGGATGTTCAACGGCGCACTGGTGCACTTCGCTTGGATGTAGTTCCCACGCTTGATGGTCGCGTAGAAATCGTCCAGGGGGAGCGGCAGCGCGTCGATCCCCGCGGTGACGAGCTTCCTGCCGAAGCCGGGCACGCCCGCGAGCGGCTCCGTCCCCTGCAGGATGACGGTCGAGTTGCCGCCGGTGTTGCCAGCCGGGTTGTTGCAGTTGGCCGTCCCGTTGGCAACCAGGGTTATCCGCGTGTAGAGGATGACCGACGGGTTACCACCCACCGTCGGGCCGTTGAACACCAGCACGCAGCCGTTGAAGTTCGACGGCGGCGCGGTTGATGCCCGTCCGCTGACCGCTGTCGTCGGCGACAGGTAGGCGTTATGCGCCGTACCGGCGCCGGGCCCGCAGGTGTTCCACGCCTGGGAGATGTTCTTCCCGCTGAGCTGCGCGGTCGTGCACTTTGGGATCGACCCCGGGGTGATCCTGCCATCGGCGTCGTACAGCACCGACACCGTCTTCGCGAACCCGCCCTGGGCCTTGTTGCCGGGATGCAGGTACTTGGTGGAAACGTGCGTGAACAGGCTCGCGTTCTTGAACGTCGAGCCCAGGCCGGTGTTCGGCGTGATCGCTCCGTTGACGCAGGACTGATTGCCCGCCGTCGGGTTCGGAGCCGCCGGAGTGCAGAACGAAAGGGCGGACGCGCTGCCCGTGAAGGCGATCAGGCCCGCCCCAACAGCTGCGGCCGTAGCAAGAGCCAATGCCGCCCGTCTCTTGGTGCGCATAAAGGAACTCCTCCTTGTACCGGGGCGGCGTTCGCCTACCCCTTCTCCTTGTACCCAGCCGGCGTCGAACCGGCCACCCGAAGCTACCCGGAAATCTAGCCGCCAAACACCAGGCCGTGCGCCGGTTCCCCGTTGGATGAATGAGCCCCGGCCGGTCGCAGTCCCCCCCCGCACAAGGGCCAGGCCCGGCCCCCGGAACGACGAGAGGGGCGGCCTCTCGGCCGCCCCTCTCGCTACTTCTCGGCCCGATCGCTCGAGCCTAGAGATCCAGTTGCGCTACTAGGTGCACGCCTGGGTCGTGTTCGACGTGTCGGTCGCCTGACCGGTGCCGCTGTACGCGAACGTGCCGCGGACCTTCCAAGGCGAGGGGGTGCAGGAGTTCGCCTTGAAGTAACCGCCGCGCTTGAGGATTGCCGTGAAATCGTCCAGCGGCAACGGCAGCGCGTCGATCCCGGGCACGGTCAGCTTCTTGCCGAAGCCAGCCACGCCGGCGGGCGCGATCGTCCCAGTCAAAAGGACGGTCGTGTTGCCCAGGGTGTTGGTCGCCGGGTTGGCGCAGTTCGCCGTCCCGTTCGCAACCAGGGTCACCCGCGAGTACAGGATGACCGTCGAGTTAGCGCCCGAGTTCGGGCCTCTGAACACCATCGTGCAGCCGGGGAAGTTCGACGGCGGAGCGGTTGACGTCTTTCCGCTGACCGCAGTCGCCGGCGACAGGTAGGCGTTATGCGACGCGACCGCGCCTGGCCCGCAGGTGTTCCACGCCTGGGAGATGTTCTTTCCGCTGAGCTGCGCGGTCGTGCACGTCGGGACCGTCCCCGGCGTGATCGCGAAGTCGTCACTGAACAGCAGCGTCACCGTCTTCGCGAACCCGCCCTGGGCCTTGTTGCCCGGGTGGGCATAGTTCGTGTGCGTGTGCACGAACAGGCTATTGCTCGTCGCCGAGTGATTCGGCAGGACCTGAAAGTTGACGCAGGACTTGTTGTCCGTCGTCGAGGTCCCCGGATTACAGGCCGGCGGGTCGGCCGCCGCGCTCGCCGCGAACGCGACGAAGCCAACGGCGAAAGCCGCTGCCGTTGCGAGTGTGAATGCGACTCGTCTCTTGGTGTGCATAGAGGAATCTCCTCCTTGTACCGGGGCGCCGTTCGCCCCCTCGTGTACGGGGCGGCGTTCGCCGGCCCCTCCTCCTTGTACCGGGGGCGGCGTTCGCCTACCCCTTCTCCTTGTACCCAGCCGGCGTCGGACCGGCCAACCGAAGCTACCCGGAAATCTAGCCGGCCAAACAAAGGCCGTGCGCCGGTTCCCCGTTGGATGAATGAGCCCCGGCCGGTCGCTGTTTCCCCGCCATCAGAGGCCAGGCCCGGCCCCCGGAACGACGAGAGGGGCGGCCTCTCGGCCGCCCCTCTCGCTACTTCTCAGCCCGATCGCTCGAGCCTAGAGATCCAGTTGCGCTAGCTGCACACCTGGGTCGGGTTCGAGACATCGGCCGCTTGGCCAGTGCCGCTGTACGCGAACGTTCCGCGGACCTTCCAAGGCGAGGCGCTGCACTTCGCCTTGAAGTACGTGCCGCGCTTGAGCAGTGCCGTGAAATCGTCCAGCGGCAGCGGCAGCGCGTCGATCCCGGGCACGGTCAGCTTCTTGCCGAAGCCAGCCACGCCCGCGTTCGCGATCGTCCCAGTCAAAAGGACGGTCGTGTTGCCCAGGGTGTTGGCCGCCGGGGCCCCGCAGTTGGCGGTCCCGTTCGCAACCAGGGTCACCCGCGAGTACAGGATGACCGTCGAATTGGCGCCCGAGTTCGGGCCTCTGAACACCATCGTGCAGCCGGGGAAGTTCGACGGCGGCGCGGTTGATGTGCGTCCGCTGACCGCGGTCGTCGGCGACAGGTAGGCGTTATGCGTCGCACCGGCGCCGGGCCCGCAGGTCGCCCACGCCTGGGCGATGTTCTTCCCGCTGAGCTGCGCCGTGGTGCACGTCGGGATCGTCCCCGGGGTGATCGTGAAGTCGTTGTCGAACAACAGCGTCACCGTCTTGGCGAACCCGCCCTGGGCCTTGTTGCCCGGATGGGCGTAGTTCGTGTGCGTGTGCACGAACAGGCTCGCGGGCTTGGCCACCGCGTGCGGGTTGTTCGGCAGGACCTGAAAGTTGGTGCAGGACTTGTTGTCCGTCACCGAGGTCCCCGGGTTACAGGCCGGCGGATCGGCGGCTGCGCTCGCCGCGAAGGCGATGAAGCCGACGGCGAAAGCCGCTGCCGTTGCGAGTGTGAATGCGACTCGTCTCTTGGTACGCATGTATAGATTCTCCTCCTTGTCGTCGCGCGAATGCGCGAATACGTTGTCGTCGCGCGACTGCGCGAACAGCGCGGCTCTCTCCTGATCCGCGCCTGACACTTCCCGTCTTTCCCGTCATCCCGTCATCGACCGACAGACAGGGAATCAAAAAAGTCTATCAGTGAATGTTGAGGCCCGCTCGCGGCCGCCCCGGCCGCGCTAGGGGTCCCGGCGCACATGCAGGTAGTTGCTGAACTCAGGGAACCTGCCGATCGACTTGAGCTTGCCCTGCTTGACGCACGGCGGGGCCGGGACGTTGGCCGTGCTGGAGACGCCGCCGAGCGCGTAGGACTTGATCCGGTTGTAGAGGTCCGTGGGGTCGGGGGCCAGGGTGGTCGTGTGGAGGATGAAGTTGGGGTCGCTGGCCACCTGGGACGCAGGCGGCAGCGTTGCATTGATCCCGGCGGAGCAGGGCGTGTTGGCAAAGGTCTCGAGCCCCTGCTTGAGCCTGTTGTAGCCGCCCGGCTTGAAGTAGGGATTCGCGCGGTTGGAGATCACCCGGCCCGGGAACGAGGCGAGGCTCTCCGGGTTCAGCGGGCTGGCCGTCCGCAACATCTTCACCGACTTACCGCCCGCCTCGCTTGCCGGGAGACCGAATTCCGTCGCCGCGGCTGCGTTGCCGAGGAAGGCCGTGATCTCGTGCTTGTACATCTTCAGCACCTGGACGATCGGGTTGAGATGGGCCAGGTAGGGGCTGAAGCCGTCGACGTTGCCGCCCAACCGGGCAAGGAGAGGCGTGAGGTCGTCGGCTAGCAGCCGGCGAAGCGCCGGGAAGCCGGTGGGCGCCGCATCGATGGCACCCCGTAGGCCGTTTAGGAACGCCTTGAGGTCGGGCGCGGCCTTCCCGGCAGCGACCAGTGTCGGGCTGAGCTGGCGCGCCGCGGGCCGCAGCTGCTGCACGAGCGGGTCGGTGTTCTGTGCGAAGCTGTCGAGCCGGGTGAGCGTGAGGCGTGACTCATGCTGGAAGGTGGGCAGGATCTGGAACAGGTTCGCGAGATCCTGGTTGCGGCGCGCGGTGGTCCCGAACACCGTGGCGGAGTTCTGGATCAGGCCACGAAGCTGACCCTGGCGCTCCGAGAGCGCTTGGAACACGTCACCGCCAGACCGAATCAGCTGCTGGACGGCTGGACGCTGGCTGTCGAGCACGCGCAGCAGGCGGTTTGTCTGCGCGGCGAACGGCTCGAGCTCGGCGATCGCGGCCGAGAAGTCCGCTCCGCGCCCGCGCAGGGCCCCGGCCGCCCCCTGCATCCAGACCTTGAAATCCTGGCGAGTACGGGCGTTGAACGTGCGGAAGATCTCGTCGAGTTGGACCGAGTCGGCGACCTGGGCCTCCGGCAGCGTGGCCCCCTCCTTGAGGCTGGGGCCGTTCCGGTCGCCCGGGGTGAGCTCGACGTAGGTCTCCCCGAGGAGGGTCTTTTGGCGCAGGATCGCCCGCGTGTCGGCGGGAATCGGCGCATAGCGGCTGTCGAGCTCGATGGAAGCGTCGGCGAGCCCATTGTCGCCCAGGTCTATCGACTTCACCTTGCCCACGGAGACGCCGGAGATCCGCACGTCCGACTGCACCGCGACCTGAGTCGCCTCGTTGAATGGGACCGTGAACCGGTAGCCCCTGGGCCTTCAGCGGCAGGGGGCCGCCGAAGGCGATCCACAGGAACAGGGCCAGGGCGAAGCACGAGAGTGCGAAGCCGATCGCCACCAGGATGCGAGTGATCGTGGGTGGACGCGTCTCCATTAGTTGTCGCAGCCTCCGGCGGCCGTGATCTCGTCGGTGGTCGGCACCCCGCTGAGCTGCGAGAGCGTCCGCAGGTCCGCGTTGAAGAGGGTCACCGCGTCGGCGCCGATCGAGGTCGCACACGACTCCAGGACCAGGCCATGCCGCAACGGCCCCCCGCTGTCCTGCGTGAAGAAGAGGGAGTTCGTGTCGTGGTTCAGCCAGGCGAGCCAGAACAGGTAGCCCTCCTGAGCCGTCCCGGGCGGGTTGTAGGCGAGCGCGTTGAAGAAGAGGTTGAGCTCGCGGAAGGACTTGGTGAGACCGGTGGTGGTCTTCGCGAGCGGCTTCGAGGCCTGCTTCAGGTGCTTGAGCGGCTTCTGCACGACCCGTGTGAAGGGCCGGATCTCGTGTTGAATCGGGCCGACCGTCTTGCGGAACAGCGGCCTGGTCTGGCGCAGGGCGGGACCCAGTGCTTCGGCGGCCGGAATCAGCCGCCGCGACGCCGGCCCGAGTTGGAGCGCGAACCGGTTCCCGCTCGCCAGCGCGCCTGCGGGTCTCGCGCAGCGTTCCGGGAAGCTCACGGAGCAGGGCCCGGAGCGAGGCCTCCTGGCGTGCGAACGACGCCATGACGTCGTTGGAGTTGCGGACGAACCCGGCGAGCTGCGTGTCGTTGCGACCCAGCTCCTCGCTCACGAGGCCGAAGTTCGTGATCGCGCGGGCGATCAAGCGGTGGCGCTTGGCGAGCGCGCCGTTGAGCTTGGCGAGGTCGCGTGCCGTGGGCTGGAAGCGCTTCAGGCCGGCCGCGAGCTTGGGCCCGTTGTGCGCCAGTCCCTTGCCGGCGGCCTGGAGCAGGAGCCTGAGGAAGCCCTGGGTGTCCCCATCGAGCGAGGCGAGGATCTGGTCGGGCTGTACGTTCGGCTGGGAGTTGGCGAGAGGCAGCGTCGTCCCCTCCTTCACCGGCTGGCCGGCGGTGCCCGGATCGATCTCGATCGTCATGTCCTGCAGCCCGGTGCGCGGCCGCAGCAGCAGAGTGGCGTCGGGGTGGATGAGCGCGGCGTACTTGTTGTCCACCTCCATCGTGACCACCGCGCGGCCGCTCTCCAGGTTCACGCTGGACACGGTGCCGACCTTGATCCCGCCGATGGTTATCTGCTGCCCCTGTCCCGGCGTCACCGCCTGGGCGCTGGAGAACTCGGCCTTGAGCTCGAAGTGGTCCTGACCCAGGATTGGGACCCAGGACGGGAAGCTCTGCTGCTGCTGGGCAAGGATCACCCCCGTCGTGACCAGCCCCAGGACGACCAGGACTGCGATCGCCACGAAGTCGCGCAGATGCTCGCGGATCGCTCGTTTCACGGGACCGCCTTCGGGGTGGGCGGCCCCAGCGCGGCGGCGGGGCCGTTGATGTCAGGCTTCGGCTGCGTGTAGCACGGAACGTCCATCCGGAACGGCGGCAGGCCACCGGCCGGAAGCCGCGGGCGGGTGGCCAGCGGCGGCGAGATGTTGTGCGCCCAGAGTGAATGGGCCTGGAACGTGTCCGAGGGGTTGGGCATCGACACGAGCGTCGGGCCACCGCCCGTCTGGAAGCGGACGAAGGGGCCGTTGCCGTCGAAGCTCTGGCTCTCGCCCGCAAGTTGGGCGGCGCCGTAGAAGAACTCCCGGTAGTTCGGCTGGCCGGTGCTGAACGGGTAGGCGCCCCCCGCGTCGTCGACGATGGTGTCTCCGGTCGGGATGAGGTTCTGGGATACGCATTTGCTGGCCTGGCCGAGCTGCGGGAAGAGCTTCAGCGACTTGTGGGTCACGTTGGCGAGCCCGGGGGCGGCGGCCTCGCGAGCTCCTTCGCCGCACCGCCCAGCTCGTTCGGGCCGAGGAGCTTGGCGGTCTGCACGAGCCACGGTGAGCCGGCGCGGATCGTCGCCGGCAGCTCCTGGATGCCCGGGACCGACGCGCGAGCCAGGGCTCGGAACGGAGGGAGGGCGTCGTTCAGGTGGGCCAGCGACGGGCGCGCCACCTCCAGCGTGGGCGCGAGCTCCCGGATCGAGGCGGAGAGGTTGGCGGACTCGGCGGCCAGTGCGCCCGTCGTGGTGTTGAAGTTCGTGATCAGATCGCTGAGCGACCCGTCGGTCGAGGCGAGCTGGGCGAACAGGTCGCGCTGGGCACGGACCAATGCCGAGAGGTCGTGTGGATGCTGGCCCAGCAGCGCCTGGTTCACGATCGCAGTCGTCCGACCCGCCTTACCGCCGTAGCGGAAGGACTGGTTGATCGCCTCTCCGCCCGTCAGCCCCTGGACATCCGGATCCTGGGTGGCGTCCTGGGCGGCAGTGGGCGCCTGGTTGACCGCCTTTCCGTACCCGATCAGGGCACGCCTCAGGTCTTGCCTCGTGTTCGACTGGAGCGCGGTCAGGACCTGATCGATCTGCACCGCCGTCTGGGTCTGGGTCACCGGGATGGTCGCGCCGCTGGACAGGTCCGGAGCGCTCGGGCTGCCCGGCTGGACGTCGAGGAAGAAGTTGCCCTCGAGGAACAGCCGCGGGCGGAGGGTGACCGTGACGTCCTTGTGGATCGGCAGGCCCTCGTCGGTGACGGTGAACGTGGCCTCCGCCATGTTGCCCTCGGGCTTGACGGAGATCACCGACCCTACGTTGACGCCGGCGATCCGCACCGGCGAGTTGGGCTTCAGCGTGGTCGCGTTTCGGAAGGTGGCGTGCAACTCGTAGCCGCGGCTGGTGAAGGGAAGGTGCTTGGTGAACTGCTTGGTGAACGTCAGATAGAGGATCAGCGAGGCCAGGATCGCCACCGCGAGGCCGATCTTCGCCGGGCTGGGACCACGGTAGTGACGCCCGAAGATCCGCTCGTCGGGCACCGCGTCGGTCGGGTTTCGCTTCACGGGGCCCGTCGGCTTTCGACGCAGCAGGCTCATCAGCCGTTTCCCCCGGTCCCCGTCCCCAGCAGGGGCGGGTTCCCGACCACGACCTGATTCTGAATGTACTTCTCGTTGCCTGCCGCGCACACGTGGGGCTGCCCGGGCGAGGCCGTGTACGGGTACGGGTTGGCGTGGAGGAAGTTGTTGGAGTCGACCGTGGGTGAGCTATTCGCAGGCGCCGATGAGGGACCGTTCTCGCTGTTCGGCGCGTTGACCCCGACGAAGGAATCGATCTGCCCACCCGACACCACGAGGAACCGCTGCGAGGTGCCGACCCCGTCGCCGATGCTCAAGAGCGACTGAGGCGTTGCGGGTCAAGAGCGTCGCGTAGTTGCACACCGACTGCGCCGGGGTCACGAACTTGAGCGTCGGGGTCAGGAGGCTGAAGAACTTGGTTGAGCGTGTGACGCCGCCGTTCACGTTCGGGTCCAGGGAGAACGCCTCGAGCGTCCGGGCGGTGGGCGCGAGCTGGGCATTGAGCTGCGGGGTGTCGGGCAGGACCTTGGCGCCGGTCTCGAGCGCCGAAGCGATCGTCGGCGAGTTCTCGCTCAGGGCGCGCACCCCCGGCCGAAGGTCGGCGAACAGCGTGGCGCTGTGGCCGAGGAAGGTCCTGATCGGCGGTGAGGTCCGGACCAGGGTGTCGAGCGTGGGCGGGGTCTCGGAGATCGTCTGCTGGATGAAGGGGCGCGCCACCGACGCGAGGGCGCCGAACGTCGTGTCCAGTGAGACGAACATCTGGGCCTGGGTCTCGGCGACCGGCGCCACCTCGGCCGCCGTGGCCGACAGAGCGCGGACGAACCGTTCGAGCCCCGTGCTCGGTGCCGCGAGGGTCCGCGCGACCGGCTCGAGGCGGTCAAGAAGCGGGCGGAGCTCGCCGAGGGCGGCGTTCAGGTCGGGGCCCCGGCCGGCCAGCGCGTCGCTGAACCCCACCAGGTTCCCTCGGATCGCCCGTCGCGTCGGCTCGTCGAACGTGTTCAGGACCTGATCGATCTCGACCGGCTTCGGATGAGCGGCCTTGAGCGGCAGGACCGCGCCCTCCGGATATCCCTTGTTCGAGGTGCCCTTGTCGATCTCCAGGTACTTGAGGCCGAGGGCCGAGCGCGAGCGCACGATCACGGTGGAGTCCCGCGGCAGCGGATCGACGTTCTTGTCGAGCTTCAGGTCGACCTTCGCGTGCACGGCCCCGGTCTTCGGGTCCTGGATCGGCTCGATCGAATCGACGAAGCCCACCCGGACCCCGCCGATCCTCACGTCGTTGCTGCGGACGAGCGTGTTGCGGCGTTCGGCACCTCGACGGAGAGCCTGTAGGTGGGCACGAACGGCAGGCCGTTGTTGGCGTTGTAGGCGAGGAAGACGGCCAGGATCACGATCAGGGTCGTGACCGCGCCCACCATCGTCGGGCTGGCAGCGAGGGCGCCTGCACCGCGGCGGGTCACGGGCTCCCCCCTCCGCCCGAGGACTGCGGCCGCCCGATCACGGTGTCCAGCAGGGTGCGGGCCGCGCTCATCGACGGCACGTGGCTCCGATGGATCCGCTGTCCCGCCGCTCTCGGCCTGCGGGCTGCCACCCGCGGAATCACCCTGTGCGTCGAGCGGCAGGCCCGCTGCCTGTAGCGCACTTCCGACCTGGTTCCCGGATGACGACTGGGCCGCACCCGCCTGAGCCTGAAGCCGTGTCCAGGACCTTCCTGTAGGCCGCCGGATGCGACTTGGCGAAACTCGTGAGCGCCATCATCTGCTTGGCCTCGGCCTTCGGGAGCGCCGTTTGCGCCTGGGCCTTCGCCTGCCCCGCATTCTGGTTGAAGAAATGCGCATCGCAAATGCCTTCCTGCATCTCTGGGCTCAGGATCGTGCAGATCTGGTCGCTCAGCAGCGCGGCGCGGAGGAAGTGGCCGAACTGGTCGTAGCCGTTGATCCCGCCGGTCGTGAAGAAGAGGAACTTCGTCAGCTGCTTGTAGAAGCCGGTCTTGCGGAAGCTCTTGAGGAGGGTGTCGAGGACCTTGGCGCCCGGCGCCGACTTCTTCGCCAGGTCCCGGATCTTGATCAGCATCGGGTCGGAGTTGGCGATCGGCTGCTTGCTCTCCGCGGACGCCGTGCCCAGGGTGATCAGCGACGGCGTCGCTGCGTGCGCGAACGGGCCGAGTGCCTTGGTCGCGCGGGTGATGGCGGGCGCGCCGGCGCGGAGCTCCGACAGCACCGGGGTTGCCTGGTCGGAGAAGCCGCGCAGCTTGGCCATCGTCAGGCGGAGCTCGTGCAGCGCGCGGGGGAACTTCTGGAACCCGGCCTCGAGGTCCTGGCTGCGCTCGGCGGTCGCTTCCGCGGCCGTGTTCGCGTTGTTGATGAACCCCGACAGGTGCTGGCGCTCGCGGGCGAGCGGAGCCAGATCGGTGTCTCCGTTGACGGCGAGCTTGGCCAGCGTGCGGTTCTGGCGAGCCAGCTCGGCGAGCACCCGGTCGGTCTCCCGCAGGGCCGGGTCGGCACGCACGATGATCGTCCTGCGAGATCCTTGCCCCGAGCCGCCAGCCCGGCGCCGAGGTCGTTGAGGATCAGCCGGAAGCGGTCGACGTATGACTCCCGCGTGATGTTGTTGATCAGATCGAGGTCGACCGCCTGGCCGTTGTTCTCGAGCGGCAGGAAGCGCTCGCCGGCGCCCGGCTCGCCATCGGGGATCACCTTCAACGGGGGTGGCAGCGGCGACCCGGACGGCCGTGGCTGGGTGGGCTCGCAGTCGATGTACTTCTCGCCGAGAAGCGATTGCGGACGAATCAGGCAGGAGGCATCGTCGCGAAAGTCCTGAAAACCGGAGTCGGTGATCGACAACACCACGACTGCCTTGCCCGGCTCCGCATTGCCGTCCTTATCCACCGGCTCGCCGGGCATCGTCACGTCCACCGACGCCACCGATCCGACGTTGGCGCCGGCGATCCGCACCGCCTCGCCCGGGACGACGAAGTCGCCGTTGTCGAAGATCGCCCGGACCTCGTAGTCGCCGCCCGACCCGCCTGCCGCCTGGCCGAAGAAGACGAGCGTGGCGGCCGCCAGGAGCGCGAGTATGGCGAGGATCCTTCTCATGGGCCTGGAGGCACGTCGGAGGTGTCGCACTTCGGGTTGGGCGCGAGTGGGCCCGTGAGGAGGTTGCCGTCGTCGGTGAACGGGTTGGAGCCGGCAATAGGCTGGGTGGCGCCGCCCGGGCAGCGGGTGAAGGTCCCGAACGTCAGATCATCGAACTGCTGGCTGGGCGGGATCGGCGCCAGCTGTCCAGTCGTGTAGGGACCGCCTCCGCCGGTGCACACGGCGTTCGTGTCGCCCGGCGCGCAGTAGTGGAAGATGTTGGCCTGGGCCGTGGAGACCCGCGCGTAGTGGCCGTTGGCGTCGTAGAACGAGGTGACCTCGCCGAACTTGGAGAGGAAGCCCATCAGGTCCGGCATGTATGGCCGGGCGAACTCGATGAAGGGCTGGGACGCGTTCAGCCCTTCGACCGCCTGCGGAAGGTGCGTTGCCTGCGGAGCGCTCGACCCGCGGCAGCTCGCGCAGCGAGTCGGTCACATCGTTGTGCTTCCCCGGGCGGGTGATCGCCAGTCGCAGCGAGTGGAGGGTGGGGACCGATCGCTGCGCGACCGGGCGCAGCTTGCGCAGGAACGGGGCCAGGTCCTTGGTCGCAGGCTTGAAGTCGTTGACGACCGGGGTCAGGTCGTCGAGGGCCGCACGCAGGTTGACGAAGGTGGTGTTCGCCTGGCGAAGCGCCGGAGGGAAGGCCACCAGGGAGCGGTCGAGCGCGTTGTTCTGGCTCGCGATCGCGCCCAGCGCCTGGTTCGCGTTCGCGGTCAGCGCCGAGAGATCGTTGCGGCGCTGGCCGATCGCTCCGAGCGCCTGTGACCCCTGGACGAGGAACTGGCTGAGCGCGTGACGGTCCTGCGTCAGCTCGGCGAACAGGCGTTGAGTCGCCCCCAGCGAGGGCGCGAGGTACTTGTAGGTGCTGCGCGCGCCGGAGGTGTGGCCGTTGTAGATCGCGGCGTTGCCCTGGATGAAGTTCCGCAGCCCGACGCGGGTGCGGGGGTTGAAGGTGTCGAAGAGCTGGTCGAGGTCGACCGGGCGAGGTGGTCTTGTCGCCGGCGAGGGTCGCCCCGTTGGACGAGCTCCGGGGCGTTGTTGGGCCCCGGCGCGATCGACACGTAGCGGTTGGCGATCCCCGACAGCGACGTGGCGCGGATCACGGCCGTGGTCCCCTCGTGCAGCGGCTCGTCCACCGAGATCGTCACGTCGACCTGCGCGTCGTTGGTCAGGGTGACGTCGTCGACCGTGCCGATCGGCTGGCCGGCGACCAGCACCTGGTTGCCGCTGACGAGCTGTCCGCCGTTCTCGAACAGGAGGTGGTACTTGTGGCCGGAGCTGCCTCCGAACAGGACCACGAGCACGAGTACGAACCCCACCAGGAGGGCCCCGACGGTGAGCGACTCGGGGAAGCCACGATCTGCGCCCCGAAGTCACGGGTTGCCGTTCAGGTGTCACCTGTCCGGGGCCCTGTGCCCCCTCCTCTGTCAACCACGCGAGCGCTCCTGCTCGTCCACGCGGGAGTCGTCCTTTCTTCCGGGCCGCGGCAGCTACACCCCGGCACGACTTCTCCTCGGAGGGAATCCTATCCCTCCGCGCCCGCGAGCAGGCCGATAACCGTTCAGATGGGTGCCGCCGACCCGATTTCCCTACTCGCGCGGCTCCCGGCCGGTCAGCCCGCGGTAGAGGTCGTTGGCCCTGGTGCCGGTGAGGGCGGCGACTACGGCAGCCGCGGCGCGGGGGCGGGCTCCCGACTGCACCAGGCGTCGCAGCGCATCGACCGCGAAGGCGATGTCGGGGCCGGTGGGACTGGAGGCGGCCGGCGCCACGACCACCACGATCTCGCCCTTGACCTCGTCGCGGAACCGCCGCGCCAGCTCGCTGAGGGTGCCGCGCGCGACCTCCTCGTGGAGCTTGGTCAGCTCCCGGCAGACCGCGGCAGGGCGGTTGGGCGCCAGCGACGCGAGCGCCGCCAGCGAGGCGGGCAGCCGCCGCGGCGACTCGAAGGCGACCACCGTCTCGGCCGAGTGCAGCACCCGCTCGAGCTCGCCGGCGCGGCGGGGGAGGAACCCCTCGAACCGCCAGCGATCGGGGGGGAGCCCGGAGGCGACCAACGCGGTCGTCACCGCCGAGGGACCCGGCAGCACCTCGACCTCGAGATCGCGCTCGATGCAGGTGCGGATCAGCCGGTAGCCCGGGTCGGAGATCGCCGGCGTCCCGGCGTCTGAGACCAGCACGACCCTGGCCCCGCGTTCGATCTGCTGCGCGATCTGGACTGCCCGCTCTGCCTCGTTTCCCTCGTGGTTGGAGACGAGGCGAGGGCGGGGGATGTCGAGCCGCTCGAACAGCAGCCCCGTGCGGCGGGTGTCCTCGCAGGCCACCAGGTCGGCGTCGCCCAGCGCCCGACGGGCGCGAGGACTGAGATCCTCGAGGTTCCCGATCGGGGTGGGGCAGACGGTCAGCCGGCCTGCCATCTAGCCCTCCTTTCCATCCAGCTCCACCAGCGCCATGGTCGCGGCGCCGATCAGTCCGGCGTCCGGTCCCAGCTCCGCGGTCACCACCGGCGTTCCGCTCATTGGCGGCAGGGCGCGGGAGGCGAGCTCCTCGCGAGCCGGCCCGGCCAGGAGCTCCCCCGCCCTGCTCGCGCCGCCACCGATCACGATCACGTCCGGGTCGAAGATGTTCGCGAAGCTCGAGAACGCAACTCCAAGCCGCCTTCCGATCAGATCGAGCACCCCTCGCGCCGTCTCGTCCCCCGCCAGCGCCGCGTCGGTGACCTCCTTGCCGTCCAGCTCGTCGCCGTCCGCCAGGGCCCGCCCGAGCGCCGAGCCTGGGGCGTCCTCGGCCGCCGCGAGCCCCTCGCGGGCGATCGCGGTGCCGGAAGCGAGCGCCTCAACGCAGCCGCGGTTCGGACAGTTGCCCTGACAGGGCGGACCATCGGCCTCGATGACCGTATGGCCCAGCTCCGCGCCCGCGCCGGTCGAGCCACGGTAGAGCTGCCCGTCGATGATCAGGCCGCCGCCAATCCCGGTGCCGATCGTGAGCATGACGGCGTTCCGTGCGCCGCGGGCGGCGCCGAAGCGGTGCTCGGCCAGGATCGCGACGTTGGCGTCGTTGTCGACGAACACCGGGAGGCCGAGTCGCTCCGTCATCAAGTCCCGGACCGGCACGTCGGCGATCTCCAGGTTGACGGCGACGATCGCCACGCCACGCCGGCGATCGATCGTGCACGGAATGCCCAGCCCGGCCGCCACCACGTCGGGGCGCGCCTGCCGCGCCACGCGCAGCTCGCGCTCGAGCGTCTCGAGCAGCTCGTCCTGGCGCAGGCCATGGCTGGGTGCCGTGGAGCGATAGACGATTCGGCGCTCGGAGTCCACCACACCCACCAACATCTTCGTCCCGCCCAGGTCGACGCCGATGGCCTCGACGGTGCTCAACCGAAGAGCTTCCGGGTGGGCACGACGTCCCGCGCAGGAGGGATCTGGACCATGCGGCAGTATTACCCGCTCATGCCTGCAGAGTGGTCCCAGCCGCGAGCCCAGCGTCGCCTGCCGGCTGCGCTGGGCCCACAACGGTGAGCGCCGGCGGGGACCAGGGCGGATCCGGCGGGGAGCAGGGCCGCTCCCGAGCCGCCGGATTACAAGGTCTACCGGTCGCGCCCCGGCCTGCTGAGCCGCCTGCGGTCGCCAGACCTCTCCAAGCTGCGCGAGCGGGTGGCGGCAAGGGCGACAAGGGCGACAAGGGCGCCCCGCCCGGCCCGGCGCCCAACGAGGGAGCCGGCGGTGCGACCGCCGTGGCGCCGAGCCCTGAAGTGGGTGGGGATCGCGGCACTCGCCTGGATCGTGCTCAGCTTCCTCGCCTTCGCACTCTCGTCCCAGATCCAGAAGTGGAAGCTGTCAGACATGGGCAACACCCTCCACGGCAACCCGTTCCTGGCGGTCAGCCCGCAGACGATCCTCGTCCTCGGCACGGACATCCGCTCAGGCCAGTTCGCCGGCCCGGACGAGGCGGCGTCGAAGAGCTGCCTGAAGGCGGCCGGGAGCGGCAAGGCGCCACCGTCCCATTGCACCCCCTACCGGTCCGACACGATCATGCTGATCCGGGCGGGCGGCGGCGCGTTCAGGAAGCTGTCCATCCCGCGCGACACGCTGGCCAACATCCCGGGGCATCCTGAGAACAAGATCAACTCCGCCTACGCCCTCGGCGGCGCGAAGCTGACCATCCGGACGGTCGCACAACTTCCTCGGCACCAACATCGACCAGGTGGCGATCATCGACTTCGACGGCTTTCGCAAGTTCATCGACACGATCGGTGGCGTCACGGTGGACCTGCCCACCAAGGTCTGCTCGACCGTCTCGGGCGGGGCCTTCAACCTGAAGCTGTCAAAGGGCGAGCACACGCTGAACGGCTTCCAGGCGATCACTCTCGCACGCACCCGCGAGAACACCTGCGGCTCCGGCCAGTTCACCGGCACCGACATCGAGCGAACCGAGTTCCAGCAGCTGATCCTGGACGGGATCAGGGACCGGCTCACCAGACCCGCTGCGCCTGCCCTACAACTTCATCAAGGGCCCGTTCATCGGCTGGAACGCGCCGAAGGCGATGGAGTCGAGCATGGGCGCGTGGACGATGCCGCAGCTCGTGTTCGCGGCGGCGATCGGCGGGGGTGGCGGCACCGACGTCCTGAAGCCGGCATCGACCACCGCCGCCGGCAATCTGATCATTCCCGAAGGACGAGTGCCAGCGAGCCGTGAAGGAGTTCCTGGGCGACGACCCGCCCCACAAGCCGGCCTGCTCCCCGCCCAGCTAGTCGCGACGGCGTGCGCCGCCGAGTTGGCGAGAAAGTGGCGGTATCCGCCACTTTCTCGCCACCAAGCCCCCGCGCGAGGGCTACCCCTCAGTCGTCTTTCTTCGAGGAGGTGGTGGCCGGTTTCTTGTCCGGCTTGGAGTCCTTCGACTCCTTCGAGCTCCTTCGACTCCTTCGAGTCCTTGGAGTCCGAGTCGCCGTCCGCGGAGGCCTTGGCGCGCCCTTGCGCGCGTAGTCGGTGGTGTAGAAGCCCGAGCCCTTGAAGTGGACGGCGATCGGGTGGAAGACCCGCTCGACCGGCTCGCCGCACTCCTGACACGCGGTCACGGGCGGGTCCGCGATCGCCTGGAAGACCTCGAACTGGTGCCCGTTGGGGCAGCGGTACTCGTAGATCGGCATCGTGAGCCGATTATCGCAGCCGCCCCGCGGCGCCACTCGGCACTCCATTCGCAGCGAGTGCCGGGGGCGCTTCGCGGGATTGCCGGGGACGCGAGCGGGCTGGGAGGAGCGCAGGAACGCGCGAGATCGCGCATGCCGGGCGGCTCCGCCGAGCCGGATCGCAAGCCTCTTTAGCCGCGCCTCCGCGCGGATCGTGTCTCGATAACGCACGAAACCGCATGCGTTTCGAGGCAAGTAGGGCGGCCCGCACCGACGTGGTTGCCCTCGTACATCACATAGATGAATCAAGGCAACCACGTCCGGGGAAGGCGGCCGGCCGCCTCTAGCTCCGTGTTCCGGGCGCCGATGCGGCGCGAGCCCGCAGCCGGGCTCCCCTACTTGCCTGTTTTCGGATGCCGGTGCGGCCTGACCCACCGCCGGCCACCCCTACCTGCCTGTTCCGGGCGCCGGCACGGCCCGAGCCCGCAGACGCCTAGTCGCCGAGCCGTCCCCACGGCAGCGTGGACAGCAGCTGCGGTCTCGCGCATGTGCTCCTCGGAGTCGTACTTCCTCCGGGGCCAGAAGAACCCAGAGTCCCGGGCTTCCTCCTGAGCAAAGCGTGGTTCTTCCTTGAGCAAACCGTGTCCTTTGCATAAAGTGATGGTCGTGCGGGAAGTAGGGTCCCGGCAGAAGGTCATCGGACGAGGAGGTCGAGTGATGGGTCGTGCGCAGGGTGCCTTTCGCCGGATGTGGACATGCGGCGCGGTCGCTGTTACATCCCTGGCTCTTGCTCCAACCGCCCATGCGGCGCTCGGCTTTCAGGGCCTTTCGGCGGCGCCCACGAACGCGAACGCCGGGACGCACAGCGACGTCAACATCCACATCGGGTTCACGTCCCCCGGGGACGACGTCAAGGACCTGACGGTCAGCCTGCCGCCGGGCCTGGTCGGAGACCCCACCGCCACGCCCCTCTGCACGGTCACCCAGCTTCAGAGTGACGCCTGCCCGAGCGCCAGCCAGGTCGGCACGGTCACGACAGGGGCCACAGCGCACCCGATTCCCCTCCTGTCAGTGCCGCTGACCGTCAACGGATCGCTCTACAACGTCGAAGCGGCCGCCGGGCAGCCGGCGCGCTTCGGGATCGTGCTGAGGCCGACCGGGTCCGATCCGCTGCCGCTCCTGTCGAAGATCACGCAGCTGTCCGACGTGAAGTTGCGCAAGAGCGACTTCGGCCTGGACACCGTGCTCACAAACGTTCCCAACGTGGCCCATGCCGTCAACGGGGCGGTGAGCGTTCCGATCGACATCACGTCGATCGACATCCACCTGAGCGGGATCGTCGGCGGCAAGGGGTTCATGCGAAACCCCACCTCCTGCGGCGTCAAGACCACCAAGTTCACGGCGGACTCGTACGCGCACCCGAACCAGAAGGCCACCGGGCAGGCCACGTTCACGTCGACGAACTGCGCCGCGCTGCCGTTCTCGCCGACGTTCACGGCCGACGTGGGATCGGGTGGCCACACGCAGCCGCTCGCCAAGCCGCCGGTGACCACCAGGATCCTGCAGGACGAGGGCGAGGCAGGTCTGAAGAACGCGCAGGTGCTCCTGCCGCAGATCCTCAATCCCGACATCGCGCCGCTGTCGAATCCGTGTCCCGTCGCCAAGTTCAACTCCAACGCGTCGGGGTGCCCTGCCAAATCGATCATCGGTTCGGCGTCCGCGATCTCGCCGTTCCTGCCCGCGCCCGAGACGGGCCTGGTAGTGATCGTCGCCGGTGCCGGGCCCGCGGATCTGCCCCGGCTGGGGGTCGACCTGCACGGCCCGCTCGCCCTTCAGCTCTTCGGCTCGTTCGTGTTCCTTCCGGCCGGCGTCGGACAGCAGTTCAACGGCCTTCCGGACATCCCCATCTCCAACTTCACCCTGCGTTTCAAGGCCGGGGGCCTGCTGATCAACGGCGGGAACCTGTGCTCACCGCCGAAGCCGCTCTTCCCCGTCACCTTCACGGGCTGGAACGGCGCCACCCGGACCAGCAAGGTGAGCGCCACCGTTCACGGATGCAGCTGACGTAGTCCCGCGCCGAAGCGACGGGCGCCCGGACCGGATGGCTCGGGCCTAGTTCGGCTTTCGTGGCGCCACCAGCGTGACGCCGGTCGACTGCCAGACGATCCAGATCGCCAGGTGCCTGCTCACTCGTAACGGGGCTGTCACCAGGTTGTGCATTGATCGGCTCCTGCGTATCGGGTTCGTATGGTGAATCGCGTTTCGGCTGGAAAAGGTTGCGAGGCCTACTACGTATGGCCCGGCGCCCTACGTCGTTTAGCCTGCGCCGAACCGATGACAGGCACCGCCGAGCAGCCAAGCGCGAAGGGCCCCGCCGAGGTGACCCTGGACGAGGTCGTCGCCCTGTGCAAGCGGCGCGGCTTCGTCTTCCAGTCGTCGGAGATCTACGGGGGGCTCGGCTCCACCTATGACTACGGGCACTACGGCGTCCTGCTCAAGAACAACGTCAAGGGAGAGTGGTGGCGAGCCGTGCTGCAGGAACGGGACGACATGGTGGCCCTCGACGCGGCGATCCTCATGCATCCCCGCACCTGGGAGGCCTCGGGCCACCTGGAGGGCTTCACCGACCCGATGGTCGATTGCCGGACCTGCAAGCTCCGCTTCCGCGCCGACAAGCTCGAGGACGCCCGGTGCGGGCGAAAGCCGTCCGTTCACCCGGGCGAGCACGACGAGTGCGATCTGACCGAGCCGCGCCAGTTCAACCTGATGTTCGAGACGTTCATGGGCCCGGTCCGCGACGACGCCGCCAGGGTGTTCCTGCGGCCGGAGACGGCGCAGGGGATCTTCGTCAACTTCAAGAACGTCCTCCAGTTCGCGCGCAAGAAGCCGCCCTTCGGGATCGCCCAGATCGGGAAGGCGTTCCGCAACGAGATCACTCCCGGCAACTTCATCTTCCGGACCCGCGAGTTCGAGATGATGGAAATCGAGTACTTCGTCCCGCCCGACGAGGCCGATCACTGGCACCGGCGGTGGATGGAGGACAGGATGCGCTGGCACACCGACCTTGGGATCCGGCCCGACCACCTGCAGCTGCGCAAGCACGGGCCGGACGAGCTGTCGCACTACTCCTCGGCGACCTCGGACGTCGAGTACCTGTTCCCGATGGGCTGGTCCGAGCTGGAGGGGATCGCCAACCGCGGCGACTACGACCTCTCACGCCACGCCGAGTTCTCCGGCGAGAAGCTCGAGTACGTCGAGCAGACGAAGGGAGAGGCCTACGTGCCGTTCGTGATCGAGACGTCGATCGGCGTGGGTCGCTCGTTCATGGCGTTCTTTGTCGATCCTACGACACGGTGGAGGTCGAGGGGCGCAGGCGGAATGCGTGCTCCACCTCCACCCGCAACTCGCGCCGGTGAAGGCGGCGGTGCTTCCGCTGGTCTCGAAGGCGGGGATGCCCGACGAGGCCCGAAGATCTGACGAAAGATCCGCCACGAGGTTCCGCGCCGTTTACGACGAGAGCGGCTCGATCGGACGCCGCTACCGCCGCCAGGACGAGATCGGCACCCCCTGGGGAATCACCGTCGACGGCCAGACGATGGAGGACGGCACCGTGACGCTGCGCGACCGCGACAGCCTCGAGCAGACGCGGGTCCCCGCCGACGGTCTGGCGGACCGGCTTGCCGCCAGGCTCGCCGAGCCGTGGCGGAGCCCGAAGCTGGGCTGACCGTCTGAGCTCGGCCGCCGTCCTGTTCGCTCCAACCCAAGCCGCCGCGACACCCGCTCGGCCGTCGGCACCGATTCGCGCGCCGTTCGGCACGTAGTGTCGTGACGCCTCCGCGCACCACGTGGGCAATAAAGGCAGGCATCCTCGAGCGCGTGGCCCACGCTTATGACTTTGAACGTCCCATACACGTTGGGAACCCGCCAGGGCGTCCCGATGTCCTTTGATCGGCCGGCTCGCCGAGCGCCAGCACGGTGTGGTGGCGCGCCGACAGCTCCTGGGATGAGGTTGAGCCGCGAGGCCGTGGCCCACCGCATTCGCATCGGCCGCCTTTACTGCCTTTACCGGGGCGTCTATGCCGTCGGCCATCGCCTGCTCTCACCCGAGGCGCAATGGATGGCGGCCGTTTTCGCCGCCGGGCCCGGTGCGGTGCTGACTCATCGCTCGGCGGCCGGCATTGTGGGGGCTGGGTGCGCGGGTCGGGCCGGCGAGGTGGACGTCACGACGTCGAGCTCCAGACGGCAACGACCGGGAATCACGTGGCACGTGACCGACCTCCCGGCCGATGAAGTCACCTCCCTCGCTGCCATTCCGGTGACCACGGTCCCGCGGACGCTGTTGGACTTGGCGACCGTTCTCGATCACCGCGGAATCGAGCGGGCCATCAACGAGGCCGAGGTCACGGCGCCACACCGACCCCCTCTCACTCCCTGCCCTACTTGCCCGCTACCCACGGCGACGGGGTACCGCTGCGATCCGCTCGATCCTCGCCGCCGGCGCCCTCGGGACCACGCTTACCAGGAGCGAGCTTGAGGAGCGCTTCCTGCGGTTCCTCTCCCAGCGCCGCTTGCCTCAGCCCGAGCTGAACGCTCCCATCGCCCTGCGCGGCGGATTCGTGGAGGTGGACTGCCTCTGGCGCCGGGCGCGGGTAATCGCAGAGTTGGACGGGCGCGCCGTCCACGGGACCGCCGCGGCCTTCGAGCG